>NZ_JBNJOG010000081.1:0-517 GCF_050113695.1 Vibrio sp. TRT 17S01 | reverse complement strand
GTTGTGGACTCAAGGCAGAGGCATCCATTCTTTTACGCCTACATACTGGTCATATTTGTCTTGTTCGTCTTTTGTTTTTTGGTCTCTAATGTAACGCATTGAAAATCCACCATACATTGAACCACTGTTATTCAGAGACCAATCTACGATATCTTCATCTGAAACTGAGTATGCTTCACCGACGACAATATGATCTAACTGAGGTAGTGTTTCAAAAGCTTGAACCACGAAAGACTTTGAATCTACATCTACCACCATGAACCATAAGTAAGCACCTTGTTCTGGGAAGTATACTTTTACAAGAGCAAAACTAGAAGCAAGCTCAGGTTTAGACAATAGCTCGCGAAAGGATCCTATGCTCGCTTTAGCTTCGGTAATTGTCTTCTGCCATAGAAGGTCAGTGGATAAAACTGGATTACTCTTCACTTCGTCACCCGAAAAACTTAAACCTGAATGTAGAATTGATACCAATAGTAGTAACCAATATTTCATTGTTAGCCTCCAACAACATAACGCC
>NZ_JBNJOG010000080.1:0-523 GCF_050113695.1 Vibrio sp. TRT 17S01 | reverse complement strand
TAACGCCAAATTAAGTAGTGAGTAACGCTACCACCCTCTTAAAACATTGTGCCGTAAACACTTAAGCGGATTCAAAGCAAAAATGCCGAGCGTTACGAATCTGCTTGAATTTATTGTTAGGCATGGCCTCTCAACGAAACCTAAAGCTATCAATAGCTCGCTGAACTTCCTTGCCTACATTATCTTCAAATAAAAACTGAGTGCCACAAAACTGGCATTTACGCCGACTATTTTTATGCATGTCCTTAGCTTTAATTTTTTGGCTTCGCTTACATTTATTGCATTTGAAATCAAATTTTAGATCCATGATATATACCCACAAACAAGATAGAACCCATAAACCGACAATAGTTACCCATGATGAGAAAATCAACAAAAATCGAATAAAATCCAATAAAAACAATTAATTAAACAAACAATAAATAGCAAAAAGGATTAATTAAACAACCAAATAAACCGGCGAAAAGTTATTTAGGGTCAGAAACTCAGTTAATAGCCTCGTAATGCCTAACGCCAAATTAAG
>NZ_JBNJOG010000079.1:0-530 GCF_050113695.1 Vibrio sp. TRT 17S01 | reverse complement strand
GCGTTGTTCACCACTTAACGCGGCGTTAGCTTAAAGGAGCGCGAAACTTTGGATATTGTTTTAATAATCATTTTAGTTTTATGCGCAATATTAGTGTTTCCAGTCTTATTTGGTTTGTTCGAATTGAAAACTTCAAAGCTCAAAGCAATTATCGAGATTGAAGGTAATCAAATAACGGTCCGTAAGCTGGCTGTGGAGCGATTCCTTCGCTTAAAAGGTAGCACGATATGTACCTCCAATATTGTACGTATTCAGTTTGTGAAAGACCCGATTGGAGGGACGTGCGTAACCCTGTTTAATAAATCCGATGGAGCTTTGGACTTTTGGGTTCCAGAGCACTTAATGAAAGGCGTTAAAAGTGAACTTGTTAGTGCTTGCCCGTATGCAAAAGTCGTTGAAATTTAAGCTAACAAGGCGTTTAAGGCGGATTCACAACGCGTGGCGATTTCAGTTTAAGTTAAGTTTAGTGTTTAAGGTACAATGTTTTAGGTTTGGTGGTTAGCGTTGTTCACCACTTAACGCGGCGTTAG
>NZ_JBNJOG010000078.1:0-533 GCF_050113695.1 Vibrio sp. TRT 17S01 | reverse complement strand
TAACGCCAAATTAAGGTGTGAACAACGCTAGCCACCCTACCTAAAGGATTGTGCCATAAACACTAAACTGGCTTGAAGTGAAAGCGCCGAACGTTGTGAATCACTCTTAAATTTATTGTTATGCTCGTACTCAAAGGAATTGAAGGACTAAACAAGCAATAAACGCTGGAAGACCGGCTATGAAGAAAACTAAGCCTGTCTGGTAGTTCATTCGATAGTGTTCTCGTTCGTCTTTTTCGAAATCATGGCCTTCTACCATTTTGTAGACTTTATCTGTTCTAGGATCATCTAACCGAGTCGTCTTACTATGGACTCCACCTTCCCACATTAGCTTCGCCAAAACCCATATAACGATGACAACAAAGAAAAGAAAGTCGACCAGCTGAGTAGTAGCAAAGAATGGAACAAACTGGGCTAGAGCTATTACAACAAGAGCCGCTGAGAGGTTAATTAGAACCACTTTCTTGAATAAATCGAGCAAAATTACCTCCTAGAGCATAACGCCAAATTAAGTAGTGAGTAACGCTACCACC
>NZ_JBNJOG010000077.1:0-549 GCF_050113695.1 Vibrio sp. TRT 17S01 | reverse complement strand
GTGAGCCTGTCACAAGCCGCGGATACCGATGTGACGGTCAACTTGGCAAGCCAGACTGGAAGTGCAGATTCAGACGACTTTGGCACCATGGTAGTGACTACCTCTGATGGCACGGTGGTCAATCCAAACACAGATGGCAGCTACACCATCCCAGCGGGTGAAACGAACCTAACGGTGACCATTCCAACGACTAACGATACGGTGTTTGAAGGTAACGAAGACTTTACGGTTACTGCAACCGCAGGCGACGGCACTGTCGGCAGTGATACCGGCACGGCGACCATCACTGATGGTGGTGAGAACGGCGGTAATGACGATCGCCCAACTATCTCAATCACAGAGACGGTATCTGTGAGCGAAGGCGATGACGCAGTCTTTACTGTGAGCTTGTCACAAGCGGCAGATACCGATGTGACGGTCAATCTTGCAAGCCAAACTGGCTCAGCAAGCAGCGACGACTTTGGCGCCATGCTGGTGACCACCGCTGATGGCACTGTGGTGAATCCAAACACTGATGGCAGCTACACCATCCCAGCGGGTGAAACCAAC
>NZ_JBNJOG010000076.1:0-570 GCF_050113695.1 Vibrio sp. TRT 17S01 | reverse complement strand
AAACCACTGCACCTTAAACACTAAAGCCAAGTTTAAACTGAAATCGCCAAGCGTTGTGAGTCACTCTTAAATGCTTTATTATGTGCAATCACCTGCTTTTTGAAATATAAATTCAGGCTCACCAATACGAATTAATTGATGAGAATGGGAGTTAACAAGACTCACTCGAACATAACCAACATTTCCAGTCTGTGTTGATACATATCCTCTACCCGAAACCAAGCCTGTCACAAGTTCATCCCCATCTGCTAACTTTGAAAGCGGAAAATAAAGTAAGCCTATTACTAGAAAAACCGCAAATATAGTTATAGTTTTTTGGTTCATATGAAACCAAGTAGCAACCATTTTAATCACGCTACCTCCTTGCACATAACGCCCAATTAAGGTGTGAAGCACGCAATGACTATGCCTCCGCATTGCACTTAAACACCGAAATCACCGCATACTGAAAATGCCAAGCGTGCTGAATCACTCTTAAACAGTTTGTTATATGCCTTGGATTCAAGTACGAAGTGCGACACCTCTGAACATAAAAACAGTGAGATGCGATAATCATGAAGTTTGCTCCCG
>NZ_JBNJOG010000075.1:0-586 GCF_050113695.1 Vibrio sp. TRT 17S01 | reverse complement strand
TAACGCCAAATTAAGTAGTGAGTAACGCTACCACCTACCTAAACCATTGTGCCGTAAACACTGAAGCCGATTCAAAGCAAAAATGCCGAGCGTTACGAATCTGCTTGAATTTATTGTTATGTTTTACCACAAACACATGATTTTCTTGAGAAAGAACTGCCATTTCTGACCAATTTTCTGAAACAAGCCACAAGGCCAAAACCAACTTGGCCGCCAAAGGCGACCAACAAGAAACCAGTGATTCCACTTCCCTGCCCAATGAGGCAACCCTACTAAGAAACAACAAGCGCCCTATCTTTCCAACCAAAGCGCAAAACAATGTTGAATTGCCGAGGCAACTGCCAAACTGAAATGCTAATTGACTAAGAACCTCAAAGCGACTTAGAGCCAGTGAAACAAGAAGCCGATCGCCACGACCTGACAATGAAGCAACCCACGAACATTGGCATGTTTTACGGGCTGAGAGATTCAAGAACCTAGACCGACAATGCGGATTTGCTGAGTCTACTAGGGACGAATGGCCAGAGGGGCAAAGAACTAGAACCTAAGACCTTTAAGCCTTTGAATTTCAAGTAAACATAACGCC
>NZ_JBNJOG010000074.1:0-609 GCF_050113695.1 Vibrio sp. TRT 17S01 | reverse complement strand
GCTAACGCCGCGTTAAGTGGTGAACAACGCAACCACCAAACTTAAACCATTGCACCTTAAACACTAAACTCAACTTAAACAAAGAGCGCAAAGCGTTGTGAGTCCGCCTTAAACGCCTTGTTAGGGCTCTGATTATAAAGCGCGTCCCAATCTCAACCCATTACCTTTAAAGCCATGACTGCGATAAAAGTTAATGACTGGCTTAGAGCTGGCCTGGTCTGGGGTTCCTAGCTGCAACTTTGACCATCCAACCCCTTTACCATATTTAACTGCCGACTCAATTAATTGGTTTCCAAACTTCATAGAGCGATACGCGGGCAAAACATATAATTCATTGACTTCGCCAAATAAGCCACCTGCATAAATTGCTCCCAATTCACACAAAGTAATAACACCTACTGGCTTCACGTCATCGTAAGCTAGAAAGGCTATGACTTTTTTCTCAGCCAACAACTCTTGAGATATAGCGGTAAAGTTCATGCCGTCTATTACTTCTGATGACGATGGCTCTATTTCCAAAAGTAGTAGCTTTACAAATTGCCCTACAATCTCAAAATCATCACATGTTGCTTTCTTGATCATCAAATTTTACCTATGAGCCCTAACGCC
>NZ_JBNJOG010000073.1:0-664 GCF_050113695.1 Vibrio sp. TRT 17S01 | reverse complement strand
GGCGTTATAAGACTCCAGCTTTGTGAAGCGAAGCCAATATTATTTACAAAGTGTTTAAGAGTGATTCGCAACGCTTGGCATTTTTGGTTCATTTTGTTCTAATAGTCACAGTTCAGATTTAGTGTTTACGGCACAATGATCGAGTTGTTGTGGTTGCGTTGCTCACCACTTAATGCGGCGTTAGCGAATATAAAGATTTAACAAAGAATTGATGAAACTTAGATGTGACTACCCAGTAGAACAAAAAAAAGCCCAAGCACTGCAATGCTTGAGCTTTGTTACGTCTCGAGAAGGTTACTTCAGAAACGTCTCTACTACTTTAATCAGGAGTTTGAGCAGATCTACTACTAAGTCTGCATAAGCAGGTTTTATCATAAGCCCTCTTTGTTGAAGTTTACCCTGCGATAGCGGGGTTTTCGTGTTCCTATCGATTGATAGAAATTTGATTCTACTTCATCGCCAATTATTAATGAACAAAATGCCGAGTGTGCGTTGTCTTAATGAGCACTAAATCACATAAAAAAATCAACCAAATCAACCGTCTTATAACAAACAATTCAAGCTGATTCGCAACGCTCGGCACTTTTAGTTTCAATAGGTTTGGTGATTTCGGTACAGTGTTTGAGTCAGGTGGCAGCGTTGCTCACAACTTAATTGGGCGTTA
>NZ_JBNJOG010000072.1:0-668 GCF_050113695.1 Vibrio sp. TRT 17S01 | reverse complement strand
CGCTAGGGGAACCTGGCGCTGGATCACCTCCTTATACGATGATTATTGCGATGAGTGTTCACACAGATTGATGGTTTATGTAGTTTAAGAGATGGAACATCCCCCAAGATGTTCGACTTAGTGTCCCGTTCGTCTAGAGGCCTAGGACACCGCCCTTTCACGGCGGTAACAGGGGTTCGACTCCCCTACGGGATACCATTGGGTCGTTAGCTCAGTTGGTAGAGCAGTTGACTTTTAATCAATTGGTCGCAGGTTCGAATCCTGCACGACCCACCATTTTCTCGATATGGGGCTATAGCTCAGCTGGGAGAGCGCCTGCCTTGCACGCAGGAGGTCAGCAGTTCGATCCTGCTTAGCTCCACCATTCGTGAAACTTCTTCCTATCAAGAAGTAAAACTAGTATGGGCGATTAGCTCAGTTGGGAGAGCACCTGCCTTACAAGCAGGGGGTCACTGGTTCGAGCCCGGTATCGCCCACCATTCTCTAAATGTTTTTGGATTAGGATTTCCAAACCACTTCAGTAAAACGTACGTGGTTGGAGTTTTCGACCGTCTAAGAATCTTTAGAAAATGTATTTCTTCGGAAAACATAGCTCTTTAACAATTTGGAAAGCTGACAAATCAACAATTTATTGTTGATTGTAAAGTTCTCAATGTTTGTCTTTATGA
>NZ_JBNJOG010000071.1:0-680 GCF_050113695.1 Vibrio sp. TRT 17S01 | reverse complement strand
TAACGCCCAATTAAGGTGTGAACCACGCTACCACACAACTCAAATTGAACACCGTAAACACTAAACTAACCCAAAACCAAAAATGCCAAGCGTGGTGAATCACTCTTAAATTGTTTGTTATACCGCTACTCGCAAGCTACCCAATACCTAGCCACTGGTTCTGGAAAAACTTTACCCATAACCACTTTATCAAACTTGCCACCATTTGATTCTATGATCTTGCGTGATGCGATATTGTCTTCATCGGCCGTAATAAGTGCTTCAGCAATGCCCAACATTTTGGCTTTAGGTAATGCTAACTTGAGCATCGATTTACCGAGACCAATTCCGCGATGCGAAGGAGCTACATCATAACCAATATGACCTGCCTCTAAAGCTAGAAACGCGTTGTTGATGTTATGACGAATACGAATAGCGCCCAAAATATTTCGATCATCGTCGACAAGCCAAAAGTGATTACATGGCACATAGCCATCGGGTAAATTCAAACCCTGAGCTTCATCGTGTAGCTGCTGAACATATCGTGCGAAATCCGAGACTCCATCACTGTAATATTCCGCATTATCTACGTCATTTCTTGCAAAGTCTTGATAAAAAGCCGAAAACTCGGATTCAAATTCTAACGATGGTGAAACTAATTCCATGTTTTATTTTTCTCCTGCGGTATAACGCCCAATTAA
>NZ_JBNJOG010000070.1:0-694 GCF_050113695.1 Vibrio sp. TRT 17S01 | reverse complement strand
CTCTCTGGGAACAAGTAAAAGAAGTAATACTAATTTTATGTTACGCAACATTAAATTCTCCTTACATAGGCTAACGCCGCATTAAGGTGTGAGCAACGCTAAAACACCCAACCTAAACCGTTGCCCGTAAACACAGAACCCAACCTGAACTAAAACCGCCAAGCGTTGCGAATCACTCTTAAATGCCTTGTTATGCGAATTTTTACACATAAGCCAGCTTGGCCAAAAGAAGACTACCTTAGACACGAAAAACTACAAACAAACCAAGCACTTTTTGTGATTCAAGAAACAGCAAAGTCACTATATTCAGCGAATTTTCCACAAGTAACGAATAGTGAATTTCAGCGACTGACTGCGCTTTTGCTGTGAGAAACTCAAAGCTGCGATTATTCAGCTTACGCGAACTATCGATAAACTTGCCCTTTCCACACTTTGATCCTGGCTAAACTTCCACGCACCAGCTCGGAAAATCAATGAGGCAACCCGTGAATTTTGGCATGTTTTACGGCCTGAGTGATTCAAGAAATTAAGCCTATAATGCTGATTTGCCGATACCGAAAAACGAGTAGTCAAAGAGAGCAAGAAAGAGACATGAGATAATTTGCCTTCCGGTCGCATAACGCCAAATTAAGTAGTGAGTAACGCTACCAACTACCTAAACCATTGTGCCGTAAACACTAAAGCTGATTCAAAG
>NZ_JBNJOG010000069.1:0-698 GCF_050113695.1 Vibrio sp. TRT 17S01 | reverse complement strand
TTGCCGAAAAACTAGAACAAATAGCTAAAGAGAAATTAGAGATTTAAACCAAGAAATTTCTTACTGCGCCTAACGCCCTGTTAAGGTGTGAGCAACGCAATATCGACGCTTCCGCACAACACCTTAACCATTAAACGCAACGCATAGCAAAAATGCCACGCGTTGCGAATCACTCTTAAACAGATTGTTATATGCCTGAACCCAAAGCCTGAGTTCCCCTTAGTGAGCACCCAAAGCAAGAACTACAAGCTATATAGCCTTTTGCGATCTTTACGATAGCACTTAAGAGCCAAGACCCAGAACGAAACTAAGGCAAACAATGCTACCTTGTCATATCTATGTAATAGCTTCCCAACTATGGCATCTTCCAAAGGTTTCATTACCCCTTGGAACTCAATTTCAGCGATGTAGTATTTACCGACCAATAAAATTACGAAGTGAAAAACGACGCCAAGAATCAATGCTAATTGAGTACGTTTGGACAATGAAAGCACATATAGAAATTCATATACAAAGTTCATTTTTACTTCCTAGCTGTATTGGCATATAACGCCAAATTAAGTAGTGAGCAACGCCACCACCTGAGCTAAACCATTGTGCCGTAAACACTTAAGCCGATTAAAACCGAAAATGCCAAGCGTTGCGAATCTGCTTAAATTTATTGTTATGAGTATGACTCAAATGGTGTGAGGTCTATA
>NZ_JBNJOG010000068.1:0-712 GCF_050113695.1 Vibrio sp. TRT 17S01 | reverse complement strand
GCTTTTTAAGTTGGCCTAAATACCTAGGCCGATTTAGCTTTTTGAGGCTGCATATAACGGCTGCACGCATCCCCAATAGATAGAATAGTATGCCCTTGGGCATACTCATTACGTGCTAGCATATCATTTACATAATTGAGTTGTGCACTTGGCTTTTGCCATTCGCTCTCTGGCAATGTTTCACTCCAAGCCGCAATATCCGTAAAGTTTTCAGCTCTTTGCTTAACTTTACTCATTTCATAGTTAGTACGCCAGATACCTAACATGGTGCCGTTGATATACCACCACAACCGTGTAGCACCACTGAACTCTTCTTTAGTGATATTGTTTACTTGGCAGTGTTCTTCAATAATACCTTCAAGCGTCAAAGGTGATGGATCGCAAATGTGGTCGGCCCCTTCATCCATAAAAGTACGAATCATTTCCCAAATTGAAGCTGCATGAAACTTATCTACGGCACCAATCTGTAGCGCAGACCAAAAATTGCCATAATTTTCTTCATCGTTCACAGCAACAATCAGCGAAGCCGAGGAAATAACGCCTCCAGTTGTTACTCCACTACTTTGACCTACCATTGCACACACTTTTTCCCAGGGAACTATTCGAGTTTCAATTCTTTTTAGCTCACTGTTCCAGCGAGAAAAGAGCACTTCACGACGCTGGCGATGAAAACGACATGGTAACGATTGAGATAGGGTCTCACGGGCTGATT
>NZ_JBNJOG010000067.1:0-718 GCF_050113695.1 Vibrio sp. TRT 17S01 | reverse complement strand
ACTTCAGTTTTAGTGTTTATGGCACAATGCTTTAGGTTTGGGTGGAGGCGTTGTTCACCCCTTAATTGGGCGTTATGTGTAGCCAGAGGGAAAGGCATGGAAGTACAGCTCAAAATCGGTAGTGATCCCTTATTCGCGGAGTCTTTAACCAAGACAAATATGGCAAGCTACTATCTAAGTCGTGGGATTATCTGGGATCACAATCAGTTTCTAAATAGTTGGGAAGAACTAGAAAACTACGAGATTCACCTAGACCAAACTCGTGTAGGTGTTCTTCGTTTTAGCTATAGTGGCGAAACGACCTTTCTGAGAGACTTTCAACTTTTACCGGAGTTTCAAGGTAATGGAGTTGGGACTAAGTGCCTTGATCTAGTTGTAAGGCATGCACTCAGTCGTCAATCCACTAAGATAGTTCTACGTGTGTTTAGTGAGAACCCAGCGATCAATCTGTATGAGTCCAAAGGCTTTGTTAGAACATCTGAAGTCAAAGGGCTGGTGGAAATGGAAGTCCCTTTAAGTTCAAACACATAACAATAAATTTAAGAGTGATTCACAACGCTCGGCGCTCTCACTTCAAGTGAGTTCAGTGTTTATGGCACAATGCTTTAGCTAAGGTGTAAGCGTTGTTCACACCTTAATTTGGCGTTATACGATGGAGGAAATATGAAGTTACCAATAGTTCTCTCAATATTATTAGCGATTTTAGCAGCAGCTTCGA
>NZ_JBNJOG010000066.1:0-723 GCF_050113695.1 Vibrio sp. TRT 17S01 | reverse complement strand
TTTTGTGGTTCTTGAATCGCAAAAAGTGCGTGTGCATTTTGTTGGCTATAGGGTTTCAGGTAATCTGCTTTCAAAACTACTTAAACACAGGTGGGAAACTTCGCCTAATGAGCTTCCAAGAATTAGAAGGATAATATGGCAGTTTTAGAAATTTTGACTGCACCTGATCCAAGGCTTAAGGTCAAAGCGGAAAAGGTGCGAGATATTACGGCGGTACAAACATTAATAGACGATATGTTGGAAACGCTGTATGCGACTGACAATGGTATCGGTTTGGCGTCGACTCAAGTTGGTCGTAAAGAGGCAGTTGTTATTATTGACCTTTCAGAAAGTCGAGATGAACCGCTAATTTTAGTTAACCCAGAAGTGATTAGTGGCTCGGATAAAGCATTGGGTCAAGAGGGTTGTTTATCAGTTCCTGATTACTATGCAGACATAGAGCGTTTTACTTCAGTTGTTGTATCTGCTTTAGATCGCGAAGGTAAGCCAATTACCATCGAAAGTGATGAGTTTCTGGCTATCGTAATGCAGCACGAAATAGATCATTTGTCGGGTAATCTGTTTATTGACTATCTTTCGCCACTTAAGCGTCAAATGGCTATGAAAAAGGTTAAAAAGTACGTTAAAGCGCACTCTTAACCCCGCTCTTAGTATCAAGTTTGAAGTGCGACACTTTTTACAGATGCGCATGAATATACTCCGTTGGTGTCCTATACCCAAGTC
>NZ_JBNJOG010000065.1:0-732 GCF_050113695.1 Vibrio sp. TRT 17S01 | reverse complement strand
TAACGCCAAATTAAGTAGTGAGTAACGCTACCAACTACCTAAACCATTGTGCCGTAAACACTAAAGCTGATTCAAAGCAAAAATGCCGAGCGTTACGAATCTGCTTAAATTTATTGTTATACGATACTCCACCATTCTTTCTGGCTATCCCATACATACTCATAGCTACTACTCACGACTTCACCCATTAGTTCGTATGAGTAACTTGTTCTGAGCTTATACTTAGACAAATTTCTAATTATTGCTTCTGGTATTCCATTGTCTTTTAAATAGACCAACGTAGGAAAATCTCGAGTCCTACCATCATTAGGCCCCATATTCATGCTTGGGGAGAATAACCTCGGGATATCAACTTCCTCATTGTCACCAACCAATGTCAATTTTAGAGTTAAACCTCGACACTCATTCGTACTTAGATTGGCGTAATGGAAGACAGTTTGATGAACATTGTTTCCAGTTTCTTCATGGATTCGTCGCTCATTATGTATCTGCAAAAGTAACTTAGGTTTTTGAGACTCCTTAAAGACAGATAAATTAACAAAGTATCCGTAGACCACGAAAACGGCGGATACTAGACCACCTAAGGCTGTCACGATATATACAACTATTGTTGTCGAGTCTTCAGGCTTGAAACTTTGATTTATTACCCAGCCAATCGAAGCTGCTGCTAAAATCGCTAATAATATTGAGAGAACTATTGGTAACTTCATATTTCCTCCATCGTATAACGCC
>NZ_JBNJOG010000064.1:0-746 GCF_050113695.1 Vibrio sp. TRT 17S01 | reverse complement strand
GGTGAGAATGGCGGCAATGACGATCGCCCAACTGTCTCAATCACAGAGACGGTATCTGTGAGCGAAGGTGATGACGCAGTCTTTACCGTGAGCCTATCACAAGCGGCGGATACCGATGTGACGGTGAACCTTGCAAGCCAGACTGGCTCAGCAAGCAGCGACGACTTCGGTGCTATGGTAGTGACCACCTCTGATGGCACAGTGGTCAATCCAAATACAGATGGCAGCTACACCATCCCAGCGGGTGAAACGAACCTGACGGTGACCATTCCAACCACGGACGACACCGTATTCGAAGGTAACGAAGACTTTACTGTGACGGCGACGGCTGGCGACGGCACAGTGGGCAGCGATACTGGCACGGCGACCATCAGTGATGGTGGTGAGAATGGCGGCAATGACGATCGCCCAACTGTCTCAATTACTGAAACTGTATCTGTCAGCGAAGGTGATGACGCGGTCTTTACCGTGAGCTTGTCACAAGCGGCGGATACCGATGTGACGGTGAACCTTGCAAGCCAGACTGGCTCAGCAAGCAGCGACGACTTTGGCACTATGGTGGTGACTACCGCTGATGGCACGGTTGTGAATCCAAACACTGATGGCAGCTACACCATCCCAGCAGGTCAAACGAACCTAACAGTCACTATCCCAACGACTAACGATATGGTCTTTGAAGGTAATGAAGACTTCACGGTTACCGCAACTGCCGGCGACGGCACCGTGGGCAGTGATACCGGCACCGC
>NZ_JBNJOG010000063.1:0-796 GCF_050113695.1 Vibrio sp. TRT 17S01 | reverse complement strand
GTTTTGGGTTAGTTTAGTGTTTACGGTGTTCAATTTGAGTTGTGTGGTAGCGTGGTTCACACCTTAATTGGGCGTTAGGGTAATTATGAACCAAATAGCTAAATATATTATAGGCATCTTACTTATATTTGGAGTTAGTGAAGTGATGGCTCAAAAAGAATCAAGGATTGATGTAAATCAGGCAGTTGAAAATCCAGCTCTAGTTGCTGCAATGGATCGTGTTGCTCGGGAAGGGTCAGATGCGGCTAAAGATGAGCTTCTAAAGCAGCTTTTGCAGGCAAATTATTTAGCCGCGGTGTTTACTGATGGTCTAAAGTTATCGTCTGATGACAGCAATCAGCGAACATTAGAAAAAGGTAGTACTTTTGGTGTTTTATCTGCCGAAAGTGCGGGCAAAAATTACTTGGTTTTATTCACAGACTGGAATGCTTTAAGTCAATATACGGAGCAAAAGGTTTCAGGGTGGATCTTGCCTAGCAAAGACGTATGGTTATTCGCACTTGAGAGCAGTACCTATGATGGCGTTGTGATTAACCCAGCTCATAATGCGCTTCCTATAGAGCGGTCCATGCTCGAATATCTATCACACCACGCAAGTCAATTACCCTAACAAAGCATTTAAGAGTGATTCGCCACGCTTGGCATTTTTGGTTTGGCTTAGTTCAGTGATTTTGATGGTCAAATTGAGTTTTGTGGATGTGTGGCTCACACCTTAATGCGGCGTTATGTTGTTGGAGGCTAACAATGAAATATTGGTTACTACTATTGGTATCAATTCTACATTCAGGTTTAAGTT
>NZ_JBNJOG010000062.1:0-840 GCF_050113695.1 Vibrio sp. TRT 17S01 | reverse complement strand
GCGTTAGCCTATGTAAGGAGAATTTAATGTTGCGTAACATAAAATTAGTATTACTTCTTTTACTTGTTCCCAGAGAGGCTCTTTTAAGTGAAACTGATGGTTGGAACATAAATACAACCGATGTCAGTATTGTTGGCTTATATAATTTTTATAACGAAGCTGCGGATGCGATAGATAAAGAACTAATCGTTCGGAAGGAAAATGTTACAGTATCTTCGCTGCAAGACTATATTAGGAACCTTACTGAAAAAGAAGCTAGTGATTTAGAAGGAGCTATAAAGCTCGCTCGTGAAATAGATGGTAGTGTAGCCCAACAATTAAACCTCTCGTTAGCTAGCGATGTAGCTTATATAGCCGACGAAGTTGATAGTCCAATGAACGTTTACGAGTACATATACCCAAATAAGTGTTTGCAAGTAGATATTATGACTATTGAGAGAAACAGTAGAGATATGGTTGTTGAGATAGCTCTAAGGTTTCCTTATGACCGAAAGGATGAATGCTTAGATAAGGCTATGATGGCGAAGTTTATCTATATTGGTTCAGTATTTCAGCTACAAAATGAAGTTAACTCTCGAGACCTCATCAAAAGCATATATAACACGTTAGAATCCGGTGAAGTATACAAACAGGTTGTTGCTGATGTAGAGATAATTGCGGGTTTTGTAGATGAAACAACATTAGGCTTGAAGCTTGAGGCAGTTCAGTAATTAGGCTAACAAAGCATTTAAGAGTGACTCACAACGCTTGGCGATTTCAGTTTAAACTCGGTTTCAGTGTTTAAGGTGCAGTGGTTTAGGTTGGGTGTTTAGCGTTGTTCGCACCTTAATGCGGCGTTAT
>NZ_JBNJOG010000061.1:0-912 GCF_050113695.1 Vibrio sp. TRT 17S01 | reverse complement strand
GACTTGGGTATAGGACACCAACGGAGTATATTCATGCGCATCTGTAAAAAGTGTCGCACTTCAAACTTGATACTAAGTTTTAGTAGCCTCGAGCTCATTGCCAGCAATGGTACACAAAACCAAACCACTTTCTTTCTCGCTAGAGCTAATAACGAGCTTCCCAAATGAATCCCAAACTGAACTTTTACCACAAGTTTCCCAACCACCTGTTTCTGATATATGGTTGCTTAGAAGTACAGGGATTCGGTGTTCTAAAGCAATTTCGGATAGAATTTTAGAATCAGGGGTAAAGCCATTACCAGAAATTAGAGCACTTACAACATAAGCATCCGCACCGAGCTTTTTAACCCGCTGAGAATGTTCTGGTGTTGTGAAGTCGGCACAAATAGCCAGTGCTATTTGATGCCCATTAACAGTAAAAAAGTAATCGGTCATCCCAAAAGAACAATACTTCTCTTCGCCTTCATGCAGATATTGCTTTGAATAAAATTGGACTGAGCCATCGGGAAAACAAACTACCGCACCTATTGTTGGCTTTGAGGAATTGTTAGCTTTTAGCGGACAACCTGCAATAACTATAATCTCATTTTCAACTGACGCTTGAGATAGTTCTTTAAAACTCAACGGCTCAGGCGAAAAAGCCAGCTCAGCAACCAAGTCTAGCTCATAGCCCGTCAATGATAATTCCGGAAAAACGACAACATCAGCTTTGTAAGAAGATGATTTCTTGATCATTTTAATATGATTTTCAATATTCCCACATAAGTCGCCTCTCACGACCGGGATTTGAGCCAAGCTTATAGTTACACCAGTTTTCAAGTTTCCTCCTTAAAACATAACGCCGCATTAAGGTGCGAACAACGCTAAACACCTAACCCAAACTGCTGCACCTTAAACACTAAAACCAAGTTT
>NZ_JBNJOG010000060.1:0-1049 GCF_050113695.1 Vibrio sp. TRT 17S01 | reverse complement strand
TACGGCGGTGAAGCGAAAGACTTCGCATCAATCGATAACGCTCCAGAAGAGCGTGAGCGCGGTATCACAATCGCAACATCTCACGTTGAGTACGACACTCCAACTCGTCACTACGCACACGTAGACTGTCCAGGACACGCGGATTATGTTAAAAACATGATCACAGGTGCTGCACAGATGGATGGTGGTATCCTAGTTGTTGCTGCGACAGATGGCCCAATGCCACAAACTCGTGAGCACATCCTACTAGGCCGTCAGGTTGGTATCCCATACATCATCGTATTCATGAACAAATGTGACATGGTTGATGATGAAGAGCTTCTAGAGCTAGTAGAAATGGAAGTTCGTGAACTTCTATCTGAGTACGACTTCCCAGGTGACGACCTACCAGTAATCCAAGGTTCTGCACTAGGCGCACTAAACGGTGAAGAGCAATGGGAAGCTAAGATTGTAGAACTAGCAGAAGCGCTAGACAACTACATCCCAGAGCCAGAGCGTGCAATCGATCAGCCATTCCTAATGCCAATCGAAGACGTATTCTCAATCCAAGGTCGTGGTACAGTAGTAACTGGCCGTATCGAGCGTGGTATCCTAACAGTAGGTGACGAAGTTGCTATCGTAGGTATCAAGGAAACAACTTCAACAACATGTACTGGTGTTGAAATGTTCCGTAAGCTTCTAGACGAAGGCCGTGCAGGTGAGAACGTTGGTGCACTACTACGTGGTACTAAGCGTGACGAAGTTGAGCGTGGTCAAGTACTAGCAGCTCCAGGTTCAATCACTCCACACACTAAGTTTGAATCAGAAGTATACGTACTGTCTAAAGATGAAGGTGGTCGTCACACACCATTCTTCAAAGGCTACCGTCCACAGTTCTACTTCCGTACAACTGACGTAACTGGTAACATCGAGCTACCAGAAGGCGTAGAAATGGTAATGCCAGGCGACAACATCAAGATGACTGTTGAGCTAATCGCACCAATCGCGATGGACGAAGGTCTACGTTTCGCGATCCGTGAAGGTGGCCGTACAGTTGGTGCTGGTGTTGT
>NZ_JBNJOG010000059.1:0-1088 GCF_050113695.1 Vibrio sp. TRT 17S01 | reverse complement strand
ATACCACCTTAAACACTAAACGCAACGCATAGTAAAAATGCCACGCGTTGCGAATCACTCTTAAACAGTTTGTTATGCATTAAAAGCCGTAATACTTACCAATTGCGGTTGCAAGCAAACTACCTGCTGCTCCAACTTTTATGTCCCAGACGGTAGATGCTGCTTTGCTCACCATAGTCCCCATCCAAGAAGATACCTCTTTTCCAAACTGTCCAGTTTTGACCTCTTCAGTATCCTGATCTTTCTCTATAGCTAGTTTAAGAGCGTTAATATCAGCATCACTCACCTTATTCTGTTTCAAGACTTCAACTAGTGAATGTATGTCATTTCTATTGATACTGTTTCGCACATTTTGGGTATTTGAGTCACCCACAACTATCGTAGTGTTATCACCAAAAACTGCATTATTAAATAAATCAGACACACCCACCTCCTTTGCCCTTGACCTCATTTCTTCTGTATCCATTTCGGATGGAAATTTTTCCGACAGTTCAAGGACAAAATCCAATAACCTCGAATTTACTTCTGTTAATACTTGCGTCATGACACCCGATGAAGTCATACCCCAAGCCGTTTCTACCTGATAGCCATTACTCAAGCCCTTTGATAATAGTGGGTAATACTCAGGTGCAATTGTTATTTGCAAATCATCGCGCTTTGAATATTCGCTGATGACAGCAATACTATCAGTGAGAAAACGTGTATCTAGCTTCTCTCTAATTGACTTATCTAAGTGCATCATCGGCAAAACTTGGTGTGTCTGGCGGTAAGCCATGTTACTTACATTACCTAATACAGAGACATGAACCACCCTATAGCTTGGCAACGAGTCTATGGATTGGTAACCTCTTAACTCACTATCAACCCAGTCCAAGATTTCTTTTTCACCGAGTTTATGTAGCAACACCTTTGTTTTTAATAATGCTGTTTTTAAGCTGCTTTCTTCTGAACTCAAAATTTCTATTATTTCATCAATAAGTTTCATCGAGTAACCTATTCAAATTTAATGCATAACGCCGCGTTAAGTGGTGAACAACGCTAACCACCAAACCTAAACCATTGTACCTTATACACTTAAGTTAATTTAA
>NZ_JBNJOG010000058.1:0-1093 GCF_050113695.1 Vibrio sp. TRT 17S01 | reverse complement strand
CCTTGGATTCAAGTACGAAGTGCGACACCTCTGAACATAAAAACAGTGAGATGCGATAATCATGAAGTTTGCTCCCGCCAAGAAGTAAAAAACATGAGATACACGCACCTCACTGAGAACGAAAGGTATATGATTTCTGCACTCAGAAAGCAAGGAATTAGTACCGCTAAAATAGCTAAACAACTGGGTCGTCACAAAGCTACTATCTATCGAGAAATTGAACGCAATTCCCGATACAACAGACACTTTAAAAGGTACTCCTATCAGGCGTGGAGAGCCCAACAAATGGCTCGCAACCGGCTGAGTCGCTCGCGCAGAAATAAGCGCTACAGCGAAATCGACTTCAGGTTACCTGAAGCCTTGCTACGACTGGATTGGAGTCCTGACCAAATCGTTGGATACCTGAGGGTAAGAGGCTATCCAACAATGAGCCACGAGCTCATTTATCAGTACGTTTGGAACGACAAAACTCTCGGTGGAACACTATGGAAGCACCTACGCCAATCCACTAAGAAAAGGCGTAAAAGGTATAACTCAAAAGACAGCCGTGGACGGCTAGCTGCAAAGCGTCATATTACCGAAAGACCTGCAAAAGCTGAGCATCGAAAAGAGCCTGGTCACTGGGAAATTGATACCGTCGGTGGTCGCGGAACCAAGCACTGTATCGTGACTTTAGTCGACAGAATGACTGGCTACACTTTTATTGGGCAAATGGACGATAGAACAAGCGAGTCGCTCAACGTAAGAATGAGCAAAATCATGACCCGCTCTGACTTACCTTTTAAGACGATAACTGCGGATAATGGCACTGAATTTCATGGTTACGCACAACTAGAAAAACACCATAACTGTCTGTTTTACTTTGCAAATCCATACCACTCATGGGAGCGAGGGACTAATAAAAACACCAATGGCTTGATACGACCAATACTTACCAAAACGAACTTCTATGTCACACGTGACACAGAAGCTCCGCAATGAAATTGCACACAAATTAAATACGCGCCCACGCAAAAGACTTGGGTATAGGACACCAACGGAGTATATTCATGCGCATCTGTAAAAAGTGTCGCACTTCAAACTTGATACTAAG
>NZ_JBNJOG010000057.1:0-1093 GCF_050113695.1 Vibrio sp. TRT 17S01 | reverse complement strand
CTTGGATTCAAGTACGAAGTGCGACACCCCTGAAATTTAAAACAGTGAGATGTGCTATTCATAAATTTTACTCCCGCCAAGAAGTGAAAAACCATGAATTACACACACCTCACTGAGAATGAAAGGTATATGATGTCCGCACTTAGAAAGCAAGGCATTAGTGTCGTCAACATCGCTAAAGAGCTAGGGCGTCACAAGAGCACTATCTACCGAGAATTTAAACGTAACTCTCGATACAACGCCTATCGCCCTAACCCTTCCTATCAGCCTGCTAGAGCACAACAAAGAGCTAGAAACAGGTTGAGCCGGTCACGGCGTAACAAGCGTTATACCAAGCACGATTTCAAAATTATTGACGCGCTTATAATGCTCGATTGGAGTCCTGACCAAATCGTTGGGTATTGCCGTTTGCATGGCTATCCAGTGATGAGCCATGAGCTTATTTACCAGCACATTTGGACCGATAAAGCCAACGGAGGCATGCTCTGGAAACATTTACGTCAATCACCAAAACAGAGACGTAAGCGCTACAACGCCAAAGATAGCAGGGGGAGAATTGCCGCTAAAAGGCACATAACAGAACGACCAAAACAAGCTGAGTTACGCCTAGAACCTGGACATTGGGAAATAGATACCGTGATCGGTCGCGGAACTAAGCACTGCATTGTCACTCTCGTTGACAGAATGACTGGCTACACCTATATCGGACAGCTAGATGACCGAACAACTGCATCACTCAACGCGAGAATGACAGAGATCGTTACACGTTCAAACTTACCATTTAGAACTATCACTGCTGATAATGGTACAGAATTCAATCAATATCAGGAGATAGAAAACAAGCATAAATGCTTGTTTTACTTCGCAACGCCCTACCACTCTTGGGAGCGAGGGACCAATGAGAATACAAATGGACTCATACGCCAATATTTACCTAAGAAAACCTCAATGGCTCATGTGACACAAAGACTGTGCAGCCAGATAGCGTATAAACTGAATAACAGACCACGCCAAAGGCTTGGTTACAAGACACCAACGGAGTATATTTATGAGCAGCTACTCTAAGTGTCGCACTTCAAACTTGATACTAAGT
>NZ_JBNJOG010000056.1:0-1140 GCF_050113695.1 Vibrio sp. TRT 17S01 | reverse complement strand
CTTGTATGGATAATTTCCCTATCCAATTCACCAGTTTCGGGTAATGTGAGACCCAGGCTTTAGCTGCAACTAAAGCTTTCCATGTAGTAGTTCGATTGAACGCTGGCTCCTCAGTTGAGAGACCGATAACAAACAAGAACGCTACATAGGACTCCAAGCACCACACTCGAATAGTCGACTGGGTCTCGAACCCGCATTACGCAAGCATGAGTTAGCTTATTATGAATACGAAAATCAATCAAAGTATCAATGTTGGAGTTGATACAGGTAAAACACAATTAAACATTCACGTTAGGCCTCTAGAGATATTCTTCTCGGTAGAAAACACCGACAAGGGCATCAAAGAAGCACTAAAAGTCATCAAAAAATACAATCCTGAACGAATCATTATCGAAGCAACCGGACGTTTAGAAATGCCGTTTGTTTTGGCCTGTGTTGAAGCGAAATTACCAATCGTTCGCGCAAACCCAGTCCATATAAAACGATTCGCTGGCGCAATTGGGCGCAGAGCCAAGAACGATCGTTTAGACGCAGAGCTGATTGCTCATTATGGTGAAGCCATTAAACCTGAACTCACCATCATTAAAGCGAAAAACATACGTTTAATGAGTGACTTAGTTATTAGGCGCAATCAGCTTCTATCAATGCAAACGATGGAGAAAAACCGAATGCAAATCCTGCCCAAGGCTCTACATTCGACCATCAAACCAATGCTTACAGCAATGAAAAATCAAATCACAAAGCTAGAAGAAAAACTCGTAAGGCTCATTGAAGATAGTCCTGAGTATCAAGCTAAAAATACTATCTTGCAAAGTGTGCCCGGCATTGGAAACATCGCTGCTGCATCGATAATTAGCAACGTCCCTGAATTGGGTTATATCACGAACAAGCAGGCAGCTTCACTGATAGGTGTAGCGCCGATAACTCGCGAAAGTGGGCGATATAAAGGCAAGCGAGTTATCCAAGGAGGGCGGGCTCAAGTACGAACTGTTTTATATATGGCGATGATGTCAGACATGCAATGTAATCCGGTTTTTAAGGCGACTTACACACTACTTGTTGAAGCTGGGAAACCTAAGAAAGTTGCGATCATTGCCTGCGTACGAAAGATGGTAGTAATACTAAATTCGATGTTAAGAG
>NZ_JBNJOG010000055.1:0-1318 GCF_050113695.1 Vibrio sp. TRT 17S01 | reverse complement strand
ACAATACTAAATTGCCGACTAGGAAAAACAAACGGCTAAAGGGATTTAAGAAGATGAGAACAAAGAACTTTCCTACCTGTCGCCTAACGCCGCGTTAAGTAGTCAGCGACGCCTGCCACCCAACCTAACCCATTGCGCCGTAAACACAAAACTCAACTTGACTAAAAAATGCCGAGCATTGCGAATCTGTCTTTAACGCTTTGTTATGGCTACGAAATAACTTCTAGTTGTTTAAGTGCTTTCTTTAAAGATCTTATTTTAAATAATGAATATAAAATCATGATAACAAAGATTGCTGTAAAAGTTACACTATAACCATAATCACCTCGGTCGATACCTGCTGCAATAACAAGAACGGAGATAAAAATCAAACTTGCAATTAAACTAAAATGTCTTTTTTTAGAACGCTCAAATTCATCGATTAATACATCTGTAGACAATTTATTCGAAGAAGCTATCAACTTGTTTTGAGCTAGCGTTTTTTCAACTTCTTTAATCTCAATCTTACAGTTTTCTGAACACACAAGCCCCCAACCACTATCAATAATACAATTTTTGCAAATTAGTTTTTGACAGTGCTTGCATATAGCCGATGAACTCTCTTTGGGATGATTGAAACAAACCATACTTAAAATACCTATATTAATTAAAAACCAAATTATTACTGCTCATTTCACCACTATCAGCCAGTAGCCATAACGCCTTGCTAAGGTGTGAGTAACGCAATACAAAAGCTACCGCACGGCGCCTTAAACACATAAGCCACCGCAAAGTAAAAATGCCGCGCGTTACGAATCACTCTTAAGCAATTTGTTAGTACATGCGCTACTTCTCTTTATGCGCTCCAAGATATTGAAAAGTGGAATAATATGAAAGGCTTTGAACACTGAAGTGAGACGGGCAGCTACAAAACTTTACCCCGATTGAAAGACGAAAGTTGGCTAGAAGAAAAACCCACTGAACTGCTCTACTTTCACTTGCTTCAAATTAGAAAAGGATTCGATCCTCGCACTTCGACGGCAGCACCAAAGAAAGACAATTCTGACTTAGTAAAAACCACGAAAGAGAAGAAGCGCCACAGAAATAGGCTAAGAGTTAGAAACCGTAAACGGTGAAACCAAAGCAAACACTCCGCATATAGTGCCACCGGAAAGAACGTGAAAGGCACTAACTTGAAGGTGTAAATATGAGCGCCAAAACAGATAAACACCAAAACTTATGACCTTTGATGTCAAACCCGTACTAACGCCGCGTTAAGTGGTGAACAACGCTAACCACCACACCTAAACCACTGTACCTTAAACACTAAATTCAACTT
>NZ_JBNJOG010000054.1:0-1379 GCF_050113695.1 Vibrio sp. TRT 17S01 | reverse complement strand
AGCACAGTCAATTCAAACATTACTTATGTAATGTTCAGTATTCATTGAGCCGACAAAATCTTAAATTGAAGAGTTTGATCATGGCTCAGATTGAACGCTGGCGGCAGGCCTAACACATGCAAGTCGAGCGGAAACGAGTTATCTGAACCTTCGGGGAACGATAACGGCGTCGAGCGGCGGACGGGTGAGTAATGCCTAGGAAATTGCCCTGATGTGGGGGATAACCATTGGAAACGATGGCTAATACCGCATAATAGCTTCGGCTCAAAGAGGGGGACCTTCGGGCCTCTCGCGTCAGGATATGCCTAGGTGGGATTAGCTAGTTGGTGAGGTAATGGCTCACCAAGGCGACGATCCCTAGCTGGTCTGAGAGGATGATCAGCCACACTGGAACTGAGACACGGTCCAGACTCCTACGGGAGGCAGCAGTGGGGAATATTGCACAATGGGCGCAAGCCTGATGCAGCCATGCCGCGTGTGTGAAGAAGGCCTTCGGGTTGTAAAGCACTTTCAGTCGTGAGGAAGGTGGTAGTGTTAATAGCACTATCATTTGACGTTAGCGACAGAAGAAGCACCGGCTAACTCCGTGCCAGCAGCCGCGGTAATACGGAGGGTGCGAGCGTTAATCGGAATTACTGGGCGTAAAGCGCATGCAGGTGGTTTGTTAAGTCAGATGTGAAAGCCCGGGGCTCAACCTCGGAATAGCATTTGAAACTGGCAGACTAGAGTACTGTAGAGGGGGGTAGAATTTCAGGTGTAGCGGTGAAATGCGTAGAGATCTGAAGGAATACCGGTGGCGAAGGCGGCCCCCTGGACAGATACTGACACTCAGATGCGAAAGCGTGGGGAGCAAACAGGATTAGATACCCTGGTAGTCCACGCCGTAAACGATGTCTACTTGGAGGTTGTGGCCTTGAGCCGTGGCTTTCGGAGCTAACGCGTTAAGTAGACCGCCTGGGGAGTACGGTCGCAAGATTAAAACTCAAATGAATTGACGGGGGCCCGCACAAGCGGTGGAGCATGTGGTTTAATTCGATGCAACGCGAAGAACCTTACCTACTCTTGACATCTACAGAAGCCAGCGGAGACGCAGGTGTGCCTTCGGGAACTGTAAGACAGGTGCTGCATGGCTGTCGTCAGCTCGTGTTGTGAAATGTTGGGTTAAGTCCCGCAACGAGCGCAACCCTTATCCTTGTTTGCCAGCACTTCGGGTGGGAACTCCAGGGAGACTGCCGGTGATAAACCGGAGGAAGGTGGGGACGACGTCAAGTCATCATGGCCCTTACGAGTAGGGCTACACACGTGCTACAATGGCGCATACAGAGGGCGGCCAACTTGCGAGAGTGAGCGAATCCCAAAAAGTGCGTCGTAGTCCGGAT
>NZ_JBNJOG010000053.1:0-1503 GCF_050113695.1 Vibrio sp. TRT 17S01 | reverse complement strand
TAAGTTGAGTTTAGTGTTTAAGGTGCAATGGTTTAAGTTTGGTGGTTGCGTTGTTCACCACTTAACGCGGCGTTAGCAGTAATGAGGAATATATGAAGTTAAGTTGGAATGAATACAAGTACAAAGTAAATGATAACTTACTTAGTGGAAAATACGTCTATCGTGGGCAGGCTAATTCAAATTGGAAGCTAACAACTTCCCTTCATCGAACAGGTCTCGTAAATCGTGTAGAAGATTTAATATCCTACTTTGAGTTTGTTGTTCCGAGTGTTCAAGAAAAAGTAGAAGCATGGGATGGCACTAGAAGAAATTTGTCAAACCCAAATGAACTGGCGCAGTTTGTTTCTTTTCTCCAACATAATGGATATCCAACTCCATTGCTAGATTGGTCTTATTCCCCTTATATCGCAGCATTCTTTGCATTTGATGGTGTAAACCATTTCGAACCTAATTCTGAGTTTATATCTATATATCAGTTCAATGCGGCAGATTGGATTGCGAAGTTTAAACAAATCGATGACTACAAACATGAAAAAGAGCATGTGAGTGTGCTAGCTCCGACAATTCGTGGAAATCACAAACAAATGTTACAGCAGGGTCTTTTTACATATACAAACTGCGTCGATGTAGAAGGTCATATAAAGGATCACGAATTAAATGGTCAAAACTACCTAACGAAGTATGAAATTCCGGTTAGCGAACGAGTTCTCGCTATCCGCGATTTAGCTCTCATGGGTATTACAATGACACAACTGGCTCCATCAGTTGAATCTGTATGTAAGGCTCATTTTAATGAAGTAAGTACAAAGTTTGCAGTTGGGTTAGAGCCTAATATTCAGGTACTGGCAAATAACTCGTAGAATCACTGCTAACAAACAATTTAAGAGTGATTCAGCACGCTTGGCGTTTTTGGTTTAGGTTAAGTTTAGTATTTACGGCGGTCAAATTGAGTGTCTTGCGTGCGTGCTTCACACCTTAATTGGGCGTTATTTCGACATGTGTAAAGTGAGCCACATATAGGTTCTTTGATATATGAGTTCGGCTACGAGGGTATGTATGCAAGACAAACAATTTGAGTACTGGAGCAAGGCTAGAAAGCAAGGTGGCTTGGCCTGGATTTTTAAAAACACAGTGGGAACAACAATTGCTTTTGTAGTATTTCATATCCTGTTTAACTATCCGTCATCGGATGCAGAAAATGTATTAATGTACATGCAAGCCAATATTGCGGAGTACTCTATCTTCCCGTGTCTAATGTTTTTCGTTAACTGGGGCTTTTGGTTGCATAGAGAAAGTAAGTTTAAGGTAGAGCTGCAACGAAGAAATGTCGAATAACAAGGCGTTTAAGGCGGACTCACAACGCTTGGCGCTCTCAGTTTAAGTTGAATTTAGTGTTTAAGGTACAATGGTTTAGGGTTGGTGGTTAGCGTTGTTCACCACTTAACGCGGCGTTAGCTTAAAGGAGCGCGAAACTTTGGATATTGTTTTAATAATCATTTTAGT
>NZ_JBNJOG010000052.1:0-1554 GCF_050113695.1 Vibrio sp. TRT 17S01 | reverse complement strand
AGCTTTAGTTGCAGCTAAAGCCTGGGTCTCACATTACCCGAAACTGGTGAATTGGATAGGGAAATTATCCATACAAGCGTTTAAGAGTGACTCACAACGCTTTGCGATTTCAGTTCAAGTTAGTTTAAGTGGTTAAGGTACAATGGTTTAGGTTTGGTGGTTTGCGTTGTTCACCACTTAACGCGGCGTTATGTTTTTCCCATCAATACAGTGCTTTAGGCAGATTTTTGCCCCCAAGGTTTTGGGTGTATAGTGTCACCACGAACTGCGCGTTGAGGTTAAGACATGGAGTATAGAAAAGTATCAGGAGCTGTTGCCTGCACATTGATTGCAGCAATTTCAATTTCGTCAGCATACTCATATATTGGAGATATTTGGGAAAAGGCTATTAGTTTTTCTTCTTCAGTATTTACGTTTCTGGTAATTGTTGCCTTATTAGGTATATGGAAAGGCTACAAGCTGCTTAAGCCTCTTCAGGTGAAAGTGATTGTAATCGGTTACTTGGTGTCGACATTACTAACCTATTTATATCCTCTATTTGAGTACTCGGAGCAAGTGCCACCTTCGAATTGGTTCTTCTTGCTAGGTATTGACCTAACCGTAGCCTTTGTTGTGTCGAGTCTTTTGTGGAGAAACAAATAATGTCAGTATTAGCTCAATTGAAACCTGCTAGCCCTTTGGCGACTCTTTTAGGAAAAATGTACGGGCAAATATCAAGCAAAAATGATGCGAACAGAATATATAAAGAGCTTAGGCCGCTTTTATCTGATCTGTTAATGCAGGGACATGCGTACAACTCACCTCAAATCCAATCGATTGTGAATATTCTGCGTGAACTTCCCGCTTATGGTGCTCAAAGACGTAACTTCGAAAATATGTATCTAAAAGACGAGAATACTTTGCGCAAGTTACCTAAAGATCCAAACTTAATCCCGAAAGGTCATTGGCACTAAAAACATAACAAGCAATTCAAGCTGATTCGCAACGCTTGGCGCTCTCACTTCGAGTTGAGTTTTGTGTTTACGGCGCAGTGTTTGAGTTAGGTGGCAGCGTTGCTCACAACTTAATTGGGCGTTATACGTTGCGCATAAAATTAAGCAATTAGAAGGATTTAAAGCTTATGATTACTTGCTATGTCAGGTACGTGATTGACCCTAAAAAGGTCAAAGAATTTGAAGAATATGCAAGAATGTGGATTCCGCTTGTTGAAAAGTTTGGTGGTCAACATAATGGATATTTTCTACCGTCAGAAGGTGCGAATAATATAGCTCTAGCTTTGTTCACATTTGAAAGCTTATCAGCATATGAAGAGTATCGTCTTAAATCTTTAAATGATCCCGAGTGTATTGAAGCTTTTGAGTTTGCAGATAAAGTGGACTGCATTATTAGCTATGAGCGTAGCTTTTTTAGACCAGTGCTCGGGTAGGGAAGCAACGTATAACAAACGACTATGGCGTCAATAGCTAATTTTTAGCTGTGTTTTCATCCCACATGACGCCATCTCTTAACATCGAATTTAGTATTACTACCATCTTTCGTACGCAGGCAATGATC
>NZ_JBNJOG010000051.1:0-1709 GCF_050113695.1 Vibrio sp. TRT 17S01 | reverse complement strand
ACAATACTAAATTGCCGACTAGGAAAAACAAACGGCTAAAGGGATTTAAGAAGATGAGAACAAAGAACTTTCCTACCCGTCGCCTAACGCCCAATTAAGGGGTGAACAACGCTTCCACCCAAACCTAAAGCATTGTGCCATAAACACTAAACTTGAAGTAGAAGCAAAAATGCCGAGCGTTGTGAATCCCTCTTAAATTGCTTGTTATAAGCCTGCTCGCACCCTAGCCACTCAGAGCCGTCGTTATTGCAATGAGTAGTCCAATGCCGACAATTCCGATTGCCCACTGCCAATGTTTTGTAAAAAAATAACCAATAGGTTCAGAAATTTTCCACGCTTCATTGAAACCTTTTTCGGTGAAGTAATAACGAACTTTATGCTCTTTAAGATAACCACCAACAGTCAACACCTCTAACAGTTCATTAGGCTTTTTCACAGGATTTACTTGTTCTGTTAAGCCCTCAACCTCACTTAGACATAAAAAGCCGAAAGAATAGTTATCTATGTACGAAACGTCATTTCCATGTTTGAATTTATACTTTGAAAATAGGTGTTTCATAATTAGTTTATGTGTTGATTTCTTCAATTTAACTCCATATTAAAATAAGGCTTATAACGCCATGTTAAGTAGTGGGCAACGCAACACCTAACTTAAGCCATACCACTGTAATCACAGAACCAACATTTACACCGAAGATCGTAAGCGTTGGGAATCTGCCTTAAACATTTTGTTATATTTCTTGCCCTGACAAGCATGACAAGATTTCTACAAGTTAAACAAATAGTGCACCCGAAATAAGCACCTAAGATTTACTGCTTGCGCTTTTACAAATAGCCAAGCTCTTGAAGCAAAATTCCTAAGCCTAGAATAGTTAACAGACCAATAGTAAACCACCGTTCTTTTTTAGCTCTTCTATTTTCTAACTCTGCTACTTCTACTGCCTTATTACCTTCAATTTCCATTGCTTCATTTGCTTGTTCCCTCAAAAATGTCATGTGAGAATTAATTTCTTTTAATTCATCTCTGATTTCAGTGAGAACCTTCATCGAATCTTTATTATCCATAATATTCCTCGGAAATATAACGCCGCGTTAAGTGGTGAACAACGCCAACCACCAAGCCTAAACCATTGCACCTTAAACACTAAATTCAACTTAAACTGAGAACGCAAAGCGTTGTGAGTCCACCTTAAACGCCTTGTTAGGCGAAGTTTCCCACCAGTGTTTAAGTAATTTTAAAAGCAGATTACCTGAAACCGTATAGCCAACCAAATGCACACAGACTTTTTGCGATTCAAGAACCACAAACTCACTATGTTTCAGCCAAGGTTTCAACAACCACGAAATGCGAATTTGCAGCCACTAAGTAGCTTTTGAACCTGAGAAACTAATAGGTATGAACTAATAGCAAAAACGAAAGCTACGATTGACTTGCCCTGTCCACACTTTAAGCCAGTGAAACTCACCACCAACCTACAACAAATGCCAATGAGGCAGCCCACGAACTCTTGCATGTTTTACGGTTGGAGATATTCAAGAATTCGAGCCGACAATGCTCAATTGCCGACATAGAAAAACGAATGCTCAGAGAGAACTAAGAAGATGAGAACAAAGAACTTTTCTGCCCGTCGCCTAACGCCGCGTTAAGTGGTGAACAACGCTAACCACCAAACCTAAAACATTGTACCTTAAACACTAAACTTAACTTA
>NZ_JBNJOG010000050.1:0-1774 GCF_050113695.1 Vibrio sp. TRT 17S01 | reverse complement strand
GCGGACTCACAACGCTTTGCGCTCTCAGTTTAAGTTGAATTTAGTGTTTAAGGTGCAATGGTTTAAGTTTGGTGGTTGGCGTTGTTCACCACTTAACGCGGCGTTATATGTTTCATCAATTTAGGAGTTATTTCAATGTCTTATTCTAAGGCTAGTTGCCTGTGTGGTTCTGTGAAAATTACGGCAGAAAACATCAACCCTAAGTTTACAGTTTGTCATTGTCAGTCATGTCGAACTTGGGGAGGTGCTCCATTTTTTGCGGTGAAATGTGGAACTCAAGTGAGAGTAGAAGGGGAAGATAAAGTCAAAATGTACAAGTCTTCCTCGTGGGCTTCTCGAGGTTTTTGTACAGAGTGCGGAACTCATTTGTTCTATAAATTTAAAGAAACAGGTGAGTACAATATGCCAGTAGGCTTGTTTCCAAATCTAGAAGGATTGGAAATGGACATGCAATATTTTAGCGATATGCGGCCAAGTTATTACTGCTTTGCTAATGAGACCAAGGAAATGACGACTGAAGAAATCATGGCCTACTTTGCGGATAAGGTGTAACCAAACATATAACAAGGCATTTAAGAGTGACTCACAACGCTTGGCGATCTCAGTTTAAACTTGGCTTTAGTGTTTAAGGTGCAATGGTTTAGTTAGGTGTTTAGCGTTGTTCGCACCTTAATGCAGCGTTATGTTTACTTGTATTTCAAAGGCTTAGATCTCTTGGGCTCTAGTTCTTTGTCCCTCTAGCAATTCGTCCCTAGTAGACTCAGCAAATCCGCATTGTCGGCCTAAGTTCTGGAACATCTCAGCCCGTAAAACATGCCAATGTTCGCGGGTTGCTTCATTGTCAGGTCGTGGCGGTTGGTTTCTTGTTTAACTGGCTCAAAGTCACTTTTACGCTCTTAGCCAATCAGCATTTCAGCTTGGCAGTTGCCTCGGCAATTCAGCATTGTTTTGCGCTTGGGTTGGAAAGAAAGGGCGCTTGTTGTGAGTTGGTCGGATTGCCTCATTGGGCAGGGAAGTGGAATTACTTGTTTTGGGCTGGTCGCCTTTGGCGGTCAAGTTGGTTTCAGTCTTGTGGTTTGCTTCAGAAAACTAGCTAGAAATAGCAGTTCTTTCTCAAGTAAATCAGTCATTTGTGGTAAAACATAACAAACAATTCAACAGTGATTCGCAACGCTTGGCGCTCTCACTTCCAGTTGCGTTTAGTGTTTACGGTGCAGTGGTTAAGTTCAGTGTCTGCGCTGCTCACACGTTAATTGGGCGTTATGTTTTACGAGGAAATTATGAGTGATTTGGTTGAACAGAAAGCATCTCAAAAAGTACTAGATGCAGCCTTGAAGGTCTTAGAAGCTAGCTCGCCTGTTCTTAGTGCATTGACTGGTGTCGTTATTGAATCGGCAAGAGAAACTGAAAGATTGCACGGCTCAGGCGAGATTGAGGCGCTGGACGCTGAAGCGAGAAAGCAAGCTATCGCTTTAAACATGGCAAAAATGCAAGCAGCAGTTGCTCAAGAGCTGGCAATAGCTGAACGTATTAAAAATGCACACGAAGTTGAAATTGAAGAATACTATGAAGGTACAGGAAGTGGTGGTTTGAATGCTTCCGGTAATTTAGACGGTGCTTCTATCAGCTTGGGTGGTGGTAGTCATAAGGTTACTAAGCGCGTCTACCGTTTTACAGGTGGCAATAGTCAAGAACAAACTTAGTATCAAGTTTGAAGTGCGACACTTAGAGTAGCTGCTCATAAATATACTCCGTTGGTGTCTTGTAACCAAGC
>NZ_JBNJOG010000049.1:0-1966 GCF_050113695.1 Vibrio sp. TRT 17S01 | reverse complement strand
GTTTCAGTGTTTAAGGTGCAGTGGTTTAGGTTGGGTGTTTAGCGTTGTTCGCACCTTAATGCGGCGTTATAACGCAGAATCTACTTCTTGCTCATAACTGTTAGTTGAACTATTATTTGTACGTTATTTTGTACCAATTGGAGTTCAATATGAGTCGTATTCATTTCGATCAAGACATTCAGCCGTTGTCTGAGTTTCGCGCAGGTGTAGCTTCTTACATCAAACAAATCAATGAGACTCGCCGTCCATTGGTAATTACTCAACGTGGCAAAGGTGTTGCTGTTGTCCTTGACGTTGCTGAGTATGAAGCAATGCAAGAGAAAATCGAATTACTGGAAGAAATGCGGACAGCGGAAGCTCAATTAGCTTCAGGTCTTGGCGTTTCCAATGATGATGCGCGTGCTCAGGTTTTGGGGCGCATTAAAAAATGAAAGTAGTTTGGTCTCCATTAGCGCTTCAAAAGTTAGGCGATGCAGCGGAGTTCATTTCTTTGGATAATCCATCTGCGGCAGAAAAGTGGGTAAACGAAGTTTTTGATAAAACTGAACTACTTGGAAGTATGCCTGAGATGGGGCGCTTTGTTCCTGAAATGCCTCATACGAATTATCGTGAAATTATTTTTGGTCACTATCGTATTATCTACAGCTTAAGTCATGAAATCCGCGTACTAACAGTTCGTAATTGTCGTCAAATGTTGTCGGAAGATGATGTGTAAAACTGCGTTCTAACAAAGCATTTAAGAGTGATTCGCAACGCGTGGCATTTTTACCATGCGTTGGTTTTAGTGTTTAAGGTGTTATGCGGTGGCTTCGGTATTGCGTTGCTCACACCTTAACAAGGCGTTAGGCGACGGGCAGAAAAGTTCTTTTTCCTCATTTTCTTAGTTCTCTTTTAGCATTCGTTTTTCTAAGTCGGCAATTCAGTGTTGTCGGCTCAAATCCGTGAATCTCTTCAACCGTAAAACATGCCAAATTTCGTGAGTTGCCTCATTGGTTTTTTGGTGTAGGTTGGTGGTGAGTTTCACTGGCTCAAAGTGTGGCAAGGGCAAATTCGTTGAAGCTTTCGTTTTGCTGTTAGTTCGCAGCTGTTAGTTTCTCAGGTTCAAAAGCTCCTTTGTCGCTGAAAGGCTGAATTGCGTTGGCGTTAAAAGTGAGGCTGTAACATAGTGGCTTCAGTGGTTCTTGAATCGCAAAAAGTGTATGTGCATTGGGTTGGTAATAGGGTTTCAGGTAGTCTGCTTTCAAAATCACTTAAACACTGGCGGGAAAGTTCGCCTAACAAAGCGTTTAAGACGGATTCACAACGCTTGGCATTTTTGGTTTGTATCAGCTTAAGTGTTTACGGCACAATGGTTTAGGTCAGGTGGTCGCGTTGTTCACCACTTAACGCGGCGTTAGGCGACGGGCAGGAAAGTTCTTTGTTATCATCTTTTTAGCTCTCTTTTAGCATTCGTTTTTCTAAGTCGGCAATTCAACATTGTCGGCTCAAATTCTTGAATCTCTTTGGCCGTAAAACATGCCAAGGTTCGCGGGTTGCCTCATTGGTTTTCACAGTCGCTTGGTTGTGAATTTCACTGGCTCAAAGTGTGGAAAGGGCAAGTGAATCGAGGCTTTCGAATTTGCTGTTAGTTTGCAGCCTTGGGTTTTTCGGGTTCAAAACCTACTTTGTTGCTGAAGGTCTGCATTTCGTGGTTGTTGAAACCTTGGCTGAAACATAGTGGCTTTTATGCTTCTTGAATCACAAAAAGTCAGTGGGTGTTTGGTTGCTTATTTGGTTTCAGGTAATCTGCTTTCAAAACAACTTAAATACTGGTGGGAAAGTTCGCCTAACAAACGACTATGGCGTCAATAGCTAATTTTTAGCTATGTTTTCATCCCACATGACGCCATCTCTTAACATCGAATTTAGTATTACTACCATCTTTCGTACGCAGGCAATGATCGCAACTTTCTTAGGTTTCCCAGCT
>NZ_JBNJOG010000048.1:0-2222 GCF_050113695.1 Vibrio sp. TRT 17S01 | reverse complement strand
TGTGACAAGCTCACGGTAAAGACTGCGTCATCACCTTCACTGACAGAAACGGTTTCAGTAATTGAGACAGTTGGGCGGTCGTCATTGCCGCCATTCTCACCACCATCGGTGATGGTCGCGGTGCCGGTATCACTGCCCACCGTACCGTCGCCAGCCGTCGCGGTGACCGTAAAGTCTTCGTTACCTTCGAATACGGTGTCATCCGTGGTTGGAATGGTCACCGTTAGGTTGGTTTCACCTGCTGGGATGGTGTAGCTGCCATCTGTGTTTGGATTAACAACCGTGCCATCAGCGGTGGTCACCACCATAGTGCCAAAGTCATCAGCCTCTGCACTGCCCGTTTGGCTTGCCAGGTTGACCGTCACATCCGTATCCGCGGCTTGTGACAAGCTCACGGTAAAGACTGCGTCATCGCCTTCGCTCACAGATACAGTTTCAGTAATTGAGATAGTTGGGCGATCGTCATTGCCGCCGTTCTCACCACCATCAGTGATGGTCGCGGTGCCGGTATCGCTGCCGACAGTGCCATCGCCAGCCGTCGCCGTTACCGTGAAGTCTTCGTTACCTTCGAATACGGTGTCATCCGTGGTTGGAATGGTCACCGTTAGGTTGGTTTGACCCGCTGGAATGGTGTAGCTGCCGTCTGTATTTGGATTGACCACGGTGCCATCAGCGGTAGTCACCACCATGGTGCCAAAGTCATCGCTGCTTGCTGAGCCAGTTTGACTTGCAAGATTGACCGTGACATCCGTATCCGCGGCTTGTGACAAGCTCACAGTAAAGACCGCGTCATCGCCTTCGCTCACAGATACCGTTTCAGTAATTGAGACAGTTGGGCGATCGTCATTGCCGCCGTTCTCACCACCATCGGTGATGGTCGCGGTGCCGGTATCGCTGCCCACCGTACCGTCGCCAGCCGTTGCGGTTACCGTAAAGTCTTCGTTCCCTTCAAAGACCGTATCGTTAGTCGTTGGGATAGTGACTGTTAGGTTCGTTTCACCGGCAGGGATGGTGTAGCTGCCATCTGTATTTGGATTCACAACGGTGCCATCAGAGGTAGTCACCACCATGGTGCCAAAGTCGTCGCTGCTTGCTGAGCCAGTCTGGCTTGCCAAGTTGACCGTCACATCCGTATCCGCGGCTTGTGACAAGCTCACAGTAAAGACTGCGTCATCACCTTCGCTCACAGATACCGTTTCAGTAATTGAGACAGTTGGGCGGTCGTCATTGCCGCCATTCTCACCACCATCGGTGATGGTCGCGGTGCCGGTATCACTGCCCACCGTACCGTCGCCAGCCGTCGCGGTGACCGTAAAGTCTTCGTTACCTTCGAATACGGTGTCATCCGTGGTTGGAATGGTCACCGTTAGGTTGGTTTGACCCGCTGGAATGGTGTAGCTGCCATCTGTGTTTGGATTCACCACAGTGCCATCAGCGGTGGTCACCACCATGGTGCCAAAGTCATCAGCCTCTGCACTACCCGTTTGGCTTGCAAGATTGACCGTGACATCCGTATCTGCCGCTTGTGACAAGCTCACGGTAAAGACTGCGTCATCGCCTTCGCTGACAGAAACGGTTTCAGTAATTGAGACAGTTGGGCGGTCATCATTACCGCCGTTCTCACCACCATCAGTGATGGTCGCGGTGCCCGTATCACTGCCCACGGTGCCGTCGCCAGCCGTTGCGGTTACCGTAAAGTCTTCGTTCCCTTCAAAGACCGTATCGTTAGTCGTTGGGATAGTGACTGTTAGGTTCGTTTCACCGGCAGGGATGGTGTAGCTGCCATCTGTATTTGGATTCACAACGGTGCCATCAGAGGTAGTCACCACCATGGTGCCAAAGTCGTCGCTGCTTGCTGAGCCAGTCTGGCTTGCCAAGTTGACCGTCACATCCGTATCCGCGGCTTGTGACAAGCTCACAGTAAAGACCGCGTCATCGCCTTCGCTCACAGATACCGTTTCAGTAATTGAGACAGTTGGGCGATCGTCATTGCCGCCGTTCTCACCACCATCAGTGATGGTCGCCGTGCCGGTATCGCTGCCCACTGTGCCATCGCCAGCCGTTGCGGTCACGGTAAAGTCTTCGTTACCTTCGAATACGGTGTCATCCGTGGTTGGAATGGTCACCGTCAGGTTCGTTTGACCCGCTGGGATGGTGTAGCTGCCATCTGTATTTGGATTGACAACGGTGCCATCAGCGGTGGTCACCACCATGGTACCGAA
>NZ_JBNJOG010000047.1:0-2448 GCF_050113695.1 Vibrio sp. TRT 17S01 | reverse complement strand
GCGAGAAAAGAGCACTTCACGACGCTGGCGATGAAAACGACATGGTAACGATTGAGATAGGGTCTCACGGGCTGATTGTGCTATTTTTAAGTTGATAAGTATATTGACTAATAGTGGCACAAACATGACAAAAAGGGCCGAAAAAAAATCAAATAAATTAAGCTTCTTCGCCCATTGTCCATTCACTAGTTCTTCTTTAAAGGAGAGTTCATACATACCACTAAATCCACCAAAAGCGATATACGAAAAGATGAAGACAAAAAAAACAATTAAAAAAGAGACCCACATTAGCTGTGTTTGAAATATCATGCCACTAGCACCACCTAAATCGATATATTGTTTGGTTTTCTTTACTAGCTGATCACATTGTCTAGGTTTTGGCAACAGTGTTTTTATAGGGAAAGGGCTAAGTACATAACTAGAGGCAAAAGCTTTATCAGTACGTTGACCTGCAACAAAAGGGAATGGATTACTGTTCATTTTTACGCTACTTTTTCTTTCATCACTATAGTGAGAATTTTATTTCAATTGCTCGAATACTATCGTATCAGAGTGTTTTTAAGTTACCACCTGCAGCATAATGTGCTTCAGCCATTGCTTTTTGTTTACTTAATTCGGCACTTGGCTTAGCCCATTCTTCTTTGGGTAATGGTTTAGACCACTCATCGACGTCTTCAGAAAACTTTGCCATGGATATTTTGCTGTCCCACTCTGAAACCAAGTAAGGTAATTTCCAAAGGCATAAGACATTAAATGCATAATAGCCAAACATATTAAAGTATGAGGCGGTAGGATCCGACATGCTCATTGCAAAAAAAGGTTTAGGTCCATCTTTGAATTTCTGCTTAATTCGACGGCGGTTTTCATCAAATGATTGTCGGTTTTCATCTTCTTCTTTTTGAGCCCAGAATTCGGGTTCTTCTTCCATATAGCAGCGGATAACCTCCCACGAGTGTTGCCCTTCTTCCATAATCCTTACTGGCCTTTTAAATATCCAGTAATCTTTACCTTCCAAGTCAGGTAAAGCGATTCCGAATGTGACATTTGAGACAATAGCACTGCCAGTGAAGCCTTTGTACATGGACACCCATGAGACTGTTTCTTCCCAAGGAACAATAGTTGGTGTTTTACTTCCTTCCTCGAAGTAACAGACTTCTCTGCGTTGTCGATTAAAACGAATAGGTTTCTGACGTGCTTTTTTTAAAGAAGAGTTGATTACTGCACTCCAACCAAAAATGGTAGGTAGAATGATAGCTAGAGTTAAAGCCCCCCAGTCCTCTTGGATTGATGATGATAGTGCTTGAAAAAATCCTTGATATGTATCTTTCATTGCATTTGCACTAAGTATCAACACGGATAACACTACAAACGTAGCAAGCATGATCCAAAATATTACTAGTTGAGCTTGAAATGCTTTTCCTTGATTAGACTGACCTATATCCATATAGGTATCGTTAATTTCCACTATTTGGTTTGATTCACCCAAGGCACTAGGAATAACCCTAGCCGAAGGTAACGGCTTAGGTGAAAAGAATAGCGCTTCTCCCAGAGGGTAAGTTCGTACCTCTCCTGCGAGAGGGCGTTGGTCATTTAAGTTAAAATCCTGTTCTACACTTTGCTCTTTTGCCACGTTATACGCCTTGTAGTTTTAATTGATTTGTTGTTAGCGGTAATAAGTTGTCTTGTATGATAGTTCTTGCTTTTTGTATGCTTACCTCACTCAGAAGTCCGAGTCGATTTAAACTTGTTGGTTTGATATCGCACAACAGTTTTCTCTGATGAATCGGGTGTGAGAAGATAGTGTAATTCTACGCCGATACCATGATGAGCATTTGCTTCTTGTGCAAATATCTCAAGAGCTTTCAAGATGTTTATGGCAAGGTATGGAAGCAGTAGTTAGCTGTAGAAGATGTTTGGCTAATTCGAATATTCAGGTTTGGATTGGTAGATGATTTGATATAAAAAAACAAACCGCTCGAATGAGCGGTTTGTTGGTTAAGATTTAGCCGTTTCAAATTCGTCCAGGAAAATGTTTATCGCTGGTCCTGTAGCTGGTTGAGAACGTTGTTTTTCTTCAAGTTGTTTTATCTTTTTCTCAAACTGCTCATCTGTCATATTACGCCAATATCTAGGATCACGATTAGTGGATTTATCATACGCAGCAGTGGTTGGGTCTTTCTCTCGAGCTGGTTCGAGAATCATAATATCTGGCATTGGTTGGCTAACGTCCATATACCTTTGGATCATATTCCATAGCCGATGATATTCAGACACCATCTGGTTGGTACCGACGAAATTATGTAGAGGGACACCAACAGAGTATTCATGATAACGATGAATTAGCATTAAGTTGTAGTTTAGATGCCCTTGCGGAGAAGGAGCAGAGATAAGGACACAGTCAAACTCGATAAATGGATGCTCAAAACGCTTTTTATTGCCCTTTTTAAA
>NZ_JBNJOG010000046.1:0-3073 GCF_050113695.1 Vibrio sp. TRT 17S01 | reverse complement strand
CCCAAACCTAAAGCATTGTGCCATAAACACTAAAACTGAAGTAGAAGCAAAAATGCCGAGCGTTGTGAATCCCTCTTGAACAGTTTGTTATGATTCATATTCGATGAATTCTATGAACTGTAATCCCAATGGTGTGCTCACAGAACCTAAGCGAGCATCACGGAACGTTTTAGCTGTGAGTAAACCTAGGTTATATAGGTCAGAAATCACCAAATCAACTAGGGGATCATTTGTACTTACATCCGTATATAATTCATTCCAAACATCTTGTAAGTCACCGGTAACCGTAGCACTCTCATCCGTCATTAACTTGTTTATATACTCATTTGGGTTAGATAAAAAATGAAGCACCCTAAAATGTAGAGGAGTCATATCATCAATAAATCGGATAAATATCATCTTTAAGGTTTCATCAAGATCTTCCAGCAGAACTGTATTTTTAACAGCGCTATTTAGCGCAGCTATTTTTTCTGCTTGATGAGTTCTAAGAGCTAAGTTAGAAGCTTGAAGATATGCAGAAATAAAAGTCTCATTCTCTGAAAGAGTTTCCGGAGTTAGTTCTTCAACCTTTTCACATATTTCTTCAACAGTTGATGCTAGCAGAATAAGCCACTCCTCTTTGCGCTTATCTATTGGTGCTGAGAAAACCGTTTCAAAAACACTAGCTAGCGCCCCGCCAGCAAACGGAATAAGATTTAGAGCCGCCTTAACTCCCGAATGAGCATGATCTTTCAGATCTTTATTTTGAGGTAGTTCTTCCATATTTCTCCTGAATCATAACGCCCTGCTAAGTGGCTAGCAACGCAGACCACGACGCTTAAACTAACCACCGTAAACACTGTACCAAACTAGAACTAAAATCGCCGAGCGTTGATAGTCCGTCTTAAGCAGTTTGTTATATGCCATTTTGGGCAATAAAATCAGCAATTGTATTCTCTTGGCGCTTACTACCAACTAACCATTCCACAACCCATTCAGTTACACGTTCTCCCGCTTTGTGAATGAACTTCCCTGTTTCAGGTTCATCAATCCACTCAAGTTGTTTAACTAAAACCAACGGTTTTTCAGAACCTTCAGTGTTATTTGAAAATTCAAGAGCCTCTTCATAAGTGTGAAATGCGTAATAGTATATTTCTCCATCAAATTCATCGGGGGCACCTTGCCACGGCCGACACCAAACCCGGTATTCTAGAACTTGATCATAAAAATACCCACCACCTGATTTTGTGCTTGCTGGATACTCTCCAACCATATTCTTATTTATTGAATTAGGATACATTTTTAAATCTCCATGGCATATAACGCTGCATTAAGGTGCGAACAACGCTAAACACCTAACCCAAACCACTGCACCTTAAACACTAAAGCCAAGTTTAAACTGAAATCGCCAAGCGTTGTGAGTCACTCTTAAATGCTTTGTTATGTTCGAATCTTTTTATGCATGTGGAGCAAAACAACCGCTTCTCCATCGTGCGAGATTCGAGGCTCTGCACCACAAGGCTCAAAGCCAAGCTTGGTATAAAGCAGCAAAGCGCGCGTGTTGTAATTGAACACAGATAAGCAGGGTTCAGCTTGATAAATATCTGAACATTTTGAACTCAAATACTCAATAAGGGCTCGCCCAATACCCTTGCCTTTGTATGCATCGGATACAACGACATTACCGATGAAAGCGCTCTCTGATGGCTTTACGTTATATAGATTTCCGAAGGCAACAACTTGATTATCGATAAGACACACCGTCAAATCTGACCTTACCTCTGAGATTTGACGAATTTGTTCATAATCCCACGGATAAGTGCCTGAAGGGCAAACTGAATACAACTCTTCAGGAGAAGACACCAATTGGGCGATTGCTTCAAAATGAGCCTCACTAGCACTCGTAAATTCCATTATACCTCCCTAGAACATAACGCCCAATTAAGTTGTGAGCAACGCTGCCACATTACTAAAACACTGCACCGTAATCACCAAACAAGTTGAAACCGAAAGCGCCGAGCGTTGCGAATCAACTTGAATTGTTTGTTAGGCAAATTGTCTGCGTACTCACTAACTTTGTTTGAAAACAGAATACCTTAAACACGATAAGCAACCAATCACCCACTGACTTTTTGTGATTCAAGAACCACTAAAGCCACTATGTTACAGCTTCACTTTTTACGCTCACGAAATACAGCCTTTCAGCGAGAAAGTAGCTTTTGAACCTGAGAAGCTCAAAGCTGCGAAATGACAGCGAATACGAAAGCTTCTTTTAACTAGCCCTTTCCACACCTTAAGCCAGTGAAACTAACCACCGCCCGACACTGATAAAAATGAGGCAACCCACGAATTTTGACATGTTTTACGGTTGGCGAGGTTCAAGGACTTGAGCCGACAATGCTTAATTGCCGACTACGAAAAACGAACTGCCAGAGGGAACAAGAAGATTAGATTTGCCCTTTGCCTAACGCCGCGTTAAGTGGTGAACAACGCCTACCACCAAACCTAGACCATTGTACCTTAAACACTTAAGCTAACTTGAACCAAAACCGCCAAGCGTTGTGAATCCGCCTTAAACGCCTTGTTAGGCGAAGTTTCCCACCAGTGTTTAAGTTGTTTTGAAAGCAGATTACCCGAAACAAAATAAGCAACCAAACATCCACCGACTTTTTGTGATTCAAGAACCATAAAAGCCACTACGTTTCAGCCAAGGTTTCAGCAACCACGAAATGCAGACCTTCAGCAACAAAGTAGGTTTTGAGCCCGAAAAACCCAAAGCTGCGAACTAACAGCAAATTAGAAAGCTTCAATTTACTTGCCCTTGCCACACTTTGAGCCAGTTAAACTCGCCACTAACCAACTCCAAAAACCAATGAGGCAACCCACGAAAATTGGCATGTTTTACGGCTGGAGAGGTTCAAGAATTTGAGCCGACAATACCAAATTGCCGACTTAAAACGACGAATAGCTAGAGAGATATAAGAAGATGAGAACAAAGAACTTTCCTACCCGTCGCCTAACGCCCAATTAAGTTGTGAGCAACGCTGCCACCTGACTCAAACACTGTACCGAAATCACCAAACCTATTGAAACT
>NZ_JBNJOG010000045.1:0-3128 GCF_050113695.1 Vibrio sp. TRT 17S01 | reverse complement strand
TTCGAGTCCATCAAAACCCCTTGGGTGTTGTATGGTTAAGCCTCACGGGCAATTAGTACAGGTTAGCTCAACGCCTCACAACGCTTACACACCCTGCCTATCAACGTTCTAGTCTCGAACAACCCTTAAGGGCACTTAAAGTGCCAGGGAAGACTCATCTCAGGGCTCGCTTCCCGCTTAGATGCTTTCAGCGGTTATCGATTCCGAACTTAGCTACCGGGCAATGCGTCTGGCGACACAACCCGAACACCAGAGGTTCGTCCACTCCGGTCCTCTCGTACTAGGAGCAGCCCCCTTCAATCTTCCAACGCCCACGGCAGATAGGGACCGAACTGTCTCACGACGTTCTAAACCCAGCTCGCGTACCACTTTAAATGGCGAACAGCCATACCCTTGGGACCGACTTCAGCCCCAGGATGTGATGAGCCGACATCGAGGTGCCAAACACCGCCGTCGATATGAACTCTTGGGCGGTATCAGCCTGTTATCCCCGGAGTACCTTTTATCCGTTGAGCGATGGCCCTTCCATTCAGAACCACCGGATCACTATGACCTGCTTTCGCACCTGCTCGAATTGTCATTCTCGCAGTCAAGCGGGCTTATGCCATTGCACTAACCTCACGATGTCCAACCGTGATTAGCCCACCTTCGTGCTCCTCCGTTACTCTTTGGGAGGAGACCGCCCCAGTCAAACTACCCACCAGGCACTGTCCTCACCCCAGATAATGGGGCTAAGTTAGAACATCAAACATACAAGGGTGGTATTTCAAGGTCGGCTCCACAAATACTGGCGTACTTGCTTCAAAGCCTCCCACCTATCCTACACATGTAGGCTCAATGTTCAGTGCCAAGCTGTAGTAAAGGTTCACGGGGTCTTTCCGTCTAGCCGCGGGTACACTGCATCTTCACAGCGATTTCAATTTCACTGAGTCTCGGGTGGAGACAGCGTGGCCATCATTACGCCATTCGTGCAGGTCGGAACTTACCCGACAAGGAATTTCGCTACCTTAGGACCGTTATAGTTACGGCCGCCGTTTACCGGGGCTTCGATCAAGAGCTTCGACCTAAGTCTAACCCCATCAATTAACCTTCCGGCACCGGGCAGGCGTCACACCGTATACGTCATCTTACGATTTTGCACAGTGCTGTGTTTTTAATAAACAGTTGCAGCCACCTGGTATCTGCGACTCTCAATAGCTCCATCCGCAAGGGACTTCACCGTCAAGAGCGTACCTTCTCCCGAAGTTACGGTACCATTTTGCCTAGTTCCTTCACCCGAGTTCTCTCAAGCGCCTTGGTATTCTCTACCCGACCACCTGTGTCGGTTTGGGGTACGATTCCTTACAATCTGAAGCTTAGAGGCTTTTCCTGGAAGCATGGCATCAATGACTTCACTACCGTAGTAGCTCGACGTCGTGTCTCAGCCTTAAAAAGAGCCGGATTTACCTAACTCTTAAGCCTACGCACTTGAACCTGGACAACCGTCGCCAGGCCCACCTAGCCTTCTCCGTCCCCCCATCGCAATTGTAAGAAGTACGGGAATATTAACCCGTTTCCCATCGACTACGCTTTTCAGCCTCGCCTTAGGGGTCGACTTACCCTGCCCCGATTAACGTTGGACAGGAACCCTTGGTCTTCCGGCGAGGGGGTTTTTCACCCCCTTTATCGTTACTCATGTCAGCATTCGCACTTCTGATACCTCCAGCAAGCTTTACAACTCACCTTCAACGGCTTACAGAACGCTCCCCTACCCAATACGATAAATCGCATTGCCGCAGCTTCGGTTTATAGCTTAGCCCCGTTACATCTTCCGCGCAGGCCGACTCGACTAGTGAGCTATTACGCTTTCTTTAAATGATGGCTGCTTCTAAGCCAACATCCTAGCTGTCTAAGCCTTCCCACATCGTTTCCCACTTAGCTATAATTTGGGACCTTAGCTGGCGGTCTGGGTTGTTTCCCTCTCCACGACGGACGTTAGCACCCGCCGTGTGTCTCCCGGATAGTACTTACTGGTATTCGGAGTTTGCAAAGGGTTGGTAAGTCGGGATGACCCCCTAGCCTTAACAGTGCTCTACCCCCAGTAGTATTCGTCCGAGGCTCTACCTAAATAGATTTCGGGGAGAACCAGCTATCTCCAGGTTTGATTGGCCTTTCACCCCTAGCCACAAGTCATCCGCTAATTTTTCAACATTAGTCGGTTCGGTCCTCCAGTTGATGTTACTCAACCTTCAACCTGCCCATGGCTAGATCACCTGGTTTCGGGTCTATATCCAGAGACTGAACGCCCAGTTAAGACTCGGTTTCCCTACGGCTCCCCTAGATGGTTAACCTTGCCACTGAATATAAGTCGCTGACCCATTATACAAAAGGTACGCAGTCACACCACGAAGGTGCTCCTACTGCTTGTACGTACACGGTTTCAGGTTCTATTTCACTCCCCTCACAGGGGTTCTTTTCGCCTTTCCCTCACGGTACTGGTTCACTATCGGTCAGTCAGTAGTATTTAGCCTTGGAGGATGGTCCCCCCATATTCAGACAGGATATCACGTGTCCCGCCCTACTCGATTTCACTTAAAATGCGCTGCCGGTTACGGGGCTATCACCCTGTATCGCACAACTTTCCAGAAGTTTCACCTGACGCATTAAAAGCTTAAGGGCTAATCCAATTTCGCTCGCCGCTACTTTCGGAATCTCGGTTGATTTCTTTTCCTCGGGGTACTTAGATGTTTCAGTTCCCCCGGTTCGCCTCTTTACCCTATGTATTCAGGTAAAGATACGTGCTTATGCACGTGGGTTTCCCCATTCAGAAATCCCAGACTCAAATGGTTGTTACTACCTAATCTGGGCTTATCGCAAGTTACTACGTCTTTCATCGCCTCTGACTGCCAAGGCATCCACCGTGTACGCTTAGTCACTTAACCATACAACCCGAAGGAGTTTCGAATTGATGTTAAACAACCAAAGTTGTCTGCAATTATTTAAACATGATGCAGACTCGATTTTGCCGGACTCAAATTCCAAGAACACTTGAATGTGTTATTTTGGTGTTTGTCATAAAGACAAACATTGAGAACTTTACAATCAACAATAAATTGTTGATTTGTCAGCTTTCCAAATTGTTAAAGAGC
>NZ_JBNJOG010000044.1:0-3216 GCF_050113695.1 Vibrio sp. TRT 17S01 | reverse complement strand
TAAGTTAAGTTTAGTGTTTAAGGTACAATGTTTTAGGTTTGGTGGTTAGCGTTGTTCACCACTTAACGCGGCGTTAGTTGCCAACGAGGAAAACGCAGCCAAAACAGAATGTTCAGGGTTAATACCCGTGTATTTTTGGTTAGGTTTACGTATTTCAATTTTTAGTTATTTGGGTTTGTGAAATCGTGCTTTGTTTCTTGTGTGGTTGGTTTGTCTGTTTCAGAAACCGTTCTATTTGTTAAAAGCCTGTCCTGTAACATTGTTTATCCAAAAAGAGCTTTTTGGTGTTGTGAGTCTGTTTTCTACGACGCTGCATATTCCAAGTGGTTTCAGTGACAGTCGCTTTGAAACTGCGCCTGATTTGAGTTTTTCAAAGCACGAGAAATTGGTGTTGGCAAAGCGGTAATAAACTCCAAATCCTAGTCTTGGGCTTGGCAACTAACAAAGCATTCAAGAGGGATTCACAACGCTTGGCAGTTTTGGTTTGAATCAACTTTAGTGTTTACGGCACAATAGCTTAGGTTGGGTGGTGGCGTTGTTCACCCCTTAATGCGGCGTTAACTGTCTAATGGCAAAAACTAGGAGGATAAATGGTTTCAGTTGGTGGTTTAGAAGTTGTCTTCAATCAGACTCTGCTTGTGCTGGAAGGAGAGGGTGCATTCATAGAATTCAAAGCAAAAAATTGGGATGTTAAGGTTAAAGTTATAGTTTCTAAAGACGATAGTTCGTCAGATAGCAGGTATAAATTTTATGGTGACTCAGAAGAGGGAGAAGAGTTTGGTGTCATTGAATTGATAAACTGGAAAGACTCTGTTGGTATGGGCTTGGATGAAAAAGTTCGTTTTGGTGAAACTGAAGGGCAAAACTTATACCTTTTGGTGTGCGGACAAAAAATTGGAAATGTTCATAAATTGGATCTTCAGTTTAGTTTGGGGGGCGTGGAATGAGTAGCACCGGCACCTATGCAAGAAAAACGGTAGATATTAAGACCGTACATTCTAACGTCGATCAACAGCTTATCCAGATCACGGAAGACAAACTCCGATTAATTTTAAACGACCATGTGAAATGCATGGAGAGGAAGTCTGAGTGGGTTGCTCCATTGGGTATTTTGTTAACAATAATCGTTACATTTTCGACAACAGATTTTAAAGATATCTACTTCAGTGCAGATACTTGGAAAGCAATTTTTATAATGTCAGGAATGCTAACATGTGTTTGGCTAATTAAATCCCTATATACCCTAGCTGTTGCGAAAAGTGTGAATGATGTGATATCCAGAATTAAAGAAGGCGACAGTTAACAAAGCATTTAAGAGTGATTCACAACGCTTGGCAGTTTCGCTTCGCTCAAGTATAGCCAAGCGTCGCTCACACCTTAATGCGGCGTTATGTGCCTGCCGTATTTCAAAGGAAAGTAATGGACAATATATACGAAGATAAGCTGTTTCTTAAGTATGCAAAGGAAATAGCCGTTTCAATAATAGAGTCATCTCCAAAGCACTTGCAATGTATTGAAGTATTACTGGAGCCTGAAAACGGTGGAGTCTCGGTTGTGCAGGCTGTCAGTGAAAATCTAGGTGACTTTTTCTCACCAAACGATGAGTTATTGGACGCTGCCGAGGCATTTAATAAGTACATGCAAGAAAATGGACAAAAATTTAGCTTGGTTAGCTTTCTAGTGTTTCTTAAAGAAAATGGTCAGTGGGGCTATAAGTTTAGTATTAAGTAAAGCACATAACCATAAATTTAAGAGTGATTCACAACGCTCGGCGCTTTCACTTCAAGTAAGTTTAGTGTTTATGGCACAATGGTTTAGGTGATGTGTTAGCGTTGTTCACACCTTAATTTGGCGTTAGGGCTAAATTTGCTAGTTAAAAGGAATGTAAATGGATAAAACATTTTTGAAGGGTACGGCAATACTACTTTTTTTAATAGCTACTTTAGCTGGGTGTGCAAATAAACCTCAAAAATCCAAATTAGTAAAGTATGGCCAGGTCTATACCCAACTCATTCAAAATCAGTTGGATACTTCTAAAATGTTTCAAGGGGAAAAATGCAAGCTGCAATTTTCATTAAACTCTAGCGGCCAAGTTATATCGCTTGCCTCATCAGGTCATGAAAACTTATGTATAGCTAGTGAGGATGCCGTAAAAAAAGTTGGGGCATTTCCTTTGCCAAAGGACAAGGAAGTTGCAGCTCAATTACAGCAGATAACACTTACAATAAAGCCCTAACAAAGCATTTAAGAGTGACTCACAACGCTTGGCGATTTCAGTTTAAACTTGGCTTTAGTGTTTAAGGTACAGTGGCTTAGGTTAGGTGTTTTAGCGTTGTTCGCACCTTAATGCGGCGTTAGGCAAATGGAGAAAAAATGAGTCAATCTGCACATGGTTATATGATTAAAGCCCCAGCGCTGCTAAATGATACAAGGCGTTTAATTTCTAGAATTGATGACTCTAATCGAGATGCTTTGTCAGCTATTTCAACATCAATCTCCGCTGTTGAGGCTTTCTTGAATGAAATGGTTCAAATTGGTAATGGTTATAAGGCTCACCAGCATGGATTAGAGAACCCTCTTGTAAGAATGGCGGTTGCTCTTGAAATGTCTGAACGCAAACCAACTTTATGGAAGTTTGATGTTGCTTATCGTTCACTTAAAGGTGACAGCTTCAATGTTAAAGCTACTAAGCCCATCCAACAGTTACAGATCGTTATAGATGTTCGCAATGAGTTAATTCACCCTAAAGCATCAACGTTAACGCTTACTCCAAATGGCATGTCATTGCCACTAAAGGAACAGAAACTAGTAAATAAGTTACGCTCGAACGGTTTCAAAGTCTCTGATGATCCTTTTGATTGGGAGCGTGTAGTAAATACGAAAGCCTTTGCGTTGTGGGCTTATCGATCTGCTATTGATTCTATGGCTATAGTCTTTGATGCATGGCCTTATAGTAATGCGATAGACAGCTTTAAGGATATGTATTCAGTCAATTTAAGGCATGAAGAACAGTGGAAAGAATTTGCCTAACAATCTGTTTAAGAGGGATTCGCAACGCGTGGCATTTTCACTATGCGTTGGTTTAAATGATTAAGGTGGTATGCGGCGGCTTTGGTATTGCGTTGCTCACCCCTTAACAGGGCGTTAGCACACAGGTTCAACATTCGTGATTAAGGAAGAGGTAAATGTCTAAAGATGAAACGCTTCTACATTGTG
>NZ_JBNJOG010000043.1:0-3260 GCF_050113695.1 Vibrio sp. TRT 17S01 | reverse complement strand
GAGTGCGCTGGAAAAATTCACATAACAAAGCATTTAAGAGTGACTCACAACGCTTGGCGATCTCAGTTTAAACTTGGCTTTAGTGTTTAAGGTGTAATGGTTTGGGTTAGGTGTTTTGCGTTGTTCGCACCTTAATGCGGCGTTATGTTCTTTGGCTGGAGAATGCATGGAAACAATAAAATTACTTAACTTGGAGTTTTCCACAGCTGATGCAGAGTACCCAAGTATCCATCAGGAAGAGGGCGACCTTCTAGTCGATTTTAACGATTGGCAAGAGAAAGCGGTCAGGCTTCATTTTTCAGATATTGTAGCATTTAAGTGGCAAATGGTATTTGACTTACATGAGGGAGAAAGGGATGACCGTTGTTATGAAATTTGTGGTTCTTCGTGGCTTACAAAGCACGTTCAGTCAGAAATTATTCATGATCATGAAGGCTACAAGCATTATCGTTTGAATTTTAATGAAGTAGGACAACTTGATGTAATCGCACTAAATCTTCGAGTACGAACATAACAAGGCGTTTAAGACGGATTCACAACGCTTGGCGATTTCACTCCCAGTCAGGTTAAGTGTTTAAGATGCAATGGTTTAGGTTTGGTGGTTGGCGTTGTTCACCACTTAACGCGGCGTTAGTTGTTCAGAGGGTTTTATGGAACTAATTTTCGTATTTTTAGCTTTGGTTGTTGCGTGTATGACTCTATTTATTCAGCGTCAACACAATCGTAAGGAATTACTGCCTGTCTTGACTACATACTTCGAGATTCATTGCACTCAAGAAACGACGAAACTAGCGTTGTGGTTAATTAATGATGGTCACGGTGTTGCTATTCTTAAGGAAACCTCACTTCATTTATATGAAGGAGAAACAATCAAGATTAGTAAAGAAAACGGTTTCTCGGAGGTCATTAAAAAACACTGCCCTGTAGCTAGAAATATTGAGACCTCTTTACCGCACACCTTAGCATCTAATAGTAAAGAACTACTCTATAAGTTTGAAATGCCAAACAATACTGACGGTGTATTTAATGGAGCATCGGCAACTGTCAAAGCAGAGTCCATCTATGAAGATATAATTGTTGCTACAGCCGACGGGTTTGAAGTTACATCAAATCGAAGAGATGCATTAGTTGAGAGTTGGCTTAATGGTATCGTGGATTTTGCTCTTAAAGTCATCCCAAAACGCAACTAACAATAAATTTAAGAGTGATTCACAACGCTTGGCGCTTTCACTTCAAGCCAGTTTAGTGTTTATGGCACAATGGTTTAGGTAAGGTGGCTAGCGTTGTTCACACCTTAATTTGGCGTTATATGTTTAATTTGAGAGCTGCATATGAATCATGAGTTTTACAATCATTTAATTGATAGCGATGCATTTTGTTTACACCTCGGACGGTTAACTTTGATGGTGTCGAAACTCGAATCTTGTTTAAAAGAAATAGTTGTTACCGCTGAGATTAAAATCAGAAACAAGCCGACTTTAGGGGAATTAGTTGGTGCATGTAAAGATCATAAGCTGGTTGGAGATGATGTGTTGTATCTATTAGCTTTCATTTTGGAAAGGCGCAACTATGTAGTTCATAATCTGTATCCACTATTTGATGGAAAGATAGAACCAACACTTTTACCTAATAGCAATTTAATCCCTGAGGATGCAGAGTATCTATTCGCAAAGTGTATTCGAGAATTGTTAGAAGAAGTGCATGAAGTTTTGGGTATGTTAAACATATAACAAACTGTTCAAGAGGGATTCGCAACGCGTGGCATTTTCACTATGCGTTGGTTTAAGTGATTAAGGTGGTATGCAGCGGCTCCGGTATTGCGTTGCTCACCCCTTAACAGGGCGTTAGCTATTTCTAGTATATAAAGGAGTTCCAGTGGTAAAAGTTCTCGTTAGTTCATGTCTGGTTGGAAACAACGTTAGATACAATGCGAGCTGTTTATCAGTCAAAGAGCCTGAGTTGCTATGGCTCAAGTCAAACGCAGAACTAGTGATCTTTTGCCCCGAAGTCTCAGCAGGTTTACCTATTCCTAGAGCACCTGCCGAAATCATTACTGGTAAAGGTGTTGATGTGCTTGATGGTTTGGCAAACGTTGTTGGAAGTGATGGTATTGATGTTACTGAACAATTTGTAAGTGGGGCAGAGAACGCTTTGGAGCTTTGCAAAAAACAGCAAATAAAGTACGCGATACTCGCTGAAGGCAGCCCTTCCTGTGGCAGTTCAAAAATTTATGACGGTACATTCAACGGGATCAAAATCGATGGCTCAGGGGTAGCTACTGCATTGTTAGAGCGCAATGGAATTAAAGTCTACAGTCAACATACGATAACTAAGCTCCGAGAGGTGTTGGAAAAAAATAGCTAACAAACTGTTCAAGAGGGATTCGCAACGCGTGGCATTTTTACTATGCGTTGATTTTAGTGATTAAGGTGGTATGCGGCGGCATTGGTATTGCGTTGCTCACCCCTTAACAGGGCGTTATATTTACAGGAGGTTCAGTGGCTATAACATACTTAGAAATCTTAGATACTATTGTGAAAATTGGGCTAGGTGCTCTAATTAGTGGGATTACAACTTGGAAAGTAACTCAACTGCAACACAAAAATGAAGATGAAAAGCAGAGACGAATACGTAAACTCGAAAGCCTAGAATCTGTAGCTGAACAAGTTGAAATTTTTTCCCATCACACGATGGTCTATTGGGCTAGAATTGTTGACTACACTCGAAGAACAAATTCGGGTTTTAAGCATACCGATGAATTTCTCAAAGAAATCAACGAAGCTAGAGCTAACCTTTATGATTCATATAAAAACCTTAATAGTGCCGAATCCAAGTTGCTGTTGTTAGGGCTGGCAGAGAGTCAGCAGTCATTGAGAGTCTTTGGGGAAGCTGTTTCTAGCTTTTATGCCGAAATATACATTGGAAAGCATGGGAAGCCATTGGACGAAGTCAAACTTTGGCGTGAGGACATATTAGAAAATCGTAGGATATTCTTTGAAGATCTAAGCTCAGCTTATGAGAAATCGTAAATATAACAAGCAATTTAAGAGGGATTCACAACGCTTGGCACTTTTGCTTCTACTTCAAGTTTAGTGTCTATGGCACAATGCTTTAAGTTGGGTGGAGGCGTTGTTCACCCCTTAATTGGGCGTTAGCACACAGGTTCAACATTCGTGATTAAGGAAGAGGTAAATGTCTAAAGATGAAACGCTTCTACATTGTGGAAACTGCAATCAGAAGACGGCTCATAGAAGGCTAAG
>NZ_JBNJOG010000042.1:0-3542 GCF_050113695.1 Vibrio sp. TRT 17S01 | reverse complement strand
AAACTCGGTTTCAGTGTTTAAGGTGCAGTGGTTTAGGTTGGGTGTTTAGCGTTGTTCGCACCTTAATGCGGCGTTATGTTTACTTGCATTTCAAAGGTTTAAATGTCTTAGGCTCTAGTTCTTAGTCCCTCTGGCAATTCGTCCCTAGTAGACTCAGCAAATCCGCATTGTCGGTCTAAGTTCTTGAGTCTCTCAGCCCGTAAAACATGCCAATGTTCGCGGGTTGCTTCATTGTCAGGTCGTGGCGGTTGGCTTCTGATTTAACTGGCTCAAAGTCGCTTCTAGGTTCTTCGCCAATTAGCATTTCGGCTTGGCAGTTGCCTCGGCAATTTGCCATTGTTTTGTGCTTTGGTTGGAAAGACAGGGCGCTTGTTGGAGCTTAGTCGGGTTGCCTCATTGGGCAGGGAAGTGGACTTGCTTGGTTTAGGTTGGTCGCTTTTGACGGCCAAGTTGGTTCTAGCCTTGTGGTTTGCTTCAGAAAACCAGTTAGAAATTGCAGTTCTTTCTCAAGTAAATCATGTGTTTGTGGTAAAACATAACAATAAATTTAAGAGTGATTCACAACGCTCGGCGCTTTCACTTCAAGCCAGTTTAGTGGTTATGGCACAATGCTTTAGGCAAGGTGGTTAGCGTTGTTCACACCTTAATTTGGCGTTAGAAAACCTAATATAGAGCTTTATATCAAAAGAAAGGAAAGGAAGATGTTAAAAAAGATAGCAATGATATTGTTTGTGCTAATTACAGCTAGTGGTTGTGCGACGCAAAGTAACCACATGGTTAAAGTAGCGCCTGAAAATGCCATTACGAAACCTGAAGAAGGAAAAGCATTAGTTCATTTTATGAGGCCCTCTAGTTTTGGTGGTGCAATACAGTCAACAGTCTATGATGACTCTAACTATATAGGCACTGTTTCTGCTAAAACGCGACTTGCATATCAAGCTGAACCTGGAAAACATATGTTTATGGTAATTGGTGAAAATGCAGACTTTCTTGAGGCTGAGCTTTTGGCAGATAAAATCTACTATATTTTAGTATCTGCAAGAATGGGAGTCTGGAAGGCAAGATTTAGTTTGAATCCGGCAAGTGGAGAGGTTCCTCAGGAACAAATTGATAACTGGTTTAATAGTACATCTGAAGTTGTTGTGAATGAGTCTGGACTTAATTGGGCGAAAGAGAAAGAAAAGGAAATTGAGTCATTGAGGTCTAAGTACTTGCCTAAATGGCAACAAAAAGATGAAGAAGATAAACAACGAATAAAAGCCGAAAGCGGAATCTAATCTGTCTTCTAACAAAGCATTTAAGAGTGACTCACAACGCTTGGCAATTTCAGCTTAAACTTGGTTTTAGTGTTTAAGGTACAGTGGTTTAGGTTAAGTGTTTAGCGTTGTTCACACCTTAATGCGGCGTTATGTGATAAAGGGGAAGCTATGAATTTCACCGCTGAGCAAAAATCTTTGGTCTATGAATCTGCAGTTTGTTTAAAAAGAGCGCTAGTCGAATGTAAGGATCCACTTGCCAACGAACTTTTGGCCGGGGAGCTGGGGGAAATTTTGGTTTCGGTGATTGATGGCGATGCCAAGTATCCAATAACTTGTATCCCTCACTTTGACCAAATGACTAGAGATTGGTTGCCACAAATCGAAGACGAATATTTCAACTTCTACAGTTTTGCTCGATATGGCAAGTCAGCGTTTAAGTAATCACATAACAAGCAATTTAAGAGGGATTCACAACGCTTGGCAATTTTGCTTCTACTTCAAATTTAGTGTTTATGGCACAATGCTTTAGGTTTGGGTGGAGGCGTTGTTCACCCCTTAATTGGGCGTTATGCGTCATTTTGGAAATGGAGGTCAACATGCCGATTGCTAATTGTATTCTCTCTCCTCAAGTTGCTGTAAATAGTAGCGATTGTACTGGACTCATTGAAAAGTGGGGGAAACATTCCGGTATTGATACTTCGGAAATGACGGTAACAGTCATACGTTCAGACGAACAAATGGGTAAAGAGTATGGTGCTATTTGTACGTTGAACTTACCTAACCTTTGGAGCCGAAAATCAGTAAGCTCACTTCAGGTTGGACTAGCAAAGGCAATTAGTGAGCACTTTAGTTTGAAGGATACAGAAGTTCTCATAATGACGTCGCTTCTCGCATCAGGCTTCGTAGTCGAAGGTGGTGCGGAAGTCAGTTGGTAAGTCGCACTGAGCGCATAACAATAAATTTAAGAGTGATTCACAACGCTTGGCACTCTCACTTCAAGTCAGTTTAATGTTTATGGCACAATGCTTTAGGTAAGGTGTTAGCGTTGTTCACACCTTAATTTGGCGTTAGTGAGCTTCGATCGATTTGATATTAGAGATTTAAATGGAAACGTTAGAAAAGTGGGCTGAGCGTATATATTCCGAGAGCGATTTTGGTCGAGGGGTTGCTACATCAATTTCTGGTGCAATTGGCTTATCAACATACCTGTTCTTCAATGATTGGGTTATTGCATTGTTTAGCGTAATGATTTCTTTCCCGATCATACGAATTGCAGCTTCTAGTTCTTACAAATGGAATCAAGACCGAGCGAAGCAAAAGTCAATTGAGCGAGCGCTAGAGTGTACGTTTAGCGGGCTCACTGAGCATGAAAAACTAGTGGTTGCCGCATTTGTTGATGCAGGGGGAACAGCCCTTACGTTTTCGCAAATAAACCGACTTGATCTCTCTAGTGCTGCAATCGAATCATTGGTTCAAAGAGAACTACTTTGGACCTCAGTTATGTCTGACGGTATAACTGAAAGTTTCGTATTAGATATGGCATTGTTTAATAAAGCATTAAGTGCAACAAATGAGTCCGCTCACTAACAAACTGTTCAAGAGGGATTCGCAACGCGTGGCATTTTCACTATGCGTTGGTTTTAGTGTTTAAGGTGGTATGCGGCGGCATCGGTATTGCGTTGCTCACCCCTTAACAGGGCGTTAGTGTTTACATCAAAACTTACGCAAAAATAGGGAAGTTGTATGAGTAAATCTGTCTATGTTGCCGGTAGTTTCAAGAATCTAGAAAAGATGCAGGCTATACGAGAAACGTTGGTCAATGCAGGTATTGAAACTACTATTTCTGAGCCTCTTCAAGCTAATGGTATTGATGGTTGCTTGCAGCGCATTAGAGAAGCCGACATTACCTATATTCTAAATTTTGGTGGTTACGTTGGAAAAAGTGTAGCAATGGATATTGGTTATGCTTTAGGTCTCGGCAAACCAGTTTATGCTCTTGAACCAATTGACGAACCAGACATAACTCACTTGCTAACACGTGTTGTAACGCCAGGTGAAGTTATTGCTGAACTCAGTGGAAATAGTAAAAACTAACAAGCAATTTAAGAGGGATTCACAACGCTTGGCATTTTTGCTTCTACTTCAAATTTAGTGCTTATGGCACAATGTTTTAGGTTGGGTGGAGGCGTTGTTCACCCCTTAATTGGGCGTTAGGCGACGGGTAGGAAAGTTCTTTGTTCTCATCTTCTTATCTCTCTCTAGCCACTCGTCATTTTAAGTCGG
>NZ_JBNJOG010000041.1:0-3746 GCF_050113695.1 Vibrio sp. TRT 17S01 | reverse complement strand
GCTTGGTTACAAGACACCAACGGAGTATATTTATGAGCAGCTACTCTAAGTGTCGCACTTCAAACTTGATACTAAGTGATAATTTCACTACCACGCTCCAGCACCCAACAACGCTCGTTTTTGGTGTAGCCAATTTGTCCATAATAGTCATTGGCTGCTGGTGCGGCGATTAAAAACAGTTTACATGTAGGCTTAATTTGAGCTTGAACTTGTAACTGCTTGCCTATTCCCAACCTTTGGTACGCTTCATCAACCGCTAGGTCGGACAGATAACAACAATAATGGAAATCCGTAATAGAGCGAGAAATACCAACCAGTTTAGAGCCATCCCAAGCGGTGATTATGAGATTACTATTGTCCAACATGCCGTTGATACATTCGATATTTTCTATTGGTCTACGCTCTCCCAGCGTCGAACGCTTAAGCAAATCAATAAACTCGTTAGCTGAGATCTGCTGGTTAACTTTGTATTCGATATTCAATGTGACCTCCTTATCACATAACGCCCAATTAAGGGGTGAACAACGCCTCCACCCACACCTAAAGCATTGTGCCATAAACACTAAAACTGAAGTAGAAGCAAAAGTGCCAAACGTTGTGAATCCCTCTTAAATTGCTTGTTATGTTTAAAGCCAAACGAGTCCACTATACGGCTTAGCTCTTAGGGATTCTAACCTGCTTTTAAGGGAGCCTGAATGTATCTCTAGTTTATGACCATCAGGGTCTAAGATATAAAGTGACTGTCCTTCACTCTTATTCTGTTTCCAAACTTCCACACCCAATGAAACTACACGCTTCGCAAACGCTTCAAATTCTTTTGGTTCGATATCAAAAGCTACGTGGGTATAGTCGGTTTTGGGGCAAGGTTCATCGTGAGAAAGGCAAAACCAGAGTTCACCTACTGATAAGTAAGCCCCATTGTCCCACTTAGCGTGAGCATTGAACCCCAACGTCTCCTGATAAAACTTAAGAGAGCGCTCTAAGTCACTAACTGCAATGGTTATATGATTGAGCCCTAAAATCACCGTTTTCTCCCGTAAACATAACGCCGCATTAAGGTGCGAACAACGCTAAACACCTAACCTAAACCACTCCACCTTAAACACTAAAGCCAAGTTTAAACTGAAATCGGCAAGCGTTGTGAGTCACTCTTAAATGCTTTGTTATAATTTTTATTCTCGGCTTGAAATACTGCCAACTGGTACTTGTTTAGATAAGCCCGCTCTCTCATGAAATTCACTTGAATCAATGAGCTCCATGTCTAAGCATTGCTCTCCCTCCGTAAATGAAGGAGATAATAGAAAGTATATCTCATCTGGAGATTCTTCTGTAATTCGATATAGACGAGTTTTCCACGATGAACTCCACCCTCCGTAACATGAAGCGCCAACATCTCCAGATTTAGATGGCAAACTAAATTCAATATAATCACCTGTAAGCAACCCACCGATGACCTTCCGATTGTATACAGGCCAATAGTGGATCGCTGAAGCCATAACATTTTTATTTCGAATTATGCCGACCTTTATATCCCCTTCTGATAACTGAAGAGGCTCTGTTATTTTCAATTGAGGTATATCTTTAGAAACTGGCGCACTTGAGCAACCAGTAATTAACAGGATTCCAAATATGGACAAAATAGAACGTTTCAAAGTGTGTTTCCTAATTAAAAATTATAACGCCGCGTTAAGTGGTGAACAACGCCAACCACCAAACCTAAACCATTGTACCTTAAACACTTAAGCTAACTTGAACTGAAATCGCCAAGCGTTGTGAATCCGCCTTAAACGCCTTGTTATGCGATTTTTCAAAGATTGCTATTAAGCCTTTGATTAAGCTCCCATAAGGCTATTCTGTTTGAGTCATATTTCAAAAGTTCACTAGCCTCTTGAAAACCACACCAACGAAATTTTGTATGCTCATTTGATAGCCGAGGCTCAGTAGACACCCGAACTGAAAAAGAATATTCAGGTACTACAAACTGATGATCATTCCAATTTTCATGACCAGCATAGTACACTTTTGGAAGCATACACATTGAGTCCAATTGCTGCCATTCACTGCCAATTAAACCAGTTTCTTCTTTAAGTTCACGCTTTGCAGCCTCGATAATGGATTCACTATCTTCACCGCCGCCTGAAACTGCTTGCCATACACCATTATCACTTCGTTTTCCGATTAAGTACCGAGGTTGTTCATTGAGTATTTGATACGGAAATACTAATACTTGAAATGGTGCTCTCATTGACTTTCCCTCTAATCGCATAACGCCCTGTTAAGGTGTGAGCAACGCAATACCTAAGCCACCGCATAACACCTTAAACACTAAACGCAACGCATAGTAAAAATGCCATGCGTTGCGAATCACTCTTAAACAGATTGTTATGTGTTTTTTCCTTTGGTGATAGCAGCCTTTAAGCCAAACCCTGCGCCGACAGCAAAACTAGATGTTAAGATAGTTTTCACTAGATCAGTTTGCCCTAAAATCATCGCAGTAAAAACTAACCCGACAACACATAATACTGTTGCGGCGACTATGAATACTGCTCGCTTATGCATTGTATCTTCAAGTTCCAATTCCCTTTTGTGTTTCAAACTTTCTATTTCGAGCTCTTTTTGTTGAGTTTCTTCCTTATGCTCCAGGTGTTTGCAAAACGCTTCTACACCCTTTCCAGCAAGGTCTTCTACAGTTGAGGCAATACGTTCTATATTATCCATGCGGCTGTTGATCCGCTCTATTTCGTTGTTTACTTCAACTAATTCTTGCTTATCCGACACTTTTAACTCCTTTTACACATAACGCCCAATTAAGGTGTGAAGCACGTGACCACGACACTCAATTTAACCACCGTAATCACCGAACTTAACCCAAACTAAAAATGCCAAGCGTGCTGAATCACTCTTAAATGCTTTGTTAGTTGCCCATCTTAAAGCCTAGTGCTAACATTTGTACACACGCCAACAAAGGAATATATCATGGACACTAGAATTCAATTTCGTGTTGATGAAGAAACAAAACGCCTAGCTCAACAAATGGCTGAGAGCCAAGGTCGAACTCTAAGTGATGCTTGCCGTGAACTTACTGAGCAACTCGCTGAACAACAAAGAAAAACATTATCTCACGATGCATGGCTAACTGAACAAGTAAACCTAGCATTTGAGAAGTTTGACTCAGGAAAATCTGTTTTCGTTGAGCACCAAACTGCTAAGTCTCGAATGGAAGAGCGCAAAGCCAGAATCCGTAATCGAGGTAAGCAATGATTTTATGGGAAGAAGAGTCACTTAATGATCGTGAAAAGATCTTCGAGTTTCTCTATGACTTCAACCCTGATGCGGCAGAAAAAACTGATAACCTCATTGAAGCAAAAGTAGAAAACTTGCTTGAACAACCTTTAATGGGTGTACAACGAGATGGCATCCGCGGACGATTGCTCATTATTCCTGAGATTTCGATGATTGTCTCTTATTGGGTCGAGGGCGATATCATCAGAGTTATGCGTGTACTCCACCAGAAACAAAAATTCCCTACGGATTGATTGCTTCCTCTGGGGAACTAACGCCGCGTTAAGTGGTGAACAACGCTAACCACCACACCTAAACCACTGTACCTTAAACACTAAATTCAACTTGAGCTGAGATCGCAAAGCGTTGTGAGTCCGCCTTAAACGCCTTGTATGGATAATTTCCCTATCCAATTCACCAGTTTCGGGTAATGTGAGACCCAGGCTTTAGCTGCAACTAAAGCT
>NZ_JBNJOG010000040.1:0-3835 GCF_050113695.1 Vibrio sp. TRT 17S01 | reverse complement strand
TACTTCAGTTTTAGTGTTTATGGCACAATGCTTTAGGTTTGGGTGGAGGCGTTGTTCACCCCTTAATTGGGCGTTATGATTTTTATCGAAATGGGGAAGTTGTATGGCAATATCATTTGAAAGTCAGAGGCTGACAGTAGTTGAAATTACTGAAGGGTTGGATTTGTCTAAACACTCATATTTGCTAGAACGAATTCCTCAAATCCTCACGCCGGCAGTTGTAGAAAATCTTCCTCCATATTTCCACGAGATAGGTTCTAGTGAACAAGCCCGAATCTGGCTTGAGCGGATGTTGTTGGAGAGCCGCTTATTTCAAGTAAAAGTCGAGGATAACGAACTAATAGGTTTCTTGTTTGCTTACGTGGAAAATGACGAGAGTGCCCATATCGGTTATTTGCTTGCTGAAGAATACTGGGGACGAGGGTTAGCTAGTGAATTACTTCAAGGTTTCATCCATGAAGTCGAGAAATCCGAATCTTGGTTAAAACTCATAGGCGGTGTTGACCAATCTAATATTGCTTCAGCGAAGTTACTTAAGAAGCTGGGGTTCATAGCGCAACCCGCTAAGGACAGTGGTGTGGTTTTCTATGAATATACGATTCCCCAGCCACAATCATAACAAAGCATTTAAGAGTGATTCGCAACGCTTGGCAGTTTCGCTTCGCTCAAGTATAGCCAAGCGTCGCTCACACCTTAATGCGGCGTTATGCCTTTTGGGAGCAAATATGCAGTTTTACAAAGCAGATGAATATCAGGCATCTTGTGAAAGCCTGTATCGTAAGTACGAACTTGAGATAGCTGCTTTACTTCCAGATGCATCTATTGAGCATATTGGAGCTTCCTCTATCCCTAATGCCGTATCTAAAGGTGACCTAGACATACTTGTTGGCGTTAACGGCAAGGAACTAGAGAACGCAGTAAAGTTACTTTCTACTCTAGGTTTCAACGAAAAATCCGATACGTTAAGAACTCCAGAGCTTTGCATGCTGGAAAATAGTTCAGGTGAGGATGTCGCTTTCCAAGTTGTAGCGAATGGCTCGGAATTTGACTTCTTTGTGGGGTTTAGAGATAAACTCCGCGAAAGTCCTGAGTTAGTTCAGCAATACAATGAACTCAAAATGTCTTGTACAGGTTGGTCTCACGAAGAGTATCGTCGAAAAAAGTCAGTTTTTATTGAGCGCGTGTTAGGGCAGGCATAACAATAAATTTAAGCAGATTCGCAACGCTTGGCACTTTTGGTTTGAATCGACTTTAGTGTTTACGGCACAATGCGTTAGGTAGGTGGTAGCGCTGCTCACTACTTAATTTGGCGTTAGCTGCTCCGAAGCATAATAAAGTAAGTTAATATGAAACAAAAATTAGAAGTTATCGAAAAATTTTTACTCGTACTCACACTGATTATTAGTGTTGGTGCAAGTGGATGGAAAGGTTATGAGTATATTTCTGCGAAATCTTTGGTCGTTGAGGCTAAAGCAAAACAAGAACAAGAAATAGGTAATGCGCAACAACTGCTAACTAAAACATATGCGGAGTTGTTGAGTAACTTGGATAAAGATATCCGTCAAATTGACTCGAAACTGGAAGAGGAGTTGTTTGAGGGGACTGTGGGGTGGGATAAACTGCTTATTATTCGTAATTCAAAAGTAGAAGATAGAAACCAATTACTTCAACAGCTAGGTAGTCAGGTCTCAAGCATCATGACTTCTACTCGTGATAATCCTAAATCGTCTGAAAAAACTGATGGATAAATTATTCATATGGATGTAACAACTTTATTCAGTTCCGCAGTGATTGCAGCAGTAGTTGCTGGTTTCGTAACGTTACGAGCAAATGATCGCAAAATTGCTGCAGAGAATATTACTCAGCAAAGACAGTTATGGCGTGAAAAAATTCGAAGTTTGTCGGTCAAAATTTGTTCGGCTTACACTGCAAATGAGCATCATAAAATCCCTGCTCTTTACGTAGAACTTCAGCTACTTTTGAATCCATCTGATTCAGATGACTTAGACATTCTAGATACTGTTTGGGATATGCGTGAAGCCAATCCAAGTAAGGAGCTAGATATCGTTCTTGGCGAAAAACTAGCTTTGCTGTTAAAGCATGACTGGGAAAGAGCAAAAGCAGAGTCTAAATCATCATGGCTTAAAATAGTTACTCCATCTCGTTTGACATATAAATCATTCAAAAATAGCAGAGTGAATAACGTGGATGAAAAATAATACGCAGCTAACAAGCAATTCAAGCTGATTCGCAACGCTTGGCACTTTCGGTTTCAGTTGGTTCAGTGATTAAGGTGAACTGTTCGGGTAAGATGGCAGCGTTGCTCACAACTTAATTGGGCGTTATAACCTAAGAGGGAAATATGGAACTTAGAGCTTTTGAAAAGGAAGACTATGGCTTGCTTATTGGTTGGATTGATTCAGATGAATTGAATTATCAATGGGGTGGTCCGAACTTTGAGTTTCCATTGACTTCAGTTCAAATTAGTAAGCATTGTTCTCAACCAGAAGTTTTTCCTTTTGTCTTTGTTGTTTCAGGTCAGAATGCTGGTTATGTTGAAATCTTCAAGGTATCTGAATCACACTTCAGAATTTGTCGTGTGTTTGTCTCAGGTAGCTATAGAGGGCAAGGTATCTCCAAGTTGATGCTTGGCCAGTTAATCACGTTAGCGAAAGAAGAGTTCAACGCTAATCTGTTGTCTCTGGCGGTATTTGAACGAAATGTGGTAGCTAAAAATTGCTATGAATCGTTGGGTTTTTCAGTGACATCAATTGAAAATGGTACTCGGTCTTTTGACGGTGAGGTTTGGGGTCTTATACGTATGGAAAGGCGGTTATAACAAAGCATTTAAGAGTGACTCACAACGCTTGGCGATCTCGGTTTAAACTTGGGTTTCGTGTTTAAGGTGCAGTGGTTTGGGTTAGGTGTTTTAGCGTTGTTCGCACCTTAATGCGGCGTTATATTGCCCCGATAAATTCGGCTATCTAGAGCTTTAAAATGATAAGAAAGTACAACGAAAATGACATGGATTCAGTTCTTGAGATTTGGCTTAATGCATCAGTTAAAGCTCACGATTTCATCTCAGCTGAGTTCTGGGAATCTCAAGTAGAAAACATGCGTAACATCTACATCCCAGCTTCAGAAACTTACGTGTACGAAGTTGAGTCGAAAGTAGTTGGTTTTTACGCACTATATGAAAATAGCTTAGCAGCCATATTCGTCTCTCCCGAGCGCCAAGGTAAAGGTATTGGAAAGCAACTATTGAGTCATGCTAAAGCCCAAAGAGCGGTATTAAGTCTTTTCGTATACAAAGAAAACCAGGCTAGTTATCAGTTCTATTTGTCTCAAGGGTTCAAAGTAGTTAGCGAACAAGTGGATGAGCATACTGGACACCCAGAATACACAATGAGTTCGGGCATATAACAAAAAATTTAAGAGTGATTCACAACGCTTGGCGCTTTCACTTCAAGCCAGTTTAGTGTTTATGGCACAATGGTTCAGGTAAGGTGGTTAGTGTTGTTCACACCTTAATTTGGCGTTATACAAAACCGGAAGGTAACAACATGATGCGAAAGATAAGACCAATCCTAATTTTAAGTATTTGCGTGGTTTTCATGATGGCTGGAGCCGCAAATCAAGGTATTACTGGTTTTGTTTTTTCTCTGCCTTTTGTGGGACTGTTCATTTATAAATTAAAGACTTTTTCTGTAAAAGCTAGGATAGTATCAGTTATTACTGCGGCTATTCTCATTGCTCCATTAGCTTGGAACCATGAAAAAAACAAAATTATTTATCCTTGGCTTGGAGATGAATTTATAGCGAGTTGTGGTTGGGA
>NZ_JBNJOG010000039.1:0-4424 GCF_050113695.1 Vibrio sp. TRT 17S01 | reverse complement strand
ACAAATTGCCCTACAATCTCAAAATCATCACATGTTGCTTTCTTGATCATCAAATTTTACCTATGAGCCCTAACGCCCAATTAAGTTGTGAGCAACGCTCCCACCTTACCCGAACACTTCACCTTAATCACTAAACCAACTGAAACCGGAAGTGCCGAGCGTTGCGAATCAGCTTGAATTGCTTGTTAGCTTAATTGCCACGATAAGGTATCGGTGTTTTTGTTACTTGCACTGCCGATAGATTGGATTTAGCAAGAAGCAACTCCAGTGATTTTTTAGCAAGATCCGAATGAGGGTTTGGACCAATGATCAATTCCTTTACACAACTACTATTAACGTTTAGCCGAACATAAGGAATTAAGAAATAGTCAGAACTACGTAAGTGGATATTTACATGTTCTTGCCCATGTACAACGTACCGCCACTCACACTCTTCCTTAAAGCCTGCATCTTTCATTAGTGTACATGCAACCTTAGCTTTCGAAATAAAGTCTGAGATTGCGGACTGATTATCACCGTTCGGTGGTATAGGCTTATTGATATAGTCTGTCAATAAACCTATAGCATATTCATATTTAAATTCATCATCGTATATAACTGGGAAAAGAAGGCTCTTAGTATCAAGCTCTGATTCAAAGTTTGGAGAAATACCTATAGAGACTCCATGCCCATTAGGGGTATAAGCTCTCCACTGACTCAATAGATCTTTCTGGCTTGTCAATGAAAGAACAAAAACTCCAGCGTCCTGTGCAAAGGATAAGTTTGTTCCAATTGCTTCAGTGAATTGGAAAAAAGGTTCTAAACTACCTAAACGTTGTAGGATTAGAGGATTTCCTTGATTTTCAACTTTAAACCGAGTGAAAACATCTTTGAGCACTCTGAACCCATGAAAATACTCCTGATGATCATTGAGAAAATTTATTTCACTAACCCAAAAAGATAGTCTCCCACTTCCTTTTACAATGTTATTGATTGCATCAAATGATGTGTAATGCCAAAGAGCATCAGGTTTGTCCTGATGCAAGTATTCAAGGTAATCTTTATACAACTCTATCTCCATGACCTAAATTATTAAGCTAACGCCGCGTTAAGTGGTGAACAACGCCAACCACCAAACCTAAACCATTGCACCTTAAACACTAAATTCAACTTAAATTGAGAGCGCAAAGCGTTGTGAGTCCGCCTTAAACGCCTTGTTAGGCGAACTTTCCCACCTGTGTTTAAGTGACTTTGAAAGCAGATTACCTCAAACCCTATTACCAACCAAATGCACACACACTTTTTGCGATTCAAGAACCACTGAAGTCACTATGTTACAGCCTCACTTTTAACGCCAACGAAATTCAGCCTTTCAGCGACAAAGGAGCTTTTGAACCTGAGAAACTAGCAGCTGCGAACTAACAGCAAAAAAGTAAGCTTCAACGAATTTGCCCTTGCCACACTATGAGCCAGTAAAACTCGCCACCAACTGACACTGAAAACCAATGAGGCAACCCACGAATTTTGGCATGTTTTACGGTTGGAGATATTCAAGAATTTGAGCCGACAATGTTGAATTGCCGACATAGAAAGACGAATGGCCAGAGAGAAATAAGAAGATGAGAACAAAGAACTTTCCTACCCGTCGCCTAACGCCGCATTAAGGTGCGAACAACGCTAAACACCTAACCTAAACCACTGCACCTTAAACACTAAAGCCAAGTTTAAACTGAGATCGCCAAGCGTTGTGAGTCACTCTTAAATGCTTTGTTATGTGCGTAGCTCAATTTATTTATGACCAGGTTCTTCGACTATTTTTCTTCTCTTTGTCCAGAAATGCTTTTTCAAGGTCAATGTCATATCTATTAGCAATTGAACACAGGTAGATAAAAATATCTGCTAGCTCATCACCAATATCACCAACTTTAGATGTTGGATCTATGGCTATTCCTTGTTCTTTACGCACTGCTTTAAATAGTTCACCTACTTCTTCACCCAGAAGCAAACATTTCTCATTAACAAGTTGTTTTGAAAACCCTCGCTCAACTTCAAGTTCTGCAACATATTTCTGAAAATGAAGTAATGTCGCATTTGACTTTAAAACTGGCATAAAAACTCCTTTTCCGAAAAGCACATAACGCCCTGTTAAGGTGTGAGCAACGCAATACCGATGCTCCCGCATACCACCTTAACCACAAAACCTAACGCATAGTAAAAATGCCACGCGTTGCGAATCACTCTTAAACAGTTTGTTAGGTGTATGCCTCCGAGACTTCTGAAACTGAAAAGCTCATAGCCAAAAAGGAAATTCCTGCGCCAGACTCATAGTTATGAACCTCTATTTGAGCATGAGCCCATTGACGGCCACTAATATCTATAATCGCTGTACCACCAAGATATCCACAGAAGCCTTTTTCAATTTCTAGGTTAGACACACCTTCAAACTTGAAGCTTTTGAACATTCCATTCCTGTCGTGAGACACCATTTCAATTGAGCTCAACGTAGAGTCCCAAGGGTCGACATTATACTTAAACTCAACCAAATCATTATTTGCAAAGTCTGCAAAAATCATTTTTTCTGACAATTTGACCTCCTGACACCTAACGCCGCATTAAGGTGCGAACAACGCTAAAACACCTAACCTAAGCCACTGTACCTTAAACACTAAAGCCAAGTTTAAACTGAAATCGCCAAGCGTTGAGAGTCACTCTTAAATGCTTTGTTAGGCGCTTCACGCAAATAGTTAAAATTGGACTTTTAAAACCACCTTTTGGAAAAGAGAAATACACGTAATCCACTGAATTTAATTAAAACCCAAATGCTAAAGCGGCTAAGTCTCTGAAACCTACTGCAACCAAAACACCAAAGAAATTAGCAAATCAACGCATACATATGGAATTTGGAAAGACTAACTTTCAGTGCGAAATTTCAGCCAATAAACCCATATCGACGACAGACAAACTTGAAGTGATTTGAGCCCAAGAAACTAACAACAAACCGGCTACAAAACTCAATGAGGCAACCTTCAAACTTTGACATGTTTTACGGGTTGAGTGATTCAAGAACTTGAGAAGATAAAGCCAAATTGCCGAAAAACTAGAACAAATGGCTAAAGAGAAATTGGAGATTTGAACCAAGAAATTTCTTACTGCGCCTAACGCCGCGTTAAGTGGTGAACAACGCCAACCACCAAACCTAAACCATTGCACCTTAAACACTAAAACTGATTTGAGCCGAGATCGCCAAGCGTTGTGAGTCCGCCTTAAACGCCTTGTTAGGCGAAGTTTCCCACCTGTGTTTAAGTGACTTTGAAAGCAGGTTACCTGAAACCCTATTGCCAACCAAATGCACACAGACTTTTTGCGATTCAAGAACCACAAAAGCCACTATGTTTCAGCCAAGGTTTCAACAACCACAAAATTCGAGCTTTCAGCAACAAAGTAGCTTTTGAACCTGAAAAACCAAAAGCTACGAAATGACAGCAAAAGCAAGAGCCTCTATTAACTTGCCCTTGCCACACTTTGAACCAGTAAAACTCGCCACCAACCAGCACCAAAAATGAATGAGGCAACCCACGAACTCTTGCATGTTTTACGGTTGGAAATATTCAAGAATTCGAGCCGACAATGCTCAATTGCCGACATAGAAAAACGAATGATCAGAGAGGACTAAGAAGATGAGAACACAGAACTTTTCTGCCCGTCGCCTAACGCCGCGTTAAGTGGTGAACAACGCTAACCACCAAACCTAAACCCTTACACCTTAAACACTTAAGCTAACTTGAGCTGAAATCGCCAAGCGTTGTGAATCCGCCTTAAACGCCTTGTTATGAGCGGGGTTAAGAGTGCGCTTTGACGTACTTTTTAACCTTTTTCATAGCCATTTGACGCTTAAGTGGCGAAAGATAGTCGATGAACAAGTTACCCGATAAATGATCTATTTCGTGCTGCATTACGATGGCTAGAAACTCATCACTTTCGATGGTGATTGGCTTACCTTCTCGATCTAAAGCAGACACAACAACTGAAGTAAAACGCTCTACTTCTGCATAGTAATCAGGGACTGATAAACAACCTTCTTGACCCAATGCTTTATCCGAGCCACTAACCACTTCTGGGTTAACCAAAATTAACGGTTCATCTCGACTTTCTGAAAGGTCGATAATAACAACTGCCTCTTTACGACCGACTTGAGTCGACGCTAAACCGATACCATTGTCAGTCGCATATAGCGTTTCCAACATATCGTCTATTAGTGTTTGTACCGTAGTAATATCTTGCACCTTTTCCGCTTTAACCTTAAGCCTTGGATCCGGTGCAGTCAGAATTTCTAAAACTGCCATACTTTCCTTTTAATTCTTGGAAGCTCATAACGCCGCATTAAGGTGCGAACAACGCTAAACACCTCACCTAAACCACTGCACCTTAATCACCAAAACCAAGTT
>NZ_JBNJOG010000038.1:0-5747 GCF_050113695.1 Vibrio sp. TRT 17S01 | reverse complement strand
AGTGCAGCTTCATGCGCCTCAATTTCACCATTTTCGACGACTGATATTTTCAATATGCGCTCCATTCACATAACGCCCAATTAAACTGCCAAAAACGTGTAAATACCGTTTCCGCACACCATATTAAACACCAAACTCAACGCAAACTAAAAGTGCCACACGTTTTTGGTCTGTTTGAATTGTTTGTTAGGTGTGAATTACACCCTATCCTGAATATTCCAATTTAAAACGTAATCAGGAGCTATACCATTAGCTACAAGAAATTCCCTATGCCTCTGAATTCTCGTCGTAATCAATTCAAATTTCGGAGTTAACTCAGTACTATTGAATAGGTACTGTTTGTTGTAATGATTATATGAATACACCTCACATAAATCATTTAATGAATACTCATCTATTGGATCATAAGACTCTTCTAGACTTTCAATGTATAACTCTAGGCTTGAAAGCACGTTTTCAAATAAACCAAAATCAAAATGTTGTGCACAAGCCAATCTGTTGTGAAATTCATTAATACTATTTGAAAGTTGACCTCGGTTCACCCTCTACTCCTAACGCCCAATTAACGTGTGAGCAGCGCAGACACTGAACTTAAACATTGCGCCGTAAACACTAAACTCAACCCGAAGTGAAAGCGCCAAGCGTTGCGAATCACTGTTGAATTGTTTGTTATATGAATTTAAAAAGTTACGTACAATCCCTTTCTTAGGGTTCTTAGCCGCTTAACAAAGCCACTTATCTGAGGATCTTTCAAGCTGCTCAATACGCTGATACTTTCTTCTAGCATGCTTGTTGATTGAAAATACGAACCGTAACAGCCAGGATCAAAGTTGTTAATACTTTCCCCTAATAATGCCATTCTTTGTTCGATGTTAAGGCAATCACTTAAGTTAGCCCAATCACTGTCTAGACCTAAATCATCAGCTAATGAGTAGTATTTAGTCAAAGCAAAATCCAATAAGTTTTGTACAGATTCATTAGCTAATTCATCAAACCAGTTTTCAGTTAGAGCTTCCCCCTCATAAGGATCTGTAAGGACACTCTGATTCTCACGGATAAAGTGCAAGATAATAGCAGTTTGATTACTTGATAGCGCCTCTAACATTAGAGGTTTCAATTCATATTGAAACTCATACCAATCAAATTCATATGCTTTATGTTCCATTTACCACCTTTCATATAACGCCCTGTTAAGGTGTGAGCAACGCAATACCAATGCCGACGCATGCCACCTTAATCACTAAAACCAACGCATAGTAAAAATGCCACGCGTTGCGAATCACTCTTAAACAGTTTGTTAGCTCACATTTTTACTGGATAACGTCATTTAACAACTGAACCTCTGCATCAAGAGTAACGAAGAAGAAACCAGCTCTACTTTGATCACTTACAATATCAATACTTGCAATGTGATGATGTTTCGAATCCACCCTCTCTGAATGTAAAGTAAACCCTAAATCTTCAGTATTTACTTCTACAATCAAGCCTGAAAAATCTAGTTCAAAACATTTTTTTAGAACTTTCACTTTAGGAGATGGGAATTTTATTTTAAATTTCTCATTGTAGTAAGGTTGAAAATATCTGATTAAGCTAGCTTCCACTAAACCTATTTGTTGTTTCTTAGTTAATGGATTCTCTTTGATGTCCAAGAAGCGTTTATTGTCTTCGTTGCCGTCGATAACATCTTTGGCATTTCCATCTAACGTTGCTGCTAGCCTATATTGTTCAAATTGAAACATTAATATTGAAACTTCACTATCTGGATAAGAAACTGAACTTTCCGCTAAGATTTTCTGAAGAGTAGAATGACTTTTTAAACGTTCATGAGCTGTACGACTGCCATTACCAAATGCCTGACCAATATAAAGAACTTCTAGATCATTTAACACTGGAACACTCAGCATACTAGCTGGTAACCTTTTAACGGTTTCACCAGTATCGTCGACAGATAGTATTTCTCTGTGCGGATACTTTCCTACTATCAAATTTACAGCGCCATCAGTAAGTTTAAACATCTGTTTATGCTTAAACTTGTGCTCTTTCCCTTCAATTCTGTAACCAATTTCAACTTCTAAGATGTCATTATCATATTTCAAAGAGTCGTTTATAAAATATGCGGATGGACGCCTAGTAATAAGATAAATATGGCTGTTTTTTGATATTTCTAGTGACTCTGCGTCCATACTTCCGTCAAGATGTACTTGATCGGATGGCATAAAGAGCACTCCAGAGCTACATATATTTACACCAAACTCGGACAAAAACTTTCTTTTTTTCATTATTATTTCTCTAACCATACTATATGTGAGCTAACGCCCTGATAAGGTGTGAGCAACGCAATACAGAAGCTCCAGCATACCACCTTAAACACTTAAACCAACGCACAGTAAAAATGCCACGCGTTGCGAATCACTCTTAAACAGATTGTTAAGTGTTTGATTGGATGTTGTTCAAAATGTACTCACCCTCACCATTTTCAGTTGCTTGGTATTCTTTAAAGCAAGGGAACAACCCCGAACATATCGGGTTTACTGCTAAGGGATTGTGCACCACGACCCAATCATTTCCCTTTGATGGTCTATTACAACAATCAGAGCAAGAGAAGATAATTGCACTAATTTGTGCAAAGTCTTCTCGAAGGAATAGATCTGTTGGAATATCAGAGCCAGAACTTTTTTTGATAGAAGGTCGAAAAATAAACCCAGAACCTTTCCTCGCTCCCGTCTGCCTATCTATAGTGAGATATTCATCCCCGATCGGAAAAACACTACGAACGATCCTAGGAGGATTGTGATCAAGTCTTGCGCTAGGAATTTGACAGCCATTTATCGCAATAACGTAAGGCTCATTGTTAGAAACAATTCCAGATGACACATACGACTTATACCGCTCAAACTTTTCAGCTATAGCAGACGTATATCGTAGGATTATTTGGTCATTTGGCACAGTTTGAGCTTCACCAAACTTCATTGGCGGTACTTTATCTGGACCTTTTCCTGCCTTAGGTGCAATCGCTTCAACCCAAACTTTCTGATCACCTTCGATGCACACATCGGGACCGGGCTTTGGACAAATAACGCTGTGTCCGCTTTCAATTAGAGCAACAGTTAGACCCATTTCCCAAAAGCGCGCATCAAAGTCTATCGCAAACTCTTGCAAGAAGTGCTGATCACTGTGAGGTTGAAATTTAGACCATAAATCTTCGCACAGGAAGCGTGCCGCAACTTCGTGCATATCTTTTCCATCTCGGATATTGATATATGCTCGATTACTCGTAGTGATATCATCTCTGAACAACGCCTCAACTTTTGATAGAGCGCGCTTACGAGGCTGGATATAAGCTCGCTTTTTACGATTTTGCTTTCTAGCTAGTTTTTTCTTTAAAGCCCGACTTAGTTTAAGCCTGTTTTGTGTTTTCATATTCATTGTTTTCACCATAGCTAAAAAGACACTTAACGCCCAATTAAGTAGTGAGCAACGCTGCCACCCACCTAAAACATTGTGCCTTAATCACTGAAGCTGATTCAAACCTAAAATGCCGAGCGTTGCGAATCTACTTAAATTGCTTGTTATGTCACAATTCGTTGAACTCGAGACCAAATTTGTCTGTCGATTTAGATGCTTGATATAACTTGACGTGATTCCACTCACTTCCACGGAGTATTGTACGAATAGTTTTTTTGTCACGTTCACTCATTCTTAAACCAAATGCTATAGAATTGACGCAGCTAGGAGAAAAGATCTGCGCACCAAACTTTTTGCTAACTAATCGCCTTTCCTTCTCATAGCCCCAGTAGGTGTATTTAGTTCTTAGGATTGTCTTGGCGTAAGTGTTTAGCATTTTTTTCTCGTTTATGTTACCAAGTAAGAAATCCTCTTCATCAAACACTTCTAGTGAGTTCTGTAATTGTTCGAAGGGTAAGCTAGCTTGGTACGCAACATCGAGACGAGTTAATTCTGGTATATTCTTTTTGAGTTTCTCTTCATTGAAACCAATGCAAAAGCCTCTATGTTCATCTGAGTAATGTGCCCACATTAGTTGATTTTTCCTAGTGCGACTGCACGAAAAAATCCCAACGTTTTCCAGATAGTTTTTAAATGCCTTTTTATACTGCTCTTTGACGTCATCACTTGCATTGAACTTTGTTAACGCAACCTCAAGAGAACGTTGGTATTCTAATTGACAATCGAAAGGGTCATTTAATGAATCCGGCTTTGCAAACCATATTTCTTGGTTTACTAATAACTCTATAGAGGTCTTCGACATAGCACGATACTTAAAAATCGAAGATGTTTGATGTTTCAAATTAACTCCTTGTGACATAACACCCTGTTAAGGTGTGAGCAACGCAATACCGATGCCGCCGCATAACACCTTAAACACTAAAACCAACGCATGGTAAAAATGCCACGCGTTGCGAATCGCACTTAAACAGTTTGTTATGCGCGTGTTGATTTCTTACTGCGATCCCAAACAATTTTAAAGTCTCGAAACGCAGCTCTTGCATTGAATATTTTAATTTTTTTGTCTTTGTTTTCGCAAAGGTCTCTGACGGCTGACTGAGTTACAGATGACTCACACCCAATAATGACTTCCCTAAGTTTCATATGCTGTGAAAAAGGTTCGAAAAAAAGTCCACGATCATCAGGTGTACGTGAAGATAGGTCAACGATAATTCGATGTTCTTTTTCGTAGCTCCAGTGCGAGAACTTAGTGGTTAAGAGTTTCTCTTTTTTGTCATTGGCATAAAAATTTGATGTATTGAGACGCTTTTTTACGTACTTGATTTTTTTTAAGTTTTCATCTGAGACATCGAAACCCAAGCAAATACCTTTATGGTTTTCTGCATAATGTCCCCATTGCACGGGATTTTGCCAATCTTCACTGAAACAAATAAAGCCAGTGCTCTTTGATATTTGAGACTTTTCTCTTTTCAAAGCACTCCGTACACTTTTATCAGATAACTCGATACCTAAAAGCTCAAAAGGGTCATTCACATTATTGAAATCAGACACCTTCAAACGTGAGTATTCGATATTCTGTAGTCCATATTCAGCACTAGTAAAATAGTAAACTCTCACTTCATATTCTCTGTATTATATATTCTCGATAGAGCGCATAACGCTCTGTTAAGGGGTGAGCAACGCAATACCGAAGTCGCCGCATACCGCCTTAAACACTAAAACCAACGGATGATGAAAATGCCACGCGTTGCGAATCCCTCTTGAACAGTTTGTTAGGTTTTGGGCTTATTCTCCCAATGAACCCCAATCTGTTAGATTTAATTGCTTACGTCTAATGTAGTAGAAGGTTGCCATAATAAAGCCAAACAAAGTGCCAGCAAGTAACGAGATAAAAACGGCTTCTAAAACTGGTTTACCTAGCTCGTTCCACACAAGAAACCATTGGAAGATTCCCCATACAGGAGCAAAGAAAGTCACACAAAGCATAACGTTTGCAAAATAACTTTGGTAATAAGGTGGCGGAAAACACATTCCAAGTTTACGTAGCCATTTTACAATTGGTGGATTGTAGTTCGACTTCCAAACGCCTTTATCATTTAACTCTTTGTGAGCAAGTCGTAGCTTCGCTTAATAATCCATGATCTAAAATCCTCGAATTCGATGTTTCCCGCGGAGAAACCTAACGCCGCATTAAGGTGCGAACAACGCTAAACACCTAACCCAAACCACTGCACCTTAAACACTGAAACCAAGTTTAAACTGAGATCGCCAAGCGTTGTGAG
>NZ_JBNJOG010000037.1:0-5909 GCF_050113695.1 Vibrio sp. TRT 17S01 | reverse complement strand
ACGCTAACACTTTAGCTAAAGCATTGTGCCATAAACACTAAACTTACTTGAAGTGAGAGCGCCAAGCGTTGTGAATCACTCTTAAATTTATTGTTATGTGAATTTACTTTTTAGTTAGGTGATTTAAAGGAGCCCATGCCAGCTCACCTCCTTCCCCTAACTTTGAGCACCAGATCCAACCATTGAGCTCGTACTCCGTAATTAAGGTTTCGCCCACTGTAAGCGTATGCTCTTTAGCAACATAGTCCTTAAGAACTGTCACTTGTTCACTATCGATAGTTAGAATTTGCTTTGGAACCCAACCTTCTTTACTTGTTCCGCGACAAAAGACCCAATTTGGCCAATCACCTTCCGGATTTGATTCTTCCACAAACTGCAATTTTTCACCTTTTACTACATGAATAGGTGACTCTGGAGCATCTTGATATTCTTTAACGACTTAGTATTCCATTTGTTATATTGACTCCATTCACATAACGCCCTGCTAAGGGGTGAGCAACGCAATACCGAAGCCGCCGCAAACCACCTTAATCACTAAATTCAACGCATAGTAAAAATGCCACGCGTTGCGAATCCCTCTTGAGCAGTTTGTTAGTCGCGAGGCACTGAGCGACAATTTTAAGCCGAAGTAAACTTTGCGAACAACAAACTTTATGTGCTTTGATGCGTTTAAGTCAGGCGCAGTCTCAAAGCGGCTACTCAATGAAACCACTTAGAACAAACAACGCCGTAGAAAACGGACTGACAACACCAAAAAGCGCTTTTGGAAAGTCAATCTCACAGTGCGGACTTGCAACAAAGCCACTGAAACCACGTGGAACTTAAAACACCAGAGAAGACGACTTTTCAGCGAGTAGATCTGCTTTTGAACCAACAAACTCAACGAGCAGAGTTACAACCAAAAACAAATTCTCGATTACCCTGCTCTGTCAGCACCAAAGAACAAAACAACCGTGAGGACACTTGCAAAATTTTGGACTTAAAACCGTTAAAACTGAGTTTTGACCATTGACGATAGATCTGTGTACCAAACAAACTACTGCCAAATTTTTAGGTCAGAAACATGATTTTGATTGCTAGCTTTTTCTGGCGACTAACGCCCTGTTAAGGGGTGAGCAACGCAATACCGAAGCCGCCGCAAACCACCTTAATCACCAAAACCAACGCATAGTGAAAATGCCACGCGTTGCGAATCCCTCTTGAACAGTTTGTTATGTGCGTGTTTCCAACTACAGCGATACATAGGTTTCATCTGTAACAGTCTCCCCGTTGGGGTTTGTCCATGTTAACAGTGCATTGTATGCAGTTGGGCTACCTAGATGAATTGCCGCCAACAAGCTTAACTCACTTCCAGGGGAGAGTTTTGGAGCAGGTAGTTTAGAGTTCACGTCCGAACCAACAAGGGGATTATGTCGAGGATTATCAACAAGCAAGTCAAAGCTGATATCTTTAGCATCTACATTACTGATATTGGTAATAACGAACTTGTATCCATTACCCGACTTCACTAAGTCAAGTTTCAAACGAGCAGTCGATTTTTCTTTGTCTTCGCGCAGTAATATTTCTAGCTGCTTTTTAGCTAGATCCGCTGTCGCCTTTTGCATATCTAAGCTTTCTCGTTGAAGTTTTCGTTGACCATTCCAAACGATTAGACTTATTAGAGCAGCCAACGAAGACAGTATTACTGATAATACTTCATATTCACTCATCCATTATTTCCTCTAAAGCACATAACGCCCTGTTAAGGTGTGAGCAACGCAGTACCGATGCCGCTGCATACCACCTTAAACACTAAAACCAACGCATAGTAAAAATGCCACGCGTTGCGAATCACTCTTAAACAGTTTGTTATGCCTTTACTACCTTTAGATCTCGGTGTACTTCTTGTGAATCAAACAAGAACTGCGCAAAGTATATTTCTAGATGACGTTGCAGCATTTCGTACGCGAGGTATCCGAATGCCACCAAGCTAACCAATAATAGCGAAACGTAGTCAGTAAGAGACGAATAATCTATAAACTGGGAAAGAATAGCTGGAGACATGGCAACAAAAGCCATTAAGAAATACATGACCATATAAAAATAGGTTAAGAACACTCTTTTTCGTTGAGACTCGTATTTTGGCTTAAATTTTAGCTTGGGATACTTAAGCTCATTAAACGGAATAAAGTACTTTCTACCTTTAACATAACATTTTAAAGACTTAACTGGGTTTTCGAGGCTTATAGCATATTCAATTTCCGCAGAACTTACGTAACTACTACCTGCGATCGTGTAAAAGCCAAGGTCTTTTGCGTAAGGATGTAAAGTGTCGACCTCAGATAGAAAAGCTCTAGCATGTTGATACTCCGCTATCATTGCCGAGCGGCGTGTAAACTTGAAATTTAGTACACCAATCAAAGTTGCAATAATTGCTACCACTGCACTACAAACCTTTAAAATCGTGAGAATATCTTCCATTTTTTCTCCTGAGGCATAACGCCGCATTAAGGTGTGAGCAACGCTACCACAAAACTTAACCATACCACCGTAAACACGAAACCCAATGATGGAATGAAAAATGCCAAGCGTTGAGAATCACTCTTAAATGCTTTGTTATACGTTTACTCGCGCACCAACTCTGACTTGATTTTGTACAATTTTTCAATGAGTTGCAGGGATTCGTTACTGTAGTGCAATGCTCTATGGCAGTTTGGGCATAAAGCTACACAATTAGTAATTGTATCTGAGCCACCAAAAGATAAACGCTTTACATGATGAACTTCCAAGTATGGCTTGCCTGCATGAGTAGTGAAAGGAGCTTCTTCACTGCAAAGCTCACAAAAGCCACCTGCCCGATTCAGAACCCAGGCTTTAACTTGCGCAGAACGTTCATAGATTACACTTGAGCCATACTTAGCTTTAGGCTCACCGATGCCATCTGGTTTCTTCAATTTTGCTTTTTGTTGATATGAGGAAACCTCAATCTCAAAGCCTACTTGCGGATCACTTGGACGATTTTCATGTAAGGCGACTAGGCTTTCGATCTGCTCACCAATTCTACGACCCACATTTTTCGCTGGTTTTAAACCTGAGACCCAATTTCGCCCCAGTAAGGAGAAAATATACGAAATATTTTGCATCCTATATTCGTATGCTTTTTCTGTACGACCGAACTTACCTGCTAATTCTCTATAGTTAGCTTTCTTGTTAAAGCTTTCACCTGCCAATTCTTGACGATACATTTGAAGATAAACTTCGACTGTGGCACTTAATTCTTCTTCTGACCAACTTTCGCTCATACTGCTTTACTTCCTGAAACGTATAACGCCAAATTAAGTAGTGAGCAACGCTGCCACCTACCTAAAGCATTGTGCCGTAAACACTAAAGCTGATTCAAACTGAAAGTGCCAAGCGTTGCGAATCTGCTTAAATTTATTGTTATATGCGTATTCGAAGCTACATTGAAACTGCTTCGATTTTGTTTCCGTCTAAGTCACGCACGAACGCTGCGTAGTAAGTTTCACCATACTCTGGTCTTAACCCTGGCTTACCTGCACATGAACCACCTAACTCAATGGCTGTAGCATAGAACTGGTCAACAGCTTCTTTTGAAGGCGAATTAAAAGCAATATGAGCACCATTACTTGATGTAGCTTTTCCTTCGCAGGGAATTCCGACCCAAAATTCAAAGTTTTCACCATAAGCCGCTGCGATATTTTCTATATAGTGAGCACGCTTAATAGACAACGTAGAAAGAACTGAGTCATAAAAACCAACTGCTTTTACCACATCAGAAGCACCAACTGAGACGTGATTTAGAATCATTTTTAAGTCCTTTTATTGTTTGAAACTTGAAAGCATATAACGCCGCGTTAAGTGGTGAACAACGCTAACCACCAAACTTAAACCATTGTACCTTAAACACTAAATTCAACTTGAACTGAAATCGCCAAGCGTTGTGAATCCGCCTTAAACGCCTTGTTAGGCGAAGTTTTCCACCAATGTTTAAGTTGTTTTGAAAGCAGATTACCCGAAACAAAATAAGCAACCAAACACCCACTAAATTTTTGTGATTCAAGAACCACAAAACTCACTATGTTTCAGCCAAAATTCCAACAACCACGAAATGCAGACTTTCAGCGATCAAGTTGCTTTTGAGGAAACAAAACGTAAAGCTACAAACTTAAAGCGAGAACAAAAGCCTCAATTAACTTGCCCTTACCACACTTTGAGCCAGTTAAACTCACCACTAACCAACTCCAAAAACCAATGAGGCAACCCACGAAAATTGGCATGTTTTACGGCTGGAGATATTCAAGAATTTGAGCCGACAATGCTAAGTTGCCGAAATAGAAAGACGAACTGCTAAATGGAACTAAGAAGATGAGAACAAAGAACTTCCCTGCCCGTCGCCTAACGCCCAATTAAGTTGTGAGCAACGCCACCACACTCAAGCACTTCGCCGTAATCACTAAACCAGTTGGAACCGAAAGCGCCGAGCGTTGCGAATCAGCTTGAATTGTTTGTTAGGCGATTTTGGGCCGTAAATTCAAAGACTATTGGTATTAACTTGCCTTGCTCGTTAACCCAAACGTTATTTGTGAATTGATAAACCTTACCGTCTACGTGCAACGAAAAAACACCGTGATCTTTTAACTGGAACGTTACGTCTGGAGTATCCGTAATGAGGAATGCATTAGGGAGCTTTTCTGATCTATTCGACTTCACATAAAAGTAGTAATTAAACCCTGTAGTAGCACCTCCTGCATTATTTCGATAGCCGATCAAAGTCTGCGTTTCAGACAACGGTACTTTTATTACCTCTTTATCAAGCTCAACTCTAGGCTCAAGTAAGTAACCGACTAATATTGTGACTAAAACACCAATCAATATTAGGCTAATAGCCTTTACTTTTTGCATATTCAATACCTAGTGCTATGTAATGTTGATCGTTTGGATCATCTCCAAATGGTTGATCGCTCCAACAACTACCCCAGCTATCTGCTGACGTTCCTGCCTTCATTTGAGCACAACCGGCAGCTCTTAACAAAACTTCTTCTGGGATACCGCCTGCATAACCAACAGCCCCATAATGAAAATTACCGAAATTTTCAAACGGTCCACTTTGTTTGTAATCCCAAGGGCCTTTATTTCTAACCTGTTCGTAGAACCAATAGAAATCAGTTGGACCAACAATACGACCAAACTTTTTCTTTATCATTTTCATATTGGCATCAACTGACACACCTTGGGGTGCAGTTGGATATAATGACATATTGACCTCCGCTTTTCGCCTAACGCCCAATTAAGGGGTGAACAACGCCTCCACCCAACCTAAAGCATTGTGCCATAAACACTAAACTGGCTTGAAGTGAAAGTGCCAAGCGTTGTGAATCCCTCTTAAATTGCTTGTTAGGCATTTTTCCGCTGTTCTTCGACTAAATCGTGCAATTGATGGTTATTGCTAAACATAAACTCCACTCCCTGCGAAGTCATTTGCCACTGGCCCATACCGTTACCTTCACGATTTACACGCTTTATATAACCTTTATTATGCAAATTTATCAGTTTCACCTCTAACTCTAAGGGTGCATATTCATTATGATGCTCCGCAAGTTCATTGGTTGAAAGTGGAGTATTTTCTTCATAACCGTCATGAAGAATAAACTGCATAAAATATATATCGTGAGCATCGGGTTCATAGCTTTTCTGTCTTTTTGACGAGCTACTTTTCGATTTGTTTCTCATTCCTTGTTTATGCAATACCCAAGAAATAAACACCGCCAAAATAGTTGCGATACCGCCGATCAAAGCACCAACAATCGTTGAATCCATATTTTCCTCATTAATGCCTAACGCCCAATTAAGGGGTGAACAACGCCTCCACCCAAACCTAAAGCATTGTGCCATAAACACTAAAACTGAAG
>NZ_JBNJOG010000036.1:0-6496 GCF_050113695.1 Vibrio sp. TRT 17S01 | reverse complement strand
GCGGGAGTAAAATTTATGAATAGCACATCTCACTGTTTTAAATTTCAGGGGTGTCGCACTTCGTACTTGAATCCAAGTCACATAACAAGGCGTTTAAGGCGGATTCACAACGCTTGGCGATTTCACTTCCAGTTGAGTTAAGCGTTTAATGTACAATGTTTTAGGTTAGGTAGTTGGCGTTGTTCACCACTTAACGCGGCGTTATGTGATAAGGACAGGTCATGAAGCTAGTTATTTTCGATTGTGATGGAACTTTGGTTGATAGCGAGTTCCTATGTAATTTAGCTCTAGAGCACCAACTAGCTGAACTTGGTGTTAAAAGTATGGCTGAGGAGCTACTTGGTAAATATCGAGGCGCTAAATTGGCTGTAATATTGTCTAGTTTAGAGTCCGATTTTTCTATTTCTCTGCCAGCATCATTTGAACAAGAATATCGTAATAAAGTGAGCACGCTATTTGAACAACACTTAACCCCTAATATTGGTGTTAAAGAGGTATTGGAATCACTTTCAATACCATATTGTATAGCGTCGTCTGCACCTAGAAATAAGATCGAAAAAGCATTAAAAGTCACAGGATTAGCTAAATACTTCGAACATAATATTTATAGCTCCTATGAGGTTGGTTCGTGGAAACCAGAGCCCGATCTATTTTTACATGCAGCTAAAGAAATGGGGTTCCGCCCTGAGGATTGCTACGTTGTTGAAGATAGCTTGTTGGGTTTAGAAGCTGCGACTAACGCTAAAATGAAGGCTGTTTATTATGCACCTCAAGTTCAAGAGAAAAATCAGTATGGTGCTTTCCAAATACAAAATATGTTGGAATTGGCTGAAATTATCACATAACAAAGCGTTTAAGACGGATTCCCAACGCTCGGCATTTTCGGTTTGATTCAGCTTTAGTGTTTACGGCACAATGGCTTAGGTAGGGTGGTCTGCGTTGCTCACCACTTAACGCGGCGTTAGGTTATCAAATTGAGTGCATAGATCGCAGTTTGCATATGTTTTTTCTCTTATTATCGGGTCGTATAAGTCGTTGATAGGAGATAAAAATGGCATGTAATTGTTGTGGTAAACGCTTAAATATCGGCATGATTCACAAGACAGATCCAGTAACTGGTCAAAAATACAAATCTTGTCCTCATTGTTCCGATGCTAATGGAGGAGAACATGTTTTCCATCCATATCCGTTTAACTTTGGTAAAACACCAGCTCGCAAAACTGCACGTAATCCTGATGGTTACCAGAGTTACTGTATTGATTGCCGCAGGCTTGCTAAAGGTGTAGCCTCAAATGTCTATCGTAATGGATGAACATGTAGCGGTTTAATCTAGAGGTTCAATGCAAGTTTTTAAAGAAGATGCAGTTGAATGGCTTTCAACGCTCGCTGACGCGAGCGTTGACTTAGTTATCACAGACCCACCATACGAATCATTGGAAAAGCATCGGAAAATTGGGACCACGACAAGGCTAAAGGTAAGTAAAGCATCAAGTAATCAGTGGTTTCAAATCTTTCCCAATGAAAGGTTTGAGAGTCTTTTACAAGAGGTGTACCGAGTCCTAAAGAAAAACTATCACTTCTATCTGTTTTGCGATCAAGAAACAATGTTCGTAATTAAGCCAATAGCTGAGAAAGTAGGTTTTAAATTTTGGAAACCAATCGTTTGGGACAAAGTCACTATTGGTATGGGCTATCACTACAGAGCTCGCCACGAATACATACTTTTCTTTGAAAAAGGTAAGCGTAAGCTCAATGACTTAGGTGTGCCTGATATACTTCAATCAAAAAGGGTTTATAGGGGCTACCCAACTGAAAAACCCGTAGACTTACTTGAGGTACTTATTTCTCAAAGTAGCACTGAAGGTGAGTTAGTAATGGATCCATTCTTTGGCTCTGGTTCGACACTCGTTGCAGCTAAAAAATTAAATCGAAACTACATTGGTTGTGATATTTCAGATGCAGCTCATGAGCACTTTCAAGGCAGAGTCGAAAAATAGTAACCTAACAATCTGTTTAAGAGTGATTCGCAACGCGTGGCATTTTTGCTATGCGTTGCGTTTAGTGTTTAAGGTGGTATGCGGTAGCGTCGGTATTGTGTTGCTCACACCTTAACAGGGCGTTATGCCTCAAGGAGGAAAAATGGTGCAAGGATACAGAATCAGTACAGATAAAAAATACCTCGACTTTGAGGTGATTTATGACTTTATTTCAGGAAGTTACTGGGTGTCTGGAATACCAAAGCACACCTTAGAAAAAGCCATTTCAAATTCCTTTTGCTTTGGTGTCTATGACCGTCATGATTGTCAAGTAGGCTTTGCTCGCCTGATAACATATAAAGCGATGTTTGCTTACCTTGCTGATGTCTTCATCGTTGAAAATCACCGAGGCAAAGGTTAGAGTAAGTGGCTCGTTGAAAGCATAACGTACTTTTCTCAGACTAAATATACGTAATTCCTAATGTGCTGATATCTTAACTTATAGTTAAGTTATTAGGCCTTCGAATATCTGGTGAATACAATGAAATTATCCTCTAAATTACTGATATTTTCTGTGCTTGGAATATCGGCAGGGAGGGCGGGCTACATGGCCTTTTATCCCTATACGCTAACAAAAGGCTATGACTATTATCACCGCTCAAACTTTACTAAAGCTGAAAAAATATTTCACAAACTGGCAGATGATGGAAATGCTGAAGCACAAACTCAGCTGGCATTTATGTACATCGAGGGAAAAGGGCACGGACGAGATCCGGATTTGGCGCTCAAATGGTTGCGAAAAGCCGCAGATAGCGGTTATGCCGAAGCACAGTATCGACTTGCCGGCCTCTATTATCATGCGGTAAAAAAATCGCCTGAATCCAAAATATTTGCTGGTATCGTGACTATGAATACGCTCGCACGAAGTCGTAATATTGTCGAGCACAGTGATAGTGAAGCGGAAAAATGGTACAAGAAAGCTGCGCTTCAGGGACATCTTGATGCTCAGTACAGTCTTGGTGAAGTCTATGAATATGGCGAATCAGGAATTAAGAATATAGAGGATGCGACTGTCTGGTATCAACGAGCAGCCAAGCAAGGTAGCTTAAAGGCGATTACGAAACTTGGCACTATGTATCATGATGGTTACGGTATTGTTCAATCCGAAAACTACGCACAAGCTATGAAACTTTATCGTCAGGCTGCGGAGCAGGGTTATTCGAACGCTCAGGTCCGTTTGGGGGCCATGTTAGCTAATGGTGAGAATTCCGCAAAGGATTATGCGGGCGCGGAGATGTGGTTTAAAAAAGCAGCCAATCAAAACGATGTGACGGCTATGTATGACCTTGGGATTATCAATCAGATACAAGGCAATCATACCGAAGCGATGAATTGGTATCAGCAAGCGGCCGAACGCGGTAATATTAAAGCAAAAAACAAGCTGTTAATTTATAAGGGTGGTGATGTTCTGGCTGGGGATAAGGCGGCTTTTTTTACGAATTAATGATTGTGCAATTTCTCATACAGACTGTAAGCCTTGGTAGAATTCTGAGTGTTCTAGCAGGTTTTTAAAATTTCAAATAAATGAAATCGGAAAAATTAAAACAAATACGTTTGCCTCTTTTGACATGCCCTCAGCGCATAACAAGGCGTTTAAGGCGGATTCACAACGCTTGGCGATTTCAGCTCAAGTTAGCTTAAATGTATAAGGTACAATGGTTTAAACTTGGTGGTTGGCGTTGTTCACCACTTAACGCGGCGTTAGGCGACGGGCAGGAAAGTTCTTTATTCTCATCTTCTTAGGTCTCTTTGAGCATTCGTTTTTCTTAGTCGGCAATTTAGTGTTGTCGGTTCAAGTTCTTGAATCTCTCTGGCCGTAAAACATGCCAAGGTTCGCGGGTTGCCTCATTGTTTTTCACAGCCGGTTGGTTGTGAATCTCACTGGCTCAAAGTGTGGCAAGGGCAAGTTAATCGAGGCTTTCGTTCTCGCTTTAGGTTTGCAGCTTTGGTTTTTTCGGGCTCAAAACCTACTTTGTTGCTGAAGGTCTGCATTCAGTGGTTGTTGGAATCTTGGCTGAAACATAGTGACTTTTGTGGTTCTTGAATCACAAGAAAACGGTGGGTGTTTGGTTGCTTATAGGGTTTCGGGTAATCTGCTTGCAAACATCCTTGAACACTGGTGGGATACTTCGCCTAACAAGGCGTTTAAGGCGGATTCACAACGCTTGGCGATTTCAGTTCCAGTCAGGTTAAGTGTTTAAGGTACAATGATTTAGGTTGGGTGGTTGGCGTTGTTCACCACTTAACGCGGCGTTATATTTATCGAGAAAGTATGGAAAAAATAATTCAAGGCTTACGTTCAGCGAGATCGAAAACTGAACTTCTTTTAGCAAAACGAGAAATTGAAAAACAGCTAAAGGAGTTGACGAAACGAGAAGAAAAGTTAGAAGAGCTTAGTCTTGAGGTTGACGAAGACTTATTGGATCAAGCTTCTTTAGTAGAATACAGAAGTCAAGGTTACGCATCTTTTTATAATACTCGACTAGAAAAAGACAAGAGTATATTAACTATCTCTGTTGCAGGCTTAGGCTTTCTTATAACATTTTTGAATTTAACAACGCTAGATAACCTTTCATATGTCTTGTTGTTAATTTCATCAATGTGCTTTCTTTTTTGCATTTATACAGTTATTAGGATTTTCGATAAAAATGCAGATTATATAATATCGGTTGTAACTGATGATGACTCATTCGCCGAAAAAGAAATCTATTTACGAAAGTTAGATAAACGTTCAATTAATGCTTTTTATATAGGAATATTATTGTCGTTCGTACTAGGTTTGTACACATCATACAGCAACAAGGAAATTGAATTGTCTAAAGAAAACAAAAATGGCTCATCACAACAGTATCAAGTTGTAGATTTGGAAAAAAGTGCGGCGGGAGCTTCTGCTATGAAGCCTGGTCGTAATAGTAGCAATAACAGTCAATCCTCAGCCTCGAAACAAAATAATAAGAGTGAATAGCTATGACGCAAGACAGAAATGGGCAACAACGACGTCCACCTAGTAAACCACATCAACCATCTCCTGCAACAGGGAGTGCAGATGGCGCATCCAGAATGAAGCCTGTTATTGGTGGTAGAAAGAAGCCGGGGAAAAAATAAATATAACAAGCTGTTTAAGTGTGATTCGCAACGCTTGGCATTTTTGCTATGCGTTGCGTTTTGTGTTTTAGGTGGTATGCGGTGGCTTTGGTATTGCGTTGCTCACACCTTAACAGGGCGTTATGTTTACTTGAAATTCAAAGGCTTAAAGTTCTTAGGTTCTAGTTCTTTATCCCTCTGGCAGTTCGTCCCTAGTAGACTCAGCAAATCCGCATTGTCGTTCTAATTTCTTGAATCTCTCAGCCCGTAAAACATGCCAATGTTCGTGGGTTGCTTCATTGTCAGGTCGTGGCGGTTGACTTCGGGTTTAACTGGCTTAAAGTCGCTTTGAGGTTCTTAGCCAATTAGCATTTCAGCTTGGCAGTTGCCTCGGCAATTTGCCATTGTTTTGCGCTTTGGTTGGAAAGATAGGGCGCTTGTTGTTTCTTGGTCGGGTTGCCTCATTGGGCAAGGAAGTGGAATTACACGTTTAAGGTTAATCGCCTTTGGCGGTCAAGTTGGTTCGAGCCTTGTGGTTTAGCTCAGAAAACTAGTCAGAAATAGCAGTTCTTTCTCAATCAAGTCAGTAACTTGTGGTAAAACATAACAAATAATTCAACAGTGATTCGCAACGCTTGGCGCTCCCACTTCGGGTTGAATTTAGTGTTTACGGCGCAGTATTCAAGTTCAGTGTTTGCGCTGCTCACATGTTAATTGGGCGTTATACGCAAGGAGAGATATGTGGTAAAAATTCGTGAAATGGACATCGCGGACTATGAAGACGTTATAAGGCTGTGGGGACAAACTGAGGGTATGAGTCTTCGGGATGCTGACTCAAAAGAAAGCATCAATAACTACCTAATACGTAACCCCAAATTAAGTTTCGTCGCAGTGTCAGCCAATGAAATTGTTGGTGCGGTGCTAGTCGGTACGGACGGACGTCGAGGTTATCTGCAACACCTAGCCGTATCTTCGAATTATCGTGGCAAGAACTTAGGCCGAGAGTTGGTCAGCCAAGCTATCAGTGCGTTAGCTAATGTTGGGGTTCCAAAAACTCATTTATTTGTGTACAACGAAAATGTCAATGCCCAGCAGTTTTATGAAAAGCTTGGTTGGTTCCCGAGAGACGAAGTTCGAATGTACTCATTCAATAGTTCTAGTAACAATAACGTTTAGCGCACGGCGTATAACAAGCAATTCAAGCTGATTCGCAACGCTTGGCACTTTTGGTTTGAATCAGCTTTAGTGTTTACGGCACAATGCTTTAGGTAGGTGGCAGCGTTGCTCACAACTTAATTGGGCGTTATGTTGTTGGAGGCTAACAATGAAATATTGGTTACTACTATTGGTATCAATTCTACATTCAGGTTTAAGTT
>NZ_JBNJOG010000035.1:0-6790 GCF_050113695.1 Vibrio sp. TRT 17S01 | reverse complement strand
CGCTTGGATGATGGCAGCCTGTGTCACGGTTACCGATATGAACTGGCACTGGCTAGCCGTAAAGCCAACCTCACCGCTGACCAAGTGGTGGATAAGACCATTCAGTTGGAAATTGAACTCAACGGTCAAATTGTTCAACGGGTTCATGGTATTGCCCGTAACTTCACCAAGGGTGATACCGGCCATCATCACACCTTCTATGCCTTAACCTTAGTTCCTGCCCTTGAACGTTTATCCCTGCGCCATAACAGCCGTATCTTTCAGTTAAAAACCATCCCCGAAATCCTCTCTGTTCTGCTTCAGGAAATGGGGATTAACGACTATGCCTTTTCCTTAAAGCGTGACTGCGCTCAGCGTGAGTTCTGCGTTCAATACCGAGAAACCGATTTAGACTTTCTGCATCGCTTAGCGGCTGAAGAAGGTTTGGTGTATAGCTTTATCCATGAAGAGGGTAAACACACTCTGTTGTTTACCGACTCCAGTGAAAGCCTTCCTCAACTTGGTTTACCCATCCCTTATAACGTGTTAAGTGGCGGCGCTATTGATACGCCTTACATCTCTCAATTAGAAACCCACACTCAAACGGAAGTCAGTCATACCGCATTAAAAGACTACAGCTTTAAAAAGCCCGCTTATGGGTTTGAGCAACAAGCGCTTGGCACGGAGATGGCTTACCAACGTACTGACGTGTATGAACACTTTGATGCACCGGGACGCTTTAAAGACGATGACAATGGCAAAGCGTTTAACCAAATCCGCTTAGACTACCTCAGACGCAATGCCCATACCGCAACTGGGAAAAGTAACCACCCGCAGCTTCAGTCCGGTTACAAGTTTGACCTGCAAGAGCACCTTGATACGTCATTAAACCGAGATTGGTTAGTGGTTCAGGTTCACCATCAAGGCACCCAACATCAAGCTTTGGAAGAAGAAGGGGGCAACGGCACCACCACTTATACCAACCAGTTCAAACTGGTGCCCGCGAACATCACTTGGCAGGCTACCCCACAAAGTAAACCTCAGGTGGATGGCCCGATGATTGCCACTGTCGTGGGCCCTGAAGGGGAAGAAATCTTCTGTGATGAACATGGCCGAGTTAAAATCCACTTCCCTTGGGACCGATATTCGAATGGAGATGACAAGAGCTCGTGCTGGGTTCGCGTCTCACAAGGCTGGGCGGGCAGTCAATACGGCATGATGGCAATCCCTCGCATTGGTCATGAAGTCATTGTCTCATTCCTAAACGGTGACCCGGACCAGCCGATTATCACTGGCCGTACCTACCATGCGACCAACACCTCGCCTTACACACTGCCGGACAATAAAACCAAAACCGTGATACGCAGTGAAACCCACCAAGGCAGTGGTTTTAATGAAATCAGTTTTGAAGACCAAGCGGGTGTAGAGCAGGTTTACCTGCATGCTCAGAAAGACTTTGATGCAGAAATCAAGAATGACCACACCACACACATTAAGCACGATAAACACCTGACGGTAGAGAATGACAGCTTTACGCAGGTAAAAAATGATCAGCACGCCACGATTGGTGCTGAAAGCCGCAGCAAAGTCGGCGCAGATGCCACGGTAAACATCAATGGTTCACTGCATCAAAAAGTTGCAGCAACAACCGCAATAGATTCCAGTGAGGAAGTCCACCTAAAAGGTGGCAACAAAGTCGTGTTAGATGCAGGTAGTGAAATCACCATAAAAGCCGGCGGCGCTTTTGTGAGAGTTGATGCAGCAGGCGTACACCTTGTAGGCCCAGCCATCAACATGAACTCAGGCGGCAGCGCAGGCAGTGGCAGTGGTTACGGCGGCATAGAAGCAGCACTTCCAATGGGGTTAGAAGCGCTGGCTGCGCCAGAGGAGTTGTCTTTATCCGAAATATCAGCCAGTGAAGAGTCTATGAGCCCACTATTAAAAAGCCGTCAAATTTCTGCTCTTAAAGGTCCAGATCCTGTTTGCGAAGTATGTGAAGAAGAGCCTAACAATGAATGATCTACTTAGCACCTTTAATGGCTCAAATATGAGGTTTGATTTAGCAAAAAAAGAGCGGCTATATCTTGTAGTAGATGGCGCACAAGTTGATGAACTAGCAAGAGCTTTATATAGACTAGAAGGTCAAATCGAGCTTGAACCTATATATATGCAACCTCCGCATAATGAGTTACTTAGCGTTTCTCCCTACGTCATTGAAGCCACAAAATACGTCAAAGAGTGGTTTTTCAAATTAAACAAACCTCTGGCTGGTTACTTTATTTCATCAGTTAGCCCACTTGCAGAAATATGTGAGAATTTCAGGAACATCATCACCGCCGAATCACCTTATGGCAGTAGAATTTATATAAAAATGGCAAATGCTGAATGTGCATGGGTATTTTACTCAACTCAATCCCCTCAATTTTGGGTTCATACTGCTAAAGTATGGATAGCAACTCGTAGAGGGTGGCAATATCTGGAATCTCCCTTTTCTGAACTCCCTCCCTATGAAAAAGAGCTAAAAGTATCTGATGAGCAATGGCGTTTGCTCGGAGATATCTCTTGGGACAATACAATAGAAAAATTAGAAAACCACATGATGAAGTGGTTCTCTCATGAATTTGAACTCCATAAAAATTCTGAATCTTGGATTCGCTATCACGCAGATTCTGCCTACAGCCAAGGATTTACTACAGAACGCGATCTTCTTATGTATATCAATATTATCGGCTTCTTAGGTGAAGAAAACTTCTTAGACACCGCTCAACATCCCGATATACATGAGCTGTTAGAGCAACCTTCACTACAAACACCATCTCAAAGAGTAGAAGCAGCGGCCAACCTTGCTTACCAATACTCACAACAGCAATACGATCAGGAGAAACAAGTATGAGCAACCCAAATGATGACGCTAAAACTGGTCAGACAAAAGATGCTCAAGACCCTGCGGGTACTTGTCCTCTTAAGAAAAGTAAAATACAGCTAATTCCAACAAGATATGCATTAGTGGAATCAAAGCCCCTTCATAGTGCGATATCGAGCAAGTTAGCATCGAAGATTTCTTTTCGTCCTATTGGTATTCGCACAATCGATAGTGGTTACTTGTACGTCATTCATAGCAAACGCCAAGACATAATTTATGTATATAAAATCTTAGAGAATGGTGAAGTAATAAAGCTAGAACAGCAAAAGTTGGAATCTGATAAGTCAGGACAAGAATATGTTTACCTTGAATCAGAAAAAGGACTATTTGTTAACAGAAAAGGCAAACTAGAGGTTCTATATAGCCCAACTAAGATCTCCCCCAAACTTCAATCTCAATTACTGAACTCCAGCTCTTTACGTTCACAGATGATGCAAAGCTGTAGTTTAGGGACTTTTGACTGCACAAAAGGTTCCCAACATCTTTTGCCTACCAATGCACTAAAAGATAACTTGGCTGACTGTGAACCAAATCAAAGTGAATACGAAAGTGATTACCAATGGTGCTGGCTTAAAGAAAAGCCCACACAATATGACTCACAAAAATTACTGTCTCAAATTAATTATGAGTACAAAGAAGATTCTGCAATCTTACTGTTAGAAGATCCGATTGGTGTGATGACCGAACTATCAAGTTGTGGAATTAGCTTGAATAACATAGAAGCGGAATGGTTCAAGCAAGACAATAATCAAGCTAAATATTTTGCAGCATCTCAAATTAAACTGCTAATTGAAGTGGGTGAAAGGTATTTCAACGCGAATACTAACAATCAAAAGCTAAAGAGCTACATCACTTCTAATGAAAGTAAGCTGAAAAAACGGTTCCTGTCATATCAGCAAGCGAAAAGAGCTTATTGGGATTTTGCCACTGATCAACCTTATTACGTGTCCGCTGAGAAGCAAATAAATTCTGAGCAATTTATTAAATACCAGCAAGAAAGACTAGAAAACCATAAGTTGTCCCAAGACATTGGTATATCTCAGGAAGAGTTAGAATCTTTTTTCCATGATGTAAAGAGGCAAAATGATAAGGTTGTTGAAGGTGAATTTGGTGGTTTGTTAGGTGACAGGGGAATCTTAGCTCGTATCGAGCATGATGATATGGAAGAGTGGTATAAAGATGCTCAGCTCAAAATTGAGCGATGGCGTAACCACTCTGATGTGATTGAGAACGATCGTGTAGCGGTATTGCCTTTCGCCTACGATGTGATTCCTGTTTATGACAAAGAGAACAAAGATGCCTTTGTAGAACGATTGATACATGAAAACCATTGGTTGGAGATTCAGCCTGAAGAGCCAGAAAATCGAAGAAAAATACGTGATGTATATTTCGGTGGCTTAGGGGAGCAAAACTTACATGTATTTGTCAGTGATTATAAAGACCTTGGGACCATCGATAAGAAATATAGAGATATAAATGAATGGATACAGTATTTAGCGCCAATTAAAGGTGTAAAGGACAATGCAGAAAGCACCATAAACGGTTTATCTGGTTTAGAAGATTTTAAGGCTTTTCTTAAAGGTCAAAACCTTGTGGAAACTAATGAAATGCCAGAACCAGTTAAAGCCCAATTCGACCAATTGGGTTCTAAATTGTCTGGACTCGCTTTGGAAGAGCTAAATGAGCTTTCTCAAGCGATTACTAAGTCACAAGATAGAGCCAACTCTTTAATCCACCACGCAAGACCAGGCATCATTGCTACTCTGCTAGGGCATAAAAAAAACGCCAATATTCAACTTGATGTGGGGGACACATCAGGCTTTGAAAGCTTTAACAAGCAATTTTCTAAGTTAGAGGAGATACGATTACAAGCGGAAGATACTATCACCAAACGCAATCTCGTCGAAAGTACCTCAAAAGGCTTAACTACAGCTGAAAAAGATGCGTTGCGAGCAGATTATAATCGTCAGCTAAAAATATTAGGAGAAGATTCGCAGCAAGCCTTAATGATGTTAGCCGCAAACTCGGAACCTGTAGCCAAAGCAGGGCAACCACATTTGCCCTCACACATAACGATTAAAGCTTCAGGTGCTACGGCTGACGAAATTAATCAACTGTTGGCAACAAGGCAGAAAATTTTGACCAATGAACTTTTGTATGGCGTTTCTGAAGGAAAAGGTTTTAAAGGGGCGCTTGGCTCAGGAAGTGTAGCATTGGTCGTTTTTGCACTAAATGCTTGGAACTGGAGTAACACGCAACAAGTATTTTCGAAGAAGTCAGCGTTAAATTTTTTCGACAAAGTTGAATACATATCAGGATTTACAAGCTTTTTATCTTCGGCTATGTCACTAGCTGCTGAAGTTACAAAACTTAAATTTCAATTAAGTTGGATATCTAATACTGCTGAAAAAAGTGGTACGGCTTTGAGTAAGGTCATAACTATTAGTCCTATTGCTGTATCTTTTTTAGTATCTACATCTAGTATCGCAGATATGTCTAAGCAAGGAAAACGTTTATACCAAAGCTGGCGCAAAGGAGATTTAGCTTCTGCTATAGCGGCATCTGCTGTATTTATTGGAGATGGGATCCAAGCTAGTGGAAGCAGTTATGTAACTTTCCAAGGTGGTCGAATTGCACTATCAGTAGTTCAAAATAAAATTACCTGGGCAATGGCAGCTGAGAAAACATTTGGTGTAGTTGCGCGAGTTAACCCCTACTTATTTTTTGCTTCAGCCTTAATATTACTTGGCGAAGTTGGCTATAACTTCCTTCAGTCTACTCCATTAATGAATTGGGTAAGTCAATCATCATGGGGTAAAGACGGCATTTGGTTTTGGCACAAAAAACAACATTGGGATGATGGAATACAGTTCACCAAATGGTTAGAAGCAACTCAAATACCAGTCTTTCAAGTAAGCACTAACACCTATAAAGAAACACTGATGTCTGCAAGTGGCAATTGGGCAACTCAAGTAACAAAACATAGAGTATATACCTTACGTATAATCGTCCCAATGGCAACACCACAGCAGATAAAGTTAGCTGGGTATGTTAAGACATCATCCAACACAAGTTCGATTGATATAACAGAGACTTTAATTGGCAATAGTCAAATAACATATGATGGTATGAATACGCTATATGAATTCGATTGGCCTCAAGACTTTAAACGACAAGAAAATTTACGTTACCTCGAGCTTATGGTTGAAGTAACGTCACAATATGGTAACAAGCTATTTGCGGAGCAGGGTGGCGCACGTTTTACTCTCGATTTGGATAATCCTGCATCCAGCGATAATCAAGACTGGTATCAAGTTGACTTGCTCGAAGAAGATGATGAGCAATCTGTTAGCCGAAATAAAATGATCTCATCATTGAAAAAACTGATGGATAAAGTTGGGAGTAAAAATGAACAGTAATCCATTCCCTTTTGTTGCAGGTCAGCGTACTGATAAAGCTTTTGCCTCTAGTTATGTACTTAGCCCTTTCCCTATAAAAACCATGCTACCAAAATCTAGGCAATGTGATCAGTTAGTAAACAAGACTCAGCATTATATTGACATAGGCGGAGCCGGAGGCATGATTTTTCAAACCCAAATCATGTGGATGCTTTTTTTAATGGGTTTTAGTCTATTTTCTTTTTCTTATATCCTCTTCGACGGCTTTAGTGGTATATATGAAAGCTCTTTTAGAGAACTCCTCATAGAGAATAAGTGGGAGACACAGTTTCAGTTATTCGATTTTGCCTTTGCTATTTTTTTCATATTTGTTCCGTTGCTAATGGCTCTAGTTATTAATTATAAAATATCCAAATCAGCCCGTGAGACCCTATCTCAATCGTTACCATGTCGTTTTCATCGCCAGCGTCGTGAAGTGCTCTTTTCTCGC
>NZ_JBNJOG010000034.1:0-8056 GCF_050113695.1 Vibrio sp. TRT 17S01 | reverse complement strand
ACGCTAACACTTTAGCTAAAGCATTGTGCCATAAACACTAAACTTACTTGAAGTGAGAGCGCCAAGCGTTGTGAATCCCTCTTAAATTGCTTGTTATGACGCTAGCCTCCCATTGCACTAGCTAAAGTAGCACCAAGAGTTCCGATTAAAGGACCAAAAACAGTAAGGTGGTTCGCAACTTTCCCCATAAAGTCCTGATACTTTCCTAAAAATTCAGGGGTTCCGTGATGCTCTTTCATAGCCACTATCGCTGACTCTAACTCATTCTTAGTATCCTGATCAGGTATAGTGCCTAAACAATTTAGGAGTTCTTCGTAAATATCACCGTTGACGGTAATGTTCACTGAATTATCGACTGAATCAACTAAAACTTTGTTGTTATCTCCAACTGTCGTTACAATTTTATTATTCACTATTTGCCTCTTCGGTAACTGTTCATACATTTGATCGACACGTTTCTCGATTTGTGTGCGTAAATGAGCCCAGACTTCATCTGATAAGCGTTGGTAGTCTCCGTTCCACTCTTCTAGAAAATCGAACACATTTACAGCTATATCATATTCGGTTAAGTTAAACTCATCGTTCAGATAGTTGATAATTTTATCTACATTTTCATATGTCATCTCAAATTCAGGCATAGATTTAAAGTCACGAGCTTCTTTCGCTAGACCTACAACTGGAATGGATGATCTTGGTGTGTTTCTTAGTAGTAAAACAACTCCTTTGTCGTGCTGGAAAGCTTCACCATGATAGCCAGTCATACAAGGCCATGACGTCTGATAATCTGGGTACTTCTCAGTGACAATATCACCCATAACTGAACTAACCCCCATCAATGCATTAGGGGCTCCACTATCTTTTCTTGTCAAATTAAACTCCTATTTGGACAGCGTCATAACGCCGCATTAAGGTGCGAACAACGCTAAACACCTAGCCTAAACCATTGCACCTTAAACACTAAAGCCAAGTTTAAACTGAGATCGCCAAGCGTTGTGAGTCACTCTTAAATGCTTTGTTAGCTGCATCTAATATCCTGAACATAATATCCCCCGATACCTTTCTTATAGCTAATGTCACAAGACAGCTTAAAACTAGGACAAACCTGACCAAACCCTGCTACTTTCCATTCCTCTCCATTCTCTAAATGAAATAAAGACCAACTACCACGTGTTTTATCTCTTCCTGTTTTGATGCATGTAGATGACTTTACATAAATGTTTTCGCCTAACCACTTAGTTGGATAAGCAGGAATTGTAGCAACAACCATGTATACGAAGTATCCCATTAAAAAGCTAAAAAGTGGTATAGATACTAAGGCAAAGAAAAACTCTTTATATTTACCTACTTTGTAATGAAGTGCCAAGTATGTAAAACCTGCAGGTTTCGCTTCTGTTCCTTTGTAAAAACTAAAAGCAAAAATAATGGCGGCTAGTATTGCAAGTGATGAATATGGAAAAACTGTCGATTCAAGCGTTTCTAAAGGTACATAGGAGGAACTTGCACCAAGCACTATTACCAATACTAACAATCCAAAAATACTTAAGATTGATATCACGATCTTCTCCAATTCATGTCCCCTCTGAGTTAATTTGTCAGCTAACGCCCAATTAACGTGTGAGCAGCGCAGCCACTGAACTAAACCACTGCACCGTAAACACTAAATTCAACCCAAAGTGAGAGCGACAAGCGTTGCGAATCACTGTTGAATTGTTTGTTATGTTTTACCACAAGTTACTGACTTAATTGAGAAAGAACTGCTATTTCTGACCAGTTTTCTGAAGCAAACCACAAGGCAAGAACCAACTTGGCCACCAAAAGCGACCAACCTAAAACGAGTAAGTCCACTTCCCTGCCCAATGAGGCAACCCTGCCAAGTAACAACAAGCGCCTTGTCTTTCCAACCAAAGCGCAAAACAGTATTGAATTGCCGAGGCAGCTGCCAAGCTGAAATGCTAATTGGCTAAGAACCTAAAAGCGACTTTGAGCCAGTAAAATGAAAAGCCAACCACCACGACCTGACAATGAAGCAACCCGCGAACATTGGCATGTTTTACGGGCTAAGTGATTCAAGAACTTAGCACGACAATGCGGATTTGCTGAGTCTACTAGGGACGAATTGCCAGAGGGGCAAAGAACTAAAGCCTAAGACCTTTAAGCCTTTGAATTACAAGCAAACACAACGCCCAATTAAGGGGTGAACAACGCCTCCCCCCAAACCTAAAGCATTGTGCCATAAACACTAAATTTGAAGTAGAAGCAAAACTGCCGAGCGTTGTAAAGCCCTCTTAAATTGCTTGTTATGCGTTTTTTCCACATGCTTCAGCCCAACTAGACCATACAGTGCTACTTTGTTCGGCACCTCTGATTTGATCGATAAAACTGTTAATCAATGCCCTCGGTATAGATTTGTTAATAAAGGCGTCTTGGTCTTCGGACACTGCAACCTCAATTATGCTCTCAAATTTAGCGATAACCCGAGACAGTGACTGAACGTCAGAGTTCAAAAATAGCAATTCACTACCTTTGTTATCAAAGATAAATACTTTCGGGTTGTTCGGGAGCAAAATTATCGGTTCGTTACCCATAGCTGAACCTAAAACGCGCGCCTTAGGGTATCTAGATACCGCTGAGTCGTAACCTTCAGGCCAATCACAAGCCCAACACCAACTCTTAAGCTGAGGCAAATATTCCTCTTCAAAATCACCGAAATACAAATTAGGTGCACACCAGTTAGGCAAGCCGACTTCCACTAAATATTCAGAAGTCTTAATCGGGACATCCTGAAATTTTAGGATGCTATTTGAAAAACGAGATACTTCCATTTGACCTAATCCACTCGTGAAACGCATAACGCCGCATTAAGGGGTGAACAACGCCTCCACCTAACCTAAAGCATTGTGCCATAAACACTAAATTTGAATTAGAAGTAAAAATGCCAAGCGTTGTGAATCCCTCTTAAATTGCTTGTTATGCATTTTACCCATTGCCCTTATTGAGATTAAGATTGCCAAATATTGCAGCAACCCAAAAACTACTGTTCTCAACTCAATCTATTGCCCTTGTTAGTCTTTATTTGAATAGGCTGTTTGATTACGTTAAGGCAATCAACCTCGAAAATAGTAAAAACCTCTCAATAAGTACTCTGCCTTTCTTTCCAAAATTGAAACATCGTATCTTTGTACTCTTTATCTGACATAGATAAGAAATCAATTTTATGGTCTGCTTCATGCGGCTCTAATTTCTGTGTGGTCGAATCTAAATGTCGGCATGCTTGCAACGCAATACACTGTGGCAGTGGTAATGTAACATTCATAAATGCTATCAAAGTATCCATTAATTCTGTAATGCTGTTCCTGTCACTATGAGTTGTCCAAGGACAACATAAATAAACCATGTCTTTCGCTGTCCAATGTGGCGAATGACGATGAGTCATATATAGTGTATAGGACGCAGGTCTCTTAGCTTCTGGCCTGCAATAACGAATATATGCATTAAATTCATAAAAAGGATAACTCCAGATCTGATTACCTGATGGATCAAATTTGATAATTTGGCCAGTATGTCGGTTGAATTCATAAACTTTTACTTGCTTTTCTCCTCCGTATATCAACCGTCCTGAGAACAGCAATAGCGTCTGCAAAGCCAACAACAGAATATAAGGAGGAAGAAATACATCTTCGTTAATCATTTGCAAGATGTAAGCCCAACCAAATAGTGGAAAGACGAAAAAATTAATAACCCGACATATCTTAAGACTTGTTTTCAAACGGGTGGTCGAATATTCATAAACGCTTAGTTTTACGTGATTCCAATTAAAAAACGTACGTCCAAATTTATCCGCCATTCCTCGTTTTTTCCAAACACTCGGAGTTAATTCCATAAAACCCATTGTTGTAGTGGGTATGTTCATACCGTTAAATATCCACTTACTTAATGACATGGATTGCGTAAAACGACCAGCAAAATCGTCATATTTCATGTCACAATACTGTTTTTGCTTTTCCATAACTCGGAATAAAATAACAGTAACAATAATAAGCACAAGACTAATCAGCCAAGCGATAACCACCAGCTCCAACGCTGAGTTATTCAATATTCGGTCAATATAAAAGCCCGAACTAAAGAACAAAATTAACGTAAACATAGCAGCGATAGTCGCCGTACTTATAGTCACAACAAAAAGAATGCTAAGTCCAACACTAAGCTTTTTCATCCAAGGTGGTGTTGGCGGTAACTTAGGTAAAACTGGCAAATCCGGTTGATAGCTGTCTGGCTGCTTTCCGAACCACGCTGACTCACTGTATTGACTTTGCGACATATTAACCCATAAAAATAATATGATGACAGTAATATACCAAAAGATTCCAACTAAACCGACATTGATAAAAATAAGCCAACGCCTCTGAGCCGCTGGGTTCAATGCTCTATCTAATAGCGGCAAACCTAAATTCAATTGGAACTCTCACTGAAACTAGTAGAGAACTAGCCCCGTCCGTCCCCAACACAACCAGTATGATAAGAAGGTAATGAGGTCTTTGACTAATTTGAATATTTGACAATTAATATACTCATACGTTCCTTGTAAAACAACAATCTATATAGTGAAGATTCCTTTTGAACCATATTTAACGCGTTCATTTATTATGAAATAGAATTGATTGAAGAGTTACTTTCGACTCGGATGCATAACGCCTTGTTAAGGTGTGAGGCACGCAATACCAAAGCCTCAGCATACCACCTTAACCGCTAAAACCGACGCATAGTAAAAATGCCACGCGTGCCGAATCACTCTTGAACAACTTGTTAGGCATTGAACTTTTTCATGACAAAGTAGCACATTGATGAGCACATATTACGACCAAGACGAACGAACTCTTCATGGCTAAAACCTAGAGGTATATGGGCTCCATTACTAACAAATGTAAACACCGCAGCTAATGCTTGCTCTTCTTTGGTGTCGATGAATCCAGAGGTTCTTAAGTGTGCAAGAGAAGGTCCCCATGTATTTCCACTACCTCTAGTGTTTACAAAGCCGTTTAAGATTGCGATTTCACGTACAATTGTTTCCAGCGCAATGCGAATATTGGTCAGGCTACCGTTATAGTCAGGTTGCGCCTTTATAAAATCTTCCGCGGATGCCTTTACCGCTTGCGAAATACTACCTTTATTTGAAAGATTTGAGTTATCGATCTCTTTTAATAACTCATCTTCAACAGGCTCGTGACCAGCAAAATTTGGGTCAAGAGCACTAATTTGATTTCCCTCGATCCCGTAGCCATCTAACAAAAGGGATTTTTGAAAAATCGAGTATTTTTCATCAAACTTGTATCTCGGAGAAGTCTGATTTCTTAGTGTTTTACTGCATTGAACCACTTCAACAACCAAATCTGATAAAACACTTTCATGCGCTCCTTGAATCTCCGAGCTTATACCTGCAACCGAAGACACAGCTTGCGGATTAAGGCTGTACTTTTCGAAAACAACGTATACATCAGGACGTTCAATTACGCCTAAAAGTTGAGCTAATGAGAACTTTGTTCTTCTAGAAATTTGCATATATATCCTAAATTTATCGTAATGCCTAACGCCCTGTTAAGGTGTGAGCAACGCAATACTGATGCCGCCGCATACCACCTTAATCGCTAAAACCAATGCATAGTAAAAATGCCACGCGTTGCGAATCACTCTTAAACAGCTTGTTATAAGGATGTTAAAACAGTTCCACACATGGAAATATACCATGATTCACAATTTCAGAGTGATCAAAAAGTGCACTTGGAATCTGGTTACTTCTAATAAAATCTTCGGAAAAAACTATATCTTCTTTTTTTTCTAAAATCTTACTTTGAACAAAAAATTTATCGCCACTTCCCTTCGGAAATATTTCATCAACTAACCCAACTGTATCCTTATCATCAAGTGAAGCCATTATAAAATATGACAAATTTCCAATTGGTATAAGGTAAACAAAAACATATGAATCGACATATTGCCCTTCTTCAGATAAATCATACATACCGGAGAACGCCACACCTTTGTTCTTTACCTCAATTACTTTGTAGTGTAAAAATTTCGATTCGAGAGTTATGGCATGCCAAAGCCTCCTGTAGAAGCATCTGTAACTATTTAAAATACCCCTAGTTTCCAGAATCCTACCAAATATAAATCTCCATTTTTCATTTTTTGAACTAGATTTGGTTTTTCTTAAAGTTCTTACTAATTTTGTAATATGAAGCTTTTTCTTGTATATTTCTTTTCTCAGCGTCCTTAACGTTTGTCTATGTACATAATCGGAATTCACCCCCGAAAACTCATCTTCCATAGACAAGAATAAGTCATTATCATGACCTTCACAAAACCCTGGGAAAGTTGTAGCCCCCTCAATACTCCTAGGTTTAAAGGTATAACGAAAACTATTGCCTGCGAAATCAGGAATAAGAAAAAAAACCTCTTTTTTATTATTACTTAATCCTTCTAAAACTATTTTTCTTGATAACTCATGAGAATCAATTGATGGCTTACGACACATTATATGATTACATTTATAATGAGATTTATGCTGAGCCTCTCGCTCAAAGTTTAATATTGAGTTAAATTCTTTGCTATCCTCTCTATTTCCTATTCTATATTCTATGAGATTCTTCATACTCTGGATTACTTCATCACTTAACATTAGTCCTATCCTTATAACGCCGCATTAAGGTGTGAGTGACGCAATACCGAAGCCACCGCATACCACCTTAAACACTAAAACCAACGCATAGTAAAAATGCCACGCGTTGCGAATCACTCTTAAACAGTTTGTTATACATTATTTATGTATCCGCCTATAACTTAACAACAGTTTATTGGATACATCTTCCGCATCAGATACTTTAGCCATAGCCAACGAGTTAAGTAGAGAGATCTTACAAGTTAGCTTGAGTAGCTCTTTAATTTGCTTGTGTCCATAGTGATCACCAATTGCATTTCTACCAATATGCCAGGAACTCTGAATCCCTCCTCCATGAGTAAAATCGCATAAGGTTGACCACATCTTGTCTACATTTTCCTTTAGCATCGAGTCTTTGAACTCGTCTAGTTCCATCAACTGTTCGAGGATTCGGTGTTTTTTGGGAAAATTTCCACCGTGTAAAATTTTATTGATTTGTTCTGTATTCGCGCAGTTAAATACCCATATGGCTCGGAGGTATGTTTCGACTTGAGAGCGCGCTAACGCGAACGCAGAAGAAGGTAAATTCTTACTGATTAACTGTTGGATGGAGCAGCAATGAGTATTGCTTGTATACATCAAAGCCAAAGCTAAGCGATTGCGGTTACTTGCTATTGGCTGTAGCTTTGAGGTTAATGACTTAAGTGATTGTATCCATCTATCTGTTTCTTTGTACATACCGACCTCATAATGTATAACGCCAAATTAAGGTGTGAACAACGCTAACACCTTACCTAAACCATTGTGCCATAAACACTAAACAGGCTTGAAGTGAAAGCGCCGAGCGTTGTGAATCACTCTTAAATTTATTGTTATGAGGCAACCTGAAGCGACAAAGAAAGGAAGTTTTCATCGCTTTCAATCACCTTATAGCCAAGAGATTTGTAAAACCTTACCGCTAACTCATTTCTAGTAAAGCTTGATAAGGTTACATTACTACGCCCTTGCTCTCGCGCTATTTCGTGAACCATATTCATTACCCTTCCAGCCAATTTTTGATTTTGAAATTCTGGAAACACGATGAGTAAATGTACATGAAGTGCATTGTCGTAAGGCTTGAAGCATAGCATTCCAACTTGCGTGTTATTGAGATAAACCCAGTGAAACCAATGCGGCTCATAGTCACTTTTTAAACGATTGACCTGAAACTCATCACACCAACCAAAGACGGCATCAACATGCGAATAAAGTCCTTGTTTCACGACAGAAAACAGACTTTCAAAATGATCACTTTCTATTTGTATTAGTTGAATATCCATATGCCTCATAACGCCCAATTAAGTTGTGAGCAACGCTGCCACCTGACTCAAACACTGTACCGAAATCACCAAACCTATTGAAACT
>NZ_JBNJOG010000033.1:0-8907 GCF_050113695.1 Vibrio sp. TRT 17S01 | reverse complement strand
ACAAATTGCCCTACAATCTCAAAATCATCACATGTTGCTTTCTTGATCATCAAATTTTACCTATGAGCCCTAACGCCGCGTTAAGTGGTGAGCAACGCTACCACCAGACCTAAGCTATTGTGCCGTAAACACTAAAGCCGATTCAAACTGAAAATGCCAAGCGTTGGGAATCCGTCTTAAACGCTTTGTTATGTGATTTTTTCGCCGCATACGGAAACGCCCAAAGTTATTAGCCTTGGGCGTTTCTTCTGACAAACTGGTTACGACAAACCGAGCTTTAAAGTGTCATATGCAGAATTGGAAAAGGTTTTCCCATATCATCAAGCGGCGAGCGAGAAACAACTTTGAAACCCATATGCTCGTAGAAACCTACCGCTTGCGGGTTTTGTTCGTTTACATCGACTTTGGTTACGCCTAACTGCTCTATTGCGTATTGCAGTAGCACCTTACCAACACCTTGCCCTCTCGCCTCGTTTAAGATGAACAGCATTTCAACCTTTGAGTCGTGGATCCCCACGAAGCCTAAAATTGAACTACTTTCATTTTTCACACATCTTAACGTGACAGCAGGAAAAGCCTGCTCAATGATAATTGGTTTAAAAAACTCAATATCTTCTTCTGTTATGAAGTCATGAGTTGCTCGGACTGAATTTTCCCAAACACTAAGCATATCTGCGTAATTTTCAGGAAGCACATTTTCTACAATCATCGTATTTTCTCTAAAGTTGACTGAAATTCATGTGCAGCCGCGAGCGGGCATTTTAGCCCCAAAGGGTATGAATTGTCCACCAATCACATAACGCTGCGTTAAGTGGTGAACAACGCTAACCACCAAACTTAAACCATTGTACCTTAAACACTTAAACTGACTTGAACTAAAATCGCCAAGCGTTGTGAATCCGCCTTAAACGCCTTGTTATGTTTCGGGCTACGTAAAGCTCAAATATGCTAAAAACATATATAGCAAGCTACAGACTGGATACGCCACTTTTTTTACCCAGTTATTGAAATTACTTAGCTTTGAATTACCAACCATTCCAATTTTACAAGACAATACACACAATAAAAGACCGACAATTACGAGTAAGATTTTTATATAGTTGGAATCTAATAGCTTTACTGGAATTAATAGTATAAATCCTGCATACATAATAAAGTCAGCAGGCTTAATGCCTAACCACTCTTTAGTCGAATCTTTCATTACATAACCTATAAGAACATAACGCCCTGCTAAGGGGTGAGCAACGCAATACCTAAGCCGCCGCAAACCACCTTAATCACTAAATTCAACGCATAGTAAAAATGCCACGCGTTGCGAATCCCTCTTGAGCAGTTTGTTAGTTTGCAAACCCAAAGTGTTGATTTTACGTTATTTAAAACTTTGCAAACAATAAACTTTATGTATTTTGATGTACTTAAGTCAGGCGTAGTCTCAAAGCGGCTACTCAATGAAACCACGTAGAACAAACAACGCCGCAGAAAACGAACTAACAATACAAAAAAGCGCTTTTGGAAAACCAATCTCACAATGCGGACTTTCAACAAAGCCACTGAAACCACATGAACTTACCACACCAGAGAAAACGCTATTTCAGCGAGTAGATCGGCTTTTGTACCAACAAACTCAACGAGCAGACTTTCAGCAAAAAAGTTCGACTCAGGTAACCCAAAAGTCGCCGCACCAAAAAACAAATCAACCGTTGAAACGATGCCAATTTTGAATTTTCACCACGCTAGTTAACACTATAATTGAAAGCCAATACGACAATTTCAACTTTGAGCTTTTACCACTAGATCTTGCGATATAGCTGCGTTTTTCCTCTTGCAAACTAACGCCAAATTAAGGTGTGAACAACGCTACCACCTGCCTAAAGCATTGTGCCATAAACACTAAACTTATTTGAAGTGAGAGCGCCAAGCGTTGTGAATCACTCTTAAATTTATTGTTAGGCTTCGGTAGCTTGACTGTGGATCATGCCCCCAATATACAAATGCATACAATACCAATATTTGAGCAAGCCAAAACAGTGAAGAAGTCAGGCAAGTAACATAAACTTCGGGTAAAATTGCGATTGCTTTTGAGTATTTGTCGTCAGCGATAGTTCCTTTAGCTTCAAATAAGCTTATTGTCACATTGATTGGTGTATACCCCAACCAATACACGACCCATGAACCAGCAGAAACTGGAACTAAAAACAGTAATGGCCGTAACCATTTATACGGAAATACAAAATACAGCAACATTATTGTATAAAGCACGGTTAGGAATAAAGTCCAAGAACGTATTTTCGTATTTAATAACCAGTAAGACTCTTTAACGTACAAGCATAAAACAACACTTCCAAGCACGCATGCAAACAAGAACTGACCGATTTCTGAAGTTTTTTGGAATCGGAAGAGCACATAACTAATCAGTACTCCAAGCGCAAAAAACCACCCTAGAATATCGAGGTTCATTGTAAAAAATCGTGGAGCATACGTATTATTCAGAATCAGAATACCCAGTAGGACACCAACTAATAGATAAGCTATAAACGCCCTAATCAATAACCAAACGATTTTCTTCATTGTTTCCTCGTCCATTGAGAAGCCTAACGCCGCATTAAGATGCGAACAACGCTAAACACCCGGCCAAAACCACTGCACCTTAAACACTAAACCCAAGTTTAAACTAAGATCGCCAAGCGTTGTGAGTCAGTCTTAAATGCTTTGTTATATGCCTGCCCATTCTGTAGACAGGACTGACATTAGTACTTTATCGACAAACTCACCATTACGAAAACCTGATTGGCGCATCACTCCCTCATGTTGATAACCTGCGTTTTCATAAGCCTTAATTGCGCCGTAGTTAAGAGAGCTTGCTGTAAGCTGAACTCTATGCAAACCAAGAGTCCTTACCGCGTAATCTGTTACGACTTTCGTGACTGAGGTACCAACTCCCTTACCCCAATAACTTTTTTCTCCAATAAGAATAAAGTATACGCCACTACGATTTAGAGCACTGATCCCAGATATACCTGCATAGCCAATTAGCTGATCATTCTCTTTATCGCATATCCCGAAAGACACATTTTTATCGCTTGAATTTATGGATAGAAGCCATTTTTCGATATCTGATTTTGATTGAGGATACGCATACGAAGAAAGGCTATAGAGTGTAACTTCACGATCACAAGACCAATTGTAAAATACTTCCCCATCTTCCACATTCAGTGAACGCAGATAGTAACCATCTAGTTCCAATTGCATGATTTTCCTTATTAACTCCGATTGGCATATAACGCCAAATTAAGTAGTGAGCAACGCTACCACCTACCTAAACCATTGTGCCGTAGACACTAAAGTAGATTCAAACCGAAAATGCCAAGCGTTGCGAATCTGCTTAAATTTATTGTTATGAGTATGACTCAAATGGTGTGAGGTCTATACCCTCGATGTCGCAAACCGCTTTAATCGTTGGGTTCAAACAAAGACGCTTTAAATACGCTGCTAGGTGTTTGAAATCAAGTGGTGACTTTTCAATTGGTAACGACCATTCTGCAAGCATAAACAAGAAGTAGTCACATGCGGTTAAGGTGTCACCCAACAAGTATTCATGATGCTCTAACTGGTCGTTGATGATTGACAGTGCATCAGCAATTCTTTCGTCCTGCGCCGCTATTACATTTGGAATGGTAGCTTCATCGTTAGTGTGGCGATGAGGGTAATAGCGAACCATAAGTTCAGCTTGCAGCGTATTATTGAGAAACGCGAGCCATTGATAAAACAAAGGACGAGTCGGCTCACCTAACGATGGCATTAAATCGGATTCAGGGTGCAATTCGCAGATGTGCATACAGATAGCTGGACTTTCGAAAATTGGCTGATCATTAACAACTAAGGTCGGTATGCGCCCTGCTGGGTTGAGCCTAAGATAATCCGCTGATTTTTGAGAGTTCGATTTTTTATCAACTAACAACAGCTCATAGTCTGCTTTTAAATGATGAAGCAAAAAATGAGGAGCTAGGCTCGCGTTGTTTGGATAGTAATAAAGCTTGAACAAAATTGACTCCTTGTCTCTAAAATTTCGGATACTCATAACGCCGCATTAAGGTGCGAACAACGCAAAACACCTAACCTAAACCACTGCACCTTAAACACTAAAGCCAAGTTTAAACTGAAATCGCCAAGCGTTGTGAGTCACTCTTAAATGCTTTGTTAGCTGCTTTTCAACCTGAACTCGTTTCATCCGTCTTTATTAATGTCACCCCATCTACTTCCATTACCCACTTACCGTCTATTAAGTAGGGAGGTTTAGACACAACAAAAGTCGTTGTTAGAAAGGCAAAACCAACAACGAAGTCATCACCTACGAACTCCTTTATTGATGCATTTATAGAAGTTGTTCCACCATTCTGTATGCGTTTATAAGCTATCGTGCCATCCGCAAGTATTAACAAATACATTTCTACACTTTGCCACTGACCAACATATGACAACTTATCTTCTGGTAGCGGCTTACTACACCCTACAAGTGTCAATAAAGCAAAAAAAATAATAGATAATTTCTTCATAAGTCCTCTCGATAATCCAAGTCTTATGTACAGCTAACGCCGCATTAAGTGGTGAGCAACGCAGACCACTAACCTTAAAGTATTGTGCCGTAAACACTAAAATTGAAGCAAACCAAAAATGCCGAGCGTTGGGAATCCGTCTTAAATGCCTTGTTATGAGTTGGGTGTGTCAGTCAGCACTTCCTCTTCTCGACGACCTTTAAAGTAATACAATACAAAACCAGACGCAGCAGGAAATAAAACTGCAAATAAGACCAATAGAACTTTATTACGAGTACGTTTTGCTGATACTGCCACAACAAACGAGTATACAATCATATGCAATACAAATAACAATACTAATGTTTTTAAAACTATCTCGAACCAACCCTCTACGGGAAGATAACTCAAAATGACAGCTACTAAAAAAGAACCGTAACAACTAATGCCTGCATACTTCTTTATCAATTTTATTACCTCTTAAACTCATAACGCCCAATTAACGTGTGAGCAGCGCAGACACTGAACTTGAATACTGCGCCGTAAACACTAAATTCAACCCGAAGTGAGAGCGCCAAGCGTTGCGAATCACTGTTGAATTGTTTGTTATGTTTTACCACAAGTTACTGACTTGATTGAGAAAGAACTGCTATTTCTGACTAGTTTTCTGAGCTAAACCACAAGGCTCGAACCAACTTGACCGCCAAAGGCGATTAACCTTAAACGTGTAATTCCACTTCCTTGCCCAATGAGGCAACCCGACCAAGAAACAACAAGCGCCCTATCTTTCCAACCAAAGCGCAAAACAATGGCAAATTGCCGAGGCAACTGCCAAGCTGAAATGCTAATTGGCTAAGAACCTAAAAGCGACTTTAAGCCAGACAAACTGAAAACTAGCCAGTTCGACCTGACAATGAAGCAACCCACGAACATTGCATGTTTTACGGGCTGAGAGATTCAAGAACTTAGACCGACAATGCGGATTTGCTGAGTCTACTAGGGACGATTTGCCAGAGGGACAAAGAACTAGAGCCTAACACCTTTAAGCCTTTGAATTTCAAGTAAACATAACGCCGCGTTAAGGCGTGACGTAATGCGTGCCATACTGTGAGCGAAGCGAAACTGGCACGCGTTGCGGAATCGCTCTTGAACGCTTTGTTATGTATTTTGGGCCCGCTCAAGCGCGTCATTTAACTGACCATCATAAAGTTCCGTGTCGTCTCGAAGTTCTAGTTCCAATCTACGCTCAGCTTCTCTCACCATGTGATTTAGAGCGATACGCTGGTTAAGATACGTAACCACCATAATATCTTCCAATTCATCTAAAGGAATGTTCCAAGACTCCTTACAACGAGCTGTCAGTCCGGTTGTAACTTCTCCTTTCCACTTTCCTTCAATATCCTCAACAGATAACATCACTAAAATTCCTATCGTAATACATAACGCCCTGTTAAGGTGTGAGCGACGCAATACCGAAGTCGCCGCAAACCACCTTAATCACTTAACCCAACGCATGATGAAAATGCCACGCGTTGCGAATCACTCTTAAACAGTTTGTTAGGCAAATTCTTCTAGCGAAGGCTTTATTATGTCATTATAAAACTCAATCGGAGATTTACCTTCAAATTCAAAATTACCAAAGCCTTCAAGCTTTTCAACCGATGCATGGGTTGCTGTAGGAATATACTTAACCTTGACATTGTTGTTAACAACTTCAAATGGTGGAAAGACTTTATTTACAAGATCAAACCCATCAAACATATGTTTCATCATGTCATTTGAAGTATACCCAGCTTGAAGGAAAGCAGTTCTTATATTGGGTTTAACCATTTCTGATATATCAAAAGAACAACTATTTTCCCCTTCAGACAAAACAAATGCAGGCTTAAATGGAAGTTGAATATAATTATACCCTTGCTCACCAATTGAAATATCAATTACTTCAAATGGAGGAGCATAAACCCAAAAGTGACCAGGCGTTGATTCTTGCTCATCTGTAACACTATAAAAATAAGCACTTGGAATACCGCTCTTTACTGTAGAAAAGTCCACAACGCAACTACCTTTCAAGCAAGTGCTCCAAATACCTTGCTTTTCTAACACACGAACTAATACGCTAGAAATATCAATACAAGCTCCTTTCCTTTCAGTCTTAAGTAGAGCCTCATATAAAATTTCAACAGTCTTTGTAATTATTTTCTTGGATCTTTCGAGGTACTCTTTACTGTAAGGCTGTTTAGCTACATACATAGAATAAAGATTCAAATAATTATTGTTCATTCTCTCTTGTTCAAGAAAGGACTCTTGGTCATAAAAGTCTGGCGCATCAGGCTTGATACCTTTACTACAAAATTCTTGAATTAATTCATCATAAGTCATACTTTACTCCATTTGCCTAACGCCAAATTAAGGTGTGAACAACGCTAACACCTCACCTAAAACATTGTGCCATAAACACTAAACTTGCTTGAAGTGAAAGTGCCAAGCGTTGTGAATCACTCTTAAATTTATTGTTATGTTCCTAATAAAAACCATACTTCTCTTCGATGTATTCCATTAACTCTCTTAAAGAGGACTCGACCATACCCAAACTTTTCCGCAGGTATTCATATGATATATCTAGTTGGTCTGATGTGATGAAAATTAACTTTTCTTTCGCTGCTATTTTCTTAATAGCACTCGCTTTGCTTGCCTCAAGGGAGCTTAAATTTCCATTAGCATGAGCAACGCAATTTCTTAGTTTCGTAATTTCTGATAGCGCATTCATAGTCTTTTGATCAAATGCGAAATCAAAGCCCAAAACATGCTCAATATATTTATTGCACTTTGAAGGCAATGATTTAGCTGTAACATCTTTCAACTTTGACGTTTTTTCTTCTTTTTTCCTCGTATACTCAAGTAGCTGTGTTACTGAATTCTCAAATAACGTATAGATACTAACCAACATTGGCATGCGAATAATACGCGGGATCTCGTCTTCGGCAATTCGGTAAACATGAGAGTATTCATCGTGCTCAAGACCACTGAAGCTCTTTTCCTCCGATGTAACGTAACTACTGCAAGATGCAGCAACACCAGACTCCATGTGTGTCAGGTATTCTTTAAGTACTATCAGCTCAACTTTAATGTGTATACCTGGATAAGAAACATCCAAGTTTAATATTCCTTGCAATGAAGCCATAAGCCATCTCTCAATTAGACCCTAGATCTAACTTAGTAAAGTCTCTACTAAACGTGGGGTACTCGGAAACATAACGCCGCGTTAAGTGGTGAACAACGCCAATCACCAAACCTAAACCCTTACACCTTAAACACCAAAGCTGATTTAAGCCAAGATCGGAAAGCGTTGTGAATCCGTCTTAAACGCCTTGTTATGCGCCTGAACTAGAAGACAATACCTGTTCCAATTTCACACTCTCTTCATCAGAAAAAGTAACGTAGCCTATTGGGACATCACTGTCCAAGCTGCTAATAATATGCTCCGCGCTTTCTAAGCCAAAACCACCACATAGTTCAATGACTTGGATTCCACTTTCAATCATTTTTTTGGCAATAAGAATAGCTTCTTCATCACTGCTTACACCAACAACTTGAGTCGAAAACCCAGACGTATTTAAAGCTGTAGAATCGCTATTAAAATCGTAGCTATCTGCTTTTACGATAAAACCATACTGCTTAATCATATTTACCTCTTAAATATCGATTCTCTGTTGGCGCATAACGCCCAATTAAGGGGTGAACAACGCCTCCACCCAACCTAACGCATAGTGCCATAAACACTAAATTTGAAGTAGAAGCAAAAGTGCCAAGCGTTGTGAATCCCTCTTAAATTGCTTGTTATGTGCGTACTAAACATTACCACTGCAAGACGAGTTAAAGGAAAACATACGCACTTCATCACGTGGAAACCAACCTAGTTTTTCATAGAAATATTGAGCATTCAGGTTTTCACTGGCGACAAATAAGTGAGTTTTAGCTATACCAATTTTATATAATGCATCGACCGCTGAGGATATTAGTTTGGCACCAATGCCTTTACCTCGACAATTCGAGTTTACAGCCAAATGTTGCACGTAACCTCGACGACCATCTGTACCCACTAAAATTGCACCTACAATAGTGTCACCATCTACAGCGACAAAGCTGAGATTGGGGTTACGTTCTAAATATTTACCTATGTTTTCTCTGGAGTCTGCATCACGTAGCAACATAGCTTCTGTTTCAGACCATAGCTCAATAACTTGAGAGTAATCTGAGATATCCATTTCTCTAATCAATGCCATTTTCCCTCTAAGCACATAACGCCGCATTAAGGTGCGAACAACGCTAAACACCCAACCTAAACCACTGCACCTTAAACACTGAAACCAAGTTT
>NZ_JBNJOG010000032.1:0-9317 GCF_050113695.1 Vibrio sp. TRT 17S01 | reverse complement strand
AACTCGGATTCAAATTCTAACGATGGTGAAACTAATTCCATGTTTTATTTTTCTCCTGCGGTATAACGCCCAATTAACGTGTGAGCAGCGCATACACTGAACTTAAACACTGCGCCGTAAACACTAAACTCAACTCGAAGTGAGAGCGCCAAGCGTTGCGAATCACTGTTGAATTGTTTGTTATGTTTTACCACAAACGACTGATTTACTTGAGAAAGAACTGCTATTTCTGACTAGTTTTCTGAACCAAGCCACAAGGTAAGAACTGACTTGACCACCAAAGGCGACCAGCCTAAAACCAGTAAGTCCACTTCCCTGCCCAATGAGGCAACCCGACCAAACAACAGCAAACGCCCTATCTTTCCAACCAAAGCGCAAAACAATGTTGAATTGCCGAGACAACTGCCAAGCCGAAATGCTAATTGGCTAAGAATCCTAAAGCGACTTTAAGCCAGTTACACTGACAACCAGCCGCCACGACCTGACAATGAAGCAACCCTCGAACATTGGCATGTTTTACGGGCTGAGAGATTCAAGAACTTAGACCGACAATACGGATTTGCTGAGTCTACTAGGGACGAATTGCCAAAGGGACAAAGAACTAGATCCTAAGACCTTTAAACCTTTGAATTACAATTGAACATAACGCCCTGTTAAGGTGTGAGCAACGCAATACCGAAGCCCCTGCATACCACCTTAAACACTAAAACCAACGCATCGTGAAAATGGCACACGTTGCGAATCACTCTTAAATGCTTTGTTAGGCGCTTCACGCAAATAGTTAAAATGAAATTAGGAAAAACACCTTTTTTAAAAGAAATACACGTAACCCGCTGAATTTGATTAAAACCCAAATGCTAAAGCGACTAAGCACCTGAAACCCACTGCAACCCAAACACCAAAGAAATTGGCAAATCAGCGCATAGAAATGGAATTTGGAAAGGCTAACTTCCAGAGCGAAATTTCAGCCAATAAACCCATTTCGAAGACAGGTAAAATTGAAGCGATTTGAGCCAAAGAAACTAACAACAAACAGACCAGAAAACCGAATGAGGCAACCCGCAAACTTTGACATGTTTTACGGGTTAAGCGATTCAAGAACTTGAGAAGATAAAGCCAAATTGCCGAAAAACTAGAACAAATGGCTAAAGAGAAATTGGAGATTTGAACCAAGAAATTTCATACTGCGCCTAACGCCCAATTAAGGGGTGAACAACGCCTCCACCCAAACCTAAAGCATTGTGCCATAAACACTAAAACTGAAGTAGAAGCAAAAATGCCGAGCGTTGTGAATCCCTCTTAAATTGCTTGTTAGCTGAATTATCCCCAAAGTGCTTCAATCTTTTCTTGGATACTACTAATAGCAGTTTCAATCTCATGATCCGTTAATTGGGCTACCGTCGTTTTTTCTTTTAGCATTAAAAGCTCTGGCGGCAATTGCGTTTGATAAGAAATAGCCTTTATTTGCTTTTTGAACTCTCGAAAGGTCGACTCAACACTACTAAACTCAGCATCCTGTGCCCCATAAACATCAGATAAAACAAGCCTGACATTAACTAATAGACTCAAAACGCTGTTTAGCTGTACAGAAACCACTTGATTGCTAGCTAACTTCTTTTGAAATCTAAGCGACTCTCTAGATACATTAAAAGAAAACCATGCCGCTACTGCTGCGAAAAATGCAGAAATAGCAGATAAGGCGACAAATACATCATCAGCCTTTAGTTTTGTTAAAAATTCCATTACATCTCACTTGTAATTATGAGTATTCAGCTAACGCCCTGTTAAGGGGTGAGCAACGCAATACCAAAGCTGCCGCATACCACCTTAAACACTAAAACCAACGCATAGTGAAAATGCCACGCGTTGCGAATCCCTCTTGAACAGTTTGTTAGGCGACATTTCTACGTTTAACTTCTTTCTCATACGAAGATTCGTTGTATAGCCAAATAGCCCAAAATGCGAAAAACATCCCGTTCGTGTAAATTGAGTAATTAAGAGCATTATCCGATAAGAAAATCGTAATGCTTGCCGCATCAGAAGATGGATAAAGGAAAATAACATTAAAAATCATGTACAAAATGGCTGTGACGAAAGTAGTTCTGAAAAGCCAATTTAAACATCCTTTCTTTCGCGATTTTTGCCAATTATCAAATGCTTTACCATTCATTAATCCACTCCTTTTCAATTAACTGAAGCTAGATTCACGCCAAGATACTATCACTACTCTATCGTTTATCTTATGTCGCCTAACGCCAAATTAAGGTGTGAACAACGCTGCCACCTTAGCTAAAGTATTGTGCCATAAACACTTAACTAGCTTGAAGTGAAAGCGCCAAGCGTTGTGAATCACTCTTAAATTTATTGTTAGCCGTTTATGCCAAAGACAAACCACCATCTACCACCAATGTGTGCCCTACTATATAAGTAGCCTTGTCTGAGAGTAAAAATGCTATTGCGTCTACTATCTCATTGGTACTAGCAAACCGCTTCATGGGAACTGCTTCTGATACTTCTGAACGGATATTTTCATTTTCAAGTTGGCGATCCTCCCAACGAGAAGTCCATGTTACACCTGGCGCTACCGCATTAATTCGAATACCAGATCCAATACTCTCAAGTGCAACTGAGCGCGTTAACCCTTCCAGAGCATGTTTAGATGCGCTGTACATTGATGCATTTGGCGTTGGTCTGAGGCCATTTACCGAACTTACATTCACTATGCTTGAGCCAGGACCCATTAGCTTCAACTCGGCTCTCAAACATAAAGCCTGACACAAAAAATCGACATTGAGGGTTTCTTTAAGTAATTCGATGTCAACTTGGGATAGATAGCCTCGTGATACTAGTGCTGGAGAAGCGTTATTCACTGCAGCATCTAGTTTCTGATATTCGGATTCAATATACGAGAATAGACCTGCTAGCTGTTCTTCATCGGCAATGTCTACAACCCTATGATCCACAGTGTCTAATTCTGGGTAGATACCTAGCATTTTTGTCCACCCTGCTTCAGAGCGTGAGCACGTGACAACTTGATACCCCAATTCCACCAATCGAAGAACAAGTTCTAGCCCAATACCTTTCGAACCACCTGTTACTAAAGCTACTTTCAATTTTGGACTCCTTTCCTAGATATACATGCTGACGGCTAACGCCGCATTAAGGTGCGAACAACGCTAAACACCCAACCTAAACCACTGCACCTTAAACACTGAAACCAAGTTTAAACTGAAATCGCCAAGCGTTGTGAGTCACTCTTAAATGCTTTGTTAGGCACTACTTGATCAACGGGTTTATGAGGGCAAAAGACGATTCTGGAACAATATCCCCTGAAATTGCACCAAGTATTGCTAACTGAAACCTTTCGGCATAGTCGTGTAGCTCTTCATCATCAATTGACTCGAATTTCCAACTAACACGAGAATCAAAGTGGGAACTGATATGAACAAGGACTCCATGCTGAATATAAAGCAGTGCATATGCTAGATTTCTGTCGACACTGGTACCTTCTTTAACAAGCATTCCTACTTCTATAAGCGCTTTGTGAAAAATCCAAAATTTCTCAATGTCCCACTCGCCATATTCGGATAAGTGGCCATAAAATGTATGTTCCCAATCAGGGCTGCCATCCCCAGGGGCATTTTTATAAATTTCATCAACAGGGGGGTTGCTCATGTATAACCTCTACGTTTTAACGATAATTATGAATTTGTGCCTAACGCCAAATTAAGGTGTGAACAACGCTTACACCTTGCCTAAAGCATTGTGCCATAAACACTAAACTGACTTGAAGTGACGGCGCCAAGCGTTGTGAATCACTCTTAAATTTATTGTTAGCCGTACATTGCCCAACGGAAATACGGACGCTGACCATCCATCCGTTCAACTTCTGCACCTAACTTTTTGTAGAACTCATGAGCTTTCGTGTTGTGTGGGCTGGCTGTCCATGAAATATGAGTAGTTAATAACTTCTGAGCTTCCGTCTTCAATGCGTGCATAAGTTCTGCACCGTATCCCTTTGACCGATGCTTACCAATAACTAGCAGATCATCTAGCCAAATAGACGGCTCTCCGCGAAAGGATGAATAACGATAATGAAACAAAGCAAAACCCTGAACTTCGCCATCGACTTCCAATAGCAAAGCGTGGGCAAACGGATAGTCACCAAATAAGGTTCGTTCAATCTTCTCTTTAGTCGTGGAGATTTCACCGTCGAACCCTTTCATACTTCGGTCAAACTCAGCTTTGTGTCCAATAAGTTCTAACAATTTACCTGAGTCTTGCTTGATCGCTTTCCTTACGTTCACTTTGTTCTCCATAACTCAAATTTTTGTTTGTCGGCTAACGCCGCATTAAGGTGCGAACAACGCTAAACACCTAACCCAAACTATTGCACCTGAAACACTAAAACCAAGTTTAAACTGAGATCGCCAAGCGTTGTAAGTCACTCTTAAATGCTTTGTTATGCAAATTTTCTTATTTGCAGAATGTCTCAATATACAATGCTTCTACCTTGTCTCTTGCCCATTGAGTGCGACGTAAAAATTTTAACGACGACTTGATTGATGGGTTGTTATAAAAGCAATTAATTTGGATTTCCGCATCCAGACCTTCCCAACCATAATGTTCTTGTAAGCGTACGAGAATTTTCTCAAGGGTCAAACCATGTAATGGGTTATTTGGCTGTTCTTGGCTCATTTTGAGTATTCCTGAAGTACTTATATCAATGTGCAGTCTAGCAGATTAAGGCTTAGAGTTTTGTTGTTTTCCTTAAATATAAAATCGTTTGCAGAAGACTGATAAACCGAAAAGAAATAGCATTAGAACTCAAAACCTTGGTAGTTGCATAACGCCGCATTAAGGTGTGAGCGACGCTTGGCTATACTTGAGCGAAGCGAAAGCGCCAAGCGTTGCGAATCACTCTTAAATGCTTTGTTAGCACTATTTTCCTAATTTGGCTAAAGAACTATAAACCAGATCTACAAAGAATGAACCGTGCCAGTCCTCTTCTAACGAAGGATTCACTGTATCTGGAGCTTTTCCAAGAATTTCTCTAACTTGTCGATAGGCAATTGAACGCTCACCCAGCATCAGAACTTTTTGTTGATGCTCTGGGGGCAACATTTTGTATTTTTTCCAAGTATCAAATATATGCTCAGCCAACGATTGACTACACGAAAACCACTCACCTTGACGACGTAAACTAGCAAATTGCTTATGAAGCTCAGCTTCTCTTTCACTACCTCCAGGTTCAAGGGCGTGAATAACCAAGTCGCCATAAGTGCCCGTCTGTAGGTTTTTAAGACGTTGAATAACATTTTTAGAACGACCAATTTTAACAAACAAACCATGATATGGATGAGCGTCAACAGCTGGTCCAGGCCATGTGTCAGGAACTTGAATAATATAGTAAATGCTATCGACACCACCGTCGGCGACGCGGTTAGCCCAATTACACCAATCTTCAGCCCACTGCACTGCTTTGGAGCGAGAGCCAAAATGTTCTGTCGTGAAGTAAAAGTCACCATCATCATGGTAAATATCTGCTACGAAACGACCACATTTACATTTTCGTACTTCTGAATCCATTTACTATCTCCGAATAGTGCTAACGCCCAATTAAGGGGTGAACAACGCCTCCACCCAACTTAACGCAGTGTACCGTAAACACTAAATTTGAAGTAGAAGCAAAAGTGCCAAGCGTTGTGAATCCCTCTTAAATTGCTTGTTAGGCAAATTACTGAAATGGTGCTAAAAAATTGAAAACTGGAGATGCATACCCCCAAACAAAAGTACCAATACCTCCAAGGATGATCTCCATTTTAGTGAGGCGATCATATTGTTCTTCGTTTGATTTAATCGATTGTTTAACCACTGGCACATTAATATCTAGAGCTATGAAAGGTTCAGCCTTTCCCTCTTTTACTCGTTCAAGTTGACTTTCGACTGCGGAATTATAAGTTAACAAGGATTCAGACAACTTCTTCTTTCGCGCCAACCCAAACTGCCAAAAAGACGAAATGGCAACAACTACGACTAAAGAGCCTGACCTCTCTAGCCACGACCAATCTGAATATTTGAAAGATGTTAAGACTCCAAAAAGAATACATAGAGTAGCCAAAACACATATCAATATCTCAATTTTGTACTTCCTGATTGTCAATTTATACTCCTTTTGCCTAACGCCAAATTAAGGTGTAAACAACGCTAACACCTTACTTAAAGCATTGTGCCATAAACACTAAACTAGCTTGAAGTGAAAGCGCCGAGCGTTGTGAATCACTCTTAAATTTATTGTTAGGTGATTAGTACGATGCACCATTGATCTTACGTACAGGAATACTCGAAAGCACTTCATTTTCGGCCATTCTCATATTTACAGCCAAGATATCTTCGGAACATTTCTGTGTTGTTATGTAGTGCGTCAAACAACCACATGAGTTGCAACGATGAAATTCTACTTCTTTGTCACCCCAACAATAGAAAGATGTTTTCTCATTCATTCTGATTTGAACTTGTTCTGGAGAAAAGTACGCCCAAGCCGCAGCATAGCGACGACAAATAGAACAGTTACACTCTCCAACTTCTTTAGGAAACGAACTCAACACCAAGCTAACGTTTCCGCAGTGACACTTTAATTCCATTCGATCACTCCCTGTATTCACCTAACGCCCAATTAAGGGGTGAACAACGCTACCACCCAACCTAAAGCATTGTGCCATAAACACTAAATTTGAAGTAGAAGCAAAAATGCCGAGCGTTGTGAATCCCTCTTAAATTGCTTGTTAGGCTAATTTTTCACGTGCATCACTGAACCTCAATTCAACACTTTTATCATTAAACCCTGTATCTAGATAACCTTGATTGTATAGCTGAAACCATAATGATAATGCCGCATGTAGACCATATTGTTCTCTTTCAGGATCAATATTTTTCAAATAAGTTTCTGGTACAAGGGCAAGATCTTCCGCATACCAACGAACTCCATTTAAATGATGCACACCATCACAACCAAAATCCAATAAATGATAACCATGTGAGTATCTGTCAACAATGGACTTACTTAAGTAAGAACCATGAACGTAGATTTTATTTTTCCAGCACATCGCTATACAAGCTGCGATATAACCTCTTGATTTCCAGTGCGACAGAACCCAACCGCCACACGGGTAATAGCGATAATATGGCTTATCATTAATTGAACCGATTACCTCTTGTAAAATAAGCACGCTTTCTGTTCCACGGTCTACTTTATCAACTGATAAAAGGACACCATCAAGAGAATCGCTACCTGCTTTTTCCACTAATACAGACAAGAACTCTTCAAATTTAGCTGGGTCTTTATAAAAATTATAAGTAGGATAAATTTCATCAGATGCGCCCTCAAGCCAGTCTCTGTTAATACCAAAAAGTTGACATGTTGAAAAGAGCATTTCATCAGTGAGCTTTTCAAGGAGACGCTCATCTGTACTTACATCATGAAGAGTCAAGCTTTCAATTACTTTGGGGATTTGGTTTCTATGAACCCCATGAGCTTCATAGACACGAACTAAGCGACTAGAAACAAGCTCATTAGAGCGCGATTCTAAATTTGGCGTATTTCTCAAGGATTTTTTCACTCGATCAACCAAAGATAAAAACGACTCAATTTCTCCAAACATCAATCGACCTCCTCTTGATTAGCCTAACGCCGCATTAAGGTGTGAGCAGCGCTTGGCTATACTTGAGCGAAGCGAAACCGCCAAGCGTTGCGAATCACTCTTAAATGCTTTGTTATGAGTATGACTCAAATGGTGTGAGGTCTATACCCTCGAAGTCGCAAACCGTTTTAATCGTTGGGTTCAAACAAAGACGCTTTAAATACGCCGCTAGGTGTTTGAAATCAAGTGGCGACTTTTCAATTGGTAACGACCATTCTGCAAGCATAAACAAGAAGTAGTCACATGCGGTTAAGGTGTCACCCAACAAGTATTCATGATGCTCTAACTGGTCGTTGATGATTGACAGTGCATCAGCAATTCTTTCGTCCTGCGCCGCTATTACATTTGGAATGGTAGCTTCATCGTTAGTGTGGCGATGAGGGTAATAGCGAACCATAAGTTCAGCTTGCAGCGTATTATTGAGAAACGCGAGCCATTGATAAAACAAAGGACGAGTCGGCTCACCTAACGATGGCATTAAATCGGATTCAGGGTGCAATTCGCAGATGTGCATACAGATAGCTGGACTTTCGAAAATTGGCTGATCATTAACAACTAAGGTCGGTATCCGCCCTGCTGGGTTGAGCCTAAGATAATCCGCTGATTTTTGAGAGTTCGATTTTTTATCAACTAACAATAGCTCATAGTCTGCTTTTAAATGATGAAGCAAAAAATGAGGAGCTAGACTCGCATTGTTTGGATAGTAATACAGCTTGAACAAAATTGACTCCTTGTCTCTAAAATTGCGGATACTCATAACGCCCAATTAAGTTGTGAGCAACGCCTGCCACAACCCTCAAACAATTCACCGTAATCACTAGACTAATTGAAACCGAAAACGCCGAGCGTTGCGAATCAGCTTGAATTGTTTGTTATGACTTAGGACTTGATAGGTACTCTGAAGCAACCCAGCCTTTAACACCATCACCTTCAACTAATGTCCAACTACCATTAGTTTTCAAGACCACAACCTCATCACCAGCTACTAATTGGTTGATAACCTTTGAGTTGAGGGTTGCCTCTACACGCACACGTAAACTTTTGGCCTCTACAGTACTTACAGATACAGCAGGTTCCGAGGGGGAACCAAAAAAGTGCACCGCTAAGAAGAATATAACGATCACGGCTAACACCTTACCGAAGAGGAAACCTCCATTTTCGGTTTGTGAGTTGTTCTCATTAAAACTGTTGCTCTCAGATAAACTCTGACTATATGAAAGCCCAGAACCTGGAATTCCGACTGTTGCTTTCACACCCTTTTTACCAATATTTACGGTAGCACCTGGCTTGCCGATAGAGGTACTAACACCGCTTTTGCTAAGATTGACATGAAGTCCTGGTGCAATTTTTATACGTTTACGAAATTTAAATCCCATGATTTTCCTAGACTACCTAACCAGAAATATTGTGTGAGTCATAACGCCCTGTTAAGGTGTGAGCAGCGCAATACCTATGCTTCCGCATACCACCTTAAACACTAAAACCAACGCATGGTAAAAATGCCACGCGTTGCGAATCAGCTTGAATTGCTTGTTATGTACCTTGGATTCAAGTACGAAGTGCGACACCTCTGAACATAAAAACAGTGAGATGCGATAATCATGAAGTTTGCTCCCG
>NZ_JBNJOG010000031.1:0-9393 GCF_050113695.1 Vibrio sp. TRT 17S01 | reverse complement strand
CCGACTTAAAATGACGAGTGGCTAGAGAGAGATAAGAAGATGAGAACAAAGAACTTTCCTACCCGTCGCCTAACGCCGCATTAAGGTGCGAACAACGCTAAACACCTACCCTAAACCACTACGCCTTAAATACTAAAGCCAAGTTTAAACTAAAATCGCCAAGCGTTGTGAGTCACTCTTAAATGCCTTGTTATATGCCTGAGACTTGCCTAGATTCAAGAAATAACTCGTATTCATGATGCGTATATACAAATAAAGCTAATACAAACACCCAAAACAAAAACCTTTTACCATGCTGTAGCATTTGTCTCCGATAAAGTTCAGCAGCATCAGATGACTTACATGGTATAAAGATCAAAAAAGGAGCCATCGCTATAGCCGCTACACTATATCCGTTCAATGCAGAAGACATTTTGTAAAACAAACTATGCATTGAAACAAGGTTAGAGATAATCATTCCCAAACAACCTAACAATAGTGCTACTTGGAAAAAACCTTATATTTCCAATTATTTCCCCTACATTCAAATCGGGCATATAACGCCGCATTAAGGTGCGAACAACGCTAAAACACCTAACCTAAACCACTGCACCTTAAACACTAAAGCCAAGTTTAAACTGAAATCGTCAAGCGTTGAGAGTCACTCTTAAATGCTTTGTTAGGCGCTTCACGCAAATAGTTAAAATTGGATTTAGAAAACCACCTTTTGGGAAAAAGAAATACACGTAACCCACTGAATTTGATTAAAACCCAAATACTAAAGCGGCTAAGTTTCTGAAACCCACTGCAACCAAAACGCCAAAGAAAGCGGCAATTCAGCACATAGAAAGGGAATTAGAAAGACTAACTTTCAGAGCAAAGTTCCAGCCAATAAACGTATTTCGAATACAGATAAAATTGAAGCGATTTAAGCTAAAGAAACTAACAACAAACCGACTAGAAAACCGAATGAGGCAACCCGTAAACATTGCGATGTTTTACGGGTTGAGTAATTCAAAAACTTGGGAAGATAAAGCTAGATTGCCGATAAACTGGGACAAATAGCCAAAGAGAAATTAGAGATTTGAACCAAGAAATTTCTTACTACGCCTAACACCCAATTAAGGTGTGAAGCACGCGACCACGACACTTAAATAGACCACCGTAAACACTAAATTCACCCCAAACCAAAAATGCCAAGCGTGCTGAATCACTCTTAAATTGTTTGTTAGCCCTTTACAACCAAGGAAACCATGGGCTTATATCCCTTAAGCGATGTCCTTTATAGTGTTTAGAGTTAGCGATTGCATGATAAGACCTAGTTAAACTCACTATTGCTGGAATAATGAGCAAACAAAATAGCCACTGAATTGGATCTGCAGAGCCTAGTACAATTGCCAATAAGTTAGCAGAGCACAATATCAAAAGGACCCAATTACATCTAATCATTACTCTCTTGTATCTGCAATATCCTTCCCAATCATAAATAACCCAGTCATTTGAGAACTCTCCACATTGAAAACACTTTTGGCTAAGAGGAATCGACTCAGGCTCTGCATTGCAGTTAGGGCAACGTCCTTTCATGACTACATGTACCTTTTCGTGAGGGCTAACGCCCAATTAAGTTGTGAGCAACTCTGCCACTTTACTAAAACACTGCACCGTAAACACCAGACAAATTGAAACCGAAAGCGCCGAGCGTTGCGAATCAGCTTGAATTGCTTGTTATGTGCGAATTTTTATCCCGTGACTCGACAAGTAAGACCCAATCTTAAGCCACCTTTGCTCGCTAGCTTCTGAAAACTGCTCCCTCCAATCAGGACAGCTTTCATGATAACTACTATTTGCAGATGCAAGAAAAGAATCAATTGATTCTGGGTTGAAATTTACCCCAAGTATTACAAAGTGCTGCTTATAATTTTCAATTATTTTTAACGATGCTTCATCGCTAGCAAGCTTTAAAGAATTAATTAGTATTGGATACCAATTCATATGGTGAGTAAAAAAATGGTCCCAACCTTCCATGTCGGCTATTGATTCTAAATAAGCGACAACAAAAATAAGCCACTCTTCTTCTGTGAGCAACTCAGTATTTGTAAGCCCTTTATCTAATATCTCATCTACGTTTTGCATTAACACTCCATTTGCACATAACGCCGCATTAAGGTGCGAACAGCGCTAAACATCTAACCGAAACCATTACACCCTAAACACTAAAAACGAGTTTAAACTGAGATCGCCAAGCGTTGTGAGTCACTCTTAAATGCTTTGTTAGGTGAATATTCAACCGAGTTCACTATACATTTTTCGTATTATTGGATAGGCTGTAAGCTTGTATTCAGTGATGCTGCTACTAAGATCTTCTATGTTACTCTCAGGTCGAAATAACATCGGATAAATCCTTTCCGCGTCCTTGCAAATACAAGATGTCAAACTCACCAACTCGTCATTACCTAATAGATTTGCAGTTGATCGAGCTCTATATGCTGCACTGCACACCTCAGAAAGGTACTGCTTTGATTTGATAACGTCTCGCTCCGAAGTTTTAGCCACAATGCATTGGTTCATTGAAGATTCAATGCTTTCCAATAGTTCCGTTAATTGGAACACTAGCTTTTTTCTATCTTCCAAATTTGCTTTAGAAATTTCTTGTTGGTGACTAACTTTAGAGCTTCTCAACGCAACAAACCCTGTTATTGCAGCACCTAAGCCAATTTTTACAGCTGTATCTAAAACATCAATTATTGTCGTCATTATTGTTTTTGCACTCCTTTCACCTAACGCCGCATTAAGGTGCGAACAGCGCTAAAACACCTAACCCGGCTACTGCACCTTAAACACTGAAACCAAGTTTAAACCGAAATCGCCAAGCGTTGTGAGTCACTCTTAAATGCCTTGTTATGTGGCTGGTTCTACTTATGCAACGATGCAATGCGCTAAAGGTAACAAGCTAGAAAGGAAAAACCTACTACCTAACCCAGTGTTTTCTAGTTTAGTGACAACCGTTTGCTTTGGAGAACCATTTTCAATCAAGCTACTTGCGGCCACGCCAGCAACATTACTAGGGTCACTATAACCAACCTTGTGACCTGAGAAAGATAATATTGTCCCCAAGCCCATGAGAATTAACATTGAATAGAATGAGTAGTCACTTAAAAACTGGATATCCAGATAACCAGTTAGCAACTCAAACAGATAGACTGCACAAAAAGAAAGCAAATTTGATATAGCTAAAAATGAGAGAAACTTTGTCATTTCTTGTACCTTTTCCGCTTTGCCACATAACGCCGCATTAAGGTGTGAGCAACGCTACCACGAAACTTAACCTTACCACCGTAAACACAAAACCCAACGATGAAATGAAAAATGCCATGCGTTGGGAATCACTCTTAAATGCTTTGTTAGCTCACTTACGGCAAGCATAGAATTCTAATTTCAACACCTTGCTCCTTACAAGATGAAATAAGAGATGAAATGAACCATAAAATTTGAACCACTTCATTTTTTCTCTGTAACGGCGTGCCATTTTTAAGAGCAAACAGCCCATTTCTTAAATTATTTTTAGAAATAAAATTAACGACCAAGTATACAGTCTTTCTTAAATTTGGGTTTTGTAATTGCTTTTCGTAATACTCAATACCATCTTTTAACTGTTCTCCATTAGGAATTCTTCTAACACGTTTAATTGATGTTTGAACACTTTGATTATCAGTGTTTTTTATCTTGAAATTTTTCTTCCACTTATCTTTCTTAGCATGAAGTCTATTAAAATGTGGCACTAAGTTTCCTAGGTTTTTCTGAGCTTGCCCAACCACATCTTGAAACTTTGAAGCCGATAGCCCATTATCGCCGTGTTTTGAGTGGTAAAACTTAATTACGCCATCTGAAACTGTTATGTGATCAGCCCATTCATTACCTAAATCATCAAGATACATATATGGTGAATCTGTATCAATAACAGTTTCTACTTTGTTAAAAATTGAATCAGCAGAAAAATCGGTACTTGTCGTACTGAATGAACCTTTCTCACTACCTACAGTATTTAGTTGAGGACACGGCTCAAAAATACTCATAAACGAGTCAATATATGAAAGTAAGTTACTATTTTCGAAAAGCTTTCTAGAATGATAAGCAATGTGAGGGTCATCAAAAGTAACCACAAAAGAGTTGTTTTTATTAATGTACTCTTCGAACGTAGTAACTTCTCCTGAAGAAAAATAAACCATAATTTTTTTAAATTCAGTAGAGTTTATTTTTATACTGCTTTTCAATACTTTCAATCTAATATCAATCTGCTTGAAAAGAAAAGCATTTTCTGATGAACACAATACTTTATCGCCATTATGCAAAATAACTTCTAATGCACTATCATATTTTAATATATACTTTGATATATCTAACCACTTCTCACCATGATCAGTTACATACGTAACTTTTAATATTTCACCTTGTTCGATCTTATCAATAACATCACTCAATTTAAATAAAACACCTTTAGGTGTTAAAGAAGCAATTTTTGTTTGAAATGGCACAGGAACGGCAAAGCTATCAACAAAACTAGTCGAAGATTTAAATAATGAAATGTCATCACATACGCTACCGATCCAATTTAAAAAATCAACTACATCTACTTTGCCATTATGCCTATTTATTCTTGATGTCCCTAAAGATAAACTATATACGTGTCCATTTGACGTTACCCGCATATTTCTAATTGCGTAATTATTGGCACCGAATGTTGAAAAAGAATCTTTTAACTCCAAAGCTTCTACCGACTTGCTGCGCATAGCTAGCTGAGAAACATCTAAATTATCAAGATGCAGTTTATGAAACTTAGATTGATCACCCGCATATAATTTTGAAAGAGTCGAGTAATCAATATCCTCTAAATAGCTTTCAAGGCTGGTATTTTTCTGAACATTCTTTTTGCTGATAACAATATAGTCAAGGTACTCTAAGATAAGGATATGACAAAACTTTATCTCATACTCATTATCATTAAACTCTTTTAGTATTGATGGTTTGAATTTTTGCTTAAAAACACAAAGAGAGTACTTGGCTGAATTGTTATTTATAGTTATATCATCTCTTTCTATTTTAAATGTATGACTTCTTGTCATTCTTCCTTTTGAAAGTTCAATAAATATATTTTTTATTGCTGTGTCAGAAATAGATTTACTGCTATTTTTCTTGTAAAAATATGCACCTTCTGCTATTTCAATTTCATTAATCATTACGTAGCTAACCTCGATACTACTTTGAGTTACGAATATATTTTACACCAACACAGCTTGCCATTATTTTATAAATTTCATTTTTGAGAGCTAAATTTAAAATAAATTCGTTTCAGGAATTGAGCTCTTTGTGAGCTAACGCCCTGTTAAGGTGTGAGCAACGCAATTACCGAAGTCCCCGCATACCACCTTAAACACTAAAATAAACGCATAGTAAAAATGCCACGCGTTGCGAATCACTCTTAAACAGTTTGTTAGCTTACTAACCATCAGCATCAGCTAAACTTGCCGACACAGGTTTTTAAGCCAATGGCATACCCACAAGTTTTAAATGGAAATAAAACACCAGTCACTGTCAGTATGCATAAATACGAATATATTATTTTGCGAGAGATTTGCTCTTATACTTTTGAGGAATACAACTATGGCTCTTAAACCAGGTCCAAAACCAATCGCAAAATCAACAGGGAAGCCTGACCAGCGCAGACGTGACAACAAAAAGACTCCTGGTAACACTCCGGGGCTAAAACCTAGCAAGTCATCGAATAAATAACTTGTGTTACCAAAGTGAGCTACTACCTCGGTAGCTTACTTATTTAAAGAAATTTTGTCATTGCTCCAGTAAGCTAACGCCCTGTTAAGGTGTGAGCAATGCAATACTGATGCCGCCGCATACTACCTTAATCACTTAAACCAACGCATGGTGAAAATGCCACGCGTTGCGAATCACTCTTAAACAGATTGTTATGTTACTTTTTCTTAGGAACATGTTTTAAGCTATGTTGATTTTTTTCTACCACATAGATTGACTCAACAATATTCTCGACTATGTCCATAGCAGCTATCACTTCTTTTTGTTTTGGGTTGTATGACCGATGTATTGCAGCATGGCCAGCTTCCAACACTTGATCTAGTGCAGTACGTTGAACTTTAGAGATATACCCCTGACTTTGGAATTCATCCATGTTTTTGACAAACCGCCCCTTATCACCAACTTTTTGGATCATTACATGCTCGATTAATGCTCGGATTCCCATAACCGTAAGTCGGTTACATCCATTTTGCAATGACACATATATTTCACTAATCAGTTCCATTAGTTCACGATTCACGGGACCGGTGTCGGCATTGAAAGGAAATACTAACTTTGAAACCCAACTAGGCTTTTGACGTAAAGTGTAAGGAGGATATATAGAAATATCAGGAATTATCCCATTATCATCGTATTCGCAGTATTCTGAATATTCAGCGCGTTCCATTTTTACATCTTGACATCCGCAACATTCAAATAGGCTATATCGGCGCTCACAATAGAAATGTTCCTCACTTAAATCCTGCTTATAACAATGTATCAACTTATGAAAAGTATAGTTCTGACAAACGTTACATTTTAATTTTCGCTTTTCTATTGCCACAATTTTCTCCTAGTAACATAACGCCCAATTAAGTTGTGAGCAACGCTACCACCACACTCAAACACTTCACCGTAAACACCAAACCAGTTGAAACCAAAAGTACCGAGCGTTGCGAATCAGCTTGAATTGTTTGTTAGGCAAATTCTCGTTTACTCACTTACTTGGTTTGAAAACAGAATACCTTAAACGCGATAAGCAACCAATCACCCACTGACTTTTTGTGATTCACGAACTACAGAAGCCACTATGTTACAGCCTCACTTTTTACGCTCTCGAAATACCGCCTTTCAGCAAAAAGGTGGCCTTTGAACCTGACAAACTCAAAGCTGCGAAATGAAAGCAATAACGAAAGCTTCGACAAACTTGCCCTTTCCACACTTTAAGCCAGTGAAGCTCAACACCAACCAACTCTGAAACCCAATGAGGCAACTCACGAAATTTGGCATGTTTTACGGTTGAAGAGATTCAAGGATTTGTGCCGACAACGCTGAATTGCCGACTCAGAAAAACAGATAGCCAGAGGGAGCAAGAAGATTAGATCAAAGAACTTTCCTGCCCTTTGTCTAACGCCAAATTAAGGTGTGAACAACGCTTACACCTTAGCTAAACCATTGTGCCATAAACACTAAACTGGCTTGAAGTGAAAGCGCCGAGCGTTGTGAATCACTCTTAAATTTATTGTTATGTGTATGCCCAAAACAACAAAGGTGATAACGCAAAAAATACGTACCCGAACAGAAAAAAGTAAAAGCACAGCAAGAAAATTATTTCTGAAAGCGTTTTTCCGACTTTTGCGGCCGATTCTCCTGCATCTGATGCAGCTATTCTTACAGCGACAGGGCCGGTTAGGATGATTTTCTTTCTTGAAAAAAACTTAGCCGAAAAGATTCCCAAGACAAATATCAAGTAGATACTAAATGCTGGAGCAACCAATAGCTCGTTCAAAGAAGCTATAGCAGATGCAATAAATGCAAATAAGATCATTGAAGCGAATGATATAGCCCAGATACCTAATATTGAGAATTTGTCAAAGTAAGCAAACTTCTCAGCTAACAACTTGGGAAGGTAGTACATACTAATCCTCTTTTACACATAACGCCCAATTAAGGGGTGAACAACGCCACCACCCAACCTAACGCATTGTACCGTAGACACTAAATTTGAAGTAGAAGCAAAAGTGCCAAGCGTTGAGAATCCCTCTTAAATTGCTTGTTATGTTTATTCGATTGAGTTAAAGATTTCTACCAACTCTACCGCGCGATTATAGCCACATTTGCAATAACGCTGAACGCCAGCCACATACCCTGACGATAGATCGACATTGCTTTCTTTGATGAGATTTAGGTTATTCTCACCGCGTTCCTTACTGCGTTTGATGAGATTGGACTTAATTAGCTCAGCTTCCTTTTTTGATAACCCTGACACCAATTGTCGTCGAACTTTCGATTGACCTTCAAACTGCAAATATTTTTCTACCAGCGGACGTTGACGCTTTTGAGATTTAGCCCACGCTAAACTTTTCGATGCGCTCTCAGGCCATTGCTTCTTTGCTGCGTAATAAACAGAGCCATCTGCGAATTTTTCAAGAAACACAGAATGCTCACGAGATACCGATTGTTGGCCTAAGTTCATAATAATACTCCAAATTTGTTTAAGAAAAATAACCAGACAGTGAGATTCTTACCCTCCGGCATCTCTCTATAACAAAAAAGTTGCGATTTGATTAACTGGGATAAACATAACGCCGCGTTAAGTGGTGAGCAACACATACCACCTTACTTAAACCATTGTGCCGTAAACACTTAAGCTGAATCAAACCGAAAATGCCACGCGTTGCGAATCCGTCTTGAACGCTTTGTTATGTTCGTGAGCTTGAATATTTGAAATGAACCTTGAGCACCCCGTTTAAAGCAAGAGAAGATAGACTTACTGCTCCTTTTTCTGGGACTTCAAGGTCATTGCCTTTCAAACGAGCGGCTTCTTCATTGTTAGCTAAGAGTATCCATTGATGATCGAAACCAGCCACTTTCGCCAGGTAAGAGCGAGCATCAATAGCGTCAACTAAAGTTTGAATAGTTGAGGTCTCTGGCAATTCTAATTTTAAGAAGTGAGGAGCATCGCAGTCATCTCCCATACATACACTATCTCTTGTTAGTTTGACTCTCAGCATAAAAACTCCAATAGAACATAACGCCCAATTAAGGGGTGAACAACGCCTCCACTCAAACCTTAAGCATTGTGCCATAAACACTAAATTTGAAGTAGAAGCAAAAATGCCGAGCGTTGTGAATCCCTCTTAAATTGCTTGTTATGTAGCGATGCTCGCAAGGACACAAACCAAGAATGCAGGCACTCCAGCTATAAGCAGTTTGATACAAAAGGCTGTATTTTCTGAGAACCGCTCATCATCGATTTCGTCAGCAACACTACTGTCAACCATTGAGCCTGTAACCCGATCAACTTTGTCGTCAGACTGCCCCATACCACCCAGAGGCGGATACATGAAAAATAAGGCGGTCGTTCCCCATAAAAGTAGAACGATGAAAAATGCGTAGTCCGAAACAAACTTAAGTCCAAAGTAGCCTGTAGACATCTCAAGAGCAACAACTATTACGGCTGCTATTACATTCGCAACCACCACAAATCGAACTAAACCAAGCATTTATACTCCATTCTTACCTAGCTACATAACGCCCAATTAAGGTGTGAACCACGCTACCACACAACTCAAATTGAACACCGTAAACACTAAACTAACCCAAAAC
>NZ_JBNJOG010000030.1:0-10675 GCF_050113695.1 Vibrio sp. TRT 17S01 | reverse complement strand
TCCCAACCACAACTCGCTATAAATTCATCTCCAAGCCAAGGATAAATAATTTTGTTTTTTTCATGGTTCCAAGCTAACGGAGCGATGAGAAGAGCCGCAGTAATAACTGATACTATCTTAGCTTTTACAGAAAAAGTCTTTAATTTATAAATGAACAGTCCCACAAAAGGCAGAGAAAAAATAAAACCAGTAATACCTTGATTTGCGGCTCCAGCCATCATGAAAACCACGCAAATACTTAAAATTAGAATTGGTCTTATCTTTCGTATCATGTTGTTACCTTCCAGTTTGTATAACGCCGCATTAAGGTGCGAACAACGCTAAACACCTAACCCAAACCGCTGCACCTTAAACACTAACCCCAAGTTTAAACTGAGATCGCCAAGCGTTGTGAGTCACTCTTAAATGCTTTGTTATGTAACTTTACTATTTCGTTGTTTACTTACCTTCTGACAGTAGCATCGTGTGATTGGCCAGTAACAAGTATCCATTTGGCGCTTTCACGTACGTACGCATAAAATGAAATACTAAGAGAGGTCTAGTATCTGGCTCATTAATGCTACCACCCGCCCTTTTAACATCCGTGAATCCATATACAACAGCTGTCCCCGGGTGTTTTATTACTTTTACATTTCTTTGCTCTCTGATACCAGAGCGAACACTTACAGGCTTTGATACTGAATGTGGAAACACAGTATCGAAAAAATTTAAAAAATCTAGTTTAGACCTTTGAATCATCTCTGCTTGATTATGCACCCATACAAAATCAGGATGTAAAAGCTCTTCTACAACTGAACGAACACCGTGATTCAATGCATTTTCCCATGACTCATCAATAGATTTGACCACCTTAACGTCAGAGTACTCTGTAGAATTATTTGTAAAAGATGACACTGTTTTATTTTCTGAAATCAATTTAGACACCTTAATGAAAACCACTCATAAATTTAAAGAAAAACAACGATTAAATATTTAACTGGAGGCATGTTACATAACGCCCAATTAACGTGTGAGCAGCGCAGACACTGAACTTAAACACTGCGCCGTAAACACTTAACGCAACCCGAAGTGAAAGCGCCAAGCGTTGCGAATCACTGTTGAATTGTTTGTTATGTTTTACCACAAGTTACTGACTTAATTGAGAAAGAACTGCTATTTCTGACTAGTTTTCTGAAGTGAACCACAAGGCTGAAACCCACTTGGCCGACAAAGGCGACCAACCTAAAACGTGTAATTCCACTTCCCTGCCCAATGAGGCAACCCGACTAAGCTCCAACAAGTGCCCTGTATTTCCAACCAAAGCGCAAAACAATTCTGAATTGCCGAGGCTACTGCCAAGCTGAAATGCTGCTTGGTTAAGAACCTGAAAGCGACTTTGAGCCAGCTAAACAAGAAGCCGACCGCCACGACCTGACAATGAAGCAACCCACGAACATTGGCATGTTTTACGGGCTGAGTGGTTCAAGAACTTAGACAGACAATACTGATTTGCTGAGTCTACTAGGGACGAACTGCCAGAGGGACAAAGAACTAGAGCCTAAAAACCTTAAGTCTTTGAATTTAAAGTAAACATAACGCCGCATTAAGGTGCGAACAACGCCAAACACTTAACCCAAACCACTGCACCTTAAACACTAAAGCTAAGTTTAAACTGAGGTCGCCAAGCGTTGTGAGTCACTCTTAAATGCTTTGTTATGTTTGTTCTGCTATCTCTTTTTTGATTTGTTCCACGCTTTTACCACCAACCGCAATATTATTATCCGGTTGCTCTCGAATAGAGACTAAGAACAATTCTTTAGGTATTCCCGTTATTTCAACTGAAACTTCAGTTAATTTTTCAATCAGTTTTTCTTTTACTTCATCCGTTAACTGACCTGATTCAAAAGCAATAAATGGCATAACTTTTCCCTTTGTTACTAGTGTACTTGCAAATGATTATTACATGTCTTAACCCGAAAAACATAACGCCCTGTTAAGGTGTGAGCAACGCGATGCAAAAGCCGCCGCATACAACCTTAAACACTAAAACCAACGCACAGTGAAAATGCCACACGTTGCGAATCACTCTTAAACAGTTTGTTATACCACTACTAAAATACGGCCTCTAAACTAGACAACTTGTATCTTGCCCAAGCATCCATATAGTAGTCACTGTTACTGTCCCAGAACTCTGATGGCATTTTTCTTTGGTATTTTACATTCAAAATACTGTGCTCTTTCGGCGTGACAATACAGTAGACACAGTACTTGTCGATAACATCATATACATCAGAGACTTGGGGGTTAGTTAACGATAGTAAGATGCGCACAACCTCAGCCATGGGCACAACATGCTCTTTCTCAACTTTGTCGCTATTCCGAGCTGAGATTGTCCATTGGCATTGCTCTTTTATCTTTCTTGTATCCCACTTACCTGTCCCATTTACTGCACCGACACGATACGCATACAAATTATCAACTAAATTGCGATAACAATGAGAATCATCAACTCCACCATCGACAAGAACTAGAATAGCTTTAGCAAGAGCTTCAGCTTTAACTGCATATGACATATATAGAACCGCTTCAAAAAGCCGAATCGTAAACTACTTTCTTGTATGCAGAAACTCAGTTTCTCACATAGTGGTATAACGCCCAATTAAGGGGTGAACAGCGCCGCCACCCAAACCTAAAGCATTGTGCCATAAACACTAAAACTGAAGTAGAAGCAAAAGTGCCAAGCGTTGTGAATCCCTCTTAAATTGCTTGTTAGGTTTTGGTTCAACGTAGTTCACCAGAAAGTTCATTCCACGCTTCATCAGTGGATATAGGTAACTTCAGTTGACGCTCTACTTTGGACGAAAGACCAATAAACCTAGAGCCTAAGTCTTCTGGCTTTACATTAAGTTCTTTACACAATTTCTCTATGTAGCCCAGCACTCCCGGGGCTAAAAATGCAGATTTAGGATCGAATGGAGGATACATCTTCAATATCTCGGGATCCTTTGTGCCGCAATTATTCGGACCGTTTAGATCTATAAAGCAGACCTCAAGATATGTGTCCAACGCTTCAGATAGTTTACCTTGCTTCTTTAGAACATCTCCCATTCCCAAGCGAGCATTACGATATAGTCCCCATTTATACTCTGATGCTAGTTGAGGCAATGAAACCTTTAATTGCTCCCACTTAACATCTAAGTCCGTAGGAGTGTTGATGCCTTGACTTATCAGCTTGTTTTTTGTTACTTCTCTATCGCGCTTTTCCGCTAAGAATTGTTCATGGGTACCGTTCTCAATTGCCCACTTTTCTTCTATAAGTTCAATTTGATCTTCACGTACTAAAATCTTGACTCGTTCATCAGGGCAAGTTCGAACATACATAAATTGACTGCAGCTAGGGCATTTTTTCTTTCGCCCAGGCATTTTATCTAACGTACTACTGCAATAAGGGCAAACTGGCTCTTTATTTCCTACTCTAGGTATCTCAGTTGTTTTGTTCCCCTCGGTACGACTATTACCGAATACTCTAAATATATTGGATAAGAAACTCATAGCTTTTCCTTATAAAACCTAACGCCAAATTAAGTAGTGAGCAACGCCACCACCTAAGCTAACCCATTGTGCCGTAAACACTAAAGTCGATTCAAACCGAAAGTGCCAAGCGTTGCGAATCTGCTTGAATTTATTGTTAGGTGATTAGTACGATGCGCCATTGATTTTACGTACAGGAATACTCGAAAGCACTTCATTTTCGGCCATTCTCATATTTACAACCAAGATATCTTCGGAACATTTCTGTGTTGTTATGTAGTGCGTTAAACAACCACATGAGTTGCAACGATGAAATTCTACTTCTTTGTCACCCCAACAATAGAAAGATGTTTTCTCATTCATTCTGATTTGAACTTGTTCTGGAGAAAAGTACGCCCAAGCCGCAGCATAGCGACGACAAATAGAACAGTTACACTCTCCAACTTCTTTAGGAAACGAACTCAACACCAAGCTAACGTTTCCGCAGTGACACTTTAATTCCATTCGATCATTCCCTGTATTCACCTAACGCCGCGTTAAGTGGTGAGCAACGCTACCACCCTACCTAAACCATTGTGCCGTAAACACTAAAGCAGAATCAAACCGAAAATGCCAAGCGTTGGGAATCCGCCTTAAACGCCTTGTTAGCTAAAATATGCCACATCTTCTGATTGTATTTGAATCTTAATAGCTTCCGGTTCAATCTTGTTGATAAAGCGCAGAGCTTCATTACACCAACAGTATAGAGGGATTAAATACTCCCACTTTTGTTCATTCTTTTGATTCGGAAACTTAACACCTAGAACACGAATAGTACCTCCCCACCATTGTAGGTCTTGATGGCACTTATAAGAGGATTGAATATCGAGGTAGAAACCGTCAGCATGGATTATCTTGTTGCATGATTCCCGAAAGCTAATACCTTCCTCACCATAGAGTGTTAAAATAAAATCTTTCGGTGAATGGTCAAAAGAATAGCCTTGATGATTACGTTTCATGGAATCATCTAAACTTCTGAGTTTGATCGATATATCGACTAAGCTGCTACTAACAAGAGACTTAACCATTACCAAATACGAAGAACGATCATATAATTCTTCGTACTCTTTAACACCAATACAGTGCTCTTTTACAAACGCTTCACTTGCTTGAATCACGTTTTGAACAATGAATATTTTTTGTCTTAGCTCTGCTATATCAAACATGTGAGACATAAATTTACCTTTTTAGCTAACGCTGCATTAAGGTGCGAAAAACGCTAAAACACCTAACCTAAACCACCGCACTTTAAACACTAAACCCAAGTTTAAACTGAGATCGCCAAGCGTTGTGAGTCACTCTTAAATGCTTTGTTAGGCGCTTCACGCAAATAGTTAAAACTGGATTTAGAAAACCACTTTTTAGAAAAAGAAACACACGTAACCCATTAAATTTGATTAAAACTCAAATGCTAAAGCGGCTAAGTCTCTGAAACCCACTGCAACCAAAACACCAAAGAAATTGGCAAATCAGCGCATAAAGAATGAAATTTGAAAAGGTTAACTTTCAGAGCAAAATTTCAGCCAATAAATACGTTTCGAAGACAGATAAAATTGAAGCGACTTGAGCCAAAGAGAATGATAACAAACCAGTAACTAAACCTAATGAGGCAACCCGCAAACCTTGACATGCTTTACGGGTTGAATGATTCAAAAACTTGGGAAGACAAAGCTAAATTGCCGAAAAACTAGAACAAATGGTTAAAGAGAAATTAGAGATTTAAACCAAGAATTTCTTACTGGGCCTAACGCCGCATTAAGGTGTGAGCGACGCTTGGCTATACTTGAGCGAAGCGAAAGCGCCAAGCGTTGCGAATCACTCTTAAATGCTTTGTTAGCGGTTTGTTCGCAATGTAACGAACTCTTCGTCTGTAACAACCTTATCTGCATATTCGTGTTCATCAGATACCGTTACCGATGGCAGAATTGTTTTGACACGATGCTTGTATCCGACATAACAACAGTTAGGGGTAAATACATGTTTAATAAGTGGTTTTGTTTCCCACTCTCTCTTTATATAAACCTCACCAGGTGTCGTAAAACACCATGGTTGTTCTCCAAATACGCTAAACTGGATACTCACAATCTCTTGTACTGTGCAGATAGCCTCTAATGCTAACTCTCGATCATTAGTATCGGTTTCTGGATTAAAGTGTATAGCTTTATTTCGCATTATATTCAGCTTGCGAAATGCCTCTGCCGCCTCTGGTAGCAACTCACCCCAACTCTCAAGCGTATCGATTACCAGCGGCCAATAATCAAAAGAACTCTTTCGGTAAACCTTTTTATATTCCGCTTTATCTGTGTGATAAGTTCGGAGAACCAGCATCAATTGGTTGAGAATACGCTCACCAAGAGCACAAGCCCCCGTAAGTGCTGGGTAATAGCTACCAATAACAAATGCATTTCTAGTCTGTTCTAAGAATTTGTTATGAAACGCAGATATCGAGAAAGGCTTATTACCCATAGCTACAAAATTCGTAACTTTGGCATTTAGCTGACTAGAACCATATTGGGTGCTTAACCCTTCAACAGTATTCTTGTAGTTATTAATATGGTTCTCTTTTACTTTGTCATCCCACTCATCTTTAACGGGAGTCAGTGATGAAGCTCTCGAATCAAAGTCGAAACAAAGGATTCTATACCTTTTCATAAATACCTTATCTAAAAAACCGCTAACGCCCTGTTAAGGTGTGAGCAACGCAATACAAAAGCCGCCGCATACCACCTTAAACACTAAACGCAACGCATAGTAAAAATGCCACGCGTTGCGAATCACTCTTAAACAGTTTGTTATACGAACATTTCTTCGAAACCCAAAGTAAAATGAGTTTTACTTAACTGAGCTTTGAAAATAGGTATATTTTTACTACCGATGAGAGTCTGAATTAACCTAGCATCCTCATCAGAAGCACGACATCCAACAAAAACCGCAGATATACAATCGGGTGGCAACTTAAACAAGAAAACAGATGTTGGTAAGACAGCTAAAGAGCCATAGATTTCATTCAGAATCACATCACTATGGCTATACTTCATTTCTTCACGATCATCAGTAGAATTACCGTCCCAGTCTTGATTATTGAACTGTTCGTATTCGACAAGATCAACTTCAAAAGTGACCGACAGTTCGTCCTCTGCAACGATATTAAACAGGTCTACATACAAGTTATCGTAAAACTCATGAAGCTGTTCGAACAGTTCACGCTCTACACGAACATAATCAGCTAGTCTCAACTTTGGTAAGATACGATGCTCTTTTTCGTATATCCAATCATCACTTTTAGTTAGAAGTAAGTCTTTAACACATACTTCAGTCTGTAAGGGTGAAAAGCGTTCCCTGTTGTATAGTACTCGTTCAATCGTATCTCTCATGGAAAGCTTGTAATTGAAAAAGTAATCTAACTTTTCATAGTCAAACTCTACAACAATCCCTTTATGTTCATGAGCGTAGTGAGACCACATCAAAAGGTTATTGTAGTTTTCAGTAAATGATATAACACCAACTTCATTGAAATTACCATCAGTCGCAAATTGTTCAGCTTGTTCAAAGAAGTCTTCACCGAGCCCCTCACGAAGAACTTTATCCACTAAATCTTGTGCTGGACTCAATTCAAATGGATCATTCAAAACTCCACGTTGGCTTGCTCGTAGACAATAGTTGGAAAAAAACTCCTCTCGGAAAGGCATATATTTATAGATTTTCTTCATACTTCCCCGTTCGTATAACGCCCTGTTAAGGTGTGAGCAACGCAATACCGAAGTTCCCGCATGCCACCTTAAACACTAAACACAACGCATAGTGAAAATGCCACGCGTTGCGAATCACTCTTAAACAGTTTGTTAAGCTTCGGGCTGAGGGGTCCACATAAATACATTCTCATGCACAAAAGACTTTAGTATACCAAGTGACTTTAGTGCATCCGACTTAGCAAGGTCTTCAGCAGATTCAAATCGACCATCGATCATTTTCTTAGCCAATGAGCCATTTTTTAACCCCGCTTTCGCATGAACATAAGGGTTGCGGATTTTCCGCAACACTTCCAATTGTTCAAAAAGAGCTTCACTTATAATTTCAGCTCCCTTTGCAGATTCAAGGATTTTCTTAAACGACGATTCCGCTATTGCATTCTGTCCTCTCATGATGAACTCACCGGACAATGAGTGCTCTATAAAAGCTTGGCACAAGAGTACAACTGCCATGTAATTACCGTTAACGTAACTATTAGCTAATTCATGAAAAGCTAAGCTAGACTGTAAACCACCAGTAAAAAGCATATCTCCCTGTGGCGAAAATAATTCATTTAGCTCTACAAATCTAACAATACGCTCTGGTCTAGTTTGCTCTTCATCTTCGACAAAGCCAGCGATACCCTGTCGTTTTATTTCTTCGTAGTCCATATTGTCCTCATTGAAGCTTAACGCTCTGTTAAGGGGTGAGCAACGCAATACCAAAGCCGCCGCATACCACCTTAATCACTTAAACCAACGCATAGTGAAAATGCCACGCGTTGCGAATCCCTCTTGAACAGTTTGTTATGTTTCAAATTGAAATGAAATTTCACTGTAATCAAAGGGGATTTCAGCAACATTGTTAGTACAGTAAGAAACAATATCAGGAAGTTCATTATTTAGGATGCAAATTGCGTTCTTAAAATCACAAAGCCAAAACTCAGAAATAGATATCAACTTATTACCTACTCCCATGTACAAAGAGCTAAACGGTGATTCGTCTGTAAATCCAAGTATAGAGAACTCATCCTGATGTACTAACTTTGACGTTAATGCCAAAGTATCTTCAAACAAATCATCACTTTTTCGATGCTTTGATATCTGACACCTACCATCAGGGTAATATAATGCATGATACTTGTCTTTAGCATGCTCGAGGGCAGCTAAATCCATTTCATGTAGGTTTTTGCCTTGTTTTCTTTTTTGATTCGCCTTTTTAGCAAGCAAATGAGTATGGTCAATCAATACAGCATCACCTAGTGCTTTAATGTTTGCTTCACTTTTTAGCCACAACCTCATTCCAACAGTTAATTCAGCTAAAGAGCGAATGTAATAAGCAATTACGCAAATCTCATCATTTTTGGATCTATACCATTCATGTGCTCTTGATATAATTTAGAATAAAAATAGCATCCTCGACGAATAATTAACGAGCATCTTTTATAGTCTTCAACTTCTAACATTTTAGTGGTAGCCCCCCCAGAAACATAACGCCCTGTTAAGGGGTGAGCAACGCAATACCAAAGCCGCCGCATACCACCTTAATCACTTAAACCAACGCATAGTAAAAATGCCACGCGTTGCGAATCCCTCTTGAACAGTTTGTTAGTTTTAAATTATTGATAAGCACTAAGCCAACTTAATATATCTTGATAATCTTTCAGGGATATGTCCCAGCAACTGCTCGCTTGGCTTTGGGCAAAATCAATAGCACCTTGGGTAAAAGCGGAAGTAGTAACTAGTATTACTTTATTTGGTCCACCTATTGTATTTTTCACACCATGAAGAGCTCGAACAACCTCCACACCAACTTTATTGTCTGGTGCATACCTTTTACATTCAATGAAATATTTTGTATCAATACCTAAAGCATGTCTCTGTACCGCAATAATGTCCTTTCCACCATCTCTTGTACTTTTTGTAAGAGTTACTTCAAAGCCACTATGTTTAAAGATTTCGGCAATAACTTGCTCAAACTCTCTAGGCTCGATTTGGTGAAGGTGTTGAGGGTCGTCCCTCAAGAATCTGACAAGGTCTGGGATATTGGAGCGAATTAAATTTATATCGGTGATAATTCTATCATCACCTGGTAACCAGATTTTTGGCTCCGGTAAAATATAAATGGGCGATTCATCTAGGTAAGTAAAATATGGTTCACCGTTACAGTCAGCGCCACTTGAATTGTTGATTACGTAACTAAGGAAGTCGACAGGGTGCTCCGTAACATCAAAATCCAATGAAATATCATTACCGCATCTCGTACAATCAAACTGATACAGCAATTGATAATCATTTTGTTGCCCCATACCATTTTCACTGTAGCTACTATCGTAGCAATCGACTTCGAAATCTTTAACAGGAACCTTGAAAACAGAACCACATTCATCACAAGAGGCTTCAATTACCCCATCAAAAATCCACATACTTTGATTAACCTCATTTTAAAACTAACGCCCGCTTAAGTGGTGAGCAACGCAATACTGAGTCTCCGCACACCACCTTAATCACTAAAGTCAACTCATGGTAAAAATGCCACGCGTTGCGAATCCGTCTTAAAGCGTTTGTTAGCAATCTATTCTCGTGTAAGCTTTGCAAACTTGGTGACCAACCACTTAATACCTTCATGATTGAAAGCCACTTGAACCCTTGATGAATCCCCTTTACCTTCAAAGTTGATTATCGTACCTGAGCCAAACTTAGGGTGGACTACCCTTTCTCCTAACTTTAAATCTAAAGCAATATCGCTGGTTGGTTCCTGATGAGTACTTAAATAAGACTCCACCATCAATTCACTAACTTGATTTTCCAAACTAACAAGTCGGTCTGCGATAGTGATTTCCATTTGGGTTGTTGGTTCTTCATAATCTCGAAATGTATGAGGGATAGCTTCTGTCGGAGATGATAAGGTCTCTTTGATAGCATTAGAAATATTTTCCTTTAATTGCATCCCCCAATCAGGGTCATTCTTATCATAAACCAGTACTCTTAGGGGGCGTAAATCAAAAGGAACATCATCGATGTTCGAAGCGATCAGAATCGCTGGCTTCTTTAATGCATGAGCCAGTCCTAATTCATAGTAAACATTTGGGTTTTTACCTGTTAACTCAGCTACAACCAACGATGCATCTTTAATAGAATTCCAAATATCGTCCATTATATGAGTTGATCTAAATAAGCTGTCTCCACGGGCTGTATATAAATCGCTCTCATCTATAGCTGGTTTTATAATTCGCTTGAAATAAGTTTCAAACGGTTCTGCAAATGGCATAATTACAAAACAAGATTTTTTATTCATTGTTAAATTTTCCCTCTGATTGCTAACGCCGCGTTAAGTGGTGAACAACGCCAACCACCAAACCTAAACCATTGTACATTAGACACTTAAGCTAATTTAA
>NZ_JBNJOG010000029.1:0-12416 GCF_050113695.1 Vibrio sp. TRT 17S01 | reverse complement strand
CCCAAACACCAAAGAAATTGGCAAATCAGCGCATAGAAATGGAATTTGGAAAGGCTAACTTCCAGAGCGAAATTTCAACCAATAAACCCATTTCGAAGACAGGTAAAATTGAAGCGATTTGAGCCAAAGAAACTGATAACAAGCCAGTGACAAAACCTAATGAGGCAACCCGCAAACCTTGACATATTTTACGAGTTGAGTGATTCAAGAACTTGAGAAGACAAAGCTAAATTGCCGAAAAACTAGAACAAATGGCTAAAGAGAAATTAGAGATTTAAACCAAGAAATTTCTTACTGCGCCTAACGCCCAATTAAGGGGTGAACAACGTCTCCACCCAAACCTAAAGCATTGTGCCATAAACACTAAACTGACTTGAAGTGAGGGCGCCAAGCGTTGTGAATCCCTCTTAAATTGCTTGTTAGCCGTCGCTCATTTTGCTAACGATGAACTGCGCTCTTTCTTTAACTGAAACCTTAGGAACTTCAATTAAGTCATAGCCAAATTTAATATATGCACTCACCATCTCATGATATGTCGCTATTGCTTCAGTAAAGTCCTGCTTTCGCTCAGCGTCATTTTCGTAGATTTCTTCCCAAGGCGGAAAAATGAAAACTTTACGGCAATAAGTCAGTTCACCACATTTCGCTAACAAGAGATCCGATATAGGTATGCGCTCAAGCTTACTGTACCCATACGAGTCGATAATACTTCGGTCGAAAAACGTAATTTCAGTACCACCAAAGTTTTCGTAATTGTCGATTTCTTCTATGACCATTTTGTCGCGGAATGCGGCCTTGTTCAACCAAGGCAATGCTGTACCATGCAATTCTACTTGGGCTTGGATAACTTTTCGCCCAACTTCAGGTGCACTGGCGTAACCCATCTGGCGCAAAAATTCGATAACTGAAGTCTTCCCTGAACCTGGGCCACCTGTAAAAACTACTCGATTATTCAAATAAAACTCCATAGACGGCTAACGCCGCATTAAGGTGTGAGCAACGCCACCACCCAACCTAAACAATTACACCTTAAACACAAAACCCAACCAGAACTGAAATGGGAATCACTCTTAAATGCCTTGTTATGCGAATTTGCACGCATAAGCCAACTTGGCCCCCAAAAGACTACCCTAAGCACGACAAACCACAAACAAACCAAGCACTTTTGTGATTCAAGATGCAGCAAAGTCACTATATTCAGCCGAATTTTCCACAAGTGACGAATAGTGAATTTCAGCGCGAGATTGAGCTTTTGCTTAAAGAAACTCAAGGCTGCGATTATTCAGCTTGTGCGAACTATCCGTTAACTTGCCCTTTCCACATTTTAAGCCAAACGAAACTTCCACGCACCAACTCAAAAAATCAATGAGGCAACTCGCGAATCTTGCATGTTTTACGGTTTGAGTGATTCAAGAATTGGGGCCGACAATATGAACTTGCCGACGCTGAAAAACGAGTGATTAAAGAGAGCAAAAAAGAGAGATGAGATAATTTTCCTTCCGGTCGCATAACGCCGCGTTAAGGTGCGACATGCGCTTGCTACACTTGAGCGAAGCGAAACCAGCAAGCGTATGGAGTCACTCTTGAACGCCTTGTTATGTGTTTAAGATCTCACACTAATACTAACAGAATCAAAAAGATACAGAGAATCACGAAAACGCCGCCAAAGTTTTCCAGTGAAAAATAGACTCTTGACCGTTACTCACAATAACATCTAACACGAACCTAGAATCGCTAGGAACTAACATCTAACAAAGGACTAATATATGGTAGAACAATTCTTAGTAAGCTTTATAGCCAGTGCACTTGTGGCGTTAATCGTAAATCTATATAAAAACAAAGATATATAATTCACTTGTGTGGCAAGTATACAATCTTGCCACTTCCTAATGTTAGTTACACATAACGCCCAATTAAGGGGTGAACAACGCCTCCACCCAGACCTAAAGCATTGCGCCATAAACACTAAAACTGAAGTAGAAACAAAAGTGCCAAGCGTTGTGAATCCCTCTTAAATTGCTTGTTATACAAATTTTTTCAGCCGTTTTGTTGACATAAAAAACGTACAAGGTAGCCATCGGGGTCCTTGACTATCAACTGCTTAACGACGGTTTCAACACTACCTGTTTTATACACTTCTGTCTCTAAAGGCAAAAATATGAAATCGCTTTCAATCTCAAAACTATGTAGCCAAGCAATGGATACCTTGTACGTTAAGTTTACGCCTTTACCAAATGGAGCTTCTATTTGACCATTTATCCAAGACGACTCTCTAAGCTGAGTAAGCATAAGCTGGGTACTACCAAAAGACAGAAACACAAATCCATCTCTTCGGAACTCGACGTTGAAACCTAACTTTTGAGTATAAAACTTTTCACTCTCTGTGAGATTCGAAACTAGAAACTCCGGGATAAGATCATTGAACTCCATTTCTACTCCAATTTGTATAACGCCGCGTTAAGTGGTGAACAACGCCAGCCACCAAACTTAAACCTTTGCACACTAAACACTTAAGCTGACTTAAACTAAAACCGCAAAGCGTTGTGAATCCACCTTAAACGCCTTGTTAGGCGAAGTTTCCCACCAATGTTTAAGTGGTTTTGAAAACAGATTACCTGAAACCCTATAGCCAACAAAATGCACACGCACTTTTTGCGATTCAAGAACCACAAAAATCACTATGTTACAGCCAAAACCCCAACGACCACGAAATGCGAATTTACAGCGACTAACTAGCTTTTGAACCTGGGAAACCAACAGCTACGAAATGACAGCAAAAGCCAGAGCCTCGATTAACTTTCCCATTCCACACTTTGAGCCAGTGAAACTCACCGCCAACCTGCACTAAAAACCAATGAGGCAACCCACGAACTTTGGCATGTTTTACGGTTAAAGATATTCAAGAATTTGAGCCGACAACGCTTAATTGCCGACCTAGAAAAACGAATGCTCAAAGAGAACTAAGAAAATGAGAACAAAGAACTTTTCTGCCCGTCGCCTAACGCCGCGTTAAGTGGTGAACAACGCCAACCACCAAACCTAAACCATTGTACCTTAGACACTAAATTCAACTTAAACTGAATTCGCGAAGCGTTGTGAGTCCGCCTTAAACGCCTTGTTAGGCGATGTTTCCCATCAGTGTCTAAGTTATTTTCAAAGCAGATTACCTGAAACCCGATAGCCAACCAAATGCACACGAACTTTTTGCGATTCAAGAACCACAAAACTCATTATGTTTCAGCCAAAATTTCAACGACCACGAAATGCGAATTTGCAGCGACTAAGAAGCTTTTGAACCTGAGAAACTAACAGCTACGAGATAACAGCAAAAACGAAAGCCTCGATTAACTTGCCCTGTCCACACCTTGAGCCAGCGAAACTCACCTCCAACCTACACTAAAAACCAATGAGGCAACCCACGAACTTTGGCATGTTTTACGGCTGGAGAGGTTCAATAATTTGAGCCGACAATACCAAATTGCCGACTTAGAAAAACGAGTGTTCAAAGAGAACTAAGAAGATGAGAACAAAGAACTTTCCTACCCGTCGCCTAACGCCAAATTAAGGTGTGAACAACGCTGACACCTTACCTAATGCATTGTGCCATAAACGCTAAACTGGCTTGAAGTGAAAGCGCCGAGCGTTGTGAATCACTCTTAAATTTATTGTTATGTTTAAAGCCAAACGAGTCCACTATACGGCTTAGTTCTTAGGGATTCTAACCTGCTTTTAAGGGAGCCAGAGTGTATCTCTAGTTTATGGCCATCCGGGTCTAAGATATAAAGTGACTGTCCTTCACTCTTATTCTGTTTCCAAACTTCCACACCCAATGAAACTACACGCTTCGCAAACGCTTCAAATTCTTTTGGTTCGATATCAAAAGCTACGTGGGTATAGTCGGTTTTGGGGCAAGGTTCATCGTGAGAAAGGCAAAACCAGAGTTCACCTACTGACAAGTAAGCCCCCTTGTCCCACTTAGCGTGAGCAGTGAACCCCAACGTCTCCCGATAAAACTTAAGAGAGCGCTCTAAGTCACTAACTGCAATGGTTATATGGTTGAGCCCTAAAATCACCGTTTTCTCCCGTAAACATAACGCCGCATTAAGGTGCGAACAACGCCAAACACCTAACCTAAACCATTGCACCTTAAACACTAAAGCCAAGTTTAAACTGAAATCGCCAAGCGTTGTGAGTCACTCTTAAATGCTTTGTTATGTTTGTTCTGCTATCTCTTTTTTGATTTGTTCCACGCTTTTACCACCAACCGCAATATTATTATCCGGTTGCTCTCGAATAGAGACTAAGAACAATTCTTTAGGTATTCCCGTTATTTCAACTGAAACTTCAGTTAATTTTTCAATCAGTTTTTCTTTTACTTCATCCGTTAACTGACCTGATTCAAAAGCAATAAATGGCATAACTTTTCCCTTTGTTACTAGTGTACTTGCAAATGATTATTACATGTCTTAACCCGAAAAACATAACGCCCAATTAAGTTGTGAGCAACGCTACCACAGTACTCAAGCACTTCACCATAATCACTAAACAAATTGAAACCGAAAGCGCCGAGCGTTGCGAATCAGCTTGAATTGTTTGTTATGTGCCTCTCAATGCACAAAGAACCTTCAACGAAAACTCATTCCAACCAGGAGCTGTAAAAGCAATGCTCCTTAACTTTTTAACAGCTTCAATAGCCTCATTGGGTAGTAAGTTTCTTGTACACATTAAATATGTGGCTAAGGCTAAACCTGTGCGATCTTTGCCTGATTTACAATGAACAATGACCAAACCATTACACTTATGCTGTTCGATGAAACTAACTATTTGAGGAAGAGACTTTAAGCAAAGCTCTAGATCACCATCAAGAGCTGGTGCATTACTTGAAAGCGGAATGTTTCTGTAAGCAATACCCAAGGTCTCTAAAAGTGAAACATGCACCATTTCACCGTCATTGACAGAGAGAATCGCAGCTACGTTATTACTATGTAACTCATCAAGGTTCCACATACGGCTATCAGGGCCACACCTACCAGCCACCGATTCTTCCACAAAAAATAGCTGCTGCATAAATTGTTATCCTTCAGACACATAACGCCGCATTAAGGTGCGAACAACGCTAATCACCTAACCTAAACCATTGCACCTTAAACACTAAAGCCAAGTTTAAACCGAGATCGCCAAACGTTGTGAGTCACTCTTAAATGCTTTGTTATATGCCTGCCCATTCTGTAGACAGGACTGACATTAGTACTTTATCGACAAATTCACCATTACGAAAACCTGATTGGCGCATCACTCCCTCATGTTGATAACCTGCGTTTTCATAAGCCTTAATTGCGCCGTAGTTAAGAGAGCTTGCTGTAAGCTGAACTCTATGCAAACCAAGAGTCCTTACCGCGTAATCTGTTACGACTTTCGTGACTGAGGTACCAACTCCCTTACCCCAATAACTTTTTTCTCCAATAAGAATAAAGTATTCGCCACTACGATTTAGAGAACTGATCCCAGATATACCTGCATAACCAATTAGCTGATCATTCTTTTTATCGCATATACCGAAAGACACATTTTTAGCGCTTGAATTTATGGATAAAAGCCATTTTTCGATATCTGATTTTGATTGAGGATACGCATACGAAGAAAGGCTATAGAGTGTAACTTCACGGTCACAAGACCAATTGTAAAATACTTCTCCATCTTCCACATTCAATGAACGCAGATAGTAACCATCTAGTTCCAATTGCATGATTTTCCTTATTACTCCGATGGCATATAACGCTGCATTAAGGTGCGAACAACGCTAATCACCTAACCCAAACCATCGCACCTTAAACACTAAGACCAAGTTTAAACTGAAATCGCCAAGCGTTGTGAGTCACTCTTAAATGCTTTGTTATGCAAATTTTTCACGGCGCATTGTAGTTATCAAATAACCCATTTCACGATACTTTTCACAACGTTTTTGTAGAAACTCGGGATACTGACTTTCTTCAACTTCTTTAAAACCGATATGCTTGTAGAAATTTGTTACGTGAGCAAGAGGCATACAATAGGCTGTGCGTAAATCTAACACAGGTTCGATGTGCTTAAGAAATTTCAGCCCTAAACCCTGACCTTGAAAATCACTGGCAATGTACATACCTCTGAGTATTGTAACGTTATTAATAAGTTCTACTTTCACGGAGCCAATAATTTTACCGTCGTAAAGGCATATAAATGCTCTTTCGGTATTAGACCAAGCACTATGATAACCCTGCTCTTTATAGAATTGACCTACAGATTCTTTCATCGAGTTATCAGCTTCAAATATTCTCATTTTGATTCCATTTGCATAACGCCCAATTAAGTTGTGAGCAACGCTGCCATCTGACTAAAACACTGCACCATAATCACCAAACTAATTGAAACCGAAAGCGCCGAGCGTTGCGAATCAGCTTGAATTGTTTGTTAGGCAAATTTTCCTGCGCGCTCACTAACTTGGTTTAAAAACAGAATACCTTAAACACGATAAGCAACCAATCACCCACTGACTTTTTGTGATTCAAGAATTACTAAAGCCACTATGTTACAGCCTCACTTTCAACGTTCACGAAACACAGCCTTTCAGCGAAAAAGTCACTTTTGAACCTGAGAAATTCAAAGCTGTGAAATGACAGCAATAACGAAAGCCTCCATTAACTTGCCCTTTCCACACTTTGAGCCAGTGAAGCTCACCACCGACTGACACTAAAAAACCAATGAGGCAACCCACGAATCTTGGCATGTTTTACGGTTGGAGAGATTCAAGACTTTGAGCCGACAATACAGAATTGCCGACTTTGAGAAACGGACTGCCAGAGGGAGCAAAAAGATTAATACAAAGAACTTTTCTGCCCTTTGCCTAACGCCCAATTAACGTGTGAGCAACGCATGCACTGAACTTGAACACTGCGCCGTAAACACTTAACTCAACCCGAAGTGAAAGCGCCAAGCGTTGCGAATCACTGTTGAATTGTTTGTTATGTTTTACCACAAGTTACTGACTTAATTGAGAAAGAACTGCTTTTTCAAGCCAGTTTTCTGAACCAAACCACAAGGCAAGAACCAACATGGCCGCCAAAAGCGACCAACCCAAAACCAGTAATTCCACTTCCCTGCCCAATGAGGCAACCCGACAAAGCTCCAACAAGCGCCCAGTCTTTCCAACCAAAGCGCAAAACAAGGCTGAGTTGCCGAGGCAACTGCCAAGCTGAAATGCTAATTGGCTAAGAGCCTAAAAGCGACTTAAAGCCAGTTAAACAAGAAACCGACCACCACGACCTGACAATGAAGCAACCCACGAACATTGGCATGTTTTACGGGCTAAGAGATTCAAGAACTTAGACCGACAATGCGGATTTGCTGAGTCTACTAGGGACGAATTGCCAAAGGGACAAAGAACTAGAGCCTAAGACCTTTAAGCCTTTGAATTTCAAGTAAACATAACGCCAAATTAAGTAGTGAGTAACGCTGCCACCTACCTAAAGCACTGTTCCGTAAACACTAAAGCCGATTCAAACCTAAAGTGCCAAGCGTTACGAATCTGCTTGAATTTATTGTTATGTTTTACCACAACCACATGATTTACTTGAGAAAGAACTGCTATTTCTAACTAGTTTTCTGAAGCAAACCACAAGGTATGAACCGACTTGGCCGTCAAAGGCGACCAGCCTAAAACGTGTAATTCCACTTCCCTGCCTAATGAGGCAACCCGACCGAGCAACAACAAACGCCCTACCTTTCCAACCAAAGCGCAAAACAATGGCAAATTGCCGAGGCAACTGCCAAACCGAAATGCTACTTGGCAAAGAACCTAAAATCGACTTTAAGCCAGTTAAACAAGAAACCGACCGCCACGACCTGACAATGAAGCAACCCACGAACATTGGCATGTTTTACGGGCTGATTGGTTCAAGAACTTAGGCCGACAATGCGGATTTGCTGAGTCTACTAGGGACAAATTGCCAGAGGGACAAAGAACTGAAGCCTAAGACCTTCAATCCTTTGAATTACAAGTAAACATAACGCCCAATTAAGGGGTGAACAACGCAAGCCACCAAACCTAAGCCATTGTACCTTAAACACTAAATTCAATTTAAGCTGAGATCGCCAAGCGTTGTGAATCCGTCTTAAACGCTTTGTTATGTGAATTTTCAACGTCCTCAATACACACAACCATTAAACTCAATGACTTGCTCGCTTAAAACATGACTGCCATTGTAAGACTTAACCATACCTCCACGGTAGACAAATTGATTCCAATTTTTCTGATTTAAGTCGAAGTAATGAATAGGCAAAACTAACTCTGAATACCCTGAGCTTCGATATACATCTGGCTCATAAGCGAAGAGAAAAGAATGAGTTACCCCACAAGACACCAAGTATTTATCCAGTTCTTTTACGATGACTTTGGCTAAGCCCAGACCACGCTTATTTGGTGTAACCGCAATACCACCAATTATTCCTGCTTTAAAGTTAGTGGAGCCCTGTGTCATTAAACGACAGTAAGCAAAACCAGTGGCGATAATCTGATTTTTATCTTCAATGATGATTGCACAAAGGAATTCGGGATTGAAATTGACCGTAGAATCTTGACCAAAAACCGAGTTTAGATGTGCATTAAGTGCAGCTTCATAAACCTCAATCTCACCACTTTTGACGACTGATATTTTCAAGATAAATTCCATTCACATAACGCCGCATTAAGGTGCGAACCACGCTAAAACACCTAACCCAACCACTGCACCTTAAACACTGAAAACAAGTTTAAACTGAAATCGCCAAGCGTTGTGAGTCACTCTTAAATGCTTTGTTATAGCGTTGCTTGAGGTAGCAATGAAATAGTTACAATACCTGAAGCTGAAAGCAGTAAATACAAAATCGCTTTTCTACGCAATTCTTTCCAGCGCTTAATATCATGTATTGCAACCTCGTCTCCCGGAAAAACCTTCCTGACTTCATATTCTGTCAAACCAGCAACACTAGACATCATAGTGGAATAACTGCTTTTTGAAGCCTCTTTCAGTTTTTCAGCAAAGTTGTACTTAATTACACTAATACTCACAACAGCATGCAGGGCCACTAAGAATGAACAAAGACTACCTAAAATAATAAAAGCTTTAATCAAGTCCATTTACCTACCTATAAGCTATAACGCCCTGTTAAGGTGTGAGCAACGCAATACCGATGCTTCCGCTACCACCTTAAACACTAAACGCAACGCATAGCGAAAATGCCAAGCGTTGCGAATCACTCTTAAACAGATTGTTATACGAACTGCTCCAACCAAGACTCATGCTCTACTATGCTTGTAGTAATCGAACTCTTCATCTCATCCACTGAACTAAAACTATAGTTTTGCAATGCTCGTTTGTTAGATACGAAAAATTTTGGAATTAAATACATACCACTAGCTTTGTCAGTTAATCCGCGTTCATCAATTTTTGCTTGGATATATTTAATGTTGTTGTAGTTTTCTTCACTATATATCTCTTCAGACCTTACTCCGTCTAATCGTAATAACTTAGTATACGAGTTCCTGACATTTACAGCGTATCTTGTTGCTAAGTATTCAACAACCTCACTTTGGTTCTTCAATATGAGAGCTCTGCCATCAAATGCACCACAAATCGGCTGTGACTTTTTCTTAGCTCTTGTTATACCTTTACCTGTGAAAAAAGAAGTAAATGTTGACGAAAACGTTGTTAATAACTTGATAACTCTATTATCGTAATATGTCGGAACCTTACTTAGTACTATCGAAACTTCATCTGAACAAATACTTGCAGCTAAAATGAAGTTTTGTGAGTCATGGGGACATTTTCGATGAAGGACCTTAAATGTTTCTTCTAACGATTCCCACATGAGTCCCTCAAATTTTTTGTCACGAGTAACGTTACTCAGATACTTTTTACTCAAACCGATACCGTCCATTCGGATAACAAAATATTCATCAGATTGATATCGGGAAACTAACTCGGAATCTTGTTCTACTCGTTTGAAATATTTCATTGACGATATTGGTTGTTGTAAATCTTTCAATTGACCTCCTTGTTCGTATAACGCCGCATTAAGGTGCGACAAACTAGTGTGCTACGCTTGAGCGAAGCGAAAACGGCACGCGTTTGGAGTCACCTTGAATGCCTTGTTAGGTTTAAGCCCCTAATCACACCGAAGTAGCGCCTTTTTAGATGTATCATTGCATTCATAAACACTGACACCCAAACTCGAAAAAACGTGATAGCCACAATGCTCAGTAAAAATTGCCACTTCTTGCCTAGGCTCATTAATTACTGCAAAAGCATAATTAAATTTACAATACGAATCATCCTCAAAAATTATCTCAATTGCATCTAATGGGAAATCTGCGCAGGTAAGACCATTTAAAGACAATTCATCAGCACTACGACCCAGTTTCTCGCTTAGAATGTGAGCCCAATTTACAACTAGTTCTTTTCTCATATTTACCTCAGAAACCTAACGCCGCGTTAAGTGGTGAACAACGCCAGCCACCAAACCTAACCCTTCGTACCTTAAACACTTAAGCTAGCTTGAACTGAAATCGCCAAGCGTTGTGAATCCGTCTTAAACGCCTTGTTATAAGTGCGTTACTCGATTTCTGCTTTATAGAGCTCTGAATCTACAGCAATCTCCCACAAGTACCCATCTGGATCAGAGAAGTAACCTGAAAAACCACCCCAAAACACAGGCTGTCCTTGTTTGACGACTTTTCCACCATTATCTTCAGCTTTTTTCAGCAGGCTAAGAACTTCACGAGACGAGCTAACATTTCTAGCCAGTGTAATACCGGCAAAACCTGAACCATTTGGTTCAATACCAACATCTTTTGCTAATTCGGATTTGGGAAACAGAGCTAATTCCGGACCATCAATATCCATGAATACAATTTCGTCAGATTGATAATCTGTGCGCTCTAATCCAAGTACGGCTTCATAGAACTTTGCGGAAGACTCGATATTTGATACACCCAATGTAATGATTGATAGTTTTCTCATTTTATCTCCAAGCACATAACGCCGCATTAAGGTGCGAACAGCGCTAAACACCCAGCCTAAACCATTGCACCTTAAACACTAAACTGACTTGAAGTGAGGGCGCCAAGCGTTGTGAGTCACTCTTAAATGCCTTGTTATACAAACAGTTAAAGTTTATCGACAAGCTTCTTTAAATAATCCTTAGCCAGTTCATGATTTCCACGGCTCATCCATTTGATACAATCAAAAAGTTCCCAAGTAAGACCATCGTCACCGTTCGTGTAAGCGGGAAAGCCCTCATGCTTTGGAGCGGGTTCATCTGTTACCCTTTGCTCGACAATGCCATTTTTGTCAAACAACACTTTAAACGGTTTTGAAATACTGAACGATTCACTTAAATCTAAACAGTGAATTTCGGCACTAGTAAGATCATTAAAAATGTACTTTTTAAAATAAGCATTATCATTGTGGAAACCATCGAGTTGATAGAATATTTCCTTATCACACTCAAAAGCTGAGAAGTACTCGCTTGTAGATTTATGGAAAACATTCTTTGTGAAAACGAGAATATCGGCATCCGATACACGGTCACCTTTACCAGCAGCCAATGAGCCTAACAACACAGCCGCTACTACATCACTCTCAGAAATGAACGCCGAGCACGCTGATCGAACCAACTCACTTTGGAGAGGGAGATTCTCTAAATCTAGCTTATCTGAACTCAAAATCGCCTCCGTTTGTATAACGCAGCATTAAGGTGCGAACAACGCTAAACACCTAACCTAAACCACTGCGCCTTAAACACTGAAACAAAGTTCAAACTGAAATCGCCAAGCGTTGTGAGTCACTCTTAAATGCTTTGTTAGTTGCTTATTCACCAAACAAGCTTCGCACAATAACCAACAATACTACCACTAGTATAAAAGATGAAAAATAGTACAAAATACCATGAAATGTTCCACCACCGCCTCGACTGAAAGCTATATGTTTTGTCATCTTGCAATCATACTTTTTTGCCGTACTTCTATAGACAATGAAATACCAACTAGAGACTAGTGGCCAAACAATTAATAATGCTGCTTGACCATTTTCTTTAGTTGACAACGCCATAGATACGAACGGTAACAATAGCCCTGAAAGGTATATTACTGCCATCAATCTTAACTTTCTTGTTCTTTGTGTATCATTCATAATTTTTGCTGCAACTAACGCCTTGTTAAGGTGTGAGGCACGCAATGCCGAAGCCTCTGCATACCACCTTAACCACTAAACTTAACGCATAGTAAAAATGCCACGCGTGCCGAATCACTCTTTAACAATTTGTTATGTTGTGGACTCAAGGCAGAGGCATCCATTCTTTTACGCCTACATACTGGTCATATTTGTCTTGTTCGTCTTTTGTTT
>NZ_JBNJOG010000028.1:0-16466 GCF_050113695.1 Vibrio sp. TRT 17S01 | reverse complement strand
AGTGCAGCTTCATGCGCCTCAATTTCACCATTTTCGACGACTGATATTTTCAATATGCGCTCCATTCACATAACGCCAAATTAAGGTGTGAACAACACTTACACCTTAGCTAAAGCATTGTGCCATAAACACTAAACTGACTTGAAGTGAGGGCGCCAAGCGTTGTGAATCACTCTTAAATTTATTGTTAGAAATTACTTTAGGTTCGTAAAACTTAGTGGTTTGGGGTGGCAATCCCCATAAATGTCTATATCTGTTCCACCATTATTGGGTAAAGCCTTTAAAACCAATGATAGCGCTGACTTTCCGTTGTCCATATGTGAGTCGTTGTCATCAAACTCCCACACTTCATAAAACTCAGGGTAGTCATGTGAGACTACATTTATGCCAGTCACTTGACTTGGCTTATAACCACACATTTGATGAAAACTATCAAGTACATCTTTCAGTACAAGTTTGTCTGCTACTGCAATTGTTTGCCCAGGAGTTCCTGCCATTATTTGACTAAATACCGACTTTGAATCGGTAGTTTCAACTTCAGCAAGGCGATAAGGTGAATACGATAATGCTAACTTTGAGTTCGCTTCTAATAGCAATTTATCAGCGCTACTCGCTGTTATGGGCATACTCAGACAAAGGGCAGATAAGCCCCAAAAAACCATATTTTTACGCACGATACATTCCTTGTAATTTCTAACGCCGCGTTAAGTGGTGAACAACGCTACCACCTTACCTAAACCATTGTGCCGTAATCACTAAAGCCGAATCAAACCGAAAATGCCAAGCGTTGTGAATCCGTCTTAAACGCCTTGTTAGCTGAGGTCCTGTAGCACATTTCGCAGATCGGTCGCAAAAGGAGCTAAGCATGTCTGATCTATCTTAAATCCAAACTCCAAATTGTGAGTAAAATCGCCATACTTAGTAAAGTAACCGCTGACTAATACATGGCCTAGTTTAGTCACCTCAAACTTTACGAAATGTTCACGGTAGTCTTCTGTTAGTTCTGCACTTCCAACTATGTTTTCAGCCATCTTTTCAATGCTTTCAACAAAACTCTGCCCGTTGTCGAAACAGACTTGTCCGCAATAACCAAACCCTATAGAGGACACAAGAACTCGGCACTTGAACGAGCTACCTCTAAATAACTCAAAATTGGTCATCTCAAAGACCAATTCATCATCGTTAGTTAATAGTTTAACCACTGTTGTATTTGTTGACTTTAACTTCATGTTGTCCTCTAGCAGCTAACGCCAAATTAAGGTGTGAACAACGCCACCACCTTACCTAACGCATTGTGCCATAAACACTAAATTAGCTTGAAGCTAGGGTGCCGAGCGTTGTGAATCACTCTTAAATTTATTGTTAGCAAGCAACTCGTCTTGCTGTTTATTTAAGTGCTCACTAAGGTTATCAATTAGCCCTAATATCTTGCTATCTAACTGCGAAAAATCATAATTCCCTGAGACAAATGGTTTGTATGCAATCTGCTTTTGACAGGCTTTGTAATGCCGATAGCCACAATACTTCGAAAGCAAGATTAGATCTTCTTCGACTACTTCAACTACGCTATTCAGCATATTTGGCTCTTGTTTTTTTAAGGCTGGACTCAAAACATCTGTAAGCACAGGGTCATTACTAGACTTCAAATCCGCTTGATAGCTTTGATTATAATTTTTCGTAGCATCTAAAAGTTTTGATAACTTGTCTTTACCTTGTAGCTGAAAAGCTAAAACTGGATTCTGAGCAGACAGTTCGTATAAGGATTCCTCATATTTCTTAAACAAATCACCCTCGATATTTTCTCGCGTCAATTCGAAAACTGTCTGTAAATGCCCTTGTATCTTCTCTCTCAAAGGGGGAGTAATAACGCTTGGCTCTGCGGAGATCCCCCTACCCTTTAACAACTTTACGAAATGCTGAACATACGCTTCAGTGGCTTCATCAGGATCAAAGAGAGACTTAGATGCAGCAAACCGGATCTGTAACAGCAGGTACAGCACTCTTCTAGCACACTTTTTGCTCTCATGTTTCCAACGCAGCAAATAGCCAACAGTAGCAAAGCATGAAGCAAACATAATCCCTAGCAAAGTAGCTGCTGGCCCTAGATAATATTGATAATCTTCCACTTATCCTCCTTGATTGCTAACGCCGCGTTAAGTGGTGAACAACGCCAACCACCAAACCTAATCCATTGCACCTTAAACACTAAATGCAACTTAAAGTGAGAGCGCAAAGCGTTGTGAGTCCGCCTTAAACGCTTTGTTATGTGCATCTGGCCAGCATGAACTGCCAGTCCTGTTCAGAAACCCAAGATTCAAAAACCTTCACCCTGTGATAGCCCTTTTGAGTCAAGGATGTAACACGAATATATGACCTACCTGTTAGTGACTTCTGATACCTCAATGCAGCCGGTATGTTAAACAAATACACCTCTTCATCATCCGCTGTAAGATTGCTATCACACTGACGCTTAGTGGAGAAATATTGAATTGCAGCGCCTAAAAGCACAAAGCCATAAGTAATTGCACTCTGCTCCATAGAAAAAACAAAGTCCAATGCCAGTAAAACACCCATACCACCTAAAACGGACGATAGACTGTAGGAAACCGCTCGGGAATGAGCGATAAACTCAATTTCACGCATAATCGAACCTCCGTTTATCATTGTTCATAAAAACTAGAGAACTAAAGTAGGGTTCGATAAGCAATGCGAGTTTATTCACAGTAAAAGATGCTCATAACGCCCTGTTAAGGTGTGAGCAACGCAATACCGATGCTTCCGCATACCACCTTAATCACTTAAACCAACGCATAGTAAAAATGCCACGCGTTGCGAATCACTCTTAAACAGTTTGTTATACGCGTGCTAACACTACAACGGAACTTTCATAACCTTATGATTTGGCTCACTTTCAATGTCAACCGCTAACCAACCTAAAGACTCATACAACGATGGTACATTTGTGTAAGCATACAGGTTACTTTGAGTTGCTGCTGATACTTGCCTAACACCTCGATTGATCAGTTCACTCGCAATACCTTGACCACGCCACTCATTGGATACAAAAACTGCGTTAAGCCAAATAACTTCCGAGTCACCATGAGGTTCTTTAAAGCGCGAATAAGCGAGACCTCCAATAACTTGGTTCTCTCTGAGAGCAACAATTACCGGTGGAAGGTTAGATTCTAGTTTATAGGTATCTACAAACAGAAAGTCAGACCATTCCGTTTGAAACAGCTTCTCTAGAGCAACCCTATACTCACTATCTTCATCGCAATTTCTGAATACTACCTTGTTCATATTGGATTATTTCCTCAAAAGCGTATAACGCCAAATTAAGGTGTGAACAACGCTGACACCTTGGCTAAACCATTGTGCCATAAACACTAAACTTACTTGAAGTGAGAGCGCCAAGCGTTGTGAATCACTCTTAAATTTATTGTTAGCTAAATAACTTACGCTACAGCTTCAACATCCACTGTTTCGACTGCCTCAAAACCTTTGGTCTTTTTGAAAGACATATTATGAATAAAGTTTTGCATACAGTCAGAAGGGTCAATTGCTTCCATGTTAATCCCTTTTAGCGTCGCCCTAGAGATATACACCGACAGCACATTCGATTCTTCCAAGTGTCCTGTTGCTTTGTTCAACAATTTGTCGGTTGCATTAATTACCACAAATTCATCAGGCAAAACTGCAAACAGCTCACGTGCAACTCGCAGGACTGAGCTGCAAACATAATCCTGATAGATTTCGTTAAACTTGCCTACAGGCATCTTTTTGACCGACAACTTACCGCTCTTTAACAAGCTCTTTTGTTCACTAGGAATGATATCTTCACCATGAATTTGTACATTCACAGTTACTAACGAAGTATCAGATATGGACAAGTGAAGGCTTGAACCTAACGCATCAAGTTCACTAAAAGGGCTCATTTCTTTAATCACTTCGATTTTAGCTTCAGGAGAGCCAGCTAGTACTTTCTTTGCCTGCTCTACACTATCCGCCCAATCTTCACACTCCTGATTCCAAGTTTGGAGTGAAGCTTCATAGTTATTACTGTCTTCTTGTTTAGCTGATTCTATAGCAAGATTTAAAGCTGAAAGCTTTGAATCGACTCGCTTAAACAATTTGTCAATGAAGCTTGGTTTGTATGCTTCTTTTAGCTGCGTTGTTTTTTGCTCTAACACATTTGAAAACACTGGTTTTATAGGCTCGTTAGACAAAGAAATTTGATGCCAGTTAATTTCATCGCCACACTCTTTGTGCATGGACTGAACAATTTCTATATGATTTTCAAAAACGTCGACTTCATACGCAGCTTGCTCCAATTCTTGCATTTTTGCATACTGCTTTTGCTTTTTTTCAATTTCACGTTGACGTTTTTTTGCGTTTCGATCTGCGCGTTTTGCAGCTGCATTAATAGATCTAACTGTACCTTTCCAACCCATAGTTACCTCATTATTATTTTATTTAGCTAACGCCAAATTAAGGTGTGAACAACGCTACCACCTTACCTAACGCATTGTGCCATAAACACTAAACTGGCTTGAAGTGAAGGCGCCAAGCGTTGTGAATCACTCTTAAATTTATTGTTATGTGATTATTCGCGTTCAGGGGAGTAACTATCATCAGCGACTGTGATTTTGCATGTGTAACAGTGCCAAACACCAATATAGTCTTTGTTTATTAAGCGTATTAGTTTTCCATTATTGTCATAGCATGAGGGACAGTATGGACCCTCTCTCTTTTCACCCAGATTCAACCAATAGTAAGTCTCATCCCACTCCATATTTTGTTTTTGTTCTAGAGACTGTTGAAGCTCTGAAAGTTCTTTATCTTTTTGTACAATCAGTTCTCTAACTCCTGCCAGCTCAATCTTTGCGTCAGCCAAAGAGCTAATCAGTTCTGCCAGCTGATATTTAATCTCTGCTTTTTCAAGACTTTTGTCACCATCCTTGATGATCCTAGCAAGATCAGTTGCCGTTTTAATACTGGCTAAAGCGGCACTAATCGTCGTTAAATCTGTCATATATACTCCAATCACATAACGCCCTGTTAAGGTGTGAGCAACGCAATACCGAAGCTCCCGCAAACCACCTTAAACACAAAACGCAACGCATAGCAAAAATGCCAAGCGTTGCGAATCACTCTTAAACAGATTGTTAACTGTATTTTAGCTCGATTTTTTTGGTGGAGCTTCGTCCATAACTGATCTCGTAATCGGCTTTTGTGGTGGAGGTGGCGGCGGTGGTGGAGCTGCTTTTTTATCAGTCATGAGATCCTCACATTTTTTTAGGTGGTTGACCGTTTTCAATAATTCTTCGTGGTTTTGGCGCTGTTGGAGCGCTTGGTGGAGGTGGTGGAGCACCTGTTCCTGGTTTTTTAGGCATAACTGCTGTACCTCCAGCATGTTCTGATTGTGTAGTACTGCATTTGCAATATTACTATCTATATTCTCTAGTTTGTCTACCAAAGAACGATTATATATTAGTGTCTCTTTGCGTGGAGACGAAGTATCAAGGTCAAAAGTTACGAATAAAACACTCGCTAAGAGAAAAGGAACAGAAGCAGTTAGTAACCAACGTACTGAGTTATGTATACGTGCAAAACGGGTATCGTTTATATCTGTATTATGACTTGAGCAGTCTCTCAATTGCTCATAGAGAAATTGTGACACCATTTCGTCAACGTCTACTATTGGCTGTTTGTTTTCGGGGTAATCTTCATTGTATTGATTAATTGAAGCAGCATATTGCTGTACTTCTAGTCGGTATCCGTCCGTTTCCTTGGGACTCGGAACCCCTTTGTATTCATTTCCCCAAAACGCTGAAATTAAGTGCCAAACTCCAATCGCAGATAAAGCAATACTTAAAATTGCTAATACTACAAACGCAATTGCTACTTCTCTATATACAGAAAAGTCTAACATTCTGAGCATATAGCTAACAATTGAGAAGCCAGTAAAGATTAGTGCGAAGTTAATCTGTACTCGCGTAAACAATTTTTCCCTAGTTTCCATTTCGTGAAAATACATCTTTTCATAGAATGGAAACAGCTTATCTCTATTCACGAAACCTCCTATACAGTTAACGCCGCGTTAAGTAGTGAGCAACGCCGACCACCTAACCTAAACCTTTGCACCGTAAACACTTCACCCAACATAGAATGCAAAACGCCAAGCGTTGGGAATCTGCCTTAAACGCCTTGTTATGCGAATTTGCACGCATAAGCCAACTTGGCCCAATGCAGACTACCTTAAGCACGAAAAACCACAAACAAACCAAACACTTTCTGTGATTCAAGAAACAGCAGAGTCACTATGTTACAGCCAAAGTCCCGACAACTACGAAATGCGGCCTTTCAGCAACAATGTTGCTTTTAAACCACCTAACTTCGCAGCGACGAACATTCAACAAATACTAACCATCGATAGTCTTGCTCTTTCCACACTTGGAGCCAGTGGGACTCACCACAAACCAGCACTGAAAACCAATGAGGCAACCTGTGAACCTTGGCATGTTTTACGGCCTGAGAGATTCAAGAAATTGAGCCGGTAATGCTGAGTTGCCGACACCGAAAAATGGATGGCCAAAGAGAGCGAGAAAGAGACATGAGATAATTTGCCTTCCTAGTCGCATAACGCCAAATTAAGGTGTGAACAACGCTAACCACCTTACCTAAAACATTGTGCCATAAACACTAAACAGGCTTGAAGTGAAAGCGCCGAGCGTTGTGAATCACTCTTAAATTTATTGTTATGTTGTAAACCTAACCTTTCCACTGACAATCTAAGTCTGGAAGCCCTTCTTCATTTTCACTGTTTCCAGGCCGAACAACAAAACCATGTGCACGGTAGAACCTCTGAGCTTTCTCATTTACTTCAAATGTCCGTAAAGTAAGTGAACCATTCGATTGTACTTTGGCTTGGCTCAGTAAGTACGAGCCGATACCTTTTCGTTGGAATTTAGGTGAAACGTACAGTTGGCTTATTTCTGTTTCTGAACTCGCCATAAAGGCAACCGGATCGGAGTTATCGATACGGACAACAACTAACACTTGATAACTACTAGGTAGGATATGTTCGAGAAAGTACGCTTGAGATTCAAAAGAGTGGACTGGCTGTATGCCTAACGCTTCCATCATTGATTCACGCCAAAGTGACGTCACTTCCTTGATGTGCTCCGAAGCTAAAGGCTCCCCTTTGTAGATACTTAAGTCCATTTTTTCTCCTACAACATAACGCCAAATTAAGTAGTGAGCAACGCCCCCACTAACCTAACCTGTTGTGCCGTAAACACTAAAGCTGATTCAAACCAAAAGTGCCAAGCGTTGTGAATCTGCTTGAATTTATTGTTAGGTTTTTGCGCTGAACTCCATGAGATAGTAGTCACCCAAGCTGTCAGCGCCCTTTTGGACCTTCATGAAACCATTGGATTCATAGAAACCAATCGCTCTTTCGTTTTCCGACATACACTTTAGGCTCAAACCGCTATATGAAGACTTAGCCTTTTCTAACAACTGAGTACCAACCTTTTTCCCTTGGTGGTCATTAAAAATATATAAGTGATGTATAAAATTTTCTGGTTCCCAGATTGAAATAAACCCTAATACCTCACCACCAGCAACAGCGACCCAAACACGTTCGCCTTCAGTGTCACGGCTAAAGTCTGAAAGTTGATAGCCACTGGTGTCGAGCCAAGTAAACGTGGAAACCCTAGCACTCAAATACAGCTCGCTTACTGCTTCCAAAAAGTCATCACTGTAGTCTTTGATCTCCATATATCCCTTTCCGAAACCTAACGCCAAATTAAGGTGTGAACGACGCTGACACCTTACCTAAAGCATTGTGCCATAAACACTAAACTGACTTGAAGTGAGAGCGCCGAGCGTTGTGAATCACTCTTAAATTTATTGTTATATGCGTACTTGAATATGGAAGTACGACGTCTTTAAGTGCCACTTACCTACCTTTCAGACGATTCCTTATGTATTTACGAAAACAAAGCATTGATAGCAGATACAATAAGGCCCAATGCTGGTGCAAACAAACATAGAATGGCAACAACGAAGAGTACGATAATACGCTTCCAAGACTTTTCTGCTTCTTGGGCAAATTTGACTGTAAACCAAGAATCCGAAGCAACTAACATCGCGTCTTCTTGCTGCGAATTGCTATTTCGTTTCTCATAGAGTGACATAAGTTCTATTCCTTCTACTGACGGAAGCATATAACGCCGCATTAAGGTGTGAGCGGCGCTTGGCTATACTTGAGCGAAGCGAAAACGCCAAGCGTTGCGAATCACTCTTAAATGCTTTGTTAGCAATATGGCTCAACCCTATGCACTGAACTCTTCTAATGCTGAAACTGCCGCTTCAGCCTTACCACTTTGAACAAAGATATGATCGTGATAATGAGCAGCAATGACATTGGCACTGATGCCCTTTGAGGCCAGCTTGTTAGCAACAGCAGCTGTAAGACCTACAGCTTCCAAACTAGAGTGAACCGTCAAAGTGATTTGACTATATACACCATCAAACGGCAAACCCGCGATTTCTGCCACTGACTTTTCTAGGACTAGAGTTAAGCCCTCAGATTCGATAAATGTGGCAACTGGATTTAGGTCAACGTAATCTGCCAACACACCAGAAACTGTACAAAATACGAACTCTGATTCCACTAATTTTGGACTCATAGATCGCAATAATTCATCTAAATCTGTGATTCCTGACATATTGATTCCCTCATATATTGCTAACGCCCAATTAAGTTGTGAGCAACGCTGCTACCTTACTAAGACATTGCACCGTAATCACCAAACAAGTTGAAACGGAAAGTGCCGAGCGTTGCGAATCAGCTTGAATTGCTTGTTATGCATTTCGCGCGTCCCGATACTCAGATTCCAACCAAGAGCAGAGAGATTCGACATTATTAATTGATTCGAACACTTTTTCTTTACTAGGGGAAATTATTGGTGGGAAAAACCAGTTTGTCTCACTTCCTTCGAGTGCCATCTTCTTTTCTATTTGCTGAGCAAAATAAGGGTTAGGGTATTTTTCTAAGTCTCTCTTTGAATGGTATACATTTACGGACGTTAAATGATCTGGGTGCTGCGCACGATTACGAGCCAATGTTATTTGCTCAATAACTGCTAAATCCGCCGGACAATGTTCCATTTCTAAATCACACTCCTTAAAGATCTGCCTATAGCCATTGAACCAACCTTTACTTTTAAAATCAGGTTTAAAACTCATACCGTGGTGATCTTCAAGTCGGGATACCCAAGCTTTAAGAAAAAGCTGTAAAGATGATGAAAGCATTGATAGAGCATGGAGACCACTTATCTCCATAGCAGATTTGGCATCTATCCATTCATTTAAAAATGGAGGCTCAGGGTCCTCACTGTATGAAGGAGTATAGGGTTCAACTCCAGCTTCTATGTCAGCCATTGTTCGAACAAAAGGTTGAGATGAAGTTTCATAAAAATATCGAATGAACTTTGTCCGTTCTTTCAAAAAATATTCAATATCCAATTGTTACTCCTTCTATATGCATAACGCCGCATTAAGGTGTGAGCTGCGCTCGGCTATACTTGAGCGAAGCGAAAATGCCGAGCGTTGCGAATCACTCTTAAATGCTTTGTTAGGCAGGTTTAAGCTCAGTCCCTATGACCAAAGATATTGATACTTCGGCAGCTTCTTTTGAAGGCTCCACGTCCCCTCGAATACCGCTATTTATAGCAGCTAGCATGCAGATGAATAGAATCAGTGCGCCTACGTAGATGTAATAACTTTTAAAGTAACTAAAGTTATTTTGCTCGAAAAACTCATACCCAGCAAACTTGGCCATAAGAATTTTGGGGATAACTATGAAAACTGGGAAAAAAAGCGCTGCAAACACTGACCACCAAGGATAGATTGTCGGATTACCAAAACCGTACCATAGCCATAAACCAATAGGAGCTACAACAGCAACGACCCAATAAAACAATAGATTGGGCTTTACTTCATTACCATACCTTTCACTAATCTCGCGAAAAGCAACTTGCTGCCCTATGGCTTGAATACGCATGCCAGTTACAATACAAATAGAGGAAATAGTGGCTACATGAAGCTCTAACTCTGAATAGTGCAAACCCGCAATGGACGCTATAGATATCACAGGTTCTACAAAGAATGACTTGTAGAACTCTATACCAGACAAAATGAAACCTTTCCAAACTACGATTTTGCTAGATAATTCAGCTAAAGACGTCAAGGTCAGTATAAAGCCCATAACCATTGTCACTTTAGTCAATGCATTGCCTTGTCGAAAAGAACTCTTAAACTCGCCAATTTCTTTATCAAAATTCATGCTCAATCTTACCCATCCTGCCTAACGCCGCATTAAGGTGCGAACAACGCTAAACACCCAACCTAAACCACTGCACCTTAAACACCTAAACCAAATTTAAACTAAAATCGCTAAGCGTTGTGAGTCACTCTTAAATGCTTTGTTAGGCGCTTCACGCAAATAGTTAAAATTGGACTTTTAAAACCACCTTTTGGAAAAGAGAAATACACGTAATCCACTGAATTTAATTAAAACCCAAATGCTAAAGCGGCTAAGTCTCTGAAACCTACTGCAACCAAAACACCAAAGAAATTAGCAAATCAACGCATACATATGGAATTTGGAAAGACTAACTTTCAGTGCGAAATTTCAGCCAATAAACCCATTTCGAAGACAGGTAAAATTGAAGCGATTTGAGCCAAAGAAACTAACAACAAACAGACCAGAAAACCGAATGAGGCAACCCGCAAACTTTGGCATGTTTTACGGGTTAAGTGATTCAAGAACTTGAGAAGATAAAGCCAAATTGCCGAAAAACTAGAACAAATGGCTAAAGAAAAATTGGAGATTTGAACCAAGAAATTTCATACTGCGCCTAACGCCCTGTTAAGGTGTGAGCAACGCAATACCGATGCCACCGCATACCACCTTAAACACTAAACGCAACGCATAGTAAAAATGCCACGCGTTGCGAATCACTCTTAAACAGTTTGTTATGTTTTTATTTGAAATAGAATGGATGATCGTACACAGTGTTCGGTTTCACAGAATCATCCAAATACAGTCGGAGGTGAACACGAGATCGAAGACATAGATGCTTTTCAAACCCAAGTGATTCATAGAAAGCTACGAGATTTTCCACAGTTATTCCGCTATCGTCGTCTGGCTCTGCAGTGATTTCTACGCAAGCTTGAGGACACTCTGCCGCAATTCGTTTGAGTGTATCCTTTAGTAATTCTCGAGCGAATCCTTTCCTACGAAATTCAGGTAATATATCTACACGCTCGATAGTATAGACGTTTTCATGCTCAGGATTTTTTCTCCACATGCAATTACAATCATCATCGTAGTTTTCGAAATACACATATAAAAAACCATCATGCTCCTTATGCATAATGTTGGATAATTGAGTCATGATACTCCTCATGGATAAACTATCAGCCAGTTAAATTTATCAAACCTTTGAATCTTAGTCGTAAATCATCGTAGATTTTCGCCGAAAACATAACGCCCAATTAACGTGTGAGCAGCGCATACACTGAACTTGAATACTGCGCCGTAAACACTAAATTCAACCCGAAGTGAGAGCGCCAAGCGTTGCGAATCACTGTTGAATTGTTTGTTATGTTTTACCACAAATACATGATTTACTTGAGAAAGAACTACTATTTCTAACTAGTTTTCTGAAGTAAACCACAAGGGAAGAACCAACTTGGCCACCAAGGGCGACCAACCTAAAACAAGTAATTCCACTTCCCTGCCCAATGAGGCAACCCGACCGAGTAACAACAAGTACCCTTTCTTTCCAACCAAAGCGCTAGACAATGGTAAATTGCCGAGGCAACTGCCAAGCCGAAATGCTGATTGGCTAAGAACCTCAAAGCGACTTAAGGCCAATTAAACAAGAAGCCAACCGCCACGACCTGACAATGAAGCAACCCGCGAACATTGGCATGTTTTACGGGCTGAGAAATTCAAGAACTTAGACCGACAATGCGGATTTGCTGAGTCTACTAGGGGCGAATTGCCAGAGGGACAAAGAACTAGAGCCTAAGACCTTTAAGCCTCTGAAATACAAGTAAACATAACGCCGCATTAAGGTGCGAACAACGCTAAACACCTCACCTAAACCACTGCACCTTAATCACCAAAACCAAGTTTAAACTGAAATCACAAAGCGTTGTAAGTCACTCTTAAATGCTTTGTTATGCATTTTAAAACTTATTAGTCGTAATATTCAGAGTCAAACATCATGAACCTAGATATATATTTTGATGCACATTGATAAATTGCTTGTCCTTCATAAGTATGTTGTTCAATCTCCGAGTAAAACTCAAACGTACACACACTCCCTTTTGAATCATAAAAGACTGATTTAATATGGACATCAAGATTTTTGCTAGCAACTTCCTTTGCAAACTTAAGCATTTCACAAATCTCATCAACCTTTCCAGCACGGCTTTCTATTTCAATTCCAAATGCTGTCATATTACCTGCAATTTCTACTTCTCTATATTTTCCCATACTAACCTCGTGATGATAAAAATGCATAACGCCGCGTTAAGTGGTGAACAACGCTAACCACCAAACTTAAACCATTGTACCTTAAACACTAAATTCAACTTGAACTGAAATCGCCAAGCGTTGTGAATCCGCCTTAAACGCCTTGTTAGGGGGTGAGGCTGCCTTCAAATTCATGCCTCTGCATATAGGGCTTATGCTTAGTACCTAATCGTCCCATTAAGCCTTCGAGTTCTACTTCGGTCAGGATTGCATTAAATCCTTTTGTGCCGAGCCAATCTTTGACAACTTTAACAGTTGATATATCTGTATTGACAAACTCTTTGTTAAAATCAGGCTTAAAGTAGTTAATTAGGGTTGCTTCACAGATACTAGTGATTGCCCCCTTTGGTAAACCTGAATCTGTCCTTAGCATAAGGTCATTTCCATTGCTATTTAGTTTATAAATTGATGCTTCATCAATTACAAAAAAGTAAGCAAAGTAGTCGTAATATTCATTGTATCTCGACGATAAAATTGGTCCCCACTTCTCATGTTTTTTGAGCCTATCGAAAGTGCTTTTACTCGACTTACCTATGTAACAAATTTCGAGCTCATCTAGAACCTCGATGTCGTAGTGGTTTATCAATTGATATACGAACAAGTTTGCTTCAACTGGAACCCCGTCATTCATGCCACTTGCTATCGGGCACGTTATATTAAGCTGTTCGTCGGAAGAATCAGAGTTAACTATTGCCAATCTGCAGTACTTTTCACTATTGCTATAATGAATCCCTTCTATAGACCTAAAGCCAGACAAAGCATAGTCTACAAACTCCTCAATCGTTTTAAATCTCGATCTCAAGTTTACCGATAAATCACTTTCACCATTAAACCAATATTTTGCCATATTAAAGATGACATCATGGTGCTTATCATTTACAACCAACTTCCCTTTTAAACAGAAGTTATTGGTGACTGAGAATGAAGATGGAACAAACCTAACTTTTGGAGTTTTAACAATAGCGTATATAGTCGATTGACTAATAACATTAGATTCTTCCAATATTTTCATATTCTCATCATCAAAAATTCGATAATGTGGTTGGTACATATATTGACTAACATACGTACTAAAATATTTTTTATTCATAAACTCCGCCTTTATTAGCCCCCTAACGCCCTGTTAAGGTGTGAGCAACGCAATACCGAAGCTGCCACATGCCACCTTAATCACTTAAACCAACGCATAATGAAAATGCCATGCGTTGCGAATCACTCTTAAACAGTTTGTTATATGTAAAAGTGACTACAAATCATTCAGTTGAGTGATCGGTGCGCACCCCTTAAACTTTATGATTCGTTTCGTGACTTTACGCCCTTCTCCCCCCAAGCCTGCGGAAATAGTTGATCCATCCGTTGTAAGACCAAGATTACCTTTGCCACTTGTGTCATAGTACTCCTCAATCTCAACTTCTTCAGCTGAATCAATTCGTCTAGCAATAGCTAACTCTTGTTCCACTTTTGCTCCCGACAATAGAATTCTCGATTCAATTTCTGCCTTAGTAGCTTCTTCACTGAGCTCTAGAGATGTCTTTGAGTCAGAACCGTTAGAATAATTTTCAACTAACTTTTTGACTGCAAAAGAAATTAAGTCTGTTGTAAACAGCATATATGACCTCTATATATTACAAAATGACCAAGTTTATTTTTACATATAACGCCGCATTAAGGTGCGAACAACGCTAAACACCCAACCTAAACCACTGCACCTTAAACACTAAAACCAAGTTTAAACTGAAATCACCAAGCGTTGAGAGTCACTCTTAAATGCTTTGTTAGGCGCTTCACGCAAATAGTTAAAATTGAATTTAGAAAACCACTTTTTGGACAAAAGAACGTACGTAAGCCACTGAATTTGATTAAAACCTAAATACTAAAGCGGCTAAGTCTCTGAAACCCACTGCAACCAAAACACCAAAGAAATTGGCAAATCAGCGCATAGACATGGAATTTGGGAAAGCTAACTTCCAGGGCGAAGTTTCAGCCAATAAATCCGTTTCGACGATAGACAAACTTGAAGCGATTTGAGCCAAAGAAACTAACAACAAACCGACCCCAAAAACCAATGAGGCAACCCGCAAACGTTGACATGGTTTACGGGTTGAGTGATTCAAGAACTAGGGAAGATAAAGCTAAATTGCCGAAAACTAGAACAAATTGCAAAAAAGAAATTAGAAACTTGAACCGAGAAATTTCTTACTGCGCCTAACGCCCAATTAAGTTGTGAGCAACGCTGCCACTTTACTAAAACACTGCACCGTAATCACCAAACAAGTTGAAACCGAAAGTGCCGAGCGTTGCGAATCAGCTTGAATTGCTTGTTATAGCGCATTTGCACCTTCAAGCGCCCATACCATTACATCATCACGCTCAAACTTAGCCTGACGTCCATATTCAAAATTTGGACACATAAAAAATGCATACTTTAGCCGCGCATCTGTAGCTGCAACCTTATCGATATCTTTTTTGAGTTTTTGATTATTGCTTGGTGTAACTGACGCAAAAACTTCAGCCGCTAAAGTTCCACAATTTGACTCAATATCTGAGCCAGGCGCTGTACCTAAATTTAAAGTATATGGAGCTAGTTCAGAGTGATACTTAAACAAGACCTCCATTGCGTTAAATGACGCTAAGTAAGTAAATGATTGATTAATTTGTTCAATTACATTCAACTCACGATCAGAATCCAGCGGATCAAACCCTACACCACCAAACTTCATTTTTGAAAATAACCCGTATGCATCTCGTTCAGTGCGGATCTGTTCCACAGATTTATCGATTGACTCCATGGCCAACCGTTTTAGAGCTGCGACCTCTTCTTTATCTGCAACACTGATAGTCTTACGCATTATTACCTCCTGCGCTATAACGCCCAATTAAGTAGTGAGCAACGCTACCACCTACCTCAACCATTGTGCCGTAAACACTAAAGCCGATTCAAACCCAAAGTGCCAAGCGTTGCGAATCTGCTTGAATTGCTTGTTATAACGCATCTTCGACTGAAGCTAACCACTTAGGAATGTTAGCCCTATACCAATTTATGTACTTTTCTTGTTCTGGGTTGTTTCGGCTATTTAAGATGTTTACAACTTCTATAACTATCCAGCACTTAGCGATAATAAGATGCTCAAGAAGCTCGGCTTTGGGTAGTGCCGGGTTGTGTTTGATGTATTGAGTAACAATTTCGTTGTATTCAGAGATGCTACCAAGACCGCTAACTAGAGGTGCCAAATCAATAGCTGGGCTACCTTGACCAAAACGCTCCCAGTCGAACAACACTAGCTCTCCGCTATCTCGTGTTCCCCAGTTACCGTCATTAGTATCACCAGATATCAGCACCCTGCATTCAAAGATACTATCGGAGAGTGACTGTATCCGTTTTATTGAAGATTCCACAGCATCCGGAAGGTTCAATATTTTAAGGGCTTCGTCAGTAGCAAAGGCTGTCCATTCATGCTTCTTAACTTCAAAAGTCGGAGTATAGTCCGAACGATGAAGGGCTGCCAATTGAGAAAATAAATCAGACTTAGTTCGTAAGTCTTTGAGCGATATACGATTTGGAATATGTTCTATGTATAGATGGTCTCTGTCTATTTTTAACAATCTTGGAGTGTTTATCCCCTTTAATTTCGGTGCAGCTGATTGGTAAAAATGTATCTCCACTTCTGATGCGCCTTGCTTGAGCACACAGTTAACCCCGCCTAAAGTCTTAATAGATACTCTAGCAGAACCCATCTTTGATAAGTCTTGTGTACTCATAGCTCTCCTGCGTTATAACGCCGCATTAAGGTGCGAACAACGCTAAACACCCAACCTAAACCACTGCACCTTAAACACTGAAACCAAGTTT
>NZ_JBNJOG010000027.1:0-17421 GCF_050113695.1 Vibrio sp. TRT 17S01 | reverse complement strand
GCGGGAGTAAAATTTATGAATAGCACATCTCACTGTTTTAAATTTCAGGGGTGTCGCACTTCGTACTTGAATCCAAGGCACATAACAAACTGTTCAAGAGGGATTCGCAACGCGTGGCATTTTTACTATGCGTTGGTTTTAGTGTTTAAGATGGTATGCGGCGGCTGCGGTATTGCGTTGCTCACCCCTTAACAGGGCGTTAACTGTTTAGAGGAAAATGTAATGTCTAAAGATATAGAGATTCCGGCTAAGTTATTAACTTATGGCGGCGGCGAAGAAGAGCCTATTGATATGGATGCTTATCTTAATCAGGGTGGCTTAATTACTATTCGGATTGATGAAGAGAATTGGATTGAACTATCCCCAATTTCGGCAAAAAAACTTCTTAAAAAACTCGACTACGCGGTGGGGCAATCTTTGGCTGAGTACCTGTCAGCTCGGGACTAAAACGTTGAGAAAACAGTTAACAATCTGTTTAAGAGTGATTCGCAACGCTTGGCATTTTTGCTATGCTTTGCGTTTAGTGTTTAAGGTGGTATGCGGGAGCTTCGGCATTGCGTTGCTCACACCTTAACAGGGCGTTAGGCGCAGTAAGAAATTCCTTGGTCCAAATCTCTAATTTCTCTTTGGCCATCTGTTCTGGTTTTTCGGCAATCTGGCTTTACCTTCCTAAGTTCTTGAGTCACTCAACCCGTAAAACATGTCAAAATTTGCGGGTTGCCTCATTCATTTTTGTAGTCGATTTGTTGTTAGTTTCTTTGGCTCAAATCGCTTCAATTTCATCTGTCTTCGAAACCCGTTTATTAGCTGAAATGTCGCTCTGAAAGGCAGTTTTTCCAAATTCCATTTCTATGTGCTGATTTGCCAATTTCTTTGGTGTTTTGGTTGCAGTGGGTTTCAGAGATTTAGCCGCTTTAGTATTTAGGTTTTAATCAAATTCAATGGCTTACGTACGTTCTTTTGTCCAAAAAGTGGTTTTCTAAATTCAATTTTAACTATTTGCGTGAAGCGCCTAACAAAGCATTTAAGAGTGACTCACAACGCTTGGCGATTTCAGTTTAAACTCAGTTTTAGTGTTTAAGATGCAGTTATTTGGGTTAGGTGCTTAGCGTTGTTCGCACCTTAATGCGGCGTTAGCAATATAAGGAGAATTTAGATGTATACAATGTATTCGCAACCTCGAACTGGATTGCAGTCAAAGTTCGAAATATTTCGTGAAAATATAGAGTTAACTCAAACTCAAAAGGAAAAAATAATATCTAGTCATACACATTTACGGCAAAGAAACTTACAGCCACTTTTTTATGTCAAAGAGTCATTTCTAACCGGTTCGTATAAGCGCAATACAATGATCCGTCCACCAAGTGACGTAGATGCCTTTGTTGTTATTAACAAGTCAACTTATGAGACAACACCTAATGCCATTTTGGCGCAATTAAAGCGAGATCTAAACGGGTGCTACCCTAATAGTATAATCCGTCAAGATAAACCCTGTGTGACGTTAGATTTTAATCACTGTAAAATTGAGTTAACGCCTGCAATTCTTGCTGGTTACTATCCTGAGCAGGGATATTACATTCCGAAGCAAGGAACAAATGAATGGATGCTAACAGATGATCCGAAACGAGCAGAAACTCGGCTGTCCCAAGCAAATTCACGGTTAAATGGCAAACTCACTCCATTAATAAAAATGATTAAGCACGCGAAACAAATTAATAATATAAAAGATGTTAAATCTTATCAGATTGAAGATCTGGCAATACAAAACATCAGAACCATGTCTAGCTATCGCGATGGTGTTCAACAATTGTTTCGGGCTTTAGGGTGGACGGTTAACAACATGTCTCAGTTTCAATTAGAGCAGTTATCTGACTTTGCTTTTGCTGAACTGTGCCGAAGTTCAATATTTGGCAATGAATTTCCAGCGTAAATATTATGAATGACAATGAAAAACAATTACTAAGACGTTTAGGCGAGGATTCTGCATATACGTTTAAGGGTTTGCATAAACAAGCTGATTTGTTGGATAGAAAGTACAAGTTGTATTTGTCGTTACCAATAATTTTTAGCATAGTGGCAATAGGTTTTGACGAAGACATTCCCTCACTAATTCTGAAGCTCATTGCTGTAGTTGCTTTGACTGGTTCTACACTCGCACTCATTGAACAAAAAGATTTCGAGAAATCAGGTGGCTATAGAGAGCTAGCAGATCAAGTGAAGAATCTTTATGAAAAAATAGAGGCATCTTACCACTTAGATGATTTTTCTAACTTTGCTTCATTATCAACTGAATGGAGCGAGTTACGAAAAAGCTTCAAAGATTATCCTATAGGTTCTAGAGCATATAAGTTGACTCAAAAAAACATAAAGCAAGAGATGAACCTTGATTGGTTGGGTGGTGAATATTGCTAACAAAGCATTTAAGAGTGATTCGCAACGCTCGGCGTCTTCGGTTTCAACTTGTTGGGTGATTACGGTGAAGTGTTTGGGTGTGGTGGTAGCGTTGCTCACAACTTAATTGGGCGTTAGGCATATGAGGGTAAAATGGTAGAGCTTGAGAAATATTTAGAAAGGCTTGAGAGAACTGATAAAGAGCATATTAAGTATGCTCAGAGTATTATGGAAGCTGATGGTTCAAAAATGTATCCATTGGACTTCTTGTTCCTCGCTGCTGTAAATCGTTCAAAATGCAATTTGCATGCATTTATTCATCTAATTAAAGAAAGGAACTATATTTCTGCTGCTCCGTTCCTGCGAATGCAAGTAGATAGTATTCTTCGATTAGCTGCGTCTACATTAGTTGATGACCCTCATGAATTTGCGAATAAAGTACTCTCTGGCGAATCTGTGAGTAAAATTAAAAGTAGAGACAATCAAAAGTTACAAGATTGGTATTTGCTGAAAACGTTTAACCCGAAATTTCCTTGGATGGAAGGCGTGTATAAGAACTGTTCAGGATTTATACACCTATCAGAAAAGCACATTCATGGGATCATTTCTCAAAGTGATGAGAATGGAGGTATCGGAGTATCTATCTCTCATGAGCAAGCTTTTATTCCTGAGCAAAACTATCTAGAAGCAGTAGCAGCATTTTATGAATCTGTAGACTCTCTATTTAACTTGTGTAGAGGCTGGATTCTTTCCAAAGAGTACCCAAAGGAAGTTAGTCAGCTATTGTCAGAAAATATGCCTAACAAAGCATTTAAGAGTGATTCCTAACGCTTGGCATTTTTCATTCTATCGTTGAGTTTAGTGTTTTCGGTGGTATGGTTGGGCTTCGTGGTCGCGTTACTCACACCTTAATGCGGCGTTAGGCGACGGGCAGAAAAGTTTCTTGTTCTCATCTTCTTAGTTCTATTTGAGCATTCGTTTTTCTAAGTCGGCAATTTAGCGTTGTCGGCTTAAGTTCTTGAATCTCTCCAGTCGTAAAACATGTCAAAGTTCGTGGGTTGCCTCATTGGTTTTGGGTGCAGGTTGATAGTGAGTTTCACTGGCTCAAAGTGTGGTCAGGGCAAGTCAATCGAAGCTTTCGTTTTTGCTATTAGCTCGTAGCTGTTAGTTTCTCAGATTCAAAAGCCTCTTAGTCGCTGAAAGGCTAAATTTTGTAAACGTCAAAAGTGAGGCTGTAACATAGTGAGTTTTGTGGTTCTTGAATCGCAAAAAGTGCGTGTGCATTTTGTTGGCTATGGGGTTTCAGGTAACCTACTTTTTCAAACTACTTAAACATTGGTGGGAAGCATCGCCTAACAAGCAATTTAAGAGGGATTTACAACGCTCGGCATTTTTGCTTCTACTTCAAATTTAGTGTTTATGGCACAATGCTTTAGGTGTGAGTGTAGGCGTTGTTCACCCCTTAATTGGGCGTTATATGCTCTAGAGGAATGGATAATTCGATGATCGAGACTGAAAGACTATTACTTAGCCCTGTAACCTTAAAAGATTCTGATATTTATACAAAACTTCTGACTTGCGCTGAGACAACAAGATATTTACCGGGTGGAAAGCCTTTTAGCTCGGAGTACATTCAGAATTACGTACCAAGCAAAGTGGCTCACTGGTCGAAAGGCTATGGTACTTTCATTGTTGCGTTAAAGAGTAAGCCATCTCAAAAAATCGGTTATGCTGGCGTTGAGTTAGTTCCTGACTCGAGTTTTTCAGATATCAGGTATGCATTACTATCTCAATATCAAGGTAAAGGGTAAGCTTTTGAAGCTTCAAAGGCAGTCTTAAATTTCACCTTAGAATCGGGTTTGGTGTCTGAAGTTTATGGTGTAGCGGTAATAGAAAATCTGGCATCAGAAAAACTACTCCGAAAGCTTGGTATGCAAGAATCCACAGAACGTTTGTACGACAGTGATGACTTGGTTACTCTCTCTACTCAAACACGCATATAACAAAGCGTTTAAGACGGATTCACAACGCTTGGCAGTTTTGGTTTGAATCAAATTTAGTGTTTACGGTGCAATGGTTTAGGTTCGGTGGTCGTGTTGTTCACCACTTAACGCGGCGTTAGGCAAAGGGCAGAAAAGTTCTTTGTTCTAATCTTCTTGCTCTCTTTGGCCATCGTTTTCCTTAGTCGGCAATTCCGTATTGTCGGCTCAAATCCTTGAATCTCTTAAACCGTAAAACATGCCAAATTTCGTGGGTTGCCTCATTGGTTTTTTAGTGTCGGTCGGTGGCGAGCTTCACTGGCTTAAAGTGTGGAAAGGGCAAGTTAATCGAGGCTTTCGTTCTCGTTTTAAATTTGCAGCTTTACGTTTCGCTTCCTCAAAAGCAACCTGAACGCTGAAAGTCTGTATTTCGTGGTTGTCGAAATTTCGGCTGAAACGATAGTGACATTTGTGGTTCTTGAATCACAAAAAGTCAGTGGGTGTTTGGTTGCTTATTTTGTTTAGGGTAATCTGCTTTCAAAACGACTTAAACACTGGTGGAAAACTTCGCCTAACAAGGCGTTTAAGACGGATTCACAACGCTTGGCGATTTCAGTTCCAGTCAGGTTAAGTGTTTAAGGTACAATAGCTTAGGTTTGGTGGTTGGCGTTGTTCACCACTTAACGCGGCGTTATAAGGCTCGAAAATAAAAGGAACTTTCGTGGAAATTAGAGTAGGGAAACTAAGCGATGTTGCAGCTATTACAGACATCTTCAATTTTTACATTGAGCATACTAATGCTCGTTTTGAAGAGAGTGCATTTACGCAAGAAGACCGTATAAATTGGTTCTCTCAGTTCTCATGCAATAGTAAGCATCAACTTTTCGTTGCTACCGAAAGTGGGGAGTTGCTAGGTTTTGCATGCTCTCAGCCTTATAGGGATATTTCAGCATTTGAGGATACAGCCGAAGTTACTGTGTACCTTACTTCAACCGCGAAAGGTAAAGGGGTTGGTTCAAAACTATATTCCCAATTGTTCTCATCAATTTCTGATTGCGGTGTCCACAGGGTGTTGTCAGGTATCGCACTACCTAATGACGCTTCAGTTGCCTTGCACAAGCGTTTTGGTTTTAGAGAAATTGGCGTATTCAATGAATATGCAAAGAAAAATGGTCAGTACATCAGCTCTGTTTGGTTGGAAAAGGCGCTTAACTAAAAGTCCGCCTTATAACAATAAATTTAAGCAGATTCGCAACGCTTGGTATTTTCGGTTTGAATCAGCTTTAGTGTTTACGGCACAATGCGTTAGGTCAGGTGGTGGCGTCGCTCACTACTTAATTTGGCGTTATACGCTTACGAAAATATCAAGTATGGGAGAATGAAAAGTGAGGTATTGGAATGTATTTGGCTTCATATTGTTACTGGCGTTACTAGCTAGTTTTTTCTTCTCTGGTATTTCGATTTTTAAGGCACAGCAGTATGTCGAGTTATTAACAAATAAAGAGCAAGCATTTACTCTTTATGATAAAGCAAGAAGTAACTCTAATGCTTCGCCTCAAGACCTTACTCAAGCGACAAAATTGATCGCAGCTGAACTGTATCTTCTTGGTGTTGGCGAGGTTTACTATATAGACCTGCTTGGGAATGAAACTCTGTTTGAACCAACTGAAGAAAATAAAGAGCAGAGAGGGTTAAGGCTTCTTGCTGAAAATGAGGCAAGGAACTATATAAAACGGCACCTTGGGCAGAATGCTATTTTTATGGTTGTACTGCTTTTCTACTTTTGGCTTTATAAACGTCGTAAGAAACGCGTATAACAAAGCATTTAAGAGTGACTCACAACGCTTGGCGATTTCAGTTTAAACTTGGTTTCAGTGTTTAAGGTGCATCGGTTTGATTAGGTGTTTTAGCGTTGTTCGCACCTTAATGCGGCGTTAGTCGCCAGAAAAAGCTAGCAGTCAAAATTATGTTTGTAAGCTCAAAACTTGGCTACTGGTCGTTTGATTCATAGTTCTATCTTCGACGGTCAAAGCTCTGTTTCGTCGTTTTTAAATCAATGCATTGCTATTTTCCAAGCGGTTGTTTCGTTCTTTGGTGGTGATAGAGCGGGGTAATCGAGAATCTGTTTTTGGTTGCAATTCCGCTCGGTGTATTTGTTGGGTACAAAAGCCGATTTACTCGCAGAAATGACGTTTTCTCTGGTGTTGTAAGTTCCACTTGGTTTCAGTGACTTTGTTGAAAGTCCGCACTGTGAGATTGGCTTTCCAAAAGCGCTCTTTGGTGTTGTCAGTCCGTTTTCTGCGGTGTTGGTTGTTCCAAGTGGTTTCATTGACTAGTCGCTTTGAGACTACGCCTGACTTAAGTGCATCAAAGCACATAAAGTTTGTTGTTCGCAAAGTTTAGTTCGGCTTAAAATTGTCGCTAGGTGCCTCGCGACTAACAAACTGTTCAAGAGGGATTCGCAACGCGTGGCATTTTCACTATGCGTTGGTTTTAGTGTTTAAGGTGGTATGCGGCGGCTTTTGTATTGCGTTGCTCACCCCTTAACAGGGCGTTATGTAATTGTCACTTTCTGATAATAATGGAAACAAATAAATGAGAATAAAGTCTGCTCTTTTTATAGGGCTTAACGTAATAATTGCTGGTTGTGGTGGTGGAGACGGTGGGGCTGTTGATTCAACTAGCTCTCAAATAGAGGCATCTACTTGTTTTGGTGCTCAGCTATTTGAACCGGGTGCTAGATATACAATTACAACTAGAAAAAACAATATTGATTCAGTGCAAAGTGCTTTAGTCAAGAGTGCCCAGTTTCGAGGTCAGGATGTTATTGAGCAGCATAATGAGAATACAGGTGACAGTTTGTACGTAACCGTGGATTCAACTAATAAATCTTACTTCATATTAGGTGGCATAAGTGCAAGCCAAGAGTGGTACTATTTACCGCCATCTAGAAATGCTTTTGATATGAAATTGGGTGACACAGATAGTGATACATATACGATGATTTCAGGAGCTGAGCAGTTTGTTTACGATGTTTCAAATAAGTTTGTCGGAATGGAAGTAATTACAATTGCTGCTGGAACATTTAATACATGCAAGTTTGAATATAGTACAACAGTGACGTTGCCTTCAGGGGAAAAAAGGTCACTGAGCTCTGAGAGGTGGGTTTTATCTGGGTATGGAATAGCGATTAAAACTGTGGCAAACGGTGAAACAACTGAACTTGTTTCTGGGATCGTGAATGGTGAATCTATATCAAACTAGTACATAACAAAGCATTTAAGAGTGACTCACAACGCTTGGCGATCTCAGTTAAACTTAGCTTTAGTGTTTAAGGTGCAATGGTTTAGGTTAGGTGTTTAGCGTTATTCGCACCTTAATGCGGCGTTATGTGAATGGAGCGCATATTGAAAATATCAGTCGTCGAAAATGGTGAAATTGAGGCGCATGAAGCTGCACTTAATACACATCTAAACTCGGTTTTTGGCCAAGACTCTACGGTTAATTTTAATCACGAGTTCGTTTGTGCAGTTCTCATTGAAGACGAAAATCAGATTGTTGCTACTGGTTTTGCTTACAGCCGTTTAATGTCACAAGGCTCAACAAGCTTCAAAGCGGGCATAGTTGGCGGTATTGCTGTTGCACCAAATAAGCGTGGTCTGGGCTTAGCCAAAGTCATCGTAAAAGAACTGGATAAATACTTGGTGTCTTTTGGTGTAACTCATTCTTTTCTCTTTGCTTATGAGCCTGATGTATATCGAAGTTCAGGGTATTCAGAGTTACTTTTGCCTATTCATTACTTTGACATACAGCAGAAAAATTGGAATGAGTTTGTCTACCGTGGAGGCATGGTTAAGACTTACAAAGGCAGTCACGTTCTAAGTAATCAAGTCATTGAGTTTAATGGTTGTGTATATTGAGCGCGCTGGAAAAATTCACATAACAAAGCATTTAAGAGTGATTCCCAACGCTTGGGGATTTCAGTTCAAGGTTGGGTTTCGTGTTTACGGCGTAATGGTTTAGGTTTGGTGGCAGCGTTGCTCACACCTTAATGCGGCGTTAGCATACAAGGAGAAGGCTTTGAAATTCGCAAGAAAATTTGAATGTTCAAGTTTTGTATTTACTCCAATAGAAATCGCTGATGCAGTGTATTTATTAACCGCAGTGAACTCCGATTTATTTCCTGAGTCGCTTCCATTAGCAAACATTAAAACTCTAACTCAAGCTGAGAATTGGTGTTCAAATCGTATGTCAGAATGGAATATGGGCAAATGTTATGTTTGGAGCTGTCGCCGATTGCACAACTCCCAAGTTATTGGTCAGGTCACATTGCTTCCTCAGGAAAATCGTTTGGCTTTAGCTTATTGGGTTAATCCGGAATTCTGGGGGCAGGGTTTAGCGACGCAAATGTGCAAAGCTTTGCTATCACATGTTTGTAGTTCGGGTTATCAAGGTAGTATTTGGGCAGGTGTCCATTCTTGGAATAGTAGGAGCTCTTCGGTACTAAAGAAACTGGGTTTTGAACAGACAGTTTCTAATAGTGAAAATACAGTGGAGTACAGCTTGGAAATTGTGTGCTAACAAAGCGTTTAAGACGGATTCACAACGCTTGGCGATCTCGGTTTAAATCAGTTTTAGTGTTTAAGGTACAATGGTTTAGGTTTGGTGGTGGCGTTGTTCACCACTTAACGCGGCGTTATGTTCTAGAGGGATTATGGGACTAAAAAGGATTAATCACTACGTTGAAGTTCTACCCAAGATGTTTGTCGGTTGGCGGATGGGTGAAGACCTCGAAACGTTATCTGAGCTGCCTAATGGTGTTTTGTGTATTAACTTGCTCGATGGAAAAGTTTCACATTCGATTGCTGGTGAGCTAGAACTGTATATTTCCAATGAGCTATCAGCTTGGTTTAGAAGTGAAGTTATAAAGGAAAATATCGATTTATCAACATTATTGAAAGCATCTTTAACAGTTGAAGTAGATACGGATAAAGTAAAAACTATTAAAAAACGTGTGGTGTTGTTTAATTTTGACTGCATAGCTCATATAGCAACAGTGAATAAAGTCTATGAAAGTAGGCTCACGGAAGTAGCTAGGTGGCACACGCGGCTACGAACATAACAAAGCATTTAAGAGTGATTCGCAACGCTTGGCGCTTTCGCTTCGCTCAAGTATAGCCAAGCGCTGCTCACACCTTGATGCGGCGTTAGGCGACGGGCAGAAAAGTTCTTTGTTCTCATCTTCTTATTCCTCTTTGGCCTTTCGTTTTTCTATGTCGGCAACTTTGCGCTGTCGGCTTAAATTCTTGAATATCTCTAACCGTAAAACATGCCAAAGTTCGTGGGTTGCCTCATTGATTTTTGGTGTAGGTTGGTGGCGAGTTTCACTGGCTCAAAATGTGGCAAGGGCAAGTCAATCGTAGCTTTCGTTGTCGCTATTAGCTCGTAGCTGTTAGTTTCTCAGGTTCAAAAGCTACTTAGTCGCTGTAAATTCGTATTTCGTGGTCGTTGAAACCTTGGCTGAAACATAGTGAGTTTTGTGGTTCTTGAATCGCAAAAAGTGCGTGTGTATTTTGTTGGCGATAGGGTTTCAGGTAATCTGCTTTCAAAACCACTTAAACACGGGTGGGAAACTTCGCCTAACAAGGCGTTTAAGGCGGACTCACAACGCTTCGCGATCTCGGCTTAAATCAGTTTTAGTGTTTAAGGTACAATGGTTTAGGGTTGGTGGTTTGCGTTGTTCACCACTTAACGCGGCGTTATACCAATTTGGAGAAATAATGAGTGCAACGGATTACGGTGCAATTAGCATCGATACATCAATATTTGATGGAAATGGGTTACGTATAGAGTCTGGGTTATTTAAAAAGCTAGAGCAATTTAAGCCTAGTGAGGTACAGGTAGTCCTATCTGATATCGTTTATCAAGAAGTTGAATCACATTTAAAGAAAAAGATCAGTGATACACGGTCTGCTCTAGAAAAGTCTCTAAAAAATACAGTAGTACATTTAAATGTAGGGGAATCGATAGTTAGTGATGCTAAAGGAATGCTATTAGCAGAATCTGTCGAGGATATTACAACAGCGCGGTTGCAAGACTTTGTAGATAGTACGGGGTTGCTAGTTATTAATTCCGAGGATCATCTTGATGTTAAGTCATTGATTAGTGCTTATTTTGATAACGAGCCTCCTTTTGCTCAAAGTGGTAATAAAAAAAGCGAGTTTCCTGATGCTATAGCTTTGATGACATTAGAAGCTTGGGCTGAACATAATGGTACTAAAGTTATCGCAGTTACAACTGATAACGATTGGTTAAAATATGCAGAGAACTCGGAATGGATTGATTGCACACAAGACTTTGCAGAAGCACTTTCGATATTCCAACCACAGACGGCTCCATATACATTTTTTGCTTCATTAGCAAAAACATTAGTGCCTGGCAGTTCGAGTCCATTTTACTCCTTGGTTGAAGAGCATGCGGCAGATTACACAAACGAATTAGATCCGTATGCAGATGCTACATCCGGATTTTATTGGGAGCAGAACGATATGGTTGAAGTATCGTTCAATAGTATGGAGTTTTTATCCGATGGGTCATCCCCAATTTTACAATTAGTCGAGGTTGACTCTGAGCAAGTAGTGGTTCAGGCAATAGTAAGTATCGAAGCGGATGCATCTTGTTCGTTTTCACTATCAGTACATGATTCTATTGATAAAGACTATGTATTTTTGGACTCAAGTTCAGCAAGTACCTCGTTTGATTTTCAAACCGAGGTTCTGATAACGTTTTCGGGCGATTTTACTGATTGCGAAGACTTTTCTTCAATAGAAATTACTGATGTTGAATTCATTTCTTCTCCATCAAGTGTTGATTTTGGTGATCTAGAGCCCGACTTTTGGGGTGACTAAATTGGTATAACAAACTGTTTAAGAGTGATTCGCAACGCGTGGTATTTTTTACTATGCGTTGCGTTTGGTGTTTAAGGCGGCATGCGGAAGCTTCGGTATTGCGTTGCTCACACCTTAACAGAGCGTTATGCGTATCCTTCATTTGACGGGTAGGTACTTACTTATAAAAAACATGTAGCCTAATGAAGCAAAGCTGACCCAAGGGTGGTTTTCAAAAGTTAGTTTTAAAAATAGAAAATTAAACTCGCCACTTGCAAAAAGCTGATAATATGGCGCATAGATCAAAACACCTATGCTTACAATATAGATAAATCGTAAGAACGTATTTTTAAATTTTATCTTAAGACCTTGTTTCATCGTGAGTGCGACAAATATAGATATAAAACATAAATAAAGTAAGTTAGTCATCACTGCTAGCCTTGATAGTTTGTATTGTGCTGTAATCTGCACCCATTTCAATTGCTAGAACTGGTTTACTGGTAGCTTGGTAACCTCTTAAGTAATCTTCAGCTGAATATCTAAATAATTTGAATCGCCTAGCGTGTGGCAGGTGATTCCATGATTCAATTGGCTTAAGTGTTGTTGAGCGGCCAATTAACCCATATGCAGATAATCCCAAGTCAGCACCATAGTAAGCAATGTCACCATAAGATTTGTCGTACCCAGCAAACTCAGCGGTGTTCTGGTATCCCTTTCTCACTAAACCAACATGGTTTGGGTTACCATCAAAAAAGTAGCGACCATTTTCATACATGTTATTTGCACCGTGGGCCATCATGGGTAATCCAACTAAAGCGCACATGGTTCCCGCGGAGGCATAACAGGTTGCCCCTCCTCCGACAACTTGCATTACACCAGCCACAAAACCAATCCCTTTAGTAGCAATCTCACGACTTTGTTCTAATAGGTTGTGTTTCTCTTTCTGAAACTCAGCCATGACCTGAGTTTTGGTTTTCTTACCTTGTTCAAAGTCCTGAACTAGACACTTGCCAAAAACAGCTACATCACGAGAAAACTTTAGTTTCAAAGAGCCGTTAGTAATATGTTTGTGCATCAACGATGAAGCTTGCATGTTCAAACCTTTTGCAGCGGCCTGAACTTGCCATAAATCGTGTAAATCAACTTTCTTCATGTCGACCGCCATTTTCCCAGTTGTCATAACCTTCAGTACCGGCGATGTTGTGCTTCCAAATAATATCGCGGTAACTGATAGATATCTGCTCTGTCATTTCTTCATCGTGTGATAAAAGAGTATGTGGCTGGGAAAAATTGATGGCGGTAATCAGTGCCTTTTTCAGCTCTACGGTGTAGAACTTTTCATTGTAACCATTACCATTAGTACGGTAAAAGTTAAGTGTACATTCTAGGTGTTCTTGTCTAGCAAATGCAGTTGCCAGTAAGGGAGTGGACTTGTCGATAAACTTAGTAATGGTAATTGGATTATGTGATTTGGAGTGCTGCCCTTGAAGCTTCATCATGGTATGTTCGGTAGCAATTACTGTGATTTCATTAATGTGTGGCTTTTGGTATTTTCCGCCTAGAGAGTCAGGAGTATTGCAACCGTTAGAAATGAGTCCTTGCTTTTCACCATTGATGGTTAAGTATGCGTTGTGTGCCATGACGATGCCTTTAAATAGTTGCTTATTATTTGGGTATCTTACTCAGGGGATTAGGTATGTGAACATTACAAATACAAATTTGGGTTCATGGTCACTCATAGGCAACTTCTTGCCTGATATTGTAATGTTCTTATGTAGTTAACTGTCGAACTATCGTATAAAAATACGCATAACAAAGCATTTAAGAGTGACTCACAACGCTTGGCGATCTCAGTTTAAATTTGGTTTTAGTGTTTAAAGTGCAGTGATTTAGGTTGGGTGTTTAGCGTTGTTCGCACCTTAATGCGGCGTTATGTTTTTACAGGAGTACTGAGCATCGACATAGATAGCATTTAGATAAAGGTTTAAGTCAAGAAGAGAACCTTACAGATGTTGAATGGCCTGTTTTTGTGTTGGCATACTTTGAGTCAATAGCAGATATGGAAGGGTGGGATCATTTCTTTACCTACTCAATGAACTGGTACTCTGCAATGTATGACCTCTTGCGTCGGGCCAGTGATTTTAATTCCTTGAGAATATTGCAGGACTACAAAAATCATTTTTCGCAGCTAGGAGTTGAGTTTACAGCTCAAGCAATTGACAACTATCTTACAGAGGCATCAGATGATTATTTCACTAACTGCCCTGATTGGAGAGACAAGTTTAATGATTACTCAGAACAAAGGTGGGAGTTGGTCTCTGAGTACTACAAAAGTATCGGCGTCGAACTCAAAACATAACAAACTGTTTAAGAGTGATTCGCAACGCGTGGCATTTTTACTATGCGTTGGTTTTAGTGTTTAAGGTGGTGTGCAGAAGCTTTGGTATTGCGTTGCTCACACCTTAACAGGGCGTTATATTTTACGGAGAAAATATGCCAATAAAGCAGTTTGATGAGTGGATAGACAACATTATCTCAGAGTACGAAGAGGTAGCTCAATCCTGTAGCAAATTCTCAAATGTATTTTCAGGTTACTATTCCCCTGATTACTTGACTAAGTGTAAATTTGTTGTGGTTGATACAATTCCGAAGCCTGATATTCCTGAACTGAGGCAAATAGGTTTAGGTGACTTTCTTGATATGGATTGTGGCGCGATAACATATAAGCATATGTACTTTATGAAACCTCAACATCAAGAAGACATGGAAATTCACATTCATGAGTTAATGCATACAGTTCAATGGGAACAACTTGGTGGAGTGAGTTTTCTAAGAAGGTATGTGCAAGAAATTAATGAGTTTGGCTACGATGATGCTCCTCTTGAAAATATGGCTTACGATCTTGGTCGTCATTTCAAATCCGGCGCAGCTGCAATTGATGTAGTAGAGCTCGTGAGTAAAAAAATATAACAAGGCATTTAAGAGTGACTCACAACGCTTGGCGATCTCAGTTTAAACTTGGCTTTAGTGTTTAAGGTGCAGTGGTTGGGTTAGGTGTTTAGCGTTGTTCGCACCTTAATGCGGCGTTAGGGGCTATCGATATTTGTAAGGAAGAGTAGATTGAAAATGCAGTTTGGTGTCGTTCTAGCTTCAGTTTTTGCTCTTACTACTTCTACAGCAGCTAATGAGTTAGATTTTTCTCAGTTTAAAGGTAAAGCTTACGATGTGGTGAAAGATAAACTTATTGCTAAAGGCTGGGACCTCTCACCTAAACAAGAAGGCGAAAGCTCTTTTAGTAAGCACTACCCCGAGGTTGCATGTGGTTCGGGCACAATGGCTATATGTTCTGTTGGTTTTCATAACAAACACCATTCAGTGGCTTTTGTTGTCATAGAGTCTGGTGATGAACTAATTGTTTCTGAGGAATACTGAACCTGCCCCTAACAAGCAATTCAAGTTGATTCGCAACGCTTGGCGCTTTCGGTTTCAACTAGTGTGGTGATTACGGCGAAGCGTTTAGGCAATGTGGTAGCGTTGCTCACAACTTAATTGGGCGTTAGGGCTCAGGAGAACATATGGGAAGGCAAGCAGGTCATCATTATATTCCGGCTAGTTATTTATCTGGTTTTACTAATGAAGGCAAAAAAACGTCCCGCTTTAGAGTGCAACCTAAAAACGGGTCACCAAGCTACGTTACTAACCCGATAGGTATATGTAAATCGAGAGATTACTACACTGTTGAAGGTGTTGGTGATGGTTTAGTCGTTGAAAAATTCTACGCAAATGAAATAGAGCCTGAAATTAAAAAAGCATTACATTACATTCAAACTAGCCAGCAATTACCAAGCATGGAAAATCGTGATGGCTTGTTTATGCTCTTGGCAACACTCTATATTAGGCACCCAAAGGCTAGGAGATGGTTGTCCAGTGGTTTTGATGATATCGTGAGTTTTGTAAATGAAAGCATTACCGATGGTGTGAAAATTACGAACTTAGATGCCTTTTCGTTTGGGAAAAATGATGTAATCGTTTCGGAGTTGCGGTTACTACAAAGTTTGTTACCTCACTTTTCAAAGAAGTACTATCGACTATATATCTCAAAATTAAATGACCATTTTATTACCTCAGATTGTCCGGTTTATTTAAGTCACCCAGACATGGCAACGCTTCCTTATTTTGGTATTGATACAGAAGATATAGAGCTTTGCGTCCCTATCAATAAAAATGCAGCTTTAGTAGGTAAGAACGAGCCTATGGATGAAGGGGTTTTTGACGCTGATGAAAGGTTTGTTGCATTACTCAATACAAAAATTGCCAACTCTTCAGATAAAATCTTTATTTCATCAAATAGGGAAGTTAAGTTCGTTGATCAAACTTTTAGTGTTTATAAACATAGCCTCGTAGCAGAGCCCTAACAAGCAATTTAAGAGGGATTCTCAACGCTTGGCATTTTTGGTTCTACTTCAAATTTAGTGTTTATGGCACAATGCTTTAAGTTGGGTGGAGGCGTTGTTCACCCCTTAATTGGGCGTTATGTTGCTACTGAGGTTCTATGCTTAGAATGAGCTCAGAATGAAGGAAAAACTCTCGTGAAAACAGTATTGGAATCGGAGTTAATTTGCCCGAAGTGTGGACATAAAAGCAGGGAAGTCATGCCGACAGATTCATGTCTCTACTTCTATGAATGTAAAAGGTGTGGTGAACTACTCAAGCCTAAGGCTGGCGATTGTTGTGTATTTTGCTCTTATGGGAGCGTCCCTTGCCCACCAATCCAAGAGCAGGGCAAGTGTTGTGGCTAGTCAGTTGAACGCTATTTCTACACTGAAGAAAATCAACATAGCAAGCAATTTAAGAGGGATTCACAACGCTCGGCATTTTTGCTTCTACTTCAAATTTAGTGTTTATGACACAATGTTTTAGGTTTGGGTGGTAGCGTTGTTCACCCCTTAATTGGGCGTTAGGCGCAGTTAGAAATTTCTTAGTTCAAATCTCCAATTTCTCTTTAGCCATTTGTTCTAGTTTTTCGGCAATTTGGCTTTATCTTCTCAAGTTATTGAATCGCTCAACCCGTAAAACATGTCAAAGTTTGCGGGTTGCCTCATTAGGTTCTGTCGCCGGTTTGTTGTTAGTTCCTATGGCTCAAATCACTTCAATTTTATTTGTCTTCGAAACGCGTTTATTGGCTGAAATTTCGCACTGAAAGTTAGTCTTTCCAAATTCCATATGTATGCGCTGATTTGCTAATTTCTTTGGTGTTTTGGTTGCAGTGGGTTTCAGAGACTGAGTCGCTTTAGCATTTGGGTTTTAATCAAATGTATTGGGTTACGTGTGTTTCTTTTTCTAAAAGGTGGTTCTATAAATCCAATTTAAACTATTTGCGTGAAGCGCCTAACAAAGCATTTAAGAGTGACTCACAACGCTTGGCGACCTCAGTTTAAACTTAGCTTTAGTGTTTAAGGTGCAATGGTTTAGGCTCGGTGTTTTAGCGTTGTTCGCACCTTAATGCGGCGTTATGTTTACTTGTATTTCAAAGGCTTAAATGTCTTAGTCTCTAGTTCTTTGTCCCTCAGGCAATTCGTCCCTAGTAGACTCAGCAAATCCGCATTGTCGGTCTAAGTTCTTGAATCTCTCAGCCCGTAAAACATGCCTATGTTCGCGGGTTGCTTCATTGTCAGGTCGTGGCGGTTGGTTCCTGGTGTAACTGGCTTAAAGTTGCTTCTAGGTTCTTAGCCAATTAGCATTTCGGTTTGGTAGTTGCCTCGGCAATTCGGCATTGTTTTGCGCTTTGGTTGGAAAGAAAGGGCACTTGTTGTTACTTGGGCGGTTTGCCTCATTGGGCGGGAAAGTGGAATTACTCGTTTCTGGTTGGTCGCCTTTGATGGTCAAGTTAGTTGCTGCCTTGTGGTTTGGTTCAGAAAACTAGTTAGAAATAGCAGTTCTTTCTCAAGTAAATCATGTATTTGTGGTAAAACATAACAAGCAATTTAAGAGGGATTCACAACGCTTGGCGCCCTCACTTCAAGTTAGTTTAGTGTTTATAGCGCAATGCTTTAGGTTTGGGTGGAGGCGTTGTTCACCCCTTAATTGGGCGTTATAAGACTCCAGCTTTGTGAAGCGAAGCCAATATTATTTACAAAGTGTTTAAGAGTGATTCGCAACGCTTG
>NZ_JBNJOG010000026.1:0-19090 GCF_050113695.1 Vibrio sp. TRT 17S01 | reverse complement strand
CGGGGTGGAGCAGCTTGGTAGCTCGTCGGGCTCATAACCCGAAGGTCGTCGGTTCAAATCCGGCCCCCGCAACCAATTCCTCTGATTCATGAATTGAATCGTGCTCTTTTCTCATGCTGTGAAGCATAATCCCTCATAAAAAATACCACTGCTTTTATTAGCGGTTTTTGTACGTTAAATCCACGTATGCTATCGCTTTTACGTGAATGCTTTCGTCGTATGCACCATCTGGTCGATGATATCACCATTCATTAACAGACTTATCCACATTGCAGCTTCTGTGGATAACTTGGTGGGTAACCTGATTTTTTGTATTGTATAAGTGGGAATTTTGAAAGATCATTTATGTGATTTAACTTTCTTTCAAAAATAAAAAATACCGCTAATGCTATGTATTTAAAGGGAAATGCGATGTTTTGCGTTAGATCGCAAAGCATCGAAAGAGATCATTAAGTGCTTGTTTTTTGATCCCGGTCATTTATCTCCACTGTGATTAACTTCTGTAGCTGTAAGAAAACAAGCACTACATCTGTCTTTTTTCCACATTTTAGTTTTTAGACCAATATCAACTAAGAGTTGCCTGAAAACGGCACGCATTATGCGTCCCTTGGTAGCCCTTTCTGGATGATTCGAATTAACCTTTTTTGTTTCTGTTCTGGTGTTGCTTGTGATGGGATTTGAGAGACTTGCTGCTGCAACGCCCATTGAATATGTACGTCGAGAGTTTCGCTTAATCCAGTTCGAGATTGTAAGGCGTCTACAATCTCTGTTTTATAAGGTGCATTTCCCATTGCAATCGACAGGTTGCGTAACCACTGTAAGTATCCAATACGTCGAATAGCAGAGCCTTCCATATTTTTTAGGAATGTCTTTTCATCCCACAAAAAGAGGGTAACCAAGTTAGGTTGTTCAATGCTAGGGCGACGATGAAAGTCTTCACGCTCAGTCAGTGCCGCGAAGCGATTCCACGGACAAACTAATTGACAGTCATCGCAGCCGTAGATGCGATTCCCCATTGCTTTTCGGAAAGCTTCGGGAATGACGCCATCGTACTCGATAGTTAAATACGAGATGCACTTTCTCGCATCAATGATGCCATCTTCGATAATAGCTTCAGTAGGACAAGATGTTATGCATGCTGTGCATCTTCCACATTCATCGATGCTAGGAGTATCAATGGGCAATGGAAGGTCAATCAATAGCTCACCAAGAAAAAACCAAGACCCACATTCTTTATCGAGGATCAGCGAATGTTTGCCTGTCCACCCAAGACCGGCTTTTTGAGCAAGGGGACGCTCTAGAATAGGAGCAGAATCAACAAATGGGCGATAGCCAAACTCACCGACTTCTTGTTCTATACGTTGCCCCAGCTTTTTTAATTGGTTGCGAACCAATTTATGGTAATCACGCCCTAATGCATAGCGGCTGATGTAGGCTTGGGTCGGATCGGAGAGATTTGCGGCAAATTTAGCTTCTGGTGGCAAATAATTCATGCGTGCACTGATGACACGTATTGTTCCGGGATGAAGCTCCTGAGGGCGTGCACGCATCATGCCGTGCTTAGCCATCCAGTCCATTTCGCCGTGGTACCCTGCATCTAACCATTTTTGTAATGCCGCTTCATGTTGATGCAAGTCGACGTCACAGATACCGACTTTTTGAAATCCAAGCTCTTGAGCCCAAATTTTTATCTTATTTGCCAGTTGTTGGTAATCCATGATACGGCTGCTCATTTGAAGGGGGGCGGGATCTTACCGGATCTTAATTGCGGGATCTAGCGTTGTTGTGAGGAAAAAAACAGCATTATTCATGATTATTTTCCTTTTACTTACAGAAGAGATCTTGTCTCTCAATTCCAACCCAGTTTACTATTCCTGTTCTTTTGATTTTTATATAGTCAATTTTTGAAAGTTTAGAGAATGCAATTCATGAGTACGAAACAATTTGCCCTTAAAGACGAACAAGCAACGATTCAGCTGGGAACAGCTTTAGCGATGCAATGCTCTCAGCAAACGACGATCTACCTGCATGGTGATCTCGGGGCAGGCAAAACAACATTTAGCCGAGGTTTCGTACGAGCTTTGGGGCATGCTGGTAATGTAAAAAGCCCGACCTACACATTGGTAGAACCTTACCAATTGGATAAATGGCAGGTATATCACTTTGATCTATACCGCTTGGCGGACGCGGAAGAACTGGAATTTATGGGGATCCGTGATTACTTTACTACCGATGCGATTTGTTTAGTTGAGTGGCCAGAAAAAGGTCAAGGGATGCTACCAGAAGCTGATTTAGATATTGAGTTGCGTTACAACGGTGAACAACGTATAGCCGTGCTTTCTGCCAATAATGACTATGGTTGTAAATTGCTTGCCCAGTTGGAGTTATGTTGATTAGTCAGTCTATAAGAGCGGTTTTCCTTTCACTTATTTGTGCTCTTGCTTTTTTCCCAAACGTCATCTGGGCTAACGCACTAGAAGGGGTGCGTGTTTGGCCTTCTCCTGATGAAACGCGAATTGTTATCGATTTGAAATCTGAGGCTGAATATAGCTATTTTACGCTAACCAGCCCAAGTCGCCTCGTGGTCGATCTGAAACAAACCACACTCAGTACTAAGCTGCCTATCGTAGTGAAGGATAGCCGTGTCTTGAGTAAGGTACGTAAGAGTTCTCCACCTGATAAAAATACCTATCGCTTAGTGTTTGAGTTGAAGAAAAAAGTGACGCCGCAGTTGTTCAAGCTGGCTCCAACGCCGGGTGGTCAATACGGGCATCGCTTGGTGGTTGATTTACCACATGGTAACGTGGCTGCGCCAGTGACTCCTGCTAAGCCTTCTAACAATACACAAGTGAGTCGAGATGCTTCTCAGCTGCATGGGAGTGCCGATATTGTGGTCGCCATTGATGCAGGCCACGGTGGTGAAGATCCAGGTTCAATCGGCCCTACACGTAAATATGAGAAACACGCAACCTTAACGATCTCGAAAAAGCTGGCTGCAGAAATTAACGCAGTGCCGGGTATGAAGGCGGTGCTTACTCGACGTGGTGACTACTTCGTCAACCTTAATAAGCGTTCTGATATCGCACGTAGAAACAAAGCTCACTTGCTAGTTTCGATTCATGCCGATGCGTTCCACTCACCAAAACCACGTGGTGCGTCAGTTTTCGTTCTTAATACCCGCCGTGCAAATACTGAAATTGCCCGTTGGGTTGAAGATCATGAAAAGCAATCTCAGTTGCTTGGCGGGGCAGGTCAAGTGTTGGCGAAAAACACGAATGACCGCAACGTGAGTCAAACTCTTCTTGATTTGCAGTTTAGCCACTCCCAAAAAGAAGGTTATAAAGTCGCAACTAAGATCCTTCGTGAAATGGGTAAAGTGGCACACCTACATAAGAGAGAACCAGTAAATGCAAGTTTGGCGGTACTTAAGTCGCCGGACATTCCTTCTGTGTTGGTCGAAACGGGCTTTATTTCTAACCCAAGTGAAGAACGTTTATTATTCCAACGTAGTCACCAAGATAAACTAGCGAGAGCGTTACGCGTTGCTCTAGTGAATTATTTCAAGCAAAACCCACCCGAGGGCACTCGGTTTGCAAATCGTGGTAAAGAAATAAAGCACAAAGTAACTCGTGGTCAGTCACTGTCATTGATTGCTAAAAAATACAAAACATCAACGAAAGCGATCATGCGTGCGAATAACTTGAAGAGTTCAAGTTTAGCGATTGGTCAGGTGTTGGTGATTCCGGGTGCTCAAGTTGCTGTTTCTTCTTCTCACACGTCGACAGCACCAGCAACAAAAGTGGTAACGAAGTCAAAAACCATTACCCATGTCGTTAAGAAAGGCGAATTCTTGGGCAAAATTGCGAGTAAGTACGGTGTATCGATCAGTGCGATTAAGCGTGAAAATAATTTGCGCTCTGATACGCTTCGACTAGGCCAAAAACTCAAGATAACCACAAAGGTTCAAGTTAAAGAGCCTGTATTACGCAAGCATAAAGTGAAGCGCGGTGAATTTTTAGGTAAGATTGCTAGTAAGTATGGCGTAAGTGTTAATAATATTCGTAAAGCGAATAACTTACGCTCTGATGAGCTGGCCGTTGGTCAGGTGTTGATCATTCCTAATCGCTAAGCGTTTACTATGACGATAAAAATTCTCCCGGCCAGGCTGGCAAACCAAATTGCGGCCGGGGAAGTGGTCGAAAGACCAGCTTCTGTAGTCAAAGAACTTGTTGAGAATAGCTTGGACTCCGGTGCGACTCGAATCGATATTGATATCGAAAAAGGAGGAGCCAAGCTTATTCGGGTTCGAGATAATGGCAAAGGGATCGTCAAAGAAGAACTTTCTTTAGCACTGAGCCGCCACGCGACTTCGAAAATACATACGCTTGACGATTTAGAAGCCATTCTTAGCCTCGGTTTTCGTGGTGAGGCCTTGGCAAGTATTAGCTCTGTCTCTCGTCTTACCCTTACCTCTCGCCCTGCAACACAAGATCAAGCATGGTCTGCTTATTCCGAAGGGCGCGATATGCAGGTGAATATCCAGCCTGCTGCTCATCCAATTGGTACTTCGGTTGAAGTGTTGGATCTGTTCTTTAATACGCCCGCGAGGCGAAAGTTTCTTCGTACGGAAAAAACAGAGTTTAGTCACATTGATGAGCTGATCAAACGTATCGCTTTGAGTCGCTTTGATGTGACGATCAACTTACGTCATAACGGCAAATTGGTGCGTCAGTACCGAGCATCAAAAACTCAGTCTCAAGCTGAGAAACGGATTGCAGCCGTATGTGGCAGTGCTTTTGTACGTCATATGTTAGCGATAGAACTTGAGCATCAAGGGTTGAAGCTACATGGGTGGGTAACGACACCTGACGGCGCTAGGCAACAGAGCGATCTGCAGTATTGCTACGTTAACGGACGCATGATGCGTGATAAGCTCATCAATCATGCAATACGTCAAAGCTACGAGGCCAGCCTACGCCCCGATCAATTTGCCGCTTATGTGTTGTTTATTGAAATTGACCCGCATCAGGTTGATGTGAATGTGCATCCTGCGAAGCATGAAGTGCGCTTCCATCAAGCTCGGCTAGTACATGACTTTATTTATCAAGCACTCAGTGATGCGTTGGCGCAAGGCGCACATATTGAACGCCAAGAGGTGAGCCATTCTGCTTTTCATGATGCTACTGAGATAAAGGCGCAAACGGAAATTTCTGAGCACCAAGAAGCGTGTGCTGTTCAGGTTCCAGAGCGTGTTTATCAAGCGATTGAGCAGACTCCAACTTATCCAAGAAAAGAGGAAAGTACAGAGAGAGAGGTTCGTGATGCTCCGCGACGCAGTGAATGGATAGAATCAGCAAAACCTGCATCTCGCAATTCCACACCGGAGCGTTATAGTGAGCCAGCGCCTTCAAAGCAAGAAGTGCGGGCTTATAAAGAGTTGCTTCAAACCCCCGATTTTATTGAATCACAGCCAGATCCCAAAAAAGTGGAAGCAAACAGCAGGCAGGCAATCGAAGCGACGTCAACGATTGAATCGTTAGGCAAAGCTATCAATCTGGTAGGGGAACAGTATCTGTTAATGGCTGACAAACAAACCAGCCTACTGGTATCGATTAAACGTGCGGAGTGGTATCGAGTACGAGGGCAGCTTAATAACCAACTGGGAGTACTGAAAGCCCAACCTTTACTCGTGCCTCTTTCTTTGAAGTTAGATCAGCAATTGCTTGATTGTGCTAACTCATTAAGGGAACAACTTGTAACATTTGGAATTGAGTTAAAAGCCAGAAATCCTAAGGCGATCATGGTTATGGGTGTTCCCCAGCCACTAAGACAACAAAACCTACAACAATTGATCCCGGATCTGCTATCTTACGCAGCTTCGCAAAGTGGTGAATTAAACAATGCTCAGTTGGCTGATTGGTTGACGTTGCAGATCACACAAGTAAAAAGCAGCTACACTTTGTCGGAAGCCATTCAAATTATTTCAGAAGTTGAGCAACTGTGGCAGGGGCAGCTTCCATTGCATGATGAGACCTTGGTTCGTCATGTCGATTTTACTGCCACCATTGCAGCATTAGAGTTATGAGTAAAGAACTACCTTTAGCGTTGTTTTTAATGGGGCCGACGGCTTCAGGAAAAACAGAATTGGCGATACGTTTGCGCCAGAAGTTTCCCATCGAGATCATATCGGTGGACTCCGCTTTAATTTATAAAGGCATGGATATCGGCACAGCAAAGCCAGATGAAGCAGAGCAGGCTTTAGCTCCTCATCGTCTAATTGATATTTTGGATCCGAGTGAAGCCTATTCAGCAGCAGACTTTCGCCGTGATGCGTTAAAAGAAATGCATGACATCACAGCACAAGGTAAAATTCCTTTGCTCGTGGGTGGGACCATGCTTTATTACAAAGCACTACTGGAAGGTTTATCACCACTTCCGGCTGCAAATCCTGAAATTCGTAAACAAATTGAGCAAGAGGCATTGACTCAAGGCTGGGAGGTGCTGCACGATCAACTCAAAGAGATTGATCCTGTATCGGCTGCCAGAATACATCCGAATGATCCACAAAGATTATCTCGGGCGTTGGAAGTCTACCGTGTTTCGGGTAAAACTCTGACTGAACTGACGCAAATTAAAGGGGAAAGCCTGCCGTTTCGCGTTAAGCAGTTTGCTATAGCTCCCAAGGAAAGGGCTGAGCTCCACAGGCGAATTGAACTGCGGTTTGAAAAAATGATTGAAGCAGGTTTTGAAGAGGAAATGAAAGCACTTTACGCTCGAAAAGATCTTCACCCTGATCTTCCATCTATTCGTTGTGTCGGTTATCGACAAATGTGGGACTATTTTGATGGTAATTGTACGTTGGATGAAGCGGTGTTTCGTGGAGTCTGTGCAACCCGTCAATTGGCCAAGCGACAAATTACCTGGTTACGCAGCTGGGATAATTTAACTTGGTTAGATAGTGAGAACATTGATGAAGCGCTTGAAACTGTTTCAAATGCAATAGCATCTGAAGGTTTTCGTTGTGTATAATGTGATCGCTTTTGCGTGAACGTGCCCTACAAAGGATCTGTTACTTGAAATTTGTTGTCAAAGACGTCATAACAGGGAATGACAGGGTGTTTTTTTATTCGTTTAGCTCAGATGCAAGGGCCGCACCTTTTATATTGCAGCGCACCACTAGCTAAATAATTAAAACAAAATTACAAATAAGGAAAAATAAAATGGCTAAGGGGCAATCTTTACAAGACCCATTCTTAAATGCATTACGTCGCGAACGTATTCCAGTATCTATCTACCTTGTAAATGGTATCAAGCTACAAGGTCAGATCGAATCTTTTGACCAGTTCGTAATTCTTCTGAAAAATACTGTAAACCAAATGGTTTATAAGCATGCGATTTCAACAGTTGTACCAGCACGTCCAGTTAGCCATCACAGTGGTGAACGTGCTCAGTCATCTGATCGCCCGCAAGAAAAATCAGAAGACTAATTCTGAACCCTAATACTAGTATTATTTTAAGGAGTTGATTGCTTGTTTGACCGTTATGAAGCCGGTGAGCGAGCCGTACTTGTTCATATCAACTTCACGCAAGAAGGGGAATGGGAAGATCTTAACGAGTTTGAAATGTTAGTTTCTTCCGCTGGGGTTTCTGCGCTACAGGTAATTACTGGTAGTCGTCAGTCTCCTCACCCTAAATACTATGTCGGAGAGGGTAAGGCTCAAGAAGTTGCTCACGCAGTGCAGCTTGCTGGGGCTGATGTGGTGATTTTTAACCACGCCCTCTCTCCTGCCCAAGAACGTAACCTCGAACACCTTTGTAAATGTCGTGTGATTGATCGTACCGGTCTAATCCTTGATATTTTTGCTCAGCGTGCCCGCACCCATGAAGGTAAGTTGCAAGTCGAGCTAGCACAGCTTCGCCATATCTCAACGCGCCTTATTCGTGGTTGGACTCACCTAGAGCGACAAAAAGGTGGTATTGGTTTACGTGGTCCGGGTGAGACTCAGCTAGAAACTGACCGGCGTTTATTGCGTGATCGTATCAAAGCGATTCTCCGTCGCTTGGATAAAGTTGCCAAGCAACGTGAACAAGGTCGCCGAGCAAGAAATCGAGCAGAAATCCCAACCGTGTCGTTGGTTGGTTATACCAACGCGGGTAAGTCGACCCTGTTTAACCGAATTACGGAAGCGGGTGTTTATGCGGCGGATCAGTTGTTTGCAACTCTTGATCCAACCCTCAGAAAAATTGAACTTGCTGACGTTGGACCTGCCATATTAGCAGATACGGTTGGTTTTATTCGTCACTTGCCCCACGATTTGGTTGCCGCATTTAAAGCAACATTACAAGAAACGCAAGAAGCTGACATTTTGTTACATGTTGTTGATGCCAGTGACGACCGTTTTCGTGAGAACATTCAAGCTGTTCATGATGTTCTTGAAGAGATTGATGCCCATGAGGTGCCATCTCTAACCGTCATGAATAAGATTGACAATCTTGATCAACAAAATCCGCGAATCGAAAGAGACGAAGAGGGTATTCCTCGTACTGTATGGGTCTCTGCGATGGAAGGGTTAGGTATTGAACTGATTTTTGAAGCTCTAACAGAGCGATTAGCCAGTCAGATGGTGCAATATCAGCTATGTATACCACCTCAACATCAAGGAAGGATCCGCAGTACATTTTTTCAGTTGAACTGTATTCAACATGAGGAATATGATCAGGATGGAAACTTGTTGATTAATGTTCGAATGCAACAAGTGGATTGGTCTAGACTTGAAAAAAGAGAAGAGGCAGATTTACGTGACTTTATAGTTACTTAAATGACTGCTACAGTATAACGTCATATCTAATGATGGAGCTTTCTAATGGCGTGGAATGAGCCTGGTAATAACAACGGCAACAACGGCCGCGATAATGACCCTTGGGGTAACAATAATCGCGGTGGTAAAGGTGGTCGTGATCAAGGTCCGCCAGACTTGGACGAAGTATTTAATAAACTGAGTCAGAAACTGGGTGGAAAGTTTGGTAAAGGCGGCAAAGGTCCGTCTATTGGAGGCGGCAGTGCAATTGGCCTCGGTCTGATTGTTGCGGCTTTGGTCGTTGGCTGGTTTGTTTCCGGCTTTTACACGATCGGTGAAGCCGAGCGTGGTGTGGTACTTCGATTAGGTAAGTATGACCGCATCGTCGATCCTGGTCTAAACTGGCGTCCTCGTTTCATTGATGAATACGAACCGGTTAACGTTCAGGCAATCCGTTCACTGCGTTCATCAGGTCTTATGTTGACCAAAGATGAAAACGTAGTAACCGTTGCGATGGATGTCCAGTACCGTGTTGCTGACCCATACAAATACCTATTCCGCGTAACGAACGCAGACGACAGCTTACGCCAAGCAACTGATTCTGCTCTGCGTGCTGTTGTGGGTGACTCTCTGATGGACAGTATCCTAACCAGTGGTCGTCAACAAATCCGTCAAAGCACACAAGAAACGCTGAATGAAATTATTGATAGCTACGATATGGGTGTTGTCATCGTTGACGTCAACTTCCAGTCTGCACGTCCACCTGAGCAAGTAAAAGATGCATTTGATGATGCTATTGCGGCTCGTGAGGATGAGGAGCGTTTTGAACGTGAAGCAGAAGCTTACCGTAACGATATTCTTCCTAAGGCAACAGGTCGTGCTGAGCGTCTGAAGAAGGAAGCATTGGGTTACTCTGAGCGCGTTGTTAACGAAGCACTAGGTCAAGTGGCTCAGTTTGAAAAGCTATTGCCAGAATATCAAGCAGCGCCAGAGGTTACACGTAACCGTCTGTACCTAGATACTATGGAAGAAGTTTACAGCAGTACGTCGAAAGTTCTGATTGATTCAGAGTCAAGCGGCAACCTACTTTACTTGCCGATCGATAAGCTAGCTGGTGAGGGTCAAACTCAAACCAAGCGTAAGCTGAAGTCAACTTCTGCCTATGACCAAATTGAGCTTGAGACTCAGTCAAATGACACTACTTCAGACTCGCAATCTCGTACAACTGGTTCACGTCAAGGGAGATATTAAGAATGCGTAAGTTAATGATCCCTGTATTAGTTGTAACGATTGTATTGTTACTGATGTCAGTATTCGTTATCCAAGAAGGTGAACGAGGTCTCGTCATCCGATTCGGTCGTGTTCTTGATGACAACGGCGTTTCTAAGATTTACGAACCTGGCCTTCACTTCAAGATGCCACTGTTTGACCGCGTAAAAACATTAGATGCTCGTATTCAGACAATGGATGGTCGTTCTGACCGCTTTGTAACGTCAGAGAAAAAAGACGTAATTATCGATACTTACGTTAAGTGGCGTATCGAAGACTTCGGTCGTTTCTACCTGACAACAGGCGGCGGTAACGTTCTGACTGCTGAAGCGCTACTTGAGCGTAAAGTAACAGACGTTCTTCGTTCTGAAATCGGTGCTCGTGAAATCAAGCAGATTGTTTCTGGTCCACGTAATAAAGACGTATTACCAGATAGCGTTGATAGCGAAGAAGTCACTACAGAAGCAGCAAAAGAAGCGTTAGAGATTGATGGCGAGCGTGACAAGATCATGGAAAACGTACTGGAAGGTACCCGTGATAGCGCACTGACTGACCTTGGTGTTGAGATCGTTGATTTCCGTATGAAGAAAATCAACCTTCCTGACAACATCAGTGACTCAATCTACAAGCGTATGCGTGCTGAGCGTGAATCGGTTGCTCGTAAGCACCGCTCTCAAGGTCGTGAGCGTGCAGAAGTTATTCGCGCTCAAGCAGAGCTAGAAGTCGCAACAGTACTTGCTGAAGCCGATAAAACTGCACGTGTAACACGTGGTGAAGCGGATGCAAAAGCGGCCAAGATTTATTCTGATGCTTACAACAAAGACCCAGAATTCTTCGGCTTTGTCCGTTCTTTGAAAGCATACGAAAAATCGTTTAGCGAGAAGAGTGATATTCTTGTTCTGGATCCGAAGAGTGACTTCTTCCAGTACATGAACAATGCTTCTGGCGCAGCTGCGAAATAAAAAAGAATCTAATCTAAAAGGCTCCTTTATAGGAGCCTTTATTATTTCTAGCGACTAAGGCAAATGAGTAGAGGTTAATATGTCAAATTCTATTTGGCTGGCTATCGGATTAGTGTTGATCGTTGAAGGATTAGGGCCACTGATTGCTCCAAATGGATGGCGTAATATGGTTGCTCAGCTAAGTGAGCAACCAGATAATCAATTACGTCGCATCGGTGGTTGTTTAGTGGTTGCTGGTGTGGTGATTGCCTACGTTTTTTCTTAGCTATCTTGTTTAATAATGAGGAGGTGGTGTTTCCTCAGAAGGGTCAGCTAAGTTCGACGTATCCATATTTTTCACTTTGCCGACAACATACTTCATCTGATCTTGCATTTTTGAAATCAAAAGTTGTTGTTGGCTTAGCGCTTCATTGAGAGAATCAATGGTCTGCTCTTGGAAGGCGAGTTGGCATTCAAGATCGTTGATACGCTCTTCTAACTTTTGAATATTATCGCTCATGGTTCTATATCTACTGTCCACGCTTGAGCAATACCGGCCGAAGTGCCTGTAACTACTCGTTGCTGATTGTCAAAAGCAGCATCATACACCACCGCTCGTGGTGGGCGTGCATCTTTTAGCGATTCCGCTTCAAACCCTTGTACTTTTTTCCCAGTCATACTATCCCAAATGGTTATTCTGCTTGATGGTGTTCCGGTCATTAGCCAGCGGCCATCATCGGAGAACCGAGCTGTAGAAAAAATCAGCTGACGAGAGAAACTGCTTAGTTTCGCCTGTGATTGACCAGTAGTTAAATCCCAAATGATGGCTTGATTCCCGCCATCTGACGTAAAGGCGAGTTTCCCATCACGTTGCAAGGCGACGCGAATGACACGTTGTTCATGTTCAAATGTGCGCAAAATTTGTCCGCTGCTGGTGTCCCACAAATAGGCTTTGTAATCATTCCCTCCTGTTAAAGCAAAATGTCCATTTGGGGAGAGAGCCACAGAATTCACTTTTTCTTGATGGGCAAGGAACTCTAGTCGACGTCCAGTGACTAAGTTGACGTAGATGGCCTTGCCATTCGACAACCCAAGCAAAACTTGTTCGCCGTTACTGGCAATATCGACATCGCGGATCAAACCGTCAGATATTGACCAAAGGCCCTCTGATTGTGTCCAACCTAGGTCCCAAACGGCAAAATTTATCTGGCTGGCAGTGACGGCAAAGCGTCCATTATCTGAAATGCGAATGCGTGAGACGGTATTGGCTTGCGGATCTTGTTGGCCAAGCTGAGCAAGCTTTTTATCTTGGTATAAGTCCCATAAAACTAGGTGGTGTTCTTTGGAGTAAATAAGTGCAAAGCGGGCATCTCGGCTTAATGCAAAGCTGGTGCTTCCGTTAGCGTCTAACTCCCAGCGTTGATCGGGTTTGGCCGAGAAAAAACAGCCAGTTAACGCAGAAATGACAATGGTGATGAATAGAGTGTGAGAGATTATCCGCATCAAGTCTAAATATCCACTTGGTTTTGGTTTATTTGCTAAATATATTCGTTATATTGGTACAACACGATCGTGCACACCAGAATTTCTTATCGTTTTGTGCACAAAGACAAATGGTTAGCCATCAATTGGAGAAATCAATGAAATCAATTTTTAAAGTGTCGCTGCTGGCGGCTACAGTTGCGTTAGCGGCAGGCTGTCAAAAAGAAGAAGAAACAAAAGCGGCAGTTGAGCCAACACCAGTGGTTAAGCAACAGGTTCAGGCCGAAACTGGCAAACTTGTTCATTTCAAAACAGAAGATGATAAAGCGGCATACGCAATTGGTGTTTCTTTCGCTAACTACCTAAGCACAAGCTTAGATAAGCCGGGTGAGATCGGTATTGATTTAAATAAAGAGTTGGTACTTAAAGGTATTGAACACGTTTTTGCTGGCAAAGCAGAGCTTAATGAAGAAGAAACTCGTGCAGCTCTTGAGTCTTTAGATAAGCGTGTTGCAGAGAAAATGCAAAAACAAGCGGCTGAAAAAGCAGAAAAGAACAAAACTGCTGGCGATGAGTTCCGTGCTAACTTTGAAAAAGAAGCTGACGTAGTGAAGACGGATTCTGGTTTACTTTACCAAGTTATGACCAAAGCAGAAGGTGAGCAGCCTAAAGATACAGATACTGTTCAGGTGCACTACAAAGGTACATTGATCGACGGTACGCAATTCGACAGCTCATACGATCGTGGTGAGCCAGCAACATTCCCACTAAACCGCGTGATCCCAGGTTGGACTGAAGGTGTTCAACTGATGCCTGTTGGTTCTAAGTTCAAGTTTGTTATTCCACCAGAGCTTGCATACGGCCCACAAGACACGCCAACGATTCCTGCAAACTCGACGCTAGTTTTTGAAGTTGAGCTACTAAAAATCGATAACGGCGATAAAGCAACACAATAAGCACTGATTATTTGTTTGATGAAAGGCCTGACATTGTCAGGCCTTTCTTTTTTCATCAGAATTTATTTGTTCTCAATCACTAGATTGTCAGTTAGCTAGGTGTGCAATTCAAAATTTCTGATAAACTTACACCAATTTGTTGATTTTTCGCTCTAAGGCAAAACCAGTGACAACTACAGAAACAATTAATGCGGATATGTTGCTCGAAATGGAATCTGTTACCGTGATGCCATTTTCCGAGCACGATAAAATCATCTTAAGATCTTACGAAGCCGTCGTAGATGGCATTGCCAGTCTAATCGGCCCTTTCTGTGAGATCGTTCTTCACTCCTTGGAAGATCTCAATACCTCTGCAATCAAAATTGCTAACGGTGAGAACACCGGCCGTCAGGTAGGTTCTCCTATCACTGACTTAGCACTTAAAATGCTGAAAGACATCGAAGGTTCTGAGCGTAACTTCTCACGTTCGTACTTCACCCGCGCCAAAGGTGGCGTATTGATGAAGTCGATCACCGTTGCTATTCGTAATGGTGAAAACCGCGTGATTGGTTTGCTTTGTATCAACGTCAACCTTGATGCGCCTTTCTCTCAAGTTCTTCAGTCTTTCATGCCAACGCAAGAAGCGAAAGAAGCGGCGTCGTCCGTTAACTTCGCAAGTGATGTTGAAGAACTCGTAGACCAAACGGTTGAGCGCACGATTGAAGAGATCAACGCCGATAAATCGGTATCGAATAACACCAAAAACCGTCAGATCGTCATGGAGCTGTACGACAAAGGTATCTTCGATATCAAAGACGCTATCAACCGCGTAGCAGATCGTCTGAACATTTCTAAACACACCGTTTACCTATACATTCGTCAGCGTAAAACTGAGGATGAATAAGCGTGAGTGGATTAACTTACACGCTGGTAGTGAACGGTCCGGTTTACGGCAGCCAATCGGCACGCAGCGCATATCAATTCGCACAAGCGGTAATTGAACAAGGGCATACTCTGGTGAGTGTGTTCTTTTACCAAGATGGCGTCACTAACGGTACGGCTCTGAGCGTGCCTGCCAATGACGAGTTTGACCTAACCAAAGCATGGCAATCACTCGCACAACAACACGATGTTCGTTTAGAAACGTGCGTGGCAGCAGCTTTACGTCGCGGCATCGTCAGCGAAGATGAAGCGAATCAGCATGGTCTGGAGCAGAACAACCTAGCTACAGGGTTCAAACAAGCCGGTTTGGGCAGCTTAGCCGAAGCCATGTTAACCCAAGATAGAGTAGTGCAGTTTTGAGTCAGCTAACTTACCTATTTCGTAGCGCGCCTCATGGTAGCAATGCGGGACGTGAAGGTGTGGATGCGCTGCTAGCGGCATCTGCGTATTGTGAAGACATCACAGTCCTATTTGTTGGCGATGGTGTTTACCAATTGCTGCTTGGGCAAGAGCCTAATGGCATCTTAAGCAAAGACTACGCACCAATGTTAAAGCTGTTCGATTTGTACGATATTGAGCAAGTGTTTGTTTGTGCCGATTCGCTTGCCGAGCGTGGCTTGGCTCAAGCTGATCTAGTCATTGATGCAGAGGCTCTAAATAATGAGCAACTAAAAGTTAAACTGCAACAAGCGGACAAACTGCTGTCATTCTGAGGAAGCCATGTTACATATCATCAAATCCGTAACTGCATTAGACGATGCAATGGCACTGTACAGTGAGCAAGATGATGTCTTGCTGATTGAAGATGCCGTGTATGCTGCGAACCCTCAGCATAAGGCGTTCAGTAAGGTAAAAGGTCCATCAGTGTTTGCACTGCAAAGCGATATTGAAGCTCGTGGCATGAGCAATCGCATTAGCCCATCTATTGAGGTGGTTAGCTATGCTGGCTTTGTTGAACTAACAGCAAAACAAGCCAAATCTCTGACTTGGGATTAACCCTTCTTTCCTGTCGATTGAGCTTTACGGACTAATTGCCCTAATTGAACAAAAAAGATCCGTATATTTCTTGACACACCTCTCACTGCTGCATAGAATTTTGCGTCCCTAACTGCCAACCGCTGTTAGGGATAGATTTTTCACAAAGCTTACTTTCAAGTAAATCAGGAGCTAGTTAATGGCAACTATTAACCAGTTGGTACGTAAGCCACGTGCAAAGCAAGTTGTTAAAAGCAACGTGCCTGCACTAGAAGCGTGCCCACAAAAACGTGGTGTATGTACTCGTGTTTACACTACTACACCTAAAAAACCTAACTCAGCACTTCGTAAAGTTTGTCGTGTACGTCTGACAAACGGCTTCGAAGTTACATCGTACATCGGCGGTGAAGGTCACAACCTTCAAGAGCACAGTGTTGTACTAATCCGTGGCGGTCGTGTAAAAGACCTTCCGGGTGTACGTTACCACACTGTTCGCGGTGCACTTGACTGTGCTGGCGTTAACGACCGTAAACAAGGTCGTTCTAAGTACGGTGTGAAGCGTCCTAAGTCTTAATGGATTCCGTTAAGTAAGGCCAAACACTAAATTATTTTTAATTTTTTGAAAAAACTGAAAAGTTTTGGATAAAACCTGAAGAAGACAACGGAGAAAATCCATGCCACGTCGTCGCGTCATTGGTCAGCGTAAGATCCTTCCAGATCCAAAGTTCAAATCTGAACTGCTGGCAAAATTCGTTAACATCCTAATGGTTGACGGTAAAAAATCTACTGCAGAGAAAATCGTTTACACTGCACTAGATGCTATGGCTGAAAAGTCTGGTAAAGACCACTTAGCTATTTTTGAAGAAGCTCTTGAAAATGTTCGCCCAGCGGTAGAAGTTAAATCTCGCCGTGTTGGTGGTTCAACTTACCAAGTACCTGTAGAAGTACGTCCGGTTCGCCGTAACGCTCTTGCTATGCGTTGGTTGGTTGAAGCTGCGCGTAAGCGTGGTGAAAAATCTATGGCTCAACGCCTAGCTGCTGAAATGCTAGACGCGTCTGAGAACAAAGGTACTGCGGTTAAGAAACGTGAAGACGTTCACCGCATGGCTGACGCAAACAAAGCGTTCGCACATTACCGTTGGTAATACCTTTCAGTGCCGCGGGAATCCCCGCGGCTCTACTCTAGTTCCTATGCGTAAGCCTAGGAACTATTGCTATATCTAGGGCAAGTAAAAAGCTGTAAAAGCAGGCTAAAGTAACTAGAGATAGCAATAGTCCCTAATTCAAGAGGATTCAATCGTGGCTCGTAAAACACCTATTGAGCGCTACCGTAACATTGGTATCGTCGCTCACGTAGACGCAGGTAAAACAACCACAAGTGAACGTATTCTGTTCTATACTGGCCTTTCTCATAAAATCGGTGAAGTCCACGATGGCGCTGCTACTATGGACTGGATGGAGCAAGAGCAGGAGCGTGGTATCACTATTACCTCCGCTGCGACTACAACTTTCTGGCGTGGTATGGAAGCGCAATTCCAAGACCACCGCATCAACATCATCGATACTCCTGGACACGTAGATTTCACTATCGAAGTAGAGCGTTCACTGCGCGTACTTGATGGTGCCGTTGTTGTGTTCTGTGGTTCATCAGGTGTTGAACCTCAATCTGAGACCGTATGGCGTCAAGCAGACAAATACCACGTTCCACGTATGGTATTCGTCAACAAGATGGACCGTGCCGGTGCTGACTTCCTACGCGTTGTTGATCAAATCAAAAACCGTCTTGGTGCGAACCCTGTTCCAATTCAACTTAACGTTGGTGCGGAAGATGACTTCAAGGGGGTTATCGACCTGATCAAGATGAAGATGATCAACTGGAACGAAGAAGATCAAGGTACAACCTTCACTTATGAAGAGATCCCAGCTGATATGGTCGAGCTTGCAGAAGAGTGGCGCAACAACCTTGTTGAGTCTGCTGCAGAAGCGACTGAAGAGCTAATGGATAAGTATCTTGAAGAAGGTGAACTGACTGAAGCTGAGATCAAGCAAGCTCTACGTGCACGTACACTAAATAACGAAATCGTACTGGCTACATGTGGTAGTGCGTTTAAAAACAAAGGTGTTCAAGCGGTACTAGATGCGGTAGTTGAATACTTGCCTTCACCAATTGATGTTCCTGCGATTAAAGGCGTTGATGACAATGATAATGAAGTTGAGCGTCATGCAGACGACAACGAACCATTCTCAGCACTAGCATTTAAGATCGCGACAGACCCGTTTGTAGGTACGCTGACATTCATGCGTGTTTACTCTGGTGTCGTGAACTCAGGTGATGCGGTATACAACTCTGTTAAGCAGAAGAAAGAACGTTTTGGTCGTATCGTACAGATGCACTCAAACAAGCGTGAAGAGATCAAAGAAGTCCGCGCAGGCGATATTGCTGCTGCGATCGGTCTGAAAGAGGTAACAACAGGTGATACGCTTTGTGACCAGAACCATAAGGTTATTCTGGAGCGCATGGAATTCCCTGATCCTGTTATTCAGATCGCAGTAGAGCCTCGCTCTGTTGCCGATCAAGAAAAGATGGGTATCGCACTAGGTAAACTAGCAGCAGAAGACCCATCTTTCCGTGTAGAAACGGACGACGAAACGGGTCAGACTCTGATCTCTGGTATGGGTGAGCTTCACCTAGATATCATCGTTGACCGTATGAAGCGCGAATTCAGCGTCGACTGTAACGTAGGTAAACCACAGGTTGCTTACCGTGAAACTATCCGTGGCAGCGCGGAAGTAGAAGGTAAATTTGTTCGTCAATCTGGTGGTCGTGGTCAGTACGGTCACGTATGGATCAAACTGGAGCCATCTGAACCTGGCGAAGGTTTTGTCTTTGTTGACGAAATTGTGGGCGGTGTAGTTCCTAAGGAATACATCAGCTCGGTATCGAAAGGTATCGAAGAGCAAATGAACAGTGGTGTTCTAGCGGGTTACCCGGTTCTAGATATTAAAGCAACGCTGTTTGATGGTTCTTACCACGATGTTGACTCTAACGAGATGGCGTTTAAGATCGCTGGCTCGATGGCATTCAAAAAAGGCTCACTTGAAGCACAACCTGTGCTTTTAGAGCCTATGATGAATGTTGAAGTAACTACTCCAGAAGATTGGATGGGTGATGTTGTTGGTGACCTTAACCGTCGCCGCGGTATGATCGAAGGTATGGATGAAGGTGTGGCGGGTATTAAGATCGTCCGCGCTCAAGTACCTCTATCTGAGATGTTTGGTTACGCAACTGACCTACGCTCTGCAACTCAAGGCCGTGCGTCTTACTCTATGGAGTTTAACGAGTACGCTGAAGTACCGAAAAACTTCGCAGATAAAATCATTGCGGAGCGTGGATACTAATAGATTGTATTGATCCTTAAAAAGTATACGACTTTTTGTCAGATCACTACGTCGAAATATTGCGCTGACGGACGTTGGCGCATAAAATAGCAATTTCTGGCGCGTCTCGGTCAATAGTTGATCGTGGCGAATCATAACTAGGAAGGAACACGATCGTGTCTAAAGAAAAATTTGAACGTACTAAACCGCACGTTAACGTTGGTACTATCGGCCACGTTGACCACGGTAAAACAACTCTAACTGCTGCAATCTGTACTACTCTTGCTAAAGTGTACGGCGGTGAAGCGAAAGACTTCGCATCAATCGATAACGCTCCAGAAGAGCGTGAGCGCGGTATCACAATCGCAAC
>NZ_JBNJOG010000025.1:0-21981 GCF_050113695.1 Vibrio sp. TRT 17S01 | reverse complement strand
CTCAATGAATACTGAACATTACATAAGTAATGTTTGAATTGACTGTGCTGAATCTTTCGATTCAATGGTCACTTCGTATCATTGAAACCTAATTTGAAACCGAAGTTTCTAATTGGATTATCATCAACGAGTGCCCACACAGATTGATAGGTCTATATTGTTAAAGAGCTTTTCTAACCGCCGCAGCGCTTAGCGCCTCGTCGTTAGGGGTGCGTATCTTACGCTTCCCATTTTGAGAGTCAAGCATTTATTCAAACTTTCTTTTCTCTCTTTCCAGACCCTCTATGTGACTTCCGTCTCATTCCGTGTCTGTGGGGCGGCATTATAGGGAGTTCAAATGCAATGACAAGGCTTTTTTTGAATTTCTTTTCCGTTTGATTAAAAACGCATCAAATCACATTTTATCGACTAAAATTTCAACATTTGAGACATGTCACATCAATCAATTGGAAAAACAACAAGCATATACGTAAGATCCCTGTGTCTATTTTGTTAAAACAGACATTTTCCTTTTATCTATATATGTAAGTTGTATTCCTATATGAATTCGAACAAATCATCTCTAATGGTTATCGCCTTAGCTATTATTGGCGGAATCGTATTTTCACAGGTTGCAGTATCACCTGTAATTGCTTTTGTTGTTGGCGTTGTCGCTACCGCTTTTCTTCTTAAATTTTCAAACAACCCAATTTTAGAGCCCACAAAAGATACACCAGCAACCAAAACTCTTTACGTAGGGAATCTTCCTTATAAAGCGAATGAATCGCAAGTAAAGGATCTCTTTGCTAAACACGGTGAGGTTTTTGCCGTCAGATTAATGAAGGATAAACGAACTGGAAAACGTCGAGGCTTTGGCTTCGTGGTAATGGCTGCATCAGATGCACAAACAGCCATTAATGGATTAAATGAACAGGATTATATGCAAAGGACATTAAAAGTCCGTATTGCAAACGATCCTAAAAATCCGGAATCGGATAATGGCGAATAGGATTAAAGCCTAGGGCCATTAGCTTGTTATTCAGTGCTTCCTCTTCCCAAGGGGGAGCACTTGAAAAAATCTCTCTTCCCCCTATTTTATCCGCCCTATCTATTTTTAATAAATCCTGCACTCTACGTGCAATCGCCTCACCAGAGTCAATCAGAATCACGTACTCACCCAACGCTGCTTGAATCTCATCTCGGATCAAAGGGAAATGCGTGCACCCTAATACTGCAACGTCGATATTATCTGCCAAAGGGGAAAGTATTTTTTGAAGTTCAGATAAACTCACTGGCATGCCGCGTAATTTTTCTTCAGCAATATCCACCAAACGGGTCGAACCCAACATCTCTACTGTTTTACTTTGAGCAAAGTCTCGGATCAGCTCTTTGGTATATTGGCGTGTCACGGTCGCAGGTGTAGCGATAAGTCCAACAGCTTTGCTTGCTAGGTTGGAGGCAGGCTTTATGGCAGGTACAACGCCAACCACGGGTATCGACAATGATTGGCGGAGTGTTGGAAGGACGATAGTGCTCGCCGTATTGCAAGCAATCACGACGAGATCAATCTGGTATTCAGCAACCAGTTCGGTGACTAAGCACCTAACTCGTTTAATTAACGTTTTGTGCTCAAGCTCTCCATAGGGGTACGCTTCATTGTCAAAAATGTACAAGTAATCTAATTGCGGCAATAGCTTCTGAATTTCTTGGTAAACTGAAATTCCACCAACACCAGAATCAAAGATTAATACCTTTTGTTGTTTTGACACGACCACTTCCCCAAGCACAAGATGGGGCAAATCATACTGTTTCGATCAAATTTGGCAATGTTTTCGCGTGGTATCTTTGATAGCAAAATCGATCCGTTTGTTCTTTTATAGTCAAAGACAACTGAATTTCCCCACAAAAACAAGGACTACTCGTCACCAAGGTATGAAATTCGCCATTTTCACCGCAAGGGTCGACGTTATCGGGCAATTGGTTTAAAAAAGTGTCGCTATACCACTGACCACAATAATCAGATGACAATACTTGACCGTCTGTCGTTACGACTAATGTTTGAATTCCTCGAGCTAAAATTTCTTTGGCCAATTTATCACTCGGTTCGCCTAATAATGGAAAAATGCATTGCCATCCCGCAGGTTCGATATAACTGCGTCGGTATTCCGCAATCCCATTACAAAACATATCACCAAATGCTACGGCATCAATCGACAGTGCCGATGCTTTTAACGCATCCACAATTCTGGACTGATAAACCTCATTACTAGGGAAAACCTCTGGCAGTTCTATCATAATGAGTGGTAATCCAATTAATCGCGCTTGTTGTTCTAGCACGTCAATAGTAGTCCCTTGAAAAGGCACTTCATCTCGAACGAAGGTCGTGTACAGACCTACAACGTGATAACGCGAGTCCTCAATCAGTCTCTCAAGGACTAATGTGGAATCTTTTCCACTCGACCAACTGACAATAACATTTTGCTTCATCTTTATTCCTGATAAAAAAACCGCCCGAAGGCGGTTCTAATTAGAACTGGTAAGCAACACTCACGTAGTAATTACGCTCTGGCGTTTTATAGCCTTGTGCTGTTTCATATTCCTCATCGAATAAATTGGCTACTTTACCTGCTACAGTCACACCATTAGCAAAGTAGTAAGAAGCAGCTAAATCAAATAAAGAATAAGCATCTAACTCTGTCGTATTCGCCAGATCATCAAAACGCTTACCTTGATACAAGTAGCTAAGATCAAAGCGCCAATCATTCAACTCATAAGTGGTATTTAACTTTGCACTATGTTTTGCTCGACGAGCTAATTGGTTACCTGTTGACTTATCTTCTGTGTCTAGGTAGTCGTATGAAGCAGTGTGGTACAAAGGACCAGTATTAAACGACCCAACAACTTCATAGCCTTTGACTCCAGCTTTGCCAATATTGACTTGGGTAAGACCATTGCTCGCAATCATTTTTTCAACATCGCTGCTATATGCGGCGATACGAAGCTCAATCAAATCTAGGTTCGCTTCAATTGCTAGCTCCGCTGTTTGCGACTCCTCTGGCTCCAGTTTTGGGTTGCCTGAGTAACATCCCCATGGACCACATTCTAATGGCCAATATAGTTCATTAAAAGTTGGAGCTTTAAAAGCGGTACCGTACATAGCGACTAAACGAACTGACTCAGTTACATGGTACCCAGTACCAATCTGGTAAGTGGTAAAGTTGCCAAATGAGCTATTATCATCCCATCGAACATTCGCTTCTGCTGTTAACTCACCGATAGCAATATGACCGCCAGCGTACAACGCCATATTGTTACGACTATCTTTAGTCATTGCAGTAGATTGATTTTTAACTTTATCTTGGTACCAATCGACACCACCAACAACTACTGCTGATTCGTTTACTGCGTACTGGTTATTCCAAGAAACTGACTGACGGTTAGTGGTAATTGCACTTGGTGTTGTACCTTGGCCGTAAGATTCCGCCTCATCTTGGTTTGCGGCTAGAGTAACCACACTATTTAGCTTATCGCGCTTATAGTCGCTAACCAAACCTAACGCATACAGCTCACTATCAGTGTTATCAACACCACCCCATGGATTATCAAACTCTACATCGTGTTTCTGGTAGTAACCATTTGCTTTTAGAGTAAGGTTTGATGACGCTTTAAAACCACCATCTACAGTTAGATATTGAGTACTATGGCCATCTTTGTCTGCATCGACGGGATTAATACTCGTCGGTTGAATATTATAACCTTCACTTTGTTGGTGTGTGGCACTGACATTCAACCAACCAGCATCGCTAGAAACTGAACCTGAAGCATTAACATCGTAAAGGCCATGGCTACCAGCACCCGCTTTAACAGTGCCTGAATTTGAAGCGCTTTTTGTCGTGATAATGTTGACTACACCACTCACGGCATCTGAACCATAAACAGCAGCACGAGCACCACGTAACACTTCAATTCGTTCTACCCCATTAAGAGGCACGGCTGCTAGGTTTGCATAACCAACAGTAGCACTACCTACTCTGACACCGTTAATTAGTACTAGAGTATTTTTCGTTGAGCGGCCACGGATATACAGCTCTTGACCCTGTGCTAAGCCACCTTGGTTAGTCACTTGGACACCTGGTAAACGACGTAAAACATCAGAAAGTGAAATTGCTTGGATTGCATCAATTTCTTGCTTTGTAACAACTTCGACAGGCGCTATCGTATCACTGACTTGCTGTTCAAAACGGCTGGCCGTCACTACCACGGTTTCATCAGATGATGTTTGAGCGTGTGAAAAAGAGGCATACGGAAGTAACGATGCTACTGCAATCGCTAAAATTGACTTGTTCATTGTATTTGTCCTAAATCGCGAAAATCCTACTGAGCGATTCCCAATGTCCGGCTCAGCTGCTGGCAGGTATTCGGACTTAAGAGCATGTTTATCTCCCTACTAACTCGACTTCCCATCTCTTTCTAGAGGCAGTGTCTCTTGAGTGTTCGTTCTCTTTTACCGCTGCGCGTCAGTTCTGGATTTACACCAGATTCCCTTTTGGCCATCTAAACTTCTAGATAGCACCAGCAGGCTGCATACTAGTAAGCTATTGATAATTTGTCTAGTTAGAATTGATATAAGCTATAGTTTTACAGAGCAGAAAGTGCCAATTCATGTTTAGGGGTGGACAAGCGCGAGGGATTGAATAAAATCTGCGCTCTTTATCTGAATGCACCATGAAAGGTAACCGAATGGCGACTCTCGACGTAAATCCGCAAACTTACCAACAGCAATTGGCCGACAAAGTAGAACGCCTGACTACAATGTTCTCATCATACAATGTGCCAGAGCTGGAAGTGTTTGAATCTCCAGAGCAGCATTACCGCATGCGTGCAGAGTTTCGAGTTTGGCATGAAGGCGATGAGCTTTACTACATCATGTTCAATCAAGAAACGCGTGAAAAATATCGCGTGGATCAGTTTCCTGCCGCAAGCCGCTTAATTAACGACTTGATGCCACTGCTGATTGATGCAATGAAAGATAATGACGCTCTGCGCCGTAAACTATTTCAAGTCGACTTTCTCTCAACATTGAGTGGCGAGATCCTTGTATCACTGCTTTACCACCGCCAACTTGATGATGCGTGGACAGAAAACGCAAAAGCACTAAAACAGCGTTTAAATGATGAAGGTTTTAACCTCAACATCATCGGCCGTGCGCGTAAAATGAAAATCGTACTCGACCGTGACTACGTGGTTGAAAAGTTAGACGTAAATGGCCAAAGCTACATTTACCAGCAAGTTGAAAACAGCTTCACGCAGCCAAACGGCAAAGTGGCAGAGAAAATGCTGGAATGGGCAGTCGACTGTACTCAAGAAAGCACTGGCGACTTACTTGAACTCTACTGCGGTAACGGTAATTTCTCTCTTGCATTAGCACAAAACTTCGACCGGGTACTCGCGACTGAACTGGCAAAGCCATCCGTAGTCTCTGCGCAATACAATATTGCTGCAAACAAAATTGAGAACGTCCAAATCCTACGTCTATCCGCCGAAGAGTTTACGCAAGCCATCGAAGGGAAGCGGGAATTCCGCCGTTTACAAGATGCGGGGGTGGATCTAAAGAGCTACAACTGCAACACAATTTTTGTCGATCCACCACGTGCTGGGATGGATATTGATACATGTAAAATGGTGCAAGGTTATGAGCGCATCATGTACATCTCTTGTAATCCTGAGACATTAAAAGAGAACTTGGACATTCTATGCGAAACGCACAACGTGACCCGTTTTGCTTTGTTCGATCAATTCCCATATACCCACCATATGGAAGCTGGGGTGTTACTGGAACGTAAGTAAATCAGATAAAAAAAATGAGCCTTTCGGCTCATTTTTTTATTCAGCTGGTCGGGACATAAATCCCATCTTCTTTCCTATCCAGAGAAGAAGCAGTAACGATACGATAATCGCAAAGAAGTTCGATCCTGAATCAGGGTATTGCGCCTTAATAAAGGCCGAATGGCCAAATGCGCCAACAAAGAAGCAAGCCAGTCCAACCAAAGGAATATCCTCTGATACTGGGTTACGTAAGTATTCTTGATAAAGTGCCTGTACTGAAAGTACTAAAGCGATCAATGGGAAAATAGAGAAAGACACTTCACTCATGGTTAACCATGACAGTAGCGCATCGCCACACATACCAGCAATCACGGCCAGTACTAAGGTTTTCTTCTCTGAGCCACGATTAACTTGGTTAATTTCGTTCGACATTAATCTAATCCGCCTTTTAATCGGTTTCGTTCACGTTCTTTGCGATACCAATAAGCCCCTTTGGCTATCATTCGCAACTGCATGATCAAACGTTCAGCGAGTTCATCGCGCTCACGTCGATCTAAATCTAAAGCTTCTGCCCCAGAGCTGAAGACTAAGGTTACCGAAGCTTCTGCTTGGGTATAAGCTTCATCTCGGGTTGTTCCGGTACTAATTAAGTACTCTGTCAATTCTGCAACAAAGTGTTGTATCTCTCTTGCAACAGCGGCACGAAAATCCGCTGAAGTGCCAGAGCGCTCTCGCAACAATAATCGAAATACATTAGGGCTGCTTTCAATGAATTCCATGAACGTTTCTATTGACGTTCTAATCACACTGCCCTCTTTCACAATACGTTGACGAGCCTGACGCATAAGTTGACGCAGCAACAACCCGCCCTCGTCAACCATGGTTAACCCTAATTCATCCATATCTTTGAAATGGCGGTAAAAGGAAGTAGGAGCGATACCGGCTTCTCTGGCGACTTCTCGTAAGCTTAGATTAGAAAAGCTACGATCGGCACTTAATTGACGAAATGCCGCATCAATCAGAGAACGACGCGTTTTTTCTTTTTGTTGTGCGCGAATGCCCATGGATTTCATAGATACAATTTCTTTTTCTTCAATAACTAGCCGCTACTATAGCGCGATTTACCTATTGGCATATAACCAAAAACCGTGAGCCAGCGACAGTTCAGCAATTTGCCTCCATTATTCCATCGCTGATCAAATAACTGCAAGTTGTGATCTCCCACATTTCACATCTTCTACGTGATCCGCTCGACTCTCTGGTTTGCTTGCCATTTACCACTAGAGTAAATGAGTTAAAATCTCGCTAAAGCAATGTTAACGCAATATAACAAGGATAGACATATGGCTCAGAGCAACCACTTTGATGTAATCGTAATTGGTAGTGGCCCCGGTGGTGAGGGGGCAGCGATGGGATTAACCAAAGCGGGATTAAACGTAGCCATCATTGAAAAAGAAAGCAGTGTTGGCGGTGGATGTACTCACTGGGGGACGATTCCGTCGAAAGCACTGCGTCATGCCGTCAGCCGAATCATCGAATTCAACAATAACCCTCTGTTTTGCCATAACAATACCAGCCTACACTCCACCTTTTCGAATATTCTCGGACACGCAAAATCCGTAATCGACAAACAGACGCGTTTAAGGCAGGGCTTCTATGACCGTAACCAATGCGCCTTAATTTTTGGCACCGCTCGTTTTACCGACAAATACTCAGTAGCGGTGACACAAAGTGATGGCACGGAAGAGCTATACACCGCCGATCGTTTCGTCATCGCAACAGGCTCTCGTCCTTACCAGCCCGCTGATGTTGATTTCCTTCATGAGCGAATCTATGACAGTGATTCGATACTTAGCCTCAAGCATGATCCTCGCCACATCATCATTTACGGTGCAGGGGTGATAGGTTGTGAGTACGCCTCTATTTTCCGTGGCCTTGGGGTAAAAACCGACCTTATCAATACCCGTGACCGCCTTTTGGCTTTTCTGGATAATGAGGTATCTGACGCCTTGTCTTACCACTTCTGGAACAGTGGCGTGGTGATTCGAAATGATGAAACCTACGAGAAAATTGAAGGTACAGACGATGGCGTCATCATTCATTTGGAATCAGGTAAGAAAATGCGTGCCGATTGCCTGCTTTACGCGAATGGCCGCACAGGTAATACTGATAAGCTGAACCTAGACGCAGTAGGCTTAAATGCGGACTCTCGTGGTCAATTGAAAGTGAATACCAATTACCAAACGGATGTGGAACATGTCTACGCCGTTGGCGATGTGATTGGTTACCCAAGCCTTGCCAGTGCTGCATACGATCAAGGGCGCTTTGTAGCGCAAGCAATTACACAAGGGCAAGCGCAAGGTTACTTAATTGAAGACATCCCAACTGGGATTTATACCATTCCCGAGATCAGCTCTGTAGGGAAAACCGAACAAGAGCTTACTGCGGCTAAAGTGCCTTACGAAGTTGGCCGCTCTTCCTTCAAACACCTTGCACGTGCACAAATTGCCGGTAAAGACATCGGTAGCCTGAAGCTCTTATTCCATCGTGAGACTAAGGAAATTCTCGGCATTCATTGCTTTGGAGAACGGGCAGCAGAAATCATCCACATCGGCCAAGCCATCATGGAGCAAAAAGGGGAAGCGAACACTATTGAGTATTTCGTTAACACAACCTTTAACTACCCAACGATGGCCGAAGCCTATCGTGTTGCCGCTCTCAATGGCCTAAATCGATTGTTTTAAGTAGATAAAGAAAACGCAGCCTTGGCTGCGTTTTCATTTCTCTATACAAATGCGCCTCTACGCCATTGGGAGTTCAAGACCACCGCAAGCCCAAAACCTCGCATCGCCATAAAGCTCAGCATCGCCAACCACAGCGCATGATTCCCCCAATCGGAGTACAGATAAAAGATCGCAAAGAAGCTGCAAGTTGCGACAAACATACTATTACGCATTTCTTTACCTTTGGTTGCCCCCACAAATACCCCATCCAATAAAAAGCACCACATGGAAATCAGTGGCATTGCGACCAACCAAGGCAGATACATTTCGGCTTGGAGCTGAACAAGCTCGATATTGGTGATAACAGAGATTAACTGCGAGCCCGCAAACCCAAACACCAAAGTAAGCCCTAAACAAATGATCAAGCTCCAAAATGCCGTTCCCAACATCGCGCTACTCAGCTCTTTTTTATTGTTGGAACCCACAGCTTTACCCACTAAAGCTTCCATCGCATAAGCAAACCCATCCATGCCATAGCTGATCATCATCAGAAAACTCATCAACACCGCATTTGCTGCCACGACTTCGTCACCAAAGCTGGCTCCCTGAAAAGTCATGAAGCTAAACGTGGCTTGAAGGCAGAGCGAACGTAGGAAGATATCGCGGTTTAGCCTTACAAAACGGGCAATATCTCGACCTACCAGTGGAAGCAGAGAGACAAACGATGGGATACCTTTACGCTGCCAAATTCGATACGCACAGATAAGCCCAAATGCGAACCCAGAATAATCAGCAATCACAGAAGCGAGTGCGGCTCCTTCCACTTTCCAACCCAGCCCAATCACAAACAACACATCGAGCACAATATTGGTAAGGTTAGAAATGATCACCATCCACATCGGCGCTTTAGCGTTGTGCGTTCCCAGTAGCCAGCCCAATAATACAAAATTGGCTAATGCAGCGGGCGCACTCCATACACGTATCGCAAAATATTGTTGACCGTAATGTTTGACTTGTTCACTGGCATCACTAAACGAAAAGATCCCTTGAGCCAGCCATTGATGGATCAGGAGAAAAAAAGCTGCAAATCCTAGAGCCATGACCAAACCTTGGATTAACACCAAACCAAGTTGTTGCTTATTATCAGCGCCATAGCTCTGTGCGGTTAAGCCAGTGGTCGACATACGCAAGAATCCGAGCAGCCAAAACGTTACGCTGATCAGGGTACTGCCTAAAGCGACACCTCCTAAGTACCATGCATGCTCTAAATGGCCAATAACCGCAGCATCAACCAAACCAAGCAAAGGCACCGTAATGTTGGATAAGACCATCGGGATCGCGAGCATGAGCACACGTTTGTGCATCATACGATCGGAAAGGGTATAGAGAATGGACACATTAACACTCTTTGCGAAAACAGAGTGCAAAGTGTAACCGGATCACCAGCTAAGCTGAACCAAAACCGGGGTTAATCTTTGTTTAAGAAAGGTAAACTTTGTCAGCCAACGCTGCCACAGTTTCCAGCGTCCACAGTCACGCTCTAGCGGGGAAAATGTTTTTGACCATTTCGCCCATGGTAAATAATTCAACGCAGCATCACCGGGATGCTGATAACCATGAGCATAGCTACCGGAACCCATTTTTTGTCCAAGCTTACTGGCAGACATATCCCCAGCAAGCACCAAACAAGCCGTCGCATTGACAAAATGGCGGCCAAGCGCCTGAATAAACTGGGCAACACCTTGTTCATTACAATCGAGCAACGCATGCTCACACACTATCATCACTGTGGCGTGCTCGGGCACGGGGAGGGTTTCAAGCCAACTTATATCACTCACACTGCCACACTGGTGATGATAGCGCTCGCTTTTATGGAATAACTTTTGTCGCCAAAGCAGATTCTCTGTTACATCCAGCTCTAACCAATGGCAACGACCATTATCAACACGATAAAAACGCGTGTCTAAACCCGCGCCGACATTAATGATCCAGGCTTCGGGGTTTTGAGACAAGAATGAGGTTAACTGTTGATCGCACAGTTGAGTGAGTGTTGCATGCAGAAGTTGTTTTTGGTCAATATCGCCAGATAAACATTCAGGAGCCAAGTCGCAACGCTGGCAAGCACGAGCTGCAATTGGGTCGTAAACCAAGCCATCATCAACAAGGCTTTCACGGCTTCGAAACCACAATGGCTGCAATAGGTTTGCAGGTATTTGATAGCGACGATTGGAAATCGTTTTCTGAGTAACCATTATCATCTTCCGTCCATAGCAGAAAGAAGATGATAATGAATATCAATTAGATTATCAAGCGAGAAAGACTACATTGATAAGCAGAATGAATTACATCCAGTCCGTGTTACGAATAATACCAACGGCCAAGCCTTCAATCGTCACATCCTGACACGTTAGGTCGACTTTAATCGGTTCAAACTCTTCGTTTTCAGCATGAAGTAAAATGGTCGAGCCTTTACGCTCTAAACGCTTTACAGTGACATCATCTTCGACACGAGCCACCACAACTTGACCATCACGAACGTCTTGAGTCTTATGTACGGCAAGTAAATCACCATCCATAATACCGATGTTCTTCATACTTTCACCGTTAACTCGCAGTAAGAAATCCGCTTGCGGTTTGAACATCGACGGATCCACTTGATAATGTGTTTCCACATGCTCTTGGGCTAAAATCGGTTCACCAGCAGCAACCTGTCCGATAAGCGGCAAACCTTCATCATCGTTCGCAGCGTCATCCAATAAGATACGGATACCACGAGAGGCACCTGGAATTATTTCAATTACTTGTTTACGAGCTAACGCTTTCAGGTGCTCTTCAGCAGCATTAGCAGAGCGGAAGCCCAGTTCACGAGCGATCTCAGCACGTGTTGGCGGCATTCCTGTATCTTCGATCTTACCTTTAATTAAGTCGAATACTTGTTGTTGGCGGGGCGTCAACGGCTTCATAAGTCACCTGTCTTTTTATACAGTTAACTGTGAGTATATCCAGTAATTGGATAAATGAAAAGCCAATCGGTTATTTTTTGAATCACATTGCAATTCGTACTAGAGAATGATGATTTCGAACCACGTGTAGCCAGTCACTATCATGCTCATCATGACCGCAGCTGACCCCATGTCTTTCGCTCGACCAGAGAGTTCATGGTGCTCTTCACTGACCCTATCCACCACCGCTTCAATCGCACTGTTCACCAATTCTATGATAAGCACTAGAAATACGGTTCCTATCAACAGAATGCGTTCTATTTGAGTGACATCAAGCCAAAATGCCACCGGTATCATCAATGAAGCTAAAACAATCTCTTCGCGAAATGCGGGCTCATTAGCAAATGCGGCTTTCAATCCTAACCAAGAATAGCGAACTGCATTACGTAGTCTTTTTAAACCGTGAATATTTTTTACGGGCACGTAATTCTCTCTTTTTAATTAAGTCTTGTTAAATTGACGCATTCATGCGCAATTAGAAGTAAAAGGTTGGACCAGTTTCTGTTATCCTTGCCGGCTAAAAATCACAGTACCTGCGCCCGTTTTGTGTCATAACTAATTACATGGGCCTGAGTGTAATACGAGTTTGAGGCTAAGAACCTTATGTCGTCCGGACAATCATTTTCACGTTCACTGCTAAAACTGCCGTTGTCAGTTATGGTTAAGGGAACGGCCATTCCTTCAAATCCTATTGAAGATCATAGTATTGATATAAACAAGCCCATTATTTACGCACTGCCATATCGCTCCAGTGTTGACTTGTTGACCTTGCAATCTCAAGTTGCACAGCTTGGGTTACCGGATCCATTAGAACCTGTCGAAATTAATGGTAAACGCTTCGATCGTTATGTTTTCACTTCATCACGTTCCACCGTCATGAACGATGATAATGATGCGCCCAATGAATCCATCACGCTATTTTCTGAACTGCTTGAGCTACACCAATACGATAGTGAGCTTGATGTACAAGTGCTGCCAACAACGGTTTTATGGGGACGTAAACCCGGTAAAGAAGAGCAACACAAACCTTACTTACAAGCATTAAATGGCCCTCAAAAAGCCAAGGCAGTTATGCTTTCTGGGCGCGATTGTTTAGTGCGTATCAGCCCAGTGGTCTCACTACGTTATATGGCCGATTCTCACGGCACTGACAGTACTATCGCGCATAAACTAGCGCGAGTCGCACGCATTCACTTTTCTCGTCAAAAATTAGCCGCTTCTGGACCAAACTTACCCAGTCGCCAAGCGCTGTTTAAACGTTTGATGAAATCAGAGGCGATCGAAAAAGCGATCCGAGATGAAGCTAATGCCAAAGACATTCCAATCGATAAAGTGCGCAAAGAAGCGCACGCTATCATGGATGAGATCGCCGCAGACTTTTCATATTCACTGATTAAAAATGGCGAGCGCCTATTAGGCTGGCTTTGGAATCGGATTTACCAAGGCCTGAACATCACCAATGCGTCAACGGTACGCAAGCTCGCACAAGATGGTCACGAAATTGTTTACGTACCATGTCATCGTAGTCACATGGACTACTTATTGCTTTCTTACGTTTTGTATCGCGAAGGCATGGTCCCACCACACATTGCCGCTGGGATTAACCTCAATTTCTTCCCTGCCGGCCCTATTTTCCGCCGTGGAGGTGCCTTCTTTATTCGCCGTAGTTTCAAAGGTAATAGACTGTACTCAACGATTTTCCGTGAATATTTGGCGGAGCTGTTTAGTAAAGGCTATTCCGTTGAATACTTCAGTGAAGGTGGCCGTTCACGTACTGGCCGTCTGCTACAAGCCAAAACTGGCATGCTGGCGATGACGATCCAAGCCATGCTGCGTGGTTTAAATCGCCCAGTCACATTGGTGCCGGTTTATATTGGCTATGAACATGTTATGGAAGTGGGCACCTACGCCAAAGAGCTTCGTGGTAAACGTAAAGAGAAAGAAAATGCCAGCTTAGTGCTACGTACTATCCGCAAGCTACGTAACTTTGGCCAAGGCTATGTTAACTTTGGTGAACCTATTCCACTGAATCAGTACTTAAATGAGGCGGCACCTGAGTGGACCAAAGACATCGATCCGATGGGTGGCACTAAACCGCAATGGCTAACACCAGTGGTCAATGACCTAGCCAATAAGATGATGACACACATCAACGATGCCGCAGCAACCAATGCGTTGACCTTATGTGCAACAGCCCTACTTGCATCTCGCCAACGTGCTTTGTCACGCGATAGCTTAGTCAACCAAATCGACTGCTACCTTTCGTTGCTGAGAAACGTGCCCTACTCCAGCACATATACCGTGCCTAGTGAAGATGCAGAAGCCTTAGTACAACACGCAGAATCCCTCGATAAGTTCGTCATCGAGTCCGATACCATGGGGGATATCGTGTCACTTGATCGTAACCAGTCGATCCTGATGACCTACTACCGCAACAACATCATTCACCTATTGGCCATTCCATCGCTGATAGCACAAATGCTGATCCGCCAGCAAAAACTGACGTTGGAGCAAATTAAAGCCAATATCGCATTGATTTATCCATTCCTTAAGCAAGAGCTGTTTCTTGGCATTGATGAACAACAACTCGATGACGTTGTCGAAGCTTACTTACTTGAATTAGCGCACCAAGGTTTAGTGACGGTTGATGCTACTCATGTCGCGATTAATCAAGCCAATACCCAAGTTTTGATGTTGCTTGGCCGCACTATTTCAGAAACCTTACAACGCTATGCAATTGCACTTAACCTGTTGGTCAATAACCCTGATCTGGGTAAGTCTGATCTAGAACAGAAGAGTCAAGATATTGCACAGCGTCTTGGTCGCTTGCATGGTATCAACGCACCTGAGTTCTTTGATAAGGGCGTGTTCTCGTCTATGTTTACTACCCTGAAACAGCAGGCTTACCTTGATAGTGATGGGAACAGTGATCGGGAGAAATGCCAGATGCTAGCCAACCTGCTTTATAGCAGTTTGTACCCTGAAGTACGGCTCACGATTCAGGAAAGTGTCTGTCAATCTAGCTAATACAAAAAAGGCATCCAATGGATGCCTTTTCTTTTTATCTTGTATTACCAAAATGCAATCAACAAACCAGCCGCAACGACCATTCCGACATAGTTGTTATTGAGGAACGCTTGAAAGCAGAGTTGACGCTCTCGGTGGCGGATAAGATGCTGCTGATAGACGAACAACGCCCCGACAATGAGCAAACTCCAGTAATAACTTGCTCCTAATTGGTACCAGTTTCCTAACGCAATCAACATGGTCAATGTAATTAACTGCAGGCCCCCAATGATCATCTTGTCAAAACGCCCAAACAAAATCGCCGTTGATTTGATACCAATGTTTACATCATCATCGCGATCAACCATCGCGTATTGAGTGTCATAGGCAATGGTCCAAATGGCATTAATCATAAAGACAAACCACACCGTTAACGGTAATTCATTCGCCTGCGCGGCCCAAGCCATCGGGATCGACCAACTAAAAGCTAGCCCCAGAAAAAGCTGCGGAAGATGGGTAAAACGCTTCATAAATGGGTAGATAAACGCCAATACAATCCCCGCAAAAGACAGCTGGATGGTGAGGCTATTCATTGTGAGTACTAACAAAAACGAAGCTATGGCTAAAAACAAAAATAACCCAATCGCCTCTTTTGAGCTGACACGCCCTGATGGTAATGGACGCCCCTTCGTTCTTTTAACATGACCGTCTACTTTGCGATCGGCAAAGTCGTTAATCACACAACCGGCGGAACGCATAAAGAGAACACCAAGCACAAACACCAGCAACACTTTCAGGTCAGGTATTCCTTCCGCTGCTAAAATGAGGGCCCACAATGTTGGCCATAGCAACAACAACGAACCGATCGGCTTATCCATGCGCATCAACTGCCAATATGCGCGTGCTTTGGTCGTTGTCATTTACACTCTCTCCTTAGAGTAAATCGGTGCTGCAGGTAAAAATAGTTCAGCGACTAACATCGGTTTGTCATTCATCCATAAACGTGAACGACGAGCTAATAAATCCCCTTCCGCGGTAGAAACAACCCCGACTTGGAGCGCATCGCGTTTAACGTTATCTACGCTAAACACCGTCAAACCAAGAGGTATCTTACCTTGCTTTGTGAGATCAAACGCCTGCCCTTGCAATGAGGATTGCGGGATCAATGTTCGTCCTAAGACCCAAGGTTCATGATCACCTTGCAACACCACTTTGCGCAGCAAGCAATCTTCTCTCGACAACAACTCAACTTCTTCAGGATTAAGTTTTTGAGCTTTCACCGTTTTATTGTGCAGTAAATCCACACCTAAAGAGTGACAATGGGACTCCAATAAACGTGACAACGAGCCCTGTTCTAATAACCAATTTTCCGAAATTGGCGAAGGAAAGCTAAACTTATCAGGTTGTTGCCAAGTTACATTCCGTAACGCTGATAAATAAAGCGAAATCAATTGATTCATACTAGTATTCAATAAGCAGCTTTATCATCGTACAATAATACTTCGATCTTTAGTTATAGCCGCCGCATCAAGTGCTTATGCAGTTTTATTACAAATAGATGCTCTATTGTAACAAGACTCGGGCGATTCGAGTATCGCGATTCAAAGAAAGAAAAGATAGAAATATGTTTAAACGTTACTTAGTCCAAATATTTGTTGCTCTAAGCTTGCTTATGAGCCTCCCTACACTGGCTGAAGAAGAAGGAACGCCACAACTGGCTTACTTTACTTTGGAGCCAGATCTCACAACCAACTTCCACACCAAAGGAAAAAAACTCGGCTACATTCAGGTGCGTATCGATATTATGGTAGCCAGCGCTGCCGATTTACCCATCATCGAATTACACCAGCCACTCATCCGCGATGCAGTGATTGAGCTGCTTGGTCAGCAATCGGAAGATACCATTAAGTCATTATCAGGCCGGGAAGATCTGCGTAAAACCTTAGTCGAGCAGCTCAATTCTGCCCTTCTACCTGAAACTGGACGAACCATCATTGCTGATTTGCTGTTTACCAAGTACCTCTATCAATAAGACAGCAACAAAAAAAGCGGCTAAGCCGCTTTTTTAACTTTTACTCCATCGACTCGCATCCAGAAAACCTATCCCGACGCCAGCGAGTAAGCCAGCAAGGTGTGCCGTATTGGCAATGGCCATAAAAGGCTGAACGAAACCCAAAATAAGCCAAACTAACATAAAACCAATCACGGGTTTCGGCATCGATAATCCCAGTTTTGGCGCTCTTGCTCCTAATACCCACAAGTAGCCAACTAACGCATAAACCACACCGGATAAACCGCCAAAATTCGCCCCTTCTACCCAGTATTGCCCTGCACCAGAAAGTGCGGCAGAAAGAAGGAATAATTTAAGCAATGGTCCGGAGCCAAGTTTCTTTTCAATATCGCCCCCCAGTTGCCACCACCATAAAAGGTTAAACGCAATATGGATGACCGAGAAATGCAATATCGCATGGGTAACCCAGCGCCAAAGCTGCCATTGCTGCCCTTCATAAGCTGGGAAATGTAAAGCAGCAAAAACAGGCTCTGCCATACCAAATTGTTGCAATGCAAAAATCAATAAACACAGCCCCATCACAAACAAAGTGAATGGGCCTGCTTTAGCTTTGATCATGTCTAGCATGCTGGGAGAGCGATAACGAAATTGCGCCTTGCGACTATCTGCCACATCCCAAGATGCGGCTTGATATTTTTTCGCTGTCGGCTCTTGAAGAAAGTGCTTTAGTTCAGCTTCCGCTTCAATTTGATGTTGCCCATCCGTCAACCAAAGAGCAAACTGACCACCTCCTTCAGGCATCATCTTAATATCAATCTGACGCGATGCCATATAATCAATAAAGGCTTGAGCCATTCTTGGGTTAGTTAAGGTGATCAATTTAATCATAACTGCTCTCTATACTGATTCTGTGGGTAAGCCAGCACGATGCCAAGCTTCAAAGCCACCATCGACACTATACACCTCTTCAAATCCTTGATTAACCAAATATTGTGCGGCTCCTTGGCTACTCACGCCGTGATAGCACATCACCAATATGGGTTGATCAAATTCGATATCTTCCATAAAGCTGACAATAGTGTCATTGGTCAGGTGAAAAGCGGATGTTGGGTGTGATACCGCAAACGACTGAGGGTCACGAATATCCACTAAACGCGCCTCATCATCGATTAACATGCTATGAGCTCCTTGCACGTCAATATGTTTAAACTGGTCCATTTACCTTCTCATTTATCATGTTTTTTATTGCTGCCATTGTAACCTATCCAAAGCCACACAAGTACACGGCAACACTAAGGTTATCCACCAGCGATCATTTATTCGCCATCTGTGGATAAATTTGTGGATTACGTTGATAAAGTGTTTTTGGCATATTGGATCCACAAGATGTTGTGATGATCCTTATTTAAATGTGTGTAAATGAAAACATATCCCCATTAAACCATAGGCTCAAATCCTTTATACACCCGACTTTCTGACAGCTGACAAAGAAATTTACCACAGAGTTACCCACAGGCAAGCCACCAAAATGAGATCCCATTTTTCGATCCCAAACAAAAAAGCCGAGATCAAATGATCTCGGCCTTCGATATTCAATTGCGATTTATAACAAGTTAGAACTCACCAACCGCCATTTTCAATTTCTTCATCGCATTCTTTTCTAGCTGACGAATTCGCTCTGCAGATACACCGTAGGTTTCAGCCAGTTCTTGTAGCGTGGCTTTTTGATCATCTAACCAACGTGAGCGCACAATATGTTGGCTGCGGTCATCTAAACTTGCTAACGCTAAGCCTAAACGATTATTGGTGTGCGCTTCCCAGTTTGAGGCTTCGACATTCTCAGCTACGTCAGACGCTTTATCTTCCAAATACAGCATTGGAGCGGTGTAAGACGTGCCAGAATCATCATCATCCACAGAAAGCTCAAACGTAGCATCTTGAGCTGCTAGGCGCGATTCCATTTCACGAACTTCAGAAGGCTCAACACCAAGTTCTTTGGCAACAGTTTCAACTTCACCGTTATTAAACCAACCTAGACGCTTTTTCGATTTGCGTAAATTGAAAAACAGTTTACGTTGTGCTTTGGTTGTCGCAATTTTCACAATGCGCCAGTTACGTAGTACGTACTCATGGATCTCTGCTTTGATCCAGTGCACTGCAAACGACACCAAACGAACGCCGACTTCAGGGTTAAAGCGTTTCACCGCTTTCATCAGACCAATGTTACCTTCCTGAACTAAGTCTGCCATTGGCAAACCATAACCAGAATAACCACGAGCCACATGCACAACAAAGCGAAGGTGGGATAGGATCAACCCTTTCGCCGCGTCAATCTCGCCGTTGTAATGCAATCGCTCAGCCAGTTCACGTTCTTCGTCAACGGTCAGCATTGGGTAGCTGTTCACTGAGCGAATATAGCTATCTAAGCTATCTTGTGTAACTACAGCCATTGGATACGCTTGGTTAGTCATTCAATTCCTCATCAATATCTGATCTGGACTACAATTTAACCCACCAATCTTGAACCTAAAATGAACAGGTTTCAAGTTTCAACCTTGTCTAGCGTTGATATTTGGTGGTTGAACCGAAAAAGTATACGGCAGCAACCGCGTTTTTCAAGAGATAAGACCCCGTAAGATTAAACAGGTTCAATCTCTTTTAAATGGCGCTGAGCAGAGACCTTCGCCGCTAAACAACCTAAAAAAGTACCGATGATCAAAAGCAGCAGTGATTCATCCCAGCTCAAACCGATCAAACGGAAGCGACTGTCATACAACAAAGCAAGTTGTTCCACACTGTTGTTCAACACGATGGTGATCACTGCGGTCAGCAACCAAGCAACAAAAGCCCCTAACACACCAAACCACATCCCCGAATACAGGTAAGGGCGCAAAATGTAGCTGTCAGTCGCACCAATCAGCTTCATGGTTTGGATCTCTTCTTTGTTCGCAAGAACGTTGAAACGTAATGTATTGCCGACAATCAAGAACACCGAGACCAGCATCAAGACAGACAAAGAGAGCACAATGGTACTCACTAAAGTCCGAATCGCATCCAAGCGCGCTAGCCAGTCTTCATCTAAACGTACATCACTGATCGCTTCTTCCTGACGCACTTTATGCGCCAGTGCTTTTATCATTGTTTTATCTTCGCTACTTGGGGTGATGATCAACACCCCAGGCAACGCATAATCATCAAGCAATGAAATCGCATGCTCAAAGCCTGAATATTGGCTAAGATCCTCTAACCCTTGCTGTGGCGAGATGTAATCAACCGCCGCCACTTCTTGTAAGCTCTCGAGTTCATCTTTCATCACCATGATGCGAGGCTCAGGTGTTTGCTCTTTTATATAAGCGCTGATCTGCGAAGGGCTAGTTACATTGACCGAGGCCGCCGCCACATTCTTTCCAAGTAAATACAAACAAGCGGGCATGGCCAATGCCATTGAGATCACGGCCAACGTTAAAATGTTGCCAAGAGGGCGGACCCACATAGAGGAAAACGATGCTTTCGCTTGCTTTAGGTGAACTTTACAAAAGCCATCTGTTTTGGCTTTGTTTGCAACGCGACCTTTAGCTGCATTTTTATTACGAACATTAGCAGCCATAGTCTTCTACCTCACTTAAAAAGCCCTGATTTAATTCAAAGTGGCGATACTGTGGGCGAGTATTTACTAACCCTAAATCGTGCGTTGCCAAAAGGATGGTGACTCCCGCACGATTAAACTCTTCAAATAGTTTTAATACCCGGGTGGATAAGTCTGGGTCAAGGTTCCCAGTCGGTTCATCAGCCAACAGCAACGTCGGTCGGTTCACAACCGCACGTGCAATTCCCACTCGTTGCTGTTCACCACCCGATAACTGGCTTGGTAAACACCGCGCTTTATCCAGTAAGCCCGTTTTATCTAAAGCCGCAGAGACACGACGTTTGATTTCATTTTCAGAAATGGATTCGATGCGCATCGGTAACGCTACGTTGTCATAGACACTACGATCCATCAACAAACGGTGATCCTGAAATACAATGCCGATATTACGACGTAGAAAAGGCACATCTTTAGCAGGTATACGAGTAATGTCGTGGCCATTGAAGCTCACTTTGCCATCAGTGGGACGTTCAATCGCACAGATCAACTTGAGCAAGGTACTTTTACCTGCTCCAGAATGTCCCCCCAGAAAGGCCATTTCACCTCGGCGGAGGTGAAAATCTACTTTTTGCAGGGCCTGACGGCCACCGCGATAAGCCTTACTCACTTGCTGAAACTTAATCACCCGTAATACCTCTTAAAGAGCTGTTGTTTTTTTGAAAGCTAGGCTTTCTATTTTTATTCTTCTCGACTAAATAACGCGTCGATAAATTCTTGTGTTTCGAATGGACGCAAATCATCAATTCCTTCACCTACACCGATGTAGCGAATTGGAATGCTGAACTGATCTGCAATGGCGAAAATCACTCCACCTTTTGCCGTACCATCAAGCTTGGTCAACGTGATCCCGGTTAACGGTGCCACATCACTAAACAGTTTCGCTTGGCTAATGGCATTTTGGCCCGTGCCCGCATCCAACGTCAGCATGATTTCGTGCGGCGCAGAATCATCAATTTTCTTCATCACTCGTACGATCTTGCGTAGCTCTTCCATCAGGTTGGCTTTGTTTTGCAAGCGGCCAGCCGTATCTGCGATCACTACGTCCACACCACGTGCTTTTGCTGCTTCAATGGCATCGTAAATCACTGATGCACTATCAGCGCCAGTGTGCTGCGCAATAACTGGAACATTGTTGCGCTCACCCCATACTTGAAGCTGCTCAACAGCGGCCGCACGGAATGTATCACCAGCAGCCAGCATAACTTTCTTGCCTTGAGCTTGGAATTGTTTCGCCAATTTACCGATGGTTGTAGTTTTACCAACACCATTTACGCCAACCATTAAAATCACGTACGGCGTTTTGCTGCTGTCCACTTCCAATGGCTGCTCAACATGAGACAAGATCTCGGCCATTTCTTCCTTGAGCAAACCATACAGCGCTTCACCGTCTTTCAAATCTCGACGTGATGCTTTCTCAGTCAGGTTTTCAATAATTTTGAGCGTGGTATCCATACCCACATCGGCAATCAATAACTGCTCTTCAAGCTCTTCAAAAAGCTCATCATCAATTTTCTTGCCTTTGAACAGACCAAAGAACCCTGCACCAATATTGGCTTTGGTTCTTGCGAGGCTACGTTTTAATCGCGCAAAGAAACTCTCAGTTGGTTTTTCTTGTTCTTGAACGCGAGGGGCCTGTGGCTCTGCTTCTGCTTCTGCTTCTGCTTCTGCTTCTGCTTCTGCTTCTGCTTCTGCTTCTGCTTCTGCTTCTGCTTCTGCTTCTGCTTCTGCTTCTGCTTCTGCTTCTGCTTCTGCTTCTGCTTCTGCTTCTGCTTCTGCTTCTGCTTCTGC
>NZ_JBNJOG010000024.1:0-22993 GCF_050113695.1 Vibrio sp. TRT 17S01 | reverse complement strand
GTCGCGGGTTCGAGTCCCGTCCGCTCCGCCACTTATTTAGAAACCCAGTCTTCGGACTGGGTTTTGTCGTTTTAGGCGTATCGATTTTTCTTTTTAGGAAATGATGCGTCTTGAGCGTAAGCATTCTGCCTCCTTCCTCTATTTATTTAGAAACCCAGTCTTCAGACTGGGTTTTATCGTTTTAGGCATCTCAATGCCCTTCTTAGATAATAAACCTCGCAAGAGGAATGCTATGTTAAATATTTTGGTTTAAGAGCGTTTAGCTTCAAAGCTATATCTAGGCCAAGCTGTGTAATAAAGACTGAATTAGATCTTAGGCTTAGGTTACTCTTGCTTGAATGCTCGCTAAAACAAACTAACTTTAATTTATAGGTTTGTTGGTGGAGGCTGCATGAAAACGTTGCAACTTATTTGGAACAAAGGTGAGTGGAAAAACTCAGAATCAGCTTCTCGTTTAGATGGTCCATCTACCCTTGTCTTATTGTTTGGTAGTTATGTATCAGAGGCTTTTAATGCGCTGCACTCCCTATTACCGAACTCACAATTTGTTGGTTGTACGACATCTGGAGAGATTAGTGACCGAGCTGTTCTTGATAACGCGTTAATTGCTACCGTCATCTATTTCGAAAAATCACAAATCAAGCGAGTAAGCGCCTCAATCAATAGCTGTGATGGTGATAGCTATAAACTGGGTCAGGTAGTAGCTGAAGAATTAATGCAGCTTCCTAAATTACGCCATGTCTTTTTGCTTAGTGATGGTATGGAAGTTAATGGTGGTTACTTACTCGAAGGTTTTCAATCTATTTTACTCGATGCTGTAAAAGTAACAGGTGGCTTGGCAGGAGATGGAGAGCGTTTCCAAGAAACAACGGTGCATGCTGGGTTTGAATCACAAGCGGGATTAGTTGTTGCTATTGGCTTATATGGGGAGGCTCTCAATGTGAGCTACGGGTCACGTGGAGGTTGGTGCGCCTTTGGAATGGAAAGGCGGGTCACTCGCTCAGAGCATAATGTTTTATACGAGTTAGATGAGGATAGCGCATTATCCATCTATCGAAGCTATCTCGGTGAGTTAGCTGGAGAGTTACCAGCCAGTGGTTTGCGTTTTCCTCTAGAGATCACCGATCCACAAAAAAGTACTCAAGTTGTTAGGACGTTGCTTGGCATTAATGAAGATGATGGAACAATCACTTTTGCGGGCAATATACCAAGGGGGGTAACTGCCAGATTAATGAGAGCTAATGTTGATTCTTTGATTGACGGTGCGAAAGAGGCTGCGGAAGTATGCCGGCGTTATATTGACGATTCTCCTGACGTTGCCATTCTTATCAGTTGTGTCGGGCGAAAGATCTTATTAAAGCAGTTAGCTGATGATGAGGTCGAGGCGGTGAAAGCTGAGCTAGGAGTTAATACACTATTATGTGGTTTTTATTCCTATGGAGAGATTGCACCATTTGATCACCAATCTTCTTCAGAGCTTCATAATCAGACCATGACGATAACGGCTTTCTCGGAAGATTAATGGATGCATAGACTATTACAACGACAACTTAAAAAAGTCTTTGTTGATGGTGTTCCTGATGACCCGAATTTACATAAGCTAATTGAGATTGTTGATTCAGGCTATCAATCGCTCTCTGAACAATTGATGATCACTGAACGTTCTTTAGATCTAAGCTGTGCGGAATTAACGCAAAGGAATAATACCCTTAACTTGATTCTCGATTCCTTGCCGGATATGAGTTTGTGGATCGATAGGCAAGGGGTAGTAAAAGATATCCGTTCTGGAAATTTTGAGCCCCCCATTTTGACTGCTGAAGAAAACTATACCCAACTTGATGACTTAGACTGTGTTCAATCATCGCCTGAGCTGCAAACTTTTTTGGCGGATTATCAAAACTGTATGAACCGATCTGGAGACCTGAATATCCATAGTTTGGGAATCGATTATTTGGTTAGAGCTCGTTTGACAAATGTGAGCCAAAATCGTTGGCTACTCGTACTACAAGACATTTATTTACGTAAAAAAATTGAAGAGTTGCAGCAGCAACGACTCGATCAATCCAAGCGTTCAGTAAAGCAGTTACAAGAACTTATTAACTCAGCTCCGATTGGGATTTTAATTTGTAGCTCTTCGTTAAAAGTGATCATGATTAATGATTTTACCTGTCAGCTTCTGGGAAGAGAAAAAGAAGATATCGTTAATAGTGAGCCGATTCGTTATATTGCTGAAGAGATGCGGGAGGTATTTGAGTCTAATCTTAACATGGTCATTGATCTTCCTAAGGGAGCAGGTATAACTCGTTGCGATCTTATGCTGAGATTGCCTGATAAGAGAGTTTGCCAAATTGAGATGGCATTCAGTAAATTACTTTTTCAGCAACAACACCTTATTATCATGTCGATGACAGATATCAGTGAACGTAAGCAGCTCGAAAAGAAACTCAAAAACCTTGCTGAAACCGATCCTTTAACAGGAGCTTTTAATCGAAGAAGTTTCTTAACCCAGACTGAAAGAGCAGTTCATACTTGCCAGCGCTGGCGAACACCTTTAACGGTTATGCTTATTGATATTGATTTCTTTAAGCAAGTGAATGATAGTTTTGGTCATGCGGCTGGAGATGAGGTTTTGATCGCGCTGGTTAGCCATTTACAACAGTCCACGCGAGATATGGATATTCTCGGTCGATTGGGTGGTGAGGAATTTGCCTTGGTCTTACCGAATACAGATAAAAATCTAGGTTACGACATAGCAGAGCGACTTAGAAAAGACATTGAAGCGATGGCAGTCCGTCATGAAGAAAAGGTTCTGAAAATCACTGTGAGTATAGGTATGACAACCATTCCCTATGCAGACTTATCGACGCCATTTGATGAAGTAATGAAGCAGGTTGATGGATTTCTTTATTGTGCGAAGAAAAATGGGCGGAATCGCATCGTTCACAACCATTAAGGGCCACACGTGGCCCTTATTCGATGAGTTACTCTTTCTCTGCGTTTTTCGCTTTTTCAATCATTGGCGTAATCGTTGAGCCTTGAATCAAAATAGAAAAAACAACGACAGCATAGGTCATTACCAATACAATTTCTTTTACATCAATAAGCTTATCAGGGATAACCCAAATGCCAGAAGGAATGGATAATGCCATTGCCAATGCCAATCCGCCCCGTAAGCCACCCCAAGTTAAGATCTTGACTGACCAAGGGTTATAACTACGAAAACGTTTAAAACCGATATAGGATAAGAAAACACTTAGGTATCGAGCTGACAGAACAAGCGGGACTGCAAATGCCATTAAAATCCAATCTTCTTTGTGAAATTCAAACAGCAGCATAGACATACCAATCAATAAGAAAAGCACGCCATTCAAAAATTCATCGACCAGTTCCCAGAAATGATCGAGGTGATCTTCACTCTCTTTGGAAAAGCCAATGAAACGCGTCCAGTTGCCAATCATGATACCTGATACCACCATGGCTAGAGGACCAGATACGTGAAGATACTCTGCAAATGCATATCCAGCGGTTGGAATGCCAATGGTAAGAAGAAGCTCCATCGAGTGATCATCAGTTGCGCTGATTAGGTAATGGAAAACGAGTCCTAATACAAAGCCATAAACGATACCACCAAGGGCTTCCTGAGCAAACAGCATCGTAACGCTACCCACTGTTGGCGCTTCGTTTCCAAAAGCAATCGTAAATAAAGTAACAAAAATGACGAGACCGAAGCCGTCATTGAATAATGACTCACCTTCAATTTGTGTCGAGATACGTCTTGGTGCATTGAGTTTTTTTACGATAGCAAGCACCGCTATTGGGTCGGTTGGCGAGATCAGTGCACCAAACAATAAGCAGTATACTAAGTCGAAATTGACTCCAATGATTTGGCAGAATCCATAGAGAACAAAACCAATAAAAAAGGTTGAAAATAACGTTGCACCTAATGCCAATACCGTGATTTCCCATTTTTGATCTTTCAGGTTGGGTAGTTTGATCCCCAATCCTCCAGCAAACAAAAGGAAGCCTAATATCCCTTTAAGCAAAAAGTCTTCGAAATTAATACTAGAAACTGTTTGCGTGGCGATTTCAGTTAACTGAAACCAATCATTTTGACCAGCAACTAGAATTAATAGTGACAGAACCATCGAACCTGCTGTTATTGCGATGGTTGTCTGCATTTTACCTATCTTACTGTTTACAAAAGCAATCAACATTGCAGCAGCCGATAGAAAGCAAAGGGTATAATAGACCGACATGTGTTTCTCTGGATGTAACAAAATGTGAATGGAATTCTCTGCCTATGATGACTAAATAGCAAACACTTTTTGGTTATTATTTTACAAGCAAACAGGAGTGAGAATATTAATGTTTTAGACGTCTAGACTCCTTTAGTTTGTATGATAGGATGGAGAGATAACTAAAGGAATGAGGCTGTACTGTGGGAAGTAATGTAAGACAACAGATTGAAGCTCAATTAAAGCAACGTATTTTGCTGATCGATGGTGGTATGGGCACCATGATTCAGGGATACAAACTTGAAGAGCAAGACTATCGAGGAGAGCGCTTTGCGGATTGGCACTGTGATCTAAAAGGCAACAACGATTTGTTGGTGCTCACTCAGCCTCAATTGATTAAGGAAATTCACAGCGCTTACTTAGAAGCTGGCGCTGATATTCTTGAGACAAACACCTTTAACGCGACGACGATTGCGATGGCTGACTATGAAATGGAAAGCCTGAGTGAGGAAATCAACTTCGCTGCTGTAAAGCTTGCGCGTGAAGCCGCTGATGAGTGGACGGCAAAAACGCCAGAGCGCCCACGTTATGTCGCGGGTGTGCTTGGCCCAACAAACCGTACTTGTTCTATCTCCCCTGATGTAAATGACCCAGGCTATCGTAACGTCAGCTTCGATGAGCTTGTTGAAGCTTATTCAGAATCCACTCGAGCGCTGATCAAAGGTGGCTCTGATCTTATTCTGATCGAGACCATCTTCGATACGCTTAACGCTAAAGCTTGTGCCTTCGCGGTTGATAGTGTTTTCGAAGAACTAGGTATCGAGTTACCAGTGATGATCTCCGGTACCATTACCGATGCTTCTGGACGTACGCTTTCTGGTCAAACAACGGAAGCCTTCTATAACTCTCTTCGTCATGTTAATCCGATTTCATTTGGTTTGAATTGTGCGCTAGGTCCTGACGAACTACGCCCATACGTAGAAGAGCTTTCTCGTATTTCTGAATCTTTTGTTTCTACTCACCCAAATGCGGGTCTACCGAATGCGTTTGGTGAGTATGACCTTTCACCTGAAGATATGGCGGAACACGTTAAAGAGTGGGCGGAGAGTGGTTTCCTCAACCTAATTGGTGGTTGTTGTGGTACCACGCCAGAGCATATTCGCCATATGGCAATGGCAGTTGAAGGCGTGAAACCTCGTGATCTGCCTGAGCTTACGGTTGCGTGTCGTTTATCCGGTCTTGAGCCTCTTACGATTGAAAAAGAGACGTTGTTTATCAACGTGGGTGAGCGGACTAACGTAACTGGTTCTGCTCGATTTAAGCGTCTGATCAAAGAAGAGCTCTACGATGAAGCGCTGGAAGTTGCTCGTCAGCAAGTTGAGAACGGCGCTCAGATCATCGACATCAACATGGATGAAGGCATGTTGGATGCCGAAGCCTGTATGGTTCGCTTCCTCAACCTATGCGCATCTGAGCCAGAGATCTCCAAAGTGCCTATCATGGTCGACTCTTCTAAATGGGAGGTTATTGAGGCGGGCCTGAAGTGTATTCAAGGCAAGGGCATCGTAAACTCCATCTCTTTGAAAGAAGGTAAAGAGAAGTTTGTTGAGCAAGCAAAACTGATTCGTCGCTATGGTGCTGCAGTTATCGTTATGGCGTTCGACGAAGTTGGTCAGGCAGAAACACGTGAACGTAAGCTCGAAATCTGTACCAACGCTTACCGTATCTTGGTTGATGAAGTCGGCTTCCCACCAGAAGACATCATCTTTGACCCGAACATCTTTGCAGTTGCGACGGGTATCGAAGAGCACAACAACTACGCTGTGGATTTCATCGAAGCGGTTGCAGACATTAAGCGCGACTTACCTCACGCGATGATCTCTGGTGGTGTGTCTAACGTTTCCTTCTCATTCCGCGGCAATAACTACGTTCGTGAAGCGATTCATGCGGTGTTCCTATACCACTGTTTTAAAAATGGTATGGACATGGGCATTGTGAACGCGGGTCAGTTAGAAATTTACGATAACGTTCCAGACAAACTGCGTGAAGCGGTAGAAGACGTGGTTCTTAACCGCCGTGATGATTCGACCGAGCGACTACTTGACATCGCTGCAGAATACGCAGGTAAAGGCGTTGGTAAAGAAGAAGATGCTTCTGCACTAGAGTGGCGTACTTGGGCGGTAGAAAAACGTCTAGAGCATGCATTGGTTAAAGGCATTACTGAATTCATCGTTGAAGATACCGAAGAAGCTCGCCTTAATGCTTCTAAGCCACTTGAAGTCATTGAAGGTCCATTGATGGACGGCATGAACGTGGTGGGTGACTTATTTGGTGAAGGTAAGATGTTTCTTCCTCAGGTAGTGAAATCTGCGCGTGTTATGAAGCAAGCTGTAGCACACTTAGAGCCTTTTATTAATAAAGAGAAGCAAGCGGGTTCTTCCAACGGCAAGATCTTACTGGCTACGGTAAAAGGTGACGTGCACGATATCGGTAAGAACATTGTTGGCGTGGTTCTGCAATGTAACAACTACGAGATCATCGATCTTGGCGTCATGGTGCCATGTGAGAAGATCCTCAAGGTAGCCAAAGAAGAAAACGTCGACATTATTGGTCTTTCTGGTTTGATCACACCGTCTCTCGATGAAATGGTCCATGTCGCGAAAGAAATGGAACGTCTTGATTTCGATCTTCCACTTCTGATTGGTGGTGCAACAACATCCAAAGCGCATACAGCGGTTAAGATTGAGCAGAACTACAAACATCCAGTGGTTTACGTCAATAACGCTTCTCGTGCGGTTGGTGTATGTACATCATTACTTTCAGACGAACTTCGTCCTGGCTTTGTTGAAAAACTGGATGCGGACTATGAGCGCGTGCGTGATCAGCATAACCGTAAGAAGCCGCGCACTAAGCCTGTTACTTTAGAAGAAGCACGAGCGAACAAAGTCGCGATTGATTGGGATAAGTATACGCCTCCTGCTCCTGTGAAGCCGGGCATCCATATCTTTGATGACTTTGAAGTGTCTACTTTGCGTAAGTACATCGACTGGACACCTTTCTTTATGACTTGGTCACTAGTCGGTAAGTACCCAACAATCTTTGACCATGAAGAAGTGGGTGAAGAGGCTCAACGCCTGTACAAAGACGCTAATGAGTTATTGGATCGTGTTGAGCGTGAAGGCTTACTCAAAGCGCGAGGTATGTGTGGTCTGTTCCCTGCAGCAAGCGTGGGTGATGATATCGAAGTCTACACCGACGAATCGCGTACAGAAGTGGTGAAAGTGCTGCATAACTTGCGCCAACAAACAGAGAAACCAAAAGGCTTCAACTATTGTCTGTCTGATTATGTTGCACCGAAAGAGTCGGGTAAGAAGGATTGGGTTGGTGCTTTTGCTGTCACCGGCGGTATTGGTGAGCGTGAACTTGCTGATGAATACAAAGCGCAAGGTGATGATTACAATGCCATTATGATCCAAGCGGTAGCGGACCGTCTGGCGGAAGCATTTGCTGAGTATCTACATGAGCGTGTGCGTAAAGAGATTTGGGGTTACGCTGCGGATGAAGCTCTGTCGAATGAAGAACTCATTCGTGAGAAATACCAAGGTATTCGTCCTGCTCCTGGCTATCCTGCCTGTCCAGAGCATACTGAGAAAGGACCGCTTTGGGAGCTTATGAATGTTGAAGAAAATATTGGTATGTCACTGACGTCGAGCTATGCGATGTATCCAGGTGCATCCGTATCGGGTTGGTACTTCTCGCATCCTGACTCTCGTTACTTTGCTATTGCGCAAATCCAGCAAGATCAAGTAGAGAGCTACGCAGATCGTAAAGGTTGGGATATGCTCGAAGCAGAAAAGTGGTTAGGGCCAAATATTAATGGTTAATCGGACTACCTAAACCAAAAGCGCAGCCATCTGGCTGCGCTTTTTAGTTTTGATTAAATAGATTAAATCATGATGGTGGCTAATCCGAGAAAGACAGATAAGCCAATCACATCTGTTACTGTTGTGAGAGCCATCCCCCCAGCTAACGCAGGGTCGATATTCATTTTCTTGAGTAAAATTGGGATGGTTACGCCCGCAATACCAGCGACTAATAGGTTGGTCATCATGGCTGCAGCAATAATGCCGCCAAGCATCCAGTTACCTTTCCAAGCGATAACGATGCCACCAATAATGAGAGCCCACATGACACCATTTAAGAATCCAATCGCGGCTTCTTTTAGCAATAGCTCGCGTTTATTGGAATCACCGATGTGTCCAAGCGCTAAGCCTCGGATCACCAGAGCCACGGTTTGGTTACCTGCAACTCCTCCCATTGAAGGAACAATCGTCATCAATACTGCAATTGCAGCCATTTGATCTAAAGTGGCTTCAAACATGTTAGATACTGATGCAGCCGCCAATGCAGCTAATACGTTTGCTCCTAACCAAATGCTTCGCTTTCTAGCGGATTTGACAACCGGCGCAAAGGTATCTTCATCATCGTCCATACCCGCCATACTCATCATAGAGTGTTCTGCGTCTTCACGGATAACATCAACCACATCATCAATGGTAATACGACCGACGAGCTGTTGGTTTTCATCGATAACCGGAGCTGAAACCCAGTTTCGACGCTCAAACAAGCTTGCTACGTCAGAGTCGCTGGTGGTCACCTCAATTGCATCGTCCACATCTTCCATGACATCGCAGACTTTAATATCAGGTTGTGTTGTCAGTAGCGCAGTCAAAGGCAGCTCACCGATCAAGCGACTTTCTTCATCAATTACATAGAGAGCATCGGTTGCCTCAGGAAGCTCGCCTCTCATGCGTAAATAACGTAAGACAACATCAACATCAACATCACCACGGATAGTGATGACATCAGTGTTCATTAACCCGCCAGCAGTGTCTTCTGGATACGAAAGGGCCGTTTCAACACGCAGACGATCGGCGGCATCCATTTGTGAGAGTACTTCTCTGGAGACGTCGTCAGGAAGGCTACGTAAGACGTAAGCAACGTCATCCGTATCCATCCCTTCTGTGGCTTCTGCCAAGGTTTCTGGGGCCATTTTAGCCACCAGATCATCTTTCACATCCTCATTTAATTCATCGAGGATTTCACCATAGTCTTCGGGATCGGTCAGTTGCCACAATACTTCACGACTTTTTCGTGGTGAGGCTTCTAACAGGTGGGCAATATCTTCTGGCTCCATATCCTGCAACTGACGGCGGACATGGACGAAGCGACCATTTTCAAGTGCTTCCGTAACTTCTTGCAGGGCTTGGTGAGCTTGATCGAATTCTATTTGCTCTGCCATTTATTCCCCCTGACTCAATTTGCTTACAATGGCCTGAATAGTAACTTAATTTTAGATCTTGTTTAATAAGTTAATGTTGCGAAGGGAATATTTCTTTTGAGTAGTACGTTAATCGTCTTCTTCAAACTTATCTTCGATAAGATGACAAACAGCATCTAACGCAGCGCTGGCGTCATGACCTTCAGCGCTGATGGTGACATATTCGCCTTGTGCTGACTCAAGCATGAGGAGCCCCATAACACTGTCTGCAGTGGCCTCTTTGCCTTCATGATTTTGAATCGTGAGAATGGATTGATAGGACTGAGCCAGTTCAACCAGCTTTACTGCAGCACGAGCATGAAGACCAAGACGATTCTGAATTAGGACGGTTCTGCTCTGCTGCATAGAGTTATTCCTTATGGTGCTTTTCTAGAGAGGCATGTCGAATTTTAACTTGATGGCCTAATTGGGCAAAATATTCCCCAATTTGTTGAGTGAGATAGACAGAGCGGTGTTTACCGCCTGTACAGCCGATAGCAACGGTTAAGTAACTACGGTTATTTTTCTCTAGCATTGGTAGCCAGTATTCAACAAATTTTTGTATCTGTTGTCGGAGCTCTATCACTTCGGGATGGCTTTCAAGGAAAGAACGAATAGGGGCATCAAGCCCTGTCATTGGTCGTAGATCGGGCTCCCAGTGAGGGTTAGGAAGAAAACGCACGTCAAATACGTAGTCTGCGTCACTCGGCAAACCATACTTAAATCCGAACGACTGAAATACCATAACTAAGTCTTTGCGCTCACGTCCTTCAACACGCATTCTGACCATTTCACTCAACTCATGTAAAGATTGGTCACTGCTGTCGAGTAACATATCTGCATTCTTTTTAAGAGGAGAGAGTAGAGCGGTTTCTTTCTCGATAGCTTGTTCTAGCGTAAGTGTGTCAGCGCCCAGAGAAAGTGGGTGAATTCGACGAGTTTCACTATAACGTTTTAGTAGCGTATTTTTGTTTGCATCCAAAAATAGCACGCTGACTTCCGTGCGTTTTTTTAGTTCCTGCAAAACATTGTTAACTAAAGAGGGTTCTTTTGGCAGGTTGCGAATATCAATACTGACCGCTACGTTTTGTTTGCTACCAGATACGGATTTGATGAATGAATGAAGTAAATCGACGGGTAAGTTATCGACGCAGTAATAGCCTAAATCTTCTAAGACTCTAAGTGCGACACTTTTTCCTGCGCCAGACTGGCCACTAACTACAATTAATCGCATGAGCTCGCTTACCGATTGACCATAATATCGTAAAGCTCTTGATCTGTTTCTGCCTTACGAAGTTGTTTCAAAATTTGCTTGTCATTGAGTCGTTCTGCCATCGCAGACAAGGTCTTTAAGTGTTCTTTGCACTGTGCGTCTGGAACTAAAAGAGCAAACAGAAGGTCAACAGGTCGGTTGTCTATGGCATCGAACTCGATCGGAGCTTCACATTGAAGAAGTACAGCGATGGCTTTATCGCTTGATTGCATACGAGCATGGGGAATGGCTATCCCATTTCCGATGCCAGTACTGCCCATCTTTTCTCTGCTTAGCATGCATTCAAACAGCTCGGTGGAGTTTTGCCCTGTTTGTTCAGCCACTATCTCGCTGATCATTTCCAAGGCTCGCTTCTTACTAGTGCACTGGACTGCACTTTTGGTGCAGTCCAGTGTAAGGATTTCGCTAATTTGCATGGTTAATGTGTATTAAGTTTTTCTTTGTGCTTGTTCAGTTGTCGAACAAGCTTATCTACAAGTGAGTCGATAGCAGCATACATGCTGTCATCATCGGATGAGGCGTGAATTTCACCTTGGTTAACGTGAAGGGTAGCTTCTGCGATTTGGCGAAGTTTTTCAACTCGTAGTACGACATGTACGCTGTTAATGTGATCGAAAAATCGTTCTAGCTTTTGAAACTTTGAGTTTACGTAGTCTTGCATTGAATCGGTTAGATCAACGTGGTGGCCTTGAATATTGATTTGCATAGACTTTCCTTCTCGGTTGGTGCCTAAAGCAGGCGTTTGCGCTGACTTGAAGGGGCAATGCCCAGAGATTCGCGATATTTCGCAATTGTCCGTCTAGCGACTTGAATCCCTTGGTCAGCTAGTAGTGCTGCAATCTTGCTGTCACTCAGTGGCTTAGCACTGTTTTCAGCGGCAACGAGTTTCTTGATCAGTGCTCGGATTGCAGTAGATGAACACTCTCCACCATTATCGGTACTGACATGGCTGGAGAAAAAATACTTCAGTTCAAAAATGCCACGAGGGGTATGCATGAATTTCTGTGTTGTCACACGAGAGATGGTCGATTCATGCATATCCACAGCCAAAGCTACATCATTCAGTACCATTGGCTTCATGGCTTCTTCACCATACTCAAAGAAATCGCGTTGATGTTCAACAATACACTTAGCAACTTTGAGCAACGTCTCGTTTCTACTTTCCAGACTTTTAATTAACCATTTAGCTTCTTGTAGGTTAGAGCGAATATACTGGCTATCGGCGCTGTTTCCTTTTCCAAGTTGAGCGTATTGCTGGTTTACTTTTAATCTTGGCACACTATCTGGATTGATTGTCACAATCCATTTACCGTGATCTTTAAACACCGAAACGTCAGGAATGACGTATTCAGCATGTTCTGAAGAAATACGGCTCCCTGGACGCGGGTCGAGTTGCTGGATAAGTGTGAGTGCTTCTTTGAGTTCAGCTTCTTTGAGTTTTGCTTCTTTAATGATCAGTTTGTAATCGCGGTTACCCAGTTGATCAATATGATGGCTTAGAACTAATTTAGCTTCTTGTAGCCAAGGTGTATCTTCGGGGAAGGTAGCGAGTTGCAGTAATAAACACTCTTGCAAGTTAACTGATGCGACACCTAGTGGATCGAACTGTTGAATGCGTTTACGAACGGCTTCGATTTCGTCGAGTTCTATCTCTTCATTATCAAAGCTTTCATGAATTTCTTCAGGTGAGATGGTTAGATAGCCATAGTCATCGATAGCATCAATTAACGCCAATGCGATGGTGCGATCCGTTTCACTGAATGGTGTGAGGTCTAATTGCCATAGAAGGTAATCGTAGAGTGACTCAGTCGTTTCTCCTTGATATACCGGAGCGTCATCATCAACGGAGATGCCAGTGCTGCCTGTATTGGCGCTATAGACATCATCCCATGTTGTATCGATCTCAAGTTCATTACTGATTTCAGATTTTTCGATCAATTCAGAGCTGTCTTTGACTTCTGGCTCTGCAACATCAACGGTTGGCTCTTTATCCTCATTACTGCTTTTTTCTTCAGCTGCATTCTCTTCACTGCCTTCTTCTACTTCGAGAAGTGGGTTTGAGTCCAATGCTTCTTGGATTTCTTGCTGAAGATCCAAAGTCGACAATTGCAGCAAGCGAATGGCTTGTTGCAACTGAGGGGTCATAGCTAACTGCTGGCCTAGCTTGAGTTGTAATGAGGGTTTCATTCAGTATTATTTGCCTTAATTCTGTAGAATCTTACCGTTCTTTTCTTTAATCATAGACGGAATTGTTCGCCGAGATAAACTTGTTTTACTTGCTCGTTTGCGAGTACTTCTTGCGGCGTGCCTTCTGCGATCAAATGCCCTTGGCTGACGATATAGGCTTTTTCACATACATCGAGTGTTTCTCGTACGTTGTGGTCTGTGATCAAAACACCCAATCCACGATCTCGAAGATGTTCGATGATTTTCTTAATATCGATGACGGAAATCGGGTCTACGCCTGCAAAAGGTTCATCCAATAAAATGAACTTAGGGTTTGCTGCAAGGGCTCGCGCAATCTCAACTCGGCGGCGCTCACCACCCGATAGTGCCATACCTGCACTGTGACGAATGTGCTGAATGTGGAATTCTTCCAACAAATCTTCTAGTTTGTCTTGGCGCTCTTCTCGCGTCATTTCTTCACGTGTTTGCAGGACCGCCATGATGTTGTCTTCAACGGAAAGCTTACGGAAAATAGATGCTTCTTGAGGTAGGTATCCAATACCAAGGCGAGAGCGACTATGCATCGGTAAAATACTGATGTCTTGGTCATCAATACTAATATTACCTTCATCACGCGCCACCAAGCCTACAATCATATAAAACGAGGTGGTTTTACCAGCTCCATTAGGGCCAAGTAGACCAACAATTTGACCGGATTGAACCTGAAGGCTGACGTCAGAAACCACTTTGCGGTTTTTATAGCTCTTCGCTAAATGTTCTGCTTTAAGTAATGCCATAATTATTCTTGTACTGTCTGTGGCTGAAGAACGGTAGAGACTCGATCTCCTTTTGCTTTGCCATCGGCGATCAATTTTTGAGAGGAAATCTTATAGCGAATTTTTGTGCCACGGATAACACTGTCATCTTGTGAAAGCATAGCTTGATCGATCATCGTTAATTGATCATCTGCCATTTTATAGTAAAGCTCTTTGGCTTCACCATACAGCGTTTTACCGTCGTCGGTTAGCTGCGAAAAGGTGGCTAAATTGCCGTAACCTTCAATTTCTTTAATGCTGCCATCTTTGGCATCTCGCGTAACGATGACTTTATCAGCATTTATATTGATGCTGCCTTGCTTGAGCTTTACATCGCCCAAGAAGGTGACTTGGTTACTCTGCATGTCCAATTGTTGGCTGTCAGAGTCAATATACACTGGTTGATCGCGGTCTGTTGATAAAGCCAGTGCGTTGGCTGATGTCAGCAGACAAGTAATTAGGCTAAGGTGTGAGAGTTTCATATCTACCTTGAACGTGTTTGTAGAGTACTGCGGTATTTTCAGCAAAATTGCCTTTCATCGCTTGTCCTACAGTTTCAAACTGAGGGCCAACCAATACGACCTGATTGTCGGCCCAAAAATCTCGGTTATCCAACTGAATACTTAATGTATTGGTGGACATTGTATCGAACCCAGAATCTGGTAACAGGTTTTTCGCCTGTACGTCAGTGTATAAGGTCAACACATGGTCTTGATCAAGAACGCCACGCTTAGCTGTGACTTCCCACTCTTGTGTCGTTCCTTCTTTGTACACTTTCAGTATTGGATTATCAAAGATAGTATCGCCACTTTTTGCATAGTGGTTTAGTTTATCAGACGTAATCACATAGCTGCGAATACCTTGTTCACTGTATGAGGTATTCACCAGATTTTTACCTGTAAACATAGGTAGTTCGGTATTAGGTTCTACTTGAATATCGAATTCCTCACCGCCACTCAGCAAATAGTATGCAGACCATGAGGCGATAAATAGCAGTAATATATAACCGATACGAGATAAACTCATATACTTAAACCTTTATGTTTATCTAACTTATTCTTTGGTGGAAGGTTAAAGGCAAAGTTGTTCGCTTGAATTTTGTTGTGACTTACAAGGCGACAACGGAACTTAACATTCGATGCCTTAAAGGGTACCCATCCATATGCTTGGGCAGCTGGAAGAATCGAAGGTTCCATAGTGTGATGACACATATTGATATGACTGAACATCACATCACACCAGCTTTCAGTAAATCATGCATATTTAGGGCACCGATGACCTGATTGTCTTGGCAAATCAGTAACCCATTGATGCTTTTGGATTGCATAAGGTTGAGCCCCTCAGCCGCCAACAGATTTGGTGTTGCAACCGTTGGATTTTTGGTCATCACTTCACTAATGTTTGTCGTATGGATATCGATACGTTTATCGAGGATACGACGTAAGTCACCATCTGTGAATACGCCGAGCAGGTGATTGTTGTGATCTACTATCGCTGTCATGCCCAGTCTCTTTTCACTGACCACTAATAAAGCATCACGTACTAGCACATCCGGCCCGACTAATGGAAGGCTGTCTCCCGTATGCATAATATCTGACAATTTGAGTAGGAGCTTGCGACCAAGTGCTCCGCCTGGATGAGACAGGGCAAAGTCTTCAGCGGTAAAGCCTCGTGCTTGCAGCAGTGCGACTGCCAGAGCATCTCCCATTACCAAGGTTGCGGTTGTGCTGGACGTTGGAGCCAGCCCAAGCGGGCACGCCTCTTTGGGTACCGTAATTTGCAGGTGAATGTCTGCAAGCTTGGCCATGTTTGATTTCGGTTTTCCTGTCATGCTGATGATGGTGATATTCAACCGTTTCAGTACAGGGAAAAGCGCTAGAATTTCTGATGACTCGCCGGAATTGGAGATGGCTAATACAATATCTCCAGGTGCAATCATACCCAGATCTCCGTGTGAAGCTTCTCCCGGATGAACAAAGAAAGCTGATGTCCCAGTACTGGCTAATGACGCTGCAATTTTATTTCCGATATGACCAGATTTACCCATGCCCATAACGACGACTTTGCCTTTATTTTCAAGAATAAGTTGACAAGCTTTGACAAAATCGTCATTAAAATATTGGTCGAGTTGTTTTAGTGCATCAATTTCAGTGTTCAGGACATCTAAGGCCGCAGCGCGAAAATCAAACATAAAAACTCCGAAAGTAAGCTGCTTAACTAAGCCGCCACATTCATTAATAGGTAACCTTGATAAGCTAAGAAGCAACACAGCAGTACGAACCCTTCGATACGGTTAATACTACGTGATTTGCCTAATGCCATCACGACAAGTAATAGTGACACTCCAAGCATCACCCAGAAGTCACGTCCCATCGCATATTCACTTAGAATGGATGGGTTTAAGATTCCCGGAATCCCCATCACTGCCAAGATGTTGAATACGTTGGAACCAATGATATTGCCAACGGCCATATCATCTTCCCCTTTCATGACACCAGCAACTGAGGCTGCCAGTTCAGGTAAGCTGGTACCAACAGCAATAATGGTTAGACCGATAACAAGATCGCTCATACCAAAATGTTTGGCGATAACCACTGCACTGTTAACTAGTGTATCTGCTGCGAGGGGCAAAATAATCAAACCAATAATAACCCACATCGCTGCTTTTAGGTTGCTTACCCCTTCAGGCACTTCGGATTCTTGTTCTTCTAAAAGTACGTCGCCATTTTTTTTCTCATTGCGGCTGATCTTCAGCATGGTTAATAAGAACAGAGCGAAAAGAACAAATAGTAGTGCCCCTTCGTAAAAACCTAAATGGCTGTCCCACAACAGGGCGCCGGCCACTAAGGTCACCGCAATCATTAACGGTAACTCACGGCGTAATACGGCAGAGCTGATAGAAAGTGGTTTGATCAGTGCGGTAATACCCAGAATGAGGGCGATGTTAGCGATGTTAGAGCCGAGGACGTTACCAACGGCCGTGTCGGTTTTACCGTCTAAAGCAGCTGTGGCTGAAACCATCATCTCAGGTGCAGAAGATCCCATTGCAAGGATTGTCATACCAATGACCAATGGCGATATGCCTACATTGCGCGCTAGTGCAGCAGCACCAAAAACAAGTTTATCGGCACTCCAGACCAAGAAAATTAATCCAACGACCAGAAACGCAATGGCTTCAAACATGATGATTCCTAAACTATATACAACAAAACAATTTAACCGCTAATTTTGACCTGTTGCCTGTAAAAATGGAAGTCGTAGATGAAATTAATTGTTAGCCTTTTTGTCGTTCTCGTGTCTACTATGAATAAAGATTTATGCGCAGTACATTGAAAGTGAAGAGAGATTTAATTGAACAGTGCTTTAAATTGGTTTTCAATGTGCTTATGATCTCGCTTCCATAAGGGAATTCTTACAAGAGTATGATGATGTCATCAGAAGATCTGGTTACGGTTAAACAGCTTACGTTTTCAAGGGGAGAACGTAAGATATTTGATGATGTAAGCCTACATGTGCCAAAAGGAAAAATCACGGCCATAATGGGGCCGTCCGGGATCGGAAAAACCACATTACTTCGTCTTATTGGTGGTCAGCTATTACCAGAACAAGGCGAAATCTGGTTTGATGGGCACAATATTCCTACGTTAAGTCGTAACCATCTTTATCGTGAACGCAAAAAGATGAGCATGCTGTTTCAATCGGGTGCGCTTTTTACCGATCTCAATGTCTTTGACAATGTCGCTTTTCCACTGCGTGAACACACTGAATTAGATGAAGCCCTACTAGACACTTTGGTTAAGCTCAAGCTTGAAGCGGTAGGACTTCGAGGGGCAGCTACATTAATGCCGAGTGAGTTGTCTGGCGGTATGGCTCGCCGAGCGGCTTTGGCGCGTGCCATTGCACTTGACCCAAGCTTGATTATGTATGATGAGCCGTTTGTCGGCCAAGATCCTATTACCATGGGGGTTTTGGTTGAATTGATCCGAAACCTTAACCGAGCACTGGGTGTGACTTCTATTGTGGTCTCTCATGACGTTCCTGAAGTTATGAGTATCGCCGATCATGTTTATATCTTGGCTAATGGCAAAGTGATTGCCGCAGGAACGCCTGATGAGTTACGTAATCACTCAGACCCTCAGGTGCAGCAGTTTCTTAATGGTGATGCTGACGGTCCGGTCCCGTTTCGCTTTCCCGCTCAATCGCTAGAAATGGATTTGTTCTCATGATGTCTCAGTTTACTGATTTTGTCGCCTCAACGGGGCGTCGAGCTATGTCTATTAGCGAGGCATTTGGCCGCGCTAGCTTAATGCTGTTCGGAGCAATGGCTTCTAGGCCTAGACCAATTCAGCATCTGCCACTATTGATAAAGCAACTCTACAGCGTTGGGGTGCAATCATTGGCGATCATTGTGTTATCTGGTCTATTTATCGGAATGGTATTGAGCTTACAAGGCTATGTCATTTTGGTGGATTTTGGCGCAGAAGGTGCACTTGGTCAGATGGTTGCGCTTTCGTTATTGCGTGAGCTTGGCCCTGTTGTCACTGCATTACTGTTTGCGGGGCGGGCTGGGTCTGCATTAACCGCAGAAATCGGCTTGATGAAGGCCACTGAGCAGCTTTCAAGCATGGAAATGATGGCAGTCGACCCGTTAAAGCGGGTTATTGCTCCTCGCTTTTGGGCCGGCGTGATCTCAATGCCATTGCTCGCCATGATCTTTATGGCAGTCGGCATTTGGGGAGGGCAGCTCGTTGGTGTGGATTGGAAAGGGATTGACCATGGGAGCTTCTGGTCTGCAATGCAAGCTTCTGTCGAATTAGGACAAGATATTGGTAATAGTATGATCAAAAGTTTGGTCTTTGCTTTTACTGTTACTTGGATTGCGCTGTTTAATGGATACGATGCAATCCCTACCTCTGAAGGTATTAGCCGTGCTACGACTCGAACCGTCGTGCATTCTTCGCTGGCCGTGCTTGGTCTAGACTTCGTACTAACCGCATTGATGTTTGGGAATTAATCATGCAACAGACTCGAAAAACTGAATTATGGGTTGGCAGCTTTGTTCTTGCCGGAATTTGCGCAATTCTGGTAATGATTTTTCAAGTTGCTGACGTGAAAGGTATAGGTTCTAACCATACTTACGCGCTAAAGGCTGAGTTTGATAACGTTGGTAGCCTAAAAGTTCGCTCTCCCGTTAAGGTTGGGGGCGTTGTTGTTGGCCGAGTAACGGCGATTGCTTTGGATACGGACTCCTTGCTCCCGGTTGTTACGATGGCCATTAGTAGCCATTACGATCAGTTCCCAGAAACCTCAAGTGTGCAAATACTTACTTCAGGCCTTATTGGTGAACAGTACATCGGTTTAACACCGGGTTTTGTCTTCGATGATGAACAGATGCTGGTGGATGGTGACTTCATTGAAGATACTAAGTCAGCTCTGGTATTAGAGGACTTAATCGGGCAGGTGCTCTACAGCGTAGGTGGTTCAGATAAAGACTCTGAGGAATAAGGAATGTTTAAGAAGTTAGTACTTACTCTATTTTTATCAATGGTTGCTCTTTCGGCTTCGGCTGTCACGATTGATAAGACTCAACCTTACCAAATGATGAGACAGGTATCGGAGCATACCTTTGCGCGATTAAAAGCGGAGCAAGATTTAATCCAGCAGGATCCTGATCATCTTAAGGTGGTGGTTGAAGAAGAACTGATGCCGTATATCAACGAGAAGTATGCGGCGCTGAAATTGCTTGGCCAACAAGCAAAAAAAGCAAAACGTTCTGATGTTGGTGCGTTTATCAAAGCGTTTCGAGCATATCTTGTTAGTTCTTATGCGCAGGTGTTGACGCAATATACAGATCAGCAAATTGAATTTGGGCCAGAGCCAAAGCTTGATTCCAAGAAAAGGATCACCAGCATTCGTGTCGAAATTGTTGATGCGCCAAGACCGAATATCAAACTCGAATTTAAGTTGAGACGTGATAAAAAAGGTGAATGGCAAGCATTTGATATGATTGCAGAAGGTATTAGTCTGCTTTCGAGCAAACAATCCGAATGGAGCGGTAAACTTCGACAAGAAGGTGTGCTTGCGGTAGCTGATGAGCTTAATGAGCTTGCAGCCAAGCCAATTCGATTTGAGAGTAAAGGCTAATGAGTCATCCTCAATGGCAACAATCATGCGGTGAAAAAGTGTGTTTGTTAGGTGTGATTGACCGGGATAGTGTTCCCTCACTATGGCAATTTATTCAACGTTGGCAAGCAACAGGGGTGACAATGGATATCTCCCTAGAGCATGTTGAAAGGATAGATTCTGCTGGAATGGTGATGTTAATCCACCTAATAGAGCATGCAAAAAAACAAAACTGTCATATAATGCTGAGCTTCGTTCCGGAGCAGCTGAATACCTTAATTCAGTTAAGCAATATTAAAGAGTTTTTAGCCGGACACATTAAAAGTATTTAACAGGGGTGAATTGTGGATAGCGCACAAGTACAGCAGATATTAGAAGAGTCACTAAAACTAGAAGAAATACACGTAAAAGGCGAAGGAAGCCATTACGAAGTAGTGGCTGTTGATGCTAGTTTCGATGGAATGAGCCGCGTTAAAAAGCAACAGCTTATCTATGCACCTCTGATGGAATATATCCAAAGAAATGACATCCATGCGGTTTCTATCAAAGCTTACACTCCAGAAGAGTGGGCTCGTGATAAGAAATTGATGTCGCTGTAAGGTTTTATAATGGAAAAATTTCGAGTAATTGGGTCAGATAAACCACTAACAGGTGAAGTGACCATTTCTGGTGCTAAAAACGCCGCACTACCAATTTTATTCGCGTCTATCTTGGCTGAAGAGCCTGTTGAAGTGGCTAATGTGCCACACCTTCGTGATATTGATACCACGATGGAACTACTCAAACGTCTTGGTGCTAAGGTTGAGCGTAATGGTTCGGTCCATGTTGACCCAAGCAACATCAATGAATACTGCGCACCTTACGATTTAGTCAAAACCATGCGTGCATCCATTTGGGCATTAGGGCCATTGGTCGCTCGTTTTGGCAAAGGACAAGTGTCACTTCCTGGCGGTTGTGCTATTGGTGCTCGTCCAGTTGACCTGCATATTTATGGTCTAGAGCAGTTGGGAGCAACGATCACGCTTGAAGATGGTTATGTAAAAGCGAGTGTTGACGGGCGTTTGAAAGGCGCTCATGTGGTGATGGACAAAGTCAGTGTTGGCGCAACCATTACAGTCATGTGCGCAGCAACACTTGCTGAAGGTACGACGACACTAGATAACGCAGCACGTGAACCGGAAATCGTAGATACTGCTGATTTTCTTAATAAACTAGGCGCAAAGATCTCTGGTGCTGGTACAGATACCATCACTATTGAAGGTGTTGAGCGTCTTGGTGGTGGTAAACATTCCGTTGTTGCTGACCGTATTGAAACGGGTACTTTCCTTGTTGCAGCAGCCGTGACGGGTGGCAAAGTGGTTTGCCGTAATACCAGCGCACATTTACTTGAAGCTGCGTTAGCGAAATTAGAAGAAGCGGGTGCATTGGTTGAAACTGGTGAAGACTGGATCAGCGTTGATATGACTGGTCGTGAGCTAAAAGCGGTATCAATCCGTACCGCGCCACATCCAGGCTTTCCAACTGATATGCAAGCCCAGTTCACTTTGCTCAATATGATGGCAAAGGGTGGCGGTGTGATTACTGAAACCATTTTCGAAAACCGCTTCATGCATGTCCCTGAGCTTATGCGCATGGGGGCTAAAGCAGAGATTGAAGGCAATACGGTGATTTGTGGTGATGTTGAGCAACTTAGCGGTGCTCAGGTTATGGCGACCGATCTACGCGCCTCTGCAAGTTTGGTTATTGCAGGTTGCCTTGCGCAAGGTGAAACGATTGTAGACCGTATTTACCATATCGATCGTGGCTACGATAAGATTGAAGACAAACTATCTGCGCTGGGCGCAAATATTGAGCGTTTTCGCGAGTCGAGTTAAACTGCCACCGAGAAGCTAGAGCCGAAACTCAGGTTTCGGCTTTTTTATTCGTTGTACACCATGAAGCGAAGAGTGGTTCTCTTACGTTTCATTTGTTCCCGGAGAACAAGAATGATTGCACTTTTACGTGTTATAGCAGTGATGATTTTTGCTGTTATCATGTTCATATTTGGTTGCGGCTACTGTTTGCTAAGCCCTCGCAACCCTAAGCACGTTTTTACTTTTGGTCGCCTATTTGCCAAGATGTCCCGAGTATTTGGGGTAAAGCTAGAACTGCGTATTCCTGAAGACGCTTATCGTCGTGGGCAGCATATTTATATCGCTAACCATCAAAATAACTGGGATATGTTTACCGTTTCTGCTGCCGTGACTCCTAAGGTGGTTACGGTAGGTAAAAAGAGCCTTGCTTGGCTTCCTTTATTTGGTCAGTTGTACTGGCTCTCAGGGAATATCTTGATTGACCGTGCGAACCGAACTAAAGCCAAAGGCACAATTGATCAAGTTGTTGATAGCATGAAACAGAGCGATGTTTCGGTATGGATGTTCCCTGAAGGAACGCGCTCTCGTGGCCGTGGTTTACTGCCGTTTAAGACTGGTGCCTTCCATGCTGCGATTGGCGCTCAAGTTCCGGTGATCCCAATCGTATGTAGCTCGACAGACGGTATTAAGCTAAATCGCTGGAACAATGGCCACGTGATTGTAGAAATGCTGCCACCAGTGAGTACGGAAGGGTATAAGAAAGAAAACATCCGTGAACTTGCTAATACCTGTCGTGAGCAGATGAAAGGTAAGTTAGAACAACTTGATGAAGAAGTGGCAATGCTAAATCAGCGTAAAGACGCTAAAGCCTAATTCAGGTTGAACTTTGTATGGAGCCTCAGTCGTATCGACTGGGGCTTTTTTGTACCTGTAGTGTGTTGCTAGTGGGCTAAAGGAGTTAGGGAAGGGGAATGTGGATAATGAATGCTGACATGCATTCTCGGCTTCTTAACGGGAGATATTGGATTAATTTAGCTTCTTCTAAAAGTCGCTCCTCGGTGTAACTCTCGTGGGCGACTAGCCTAGCTATTGAAGTAATAGATACGAAAAAGCCTCATCAAATGATGAGGCTTTCTCTAAAGTGGCTCCCCCTGCGGGACTCGAACCTGCGACATACGGATTAACAGTCCGCCGTTCTACCAACTGAA
>NZ_JBNJOG010000023.1:0-25346 GCF_050113695.1 Vibrio sp. TRT 17S01 | reverse complement strand
CTTAGCCTTCTATGAGCCGTCTTCTGATTGCAGTTTCCACAATGTAGAAGCGTTTCATCTTTAGACATTTACCTCTTTCCTTAATCACGAATGTTGAACCTGTGTGCTAACGCCCTGTTAAGGTGTGAAGCACGCAATAACCAAGCTGAAGCATGACACTTCAACACCGAAAACAAAGCATAGTAAAATGCCACGCGTGCTGAATCACTCTTAAACAGATTGTTATACCTTTAATCCGCAAGAGTTATATGCACAATAGACTCTCTATCCCCCCAATCCTCACAGGTATGCTTGCCATGTATTATCACTCTTTTTTGTTGCGCTTGTGCTGACAATAGTAATGAGTATACAGATTTACCAAAATCATCGAGTGTTATTGCCCATTCTAATGCTTCTTTATCCCCACACATTGGAGGAGAAACATGAGGTATAGTTGTAAACATGACTACTGGCATGCCACTTGTTTTATGCACTTTTAGATTATGAATGCTTCCACCTAGTGCTCCTGAATGTCCAGCAATAGAATTAGTGCTAGTCCAGATCACCGATAAAGTTAATAATCCTTTACCAAGGTTCCAAAGTTTCATTATCATTCAATCCTCCTTTATTTTGGTATAACGCCAAATTAAGGTGTGAACAACGCTACCACCTTAGCTAAACCATTGTGCCATAAACACTAAACTTACTTGAAGCGACGGCGCCAAGCGTTGTGAATCACTCTTAAATTTATTGTTATGTGTATAATCCTAAATGCTTTTCGATAAAGGCTAAGTCAGCGTCAAAGAAGTCACCACGAGGAATATCGGTAGGAATAAACCAGTAGAAAGTCTGCTTCCGTTCTGGGTCTACGGCTGCTGGCTCTTGGTTCGGTAGAGCCTCTAAAACTACATAACTTATTTCACCACCATAGCAATTTTGAGCAGTGTGATTACCTAGAACCCTAAGACCACTTAAACCTGTTTCTTCCCATAGTTCCCGTATAGCGGCTTGCTCACCACTTTCACCAGAATCTACCGAACCGCCTGGAAATTCAAAAACCATACCTTTACTACGCCGGTAGCGGTTCTGAATAAGAACTTTACCTTGTTTCACCACTACAGCCATTGATAGATTTTTCAAACTGTACTCCTTTCCAAGCGGATACACATAACGCCCAGTTAAGTAGTGAGTAACGCACTGACCAAGCCTCTGCAAACCGCCTAAAACACCAAACACGTCGCATAGTAAATTCGCCGAGCGTTACGAATCTGCTTGAACTGTTTGTTATGTTTTACCACAAATACATGATTTACTTGAGAAAGAACTGCCATTTCTCACTGGTTTTCTGAGCTAAACCACAAGGCTAGAACCAAATTGGCCACCAAAGGCGATTAACCTAAAACCAGTAATTCCACTTCCCTACCCAATGAGGCAACCCGACCAAGAAACAACAAGCACCCTATCTTTCCAACCAAAGCGCAAAACAATGCTGAATTGCCGAGGCAACTGCCAAGCCAAAATGCTAATTGGCTTAGAACCTAAAAGCGACTTTGAGCCAGTAAAATGAAAAGCTGACCGCCACGACCTGACAATGAAGCAACCCGCGAACATTGGCATGTTTTACGGGCGGAGTGATTCAAGAACTTAGGCCGACAATGCGGATTTGCTGAGTCTACTAGGGTCGAATTGCTTAAGGGACAAAGAACTAGAGCCTAAGACCGTTAAGTCTTTGAATTTCAAGTAAACATAACGCCCTGTTAAGGGGTGAGCGACGCAATACCGATGCCGCCGCATACCGCCTTAACCACTAAAACCAACGCATAGTAAAAATGCCACGCGTTGCGAATCCCTCTTGAACAGTTTGTTATGTACGTTGTACCGAGCGCACTGGCACCCAACCAATTTCACCCGTTGACCTCGACACTCGATACCACTCATTGAGTTCGAATAGCACTGACAGTTTTTCGCCAATGACAGTAGTAAGCTCAACATTGTCATAGTCTTCAAGCAAGATACCTTCAGAGCTTCCTTCAATCTTTTCGATATATTGAACTGGAGCCCAACCCTGCTCCCCTTCGACACTGGTTATAAAGACCCAGTTGGGAAACTCATCGTCAATTGTACCTAGAGCTACTTTGTCGCCTCGCTTCAAATAAAACGGATTGAGATATTCTGAGACGTGTTTTTCAGTAGTAACAACTTCCATACTTTCTCCAAAGTACATAACGCCGCATTAAGGTGCGAACAACGCTAATAAACACCTAAACTAAAACACTGCACCTTAAACACTGAAACCAAGTTTAAACTAAAATCGACAAGCGTTGTGAGTCACTCTTAAATGCTTTGTTAGCTTATGGCACGATAACGCTATACTAAAAGAGTTAGAACAAGATATACATCACAGTGAGAATGAGCCTCTCAATTTGATTCACTTCATAGAACATTACGACTTTACGAATAAAGAAGCCTTACCCACAGCGTATCGACTTCTTCATGGAGATTTAATATAAATTGACTGAGAATATTATCGGATTATTATCTTTGCATCCTCTTGTCATTAATTGAACCTCTTTACCACTAGCTTTAGCTGTTAATAAAGCTGAGTACAGCTCTTTTGCTAAGATATTGGTAGAGCTCATTACAAGAACAGGAGTAATACCACTACAACCACTATTATTGATGGTAACATCATATATAAATACTCTAGGATCAGAATCCCCAATAACTTGGAACCTTTTCCCCTCAAGAGTAGTTCTACCACTATCTCCATATGCAAAGGCTGTCTGTGACAAAACTAAGCTCATAAACAACATAACGTATTTCATATTTGGTCCATATTATCCAATATAAAGGCAGGACAAAAGTATGAATAGCACCTGTCACATGAACAAGAACTTAATAATTAATTTGTGAATACAAGCAAAACTTTACTTTATAAGCTAACGCCGCATTAAGGTGCGAACAACGCTAAACACCTAACCCAAACCACTGCACCTTAAACACTAAAGCCAAGTTTAAACTGAAATCGCCAAGCGTTGTGAGTCACTCTTAAATGCCTTGTTATATTTTTGAAGCCCAAAGCTAACCTATCTATTCGGTGTCATATGTACAATTACATTTGCAATCAACAATAAAAAAGACACAGACCACATAATCAAGTTTCCAACATATATTTCTATGCAAACGAAAGATATGGCCCCAGCAAGAATAAAACTAATACCGACATAAACTTTGCCTTTCCATTTTTTATAAAAATGAAGTGAGGTAAAAGCTATCAATAAAACAAACTCCATCTCCGAAACAAACAGTTCATACAAAGTTGATTTCCTCGCTATTTAGAACTTAAGCCGATATATAGCTTCCATACCTAGCTATATGGAACTGGAAATATAACGCCCTGTTAAGGTGTGAGCAACGCAATACCGATGCTTCCGCTACCACCTTAAACACTAAACGCAACGCATAGCGAAAATGCCAAGCGTTGCGAATCACTCTTAAACAGATTGTTATATGCGTACTCGAAGCTACATTGAAACTGCTTCGATTTTGTTTCCGTCTAAGTCACGTACGAATGCTGCATAGTACGTTTCACCATACTCTGGTCTTAAGCCTGGCTTACCTGCACATGAACCACCTAATTCAATGGCTGTAGCATAGAACTGGTCAACAGCTTCCTTTGAAGGCGCATTGAAAGCAATATGAGCACCATTACTTGATGCTGCTTTTCCTTCACAAGGACTTCCGACCCAAAATTCAAAGCTTTCACCATAGGCCGCTGCGATATTTTCTATATAGTGGGCACGCTTAATAGACAACGTAGAAAGAACTGAGTCATAAAAATCAACTGCTTTTACCACATCAGAAGCGCCAACTGAGACATGATTTAGAATCATTTTTAAGTCCTTTTATTGTTTGAAACTTGAAAGCATATAACGCCGCGTTAAGTGGTGAACAACGCCAACCACCAAACCTAAACCATTGTACCTTAATCACTAAATTCAATTTGAACTGAGACCGCCAAGCGTTGTGAATCCGCCTTAAACGCCTTGTTAGGCGAAGTTTCTTACCAGCGTTTAAGTGGTTTTGAAAGCAGATTACCTGAAACCCTATAGCCAACAAAGTACACACGCACTTTTTGCGATTCAAGAACCACAAAAGCCACTATGTTACAGCCAAGGTTTCAACAACCACGAAATGCGACCTTTCAGCGACAAAGTAGCTTTTAAACCTGAAAAACCTAAAGCTACGAAATAACAGCAAGAGCCAGAGCCTCGTTCAACTTGCCTTTGCCACACTTTGAGCCAGTGAAACTCGCCACCAACCAGCACCCAAAATGAATGAGGCAACCCACGAGCTTTAGCATGTTTTACGGCTGGAGATATTCAAGAATTTGAACCGACAATACCAAATTGCCGACTTAGAAAAACGAATGCTCAAAGAAAACTAAGAAGATGAGAACAAAGAACTTTTCTGCCCGTCGCCTAACGCCGCATTAAGGTGCGAACAACGCTAATCACCTAACCTAAACCACTGCACCTTAAACACTGAAACCAAGTTTAAACTGAGATCGCCAAGCGTTGTGAGTCACTCTTAAATGCTTTGTTAGGCTATGATTGTTGCATATTCAAATAATTAACTGCTCGAATCGCACTTACGAAAAATAAGAGTTGGATGACAGCTAAGAATCCTGGTACTGAACCATCAAGAAAGTACATAGTGATTAAGCCTGCGACATGCAAAAAACAGGCAAGATTTGCGGCCCAAATTTTTTCTTTTAATATAAAAATTCCCAGTATGGGGAATACCATATTTAAAGCATATGCAACATATAAATAAGATCCATCCCCACCTGCAGCTTCAATAACAATATCAGTGGCAAATATTTGAAGCAAAGACAACAACGCAAGAGGTATGCAACAAATGAAGAATGTGAATTTTAGTGTTTTCTTCGCATCTTTTGGGTCTTCAAATTCACCTTTCAAATTATTAATCATCGTTAAACTCATAAGCTCCAGACTCCCCTTCTTAACCTGATTTTGGAGGAATAAAGGTCTAGAATAATAACAAGTATATAAATTATTGATATAAATTAAGAGTAAAAGCAATACATAGATCTATCCGTATAGCCTAACGCCGCATTAAGTGGTGAGCAACGCAGACCACTGCACCTAAAGCATTGTGCCGTAAACACTTAAGCCGAAGCAAACCAAAAATGCCGAGCGTTGGGAATCCGTCTTAAATGCTTTGTTATACATATACTGCATTGCATCAATGATCTAGCAATTGTTGAACAAAACGTAAGGGGCTAATTAGAACAAATGACCACACCAACAATGAAAAACCTGTTACCTGTGTATAGGGTACAGATATGATATCAAAGTACTGAGGGAGCAAACCAATAGCTCCTAACGGCATGCAAAACATACCGATATATGTTCGAAACTCATTGATATAAGTTTCGACAAAGAAAATCGCCAATACGATTAACGAAGCCAAAATAACACCAATGAAGAACAATGGGACGTAGATTGCCCAAAAGCCCATTTTCGGATGTAACACAGGCAAAAGCTCTGAAAACAAAGCACTTATGAATACAGGAATGAATATTTTCGAAGACAAATCATCTATTGCTTTCGCATAAATTGTTCCGAAATTTTCCATTTACACCTCCATATGTATAACGCCGCGTTAAGTGGTGAACAACGCTAACCACCAAACTTAAACCATTGCACCTTAAACACTAAATTCAACTTAAACTGAGAGCGCAAAGCGTTGTGAGTCCGCCTTAAACGCCTTGTTAGGCGAAGTTTCCCACCAGTGTTTAAGTGGCTTTCAAAGCAGATTACCTGAATCCCTATTACCAGCCAAATACACACACACTTTTTGCGATTCAAGAACCACTGAAGCCACTATGTTACAGCTTCACTTTTAACGCCAACGAAATTCAGCCTTTCAGCGACTAAGGGGCTTTTGAATCTGAGAAACTAACAGCTACGAGCTAATAGCAAAAACGAAAGCTTCGATTGACTTGCCCTGACCACACTTTGAGCCAGTGAAACTCACCACCAACCTACAACAAATGCCAATGAGGCAACCCACGAATTTTGGCATGTTTACGGTTGGAGATATTCAAGAATTTGAGCCGACAACGCTTAATTGCCGACTTAGAAAAACGAATGCTCAAAGAGAATAAGAAGATGAGAACAAAGAACTTTTCTGCCCTTCGCCTAACGCCAAATTAAGGTGTGAACAACGCTACCACCTTACCTAAAACATTGTGCCATAAACACCAAACTAGCTTGAAGTGAAAGCGCCGAGCGTTGTGAATCACTCTTAAATTTATTGTTATATGCGTACTCGAAGCTACATTGAAACTGCTTCGATTTTGTTTCCGTCTAAGTCACGTACGAATGCTGCGTAGTAAGTTTCACCATACTCTGGTCTTAAGCCTGGCTTACCCGCGCATGAACCTCCCAGTTCAATAGCTGTAGCATAGAACTGGTCAACTGCTTCTTTTGAAGGAGCATTGAAAGCAATATGAGCACCATTACTTGATGTAGCTTTTCCTTCGCAGGGACTTCCGACCCAAAATTCAAAGCTTTCACCATAAGCCGCTGCGATATTTTCTATATAGTGAGTACGCTTAACAGACAACGTAGAAAGAACTGAGTCATAAAAACCAACTGCTTTTACCACATCAGAAGCGCCAACTGAGACGTGATTTAGAATCATTTTTAAGTCCTTTTATTGCTTGAAACTTGAAAGCATATAACGCCCAATTAAGTTGTGAGCAACGCTGCCACCTGACCTAAACACTTCGCTGTAATCACCAAACAAGTTGAAACCAAAAGTGCCGAGCGTTGCGAATCAGCTTGAATTGCTTGTTATGTGCGACCTTTTTTAACACCGAATACCAACTGGTATAATGTTGCAGGTTTTTCCTGATCATTCAGTTCTTTCGCATACTTAGAAGTTTTCTCGAGCACGTCTTTTGTTGGCAAAACAGCAACTGAAGCTAAACACAACAACATTGACAATACCAAACCAATTCCAGTTACATAAGAAGAAACAGAAAGGCCTAGCCCCATAGTAAACATACTGTAAACACAAAACATTATTGGATGAAGATTTTTGATTTTTTGTTTTTTTAAATAACAAAAACAAACGGCAGAGCTAAAGCAAAACAATAACCCTAGATATGTATAAGGCATAGATCCTCTTCTACTAGTTGTTCTAAAGAGCTGAATTATATAAATAATTATCATGCCACCTCAAGCACATAACGCCCTGTTAAGGGGTGAGCAACGCAATACCGATGCCGCCGCATACCGCCTTAACCACTAAAACCAACGCATAGTGAAAATGCCACGCGTTGCGAATCCCTCTTAAACAGATTGTTATGTTTTACCACAAATACATGATTTACTTGAGAAAGAACTGCTATTTCCAACTAGTTTTCTGAAGCAAACCACAAGACAGAAACCAACTTGACCGACAAAGGCGACCAACCTAAAACGTGTAAACCCATTTCCCTGCCCAATGAGGCAACCTGACCGAGTAACAACAAGCGCCCTTTCCTTCCAACCAAAGCGCAGAACAATGCTGAATTGCCGAGGCAACTGCCAAACCGAAATGCAAATTGGCCTAGAACTTAGAAGCGACTTTGAGCCAGTTAAACAAGAAGCCTACCGCCACGACCTGATAATGAAGCAACCCACGAACATTGGCATGTTTTACGGGCTGAGAGATTCAAGAACTTAGACCGACAATGCGGATTTGCTGAGTCTACTAGGGACTGATTGCCAAAGGGACAAAGAACTAGAGCCTAAGACATTTAAGCCTTTGAAATACAAGTAAACATAACGCCCAATTAAGGGGTGAACAACGCCTCCCCCCAAACCTAACGCATTGTGCCATAAACACTAAATTTGAAGTAGAAGCAAAAATGCCAAGCGTTGTGAATCCCTCTTAAATTGCTTGTTAGCATTCTTCTTCATCAAATTTTAAATCTGGTTTAGGAGTGTCACATTGCCACTCACGATTTTCAGAAATGGCTAGTATTTGTAGAAACTCTGAATAATACGCATCGACAATTTTTTGTTCAGTCATAAGAAGGCAATTTTCCAAAGAATTTGTAGCATTTACACTAAAGTTGAAAGAGCCTGTAAGAACTGCGTAAGGTTTAACTATGCTTTTCTTAATTTCTATACCTGAGGTGTACTCAATCTTCTTGTTCACCTTTGCTAAGATTATAAATTTATTATGCATCTTTGAAAAAGACTCTACACTTCCAACACAACGTATAGACTCTAGCACTGGATTACCTTCAGTTGAAAAGTTTTCAAATACACCACCAAGCTCATATGGGGTAAGTTCTAGTTTTAGTTCCTTGTACTTAGCTCTGAGAGTAGTTTTATTTCTTTTTTCTGTTATTTCTTCAGGCGTATCATTTTCATACTCTTCAGAATAGCTTGTTTTTAAATATTTTTCTTTTTCTAAAACTATCAATACATTTTCTTTACGTTTTAACGCATTAAGAATTTTATAATTAGTCAGCCAAGCAACTGCTCCGAAAACAGCATCTGCGGATTTAATTTGAGATACAACCTGACTTTCAATTCCCCTAAAATATACTGTGACGTCACCATTAGAATGCAAACTATTATCTTTAAGCATGTTCGACGATTTTTTGTCATCTAGACAACTATCTAATATACTCTGTAGTGCATCTATAACTTCATTTACATCGTTTTTAGATGCGGGCTCATCAGATGCTAATCGTGATAACTCACACTGAAGCTCTCTTATGGCGTTCGTATCTAGTGCTTCATCACTTTCTATCATATTTTTTTCTAAGGGTATTTTATTTAAGTCCATTCATTATTCCTCGTTCGAATGCTAACGCCCAATTAAGTTGTGAGCAACGCTGCCACATAGCCTAAGCACTTCGCCGTAAACACCAAACCGATTGAAACCGAAAGCGCCGAGCGTTGCGAATCAGCTTGAATTGTTTGTTAGGCAAATTTTCTGTGTACTCACTAACTTGGTTTGAAAACAGAATACCTTAAACACGATAAGCAACCAATTACCCAATGACTTTTTGTGATTCAAGAACTACTAAAGCGACTATGTTACAGCCTCACTTTTTACGCTCACGAAATACAGCCTTTCAGCGAGAAAGTAGCTTTTGAACCTGAGAAACTCAAACCTGCGAAATGACAGCGAATACGAAAGCTTCTTTGAACTAGCCCTTTCCACACCTTAAGCCAGTGAAACTCACCACCGACCAACACTGAAAACCAATGAGGCAACCCACGAATTTTGACATGTTTTACGGCTGGAGAGGTTCAAGGACTTGAGCCGACAATGCTGAATTGCCGACTAAGAAAAGCAGAGGGCTAGAGGGATTAAGAAGAATAAGACAAAGAACTTTTTTGCCCTTTGCCTAACGCCGCATTAAGGTGTGAGCTGCGCTCGGCTATACTTGAGCGAAGCGAAAATGCCGAGCGTTGAGAATCACTCTTAAATGCTTTGTTAGGCAATAGTTCCAATTTCCTGCGTATAGCCTTCTGATACTTGCACTTCAGACACTGATGTCTCGGGATAAACCCAATTAGTCCAATTTTCAATAAGCCAGGTCTTGCTAATCGCTTGAACTTTTCCTTTCGCACGCGCCTCTAATGGCAGTCCACCTTCATGGTGCCCACTTTTATAACCTGTAGTGCAAACAAGAGAAAAACCACTTTCGGAAGCTGAGTCTAAAAACAGCATAAAATCGACAACAGATTCGAATGGATAAGTCGCAGGAAATCTAAATACAGTTCCCCGCCACAAATTCTCATCTTCCAATTCTACTAATTTTTTCCATTCCATAACTGCATAATTCCTGATATTGCATAACGCCGCATTAAGGTGCGAACAACGCTAAATCTCCAAACCCAAACCACTCCACCTTAAACACTAAAGCTAAATTTAAACTGAAATCGCCAAGCGTTGTGAGTCACTCTTAAATGCCTTGTTATAACCGCCTTTCCATACGTATAAGACCCCAAACCTCACCGTCAAAAGACCTAGTATCATTTTCAATTGATGTCACTGAAAAACCCAACGATTCATAGCAATTTTTAGCTACCACATTTCGTTCAAATACCGCCAGAGACAACAAATTAGCCTTGAACTCTTCTTTCGCTAGGGCGATTAACTGGCCAAGCATCAACTTGGAGACTCCTTGCCCTCTATAGCTACCTGAGACAAACACACGACAAATTCTAAAGTGTGATTCAGATACCTTGAAGAGTTCAACATAACCAGCATTCTGATCTGAAATAACAAAGACAAAAGGAAAAACTTCTGGTTGAGAACAATGCTTACTAATTTGAACTGAAGTCAATGGAAACTCGAAGTTCGGACCACCCCATTGATAATTTAATTCATCTGAATCAATCCAACCAATAAGCAAGTCATAGTCTTCCTTTTCAAAAGCTCTAAGTTCCATTTTTCCCTCTTAGGTTATAACGCCCAATTAAGGTGTGAGGCACGCAATACCAATGCCACCGCATACCGCTGTAATCACTAAAACCAACGCATGGCAAAAATGCCACGCGTGCCGAATCACTCTTAAATTGTTTGTTATATGTCTTTGCCCATTACAGATTGGATCAAGGCATCCATTCGCTTTATCGTTTTTTGTATGACACGCTGAGTGCCTTCCTTAGTTGTGTACTGAATTTCGTCTGGATAGATGTCTTGCTCGACTAATTGTCGATAATAATCATCTCTCTTTTCTTCTTCAATTCCAGCCTGCTCACACAACTCGTCAAATGGACTGGCAGCTCCAGTAAGTGCAATAATTTCAGAACCTTTTAGTGGAGAGCTTAAAATGACCTCTCCTTGCGTTGCTTTAAAGTTATTTAAAGCATCACTGTGCTCACCCAGCCTTTCAGTGTAATTTTGTACCGCAAGAGTAAACTGCTCACACTTCCATAACTCGCAAATATTTACGATTACCTCTTCCGAGGTTGGTGAATGCTCAAAAATAGCACCACTTACTGCATTTGCTTTGTATACCCCTTTAAACCGTTCAGCATATCGCTTATCTATAGTCCAACTTGTAACACCTTCGTCTTTTTCATCGACCATTATAATTTCATATAGCTCACCTTTGTGAAGAAAGCGTTTTCTATAACAAGGAGTAGACACTGACTTGTACTTCTTAGGCAGATGTTCGGTTGTAGATTTAAGTTCTATTTCTAATTCCGCTTTTTTAGATTGGTCTTCATTCCAACCTTTTTGCCAAGCTCCTAAAGCTTTCAAAAAATCATCTGTAAACGTCATTCTGACTCCTCTATTTCATTGACATATAACGCCGCATTAAGGTGTGAGCAGCGCTTGGCTATACTTGAGCGAAGCGAAAACGCCAAGCGTTGCGAATCACTCTTAAATGCTTTGTTAACTTTAAAACTTACGAGAAACTACCTTCCATGAAGATAAATCAACGTCACAGCGAAAGATATCAATACCGCTACTCTTCCAACTTTGGATTAAGTCACTCTTTGAGCCCATATTTTCAGCCATCCAATTATAACCAAGATGCACACTTACTATAGATTCACGTGGAATTTTCAAACAATGTAAGGGACTTCCGTTTACATCTATTTCTGTCCAATCGTCATGTAAATTATTTTCAAAAGCACCAGTTTCCGACCTTTCTAAAGCGATCCTCTTAACAACTCTAACCTCTTCTTCATAAGCCCACTCTAATGATTTATAGAGAAATGCACGTTTTAAGAGATTAAACGAGCTAGGTGAAAACTTTGCGTCAGAAGATAACATTTCAACTAATTCGAAACTTGCAAGTGGGTCAATACTGTTGTTTTTTACCGATGTATAAATTACTTCACCAAATTGAGCTGGAATTACACAAGTTTTCTCATTAGTAAAATTAGCTTTGTTGGCGTCAAACCCAATAACAACACCATCATGAGAGCAACCATAATGCGCCCACATCAATGCGTTATGGGGTTGCCTTGTCAATGAAAGCAAAGCGTATTTTTTAGCCATATTTTGACGAAAAATGGTTTTTGCATGGTCACCACTAAGCTTATCCCCATCCTTGAAGCTGAAGAATGAGCCTTCAAAAGGGTCATTTAGGTCCAATATACTTCTAAAACCAATAGAACTATTCTCGATTATATTTTCTGCACCATTAAACGATACATATTTGTACAGAATCATTAGTACTCCGCTTTAAAGTTAACGCCCAATTAAGTTGTGAGCAACGCTGCGACCTTACCCGAACACTTCACCTTAATCACTAAACCAACTGAAACCGAAAGTGCCGAGCGTTGCGAATCAGCTTGAATTGCTTGTTATATGAATTTTTCATCGATAATAATGTGTGGAAACTTCTTCTTAATCGTAGTCAAAACTTCGTACGTAATTTGTCTGATTGTGTGCAGCTCTACACCAAGCACGGGATCATATTTTTCATAGAGTGCATCAATTGCAGCTTTGTCTGTAGGATCTTTAGGTAACACACGTTGTACAATCGTCGGAGAACCATCAATATTTTGAAAGTAGCCCATACCTCTTAACTTTGATAGAGCTGCGTATTTTGCTGGTAACTTTGGGTCCACATGCGCGCCACCGTCTTTATTTGCCAGATAGCCAATGATTTCTCTTCGATTGAACTCGTATTCATCATTATCGGTAGTTAGTACTGTTTCATTCCACCATTCTTCAAATCGTAACCACTTTTTATCACTGCAATCTGCTTTAGGTGCATAAAAGGTTATTGCCTCAATATCTTGGTCATACTTTACAATGACTAGATTATTGTGCCCGTATAACAAGTTGTCTTTGATCGATGGAGTGCTAGTGCTTAAAAACCTGGCATTATTACGTGCTTTTAACTGAGAAAGAAGAGACTTTGAACGGTCTGTATCATGTAATAAAACACGTAAAGTTGTCGCTAATCTTTTAGCCTCACTCAAACAGTGATTATCAAACGCCGTACACGAACTAACTAACCAATCGCAGCAGTTTTGCAGCTGCATATAGAGATCTGTTTTACTTTGCTTCACTATAACTTCCAATAATTCATATAACGCCCTGTTAAGGTGTGAGCAACGCAATACCGAAGCCGCAGCAAACCACCTTAATCACTAAAATCAACGCATAGTAAAAATGCCACGCGTTGCGAATCACTCTTAAACAGTTTGTTAGCCCTGTGGTTGACTAGTACATATAACCTAGCCAATCAAAATGTCCAACACCCCACTGCTTATCTCTGAGTGGTTTCACATACAGTTCATCAATATGCTCTACAGCGACTCCAAAGTTGGTGTGCTCGTGAAGCCTTAACCAAGACTGCATACACTGAACTTGGTAAAAGCCGTTTGTAGAGTAGAAATCATGTAACTCAGATATAAGGATTATGAAATCCACATCTTTAGTTTCAGCAAATGCCGATAATTCTGACAACATAAAAGAGCCAATACCTTGCCCTCGATAACGTTCATCAACACAGAAGTCGATTACGCCCAGAACCTTATGTATTTCCCCACCGACACTAACAACGCGATAATCCAGTCCAAGATAGCCAACCAGCTGTTCGCCTTGAAAATGAAGGGCACGCATATGAGGTAACTGCTTAAAGTAAGAACGACTTACTTGGCTGTCTGGAAAAGCTTGATTTCTTAATGCTTCGATTGCCTTATGATGCAATTCTGAAACATCTATTTCTTGTACGATTTCCATTTCGTTTCCTCGAAAAGGGCTAACGCCCAATTAAGGGGTGAACAACGCCTCCACCCAAACCTAAAACATTGTGCCATAAACACTAAATTTGAAGTAGAAGCAAAAATGCCAAGCGTTGTGAATCCCTCTTAAATTGCTTGTTAGCTTTATTTTTCAACAAACCTCTGGTAGTGCTTCTCCAAGGCCGATAAGCAAACTTTTAGATTAACTTTCTTGCCAGCATATTTCTGATAATAGTCGCAACAGCTACCGTCAACCTCAACAATCATTGACAGCGGGTTAATTGAAATAAGGTAAAGATCAAATAAAGTGTGTATATCTGCCCTTAACAGTAAACCGTGATCTGGAGAAATACTCTTGGTTTCGGAATAAGGAATTACATGAGCAGCTTCTAATGCACTGGGAGTAGCACATTGAGTTATTACACACGCTCCGTTATAGAGAGAAAGTACTGCATTACGAAACTTAGGCTGCCCCTGCCTATTTTTGATGATTGAGTATGTTTCTTTATCAAGGTATTTTTCAACAATGTTGAGTTTCGTTTTTCCAAGTAGCTCTTCTATACTCTTTTCCGTAATGCTCTCGACACTGGAAGCATATTCAGCTGGTAGGTACCCCTTACCATCCGCCCACTTATTTATGATTGAACGAGATGAAGCGTCACTTGCATATTTTTGCATGTAGTCACGTCTTACTATTGTTGACACACTACCACGACTCATACCTAGCTTTTGCAAGTTATTATCTAAAGCCGATTTTTGCTCAATATCTAATGGTGGAATCTTCATAATACCTCTTAATTATTGTCTAGATACTCGATCTAAATCGTAAAGCTAACGCCGCATTAAGGTGCGAACCACGCTAAAACACCTAGCCTAAACCATTGCACCTTAAACACTAAAACCAAGTTTAAACTAAGATCGCCAAGCGTTGTGAGTCACTCTTAAATGCTTTGTTATACATTTGATTTATAATGAGCTTTAACTGAATCTACAAAGTCAGCCTTTAATTTATTAACAGAGACAAAGGTAGCTGAAGGAGTATCTAAAAACAAATCTGTCAATTCTGAGACTAACAGGTTAGCTTTCTGATATACCTCGTTGCTACTCAGCAACTCAATAAGAGCTAGATCCTCATCGATTGGGGGAATATATGCTGCGTAGTTTCTAGCACGATCTAAATCCAGAGCACTGATCGCAGTTGACACTTTTACTAAGAATGAACTGTAAATTAGATCCAATTGCTCTTTTTTCTTTTGACGATCATTCATTTCAAGTTCCAATTTTTTCAGTTTGTATGTTGACACATAAGTAATAACTGCACCAACCACTACACCAATAAACCCGATCAGAGAAGTTAGTAATTCCAAACCCATTCCTTATTTTGATGAAAATGTATAACGCCCAATTAACGTGTGAGCAGCGCAAACACTGAACTTAAACATTGCGCCGTAAACACTAAACTCAACCCGAAGTGAAAGCGCCGAGCGTTGCGAATCACTGTTGAATTGTTTGTTATGTTTTACCACAAACATATGATTTACTTGAGAAAGAACTGCTATTTCTCACTGGTTTTCTGAGCTAAACCACAAGGCAAGAACCAACTTGACCACCAAAGGCGATTAACCTAAAACCAGTAATTCCACTTCCCTGCCCAATGAGGCAACCCGACCAAGAAACAACAAGCACCCTATCTTTCCAACCAAAGCGTAAAACAATGTTGAATTGCCGAGGCAACTGCCAAGCTGAAATGCTGCTTGGTAATGAACCTGAAAGTGACTTTGAGCCAGTTAAACAAGAAGTCGACCGCCACGACCTGACAATGAAGCAACCCGCGTACATTGGCATGTTTTACGGGCTGAGAGATTCAAGAACTTAGACCGACAATGCGGATTTGCTGAGTCTACGAGGGACGGATTGCCAGAGGGACAAAGAACTTCAACCTAAGAACTTTAAGCCCTTGAAATACAAGTAAACATAACGCCAAATTAAGGTGTGAACAACGCTAACACCTTACCTAAAGCATTGTGCCATAAACACTAAACTGGCTTGAAGTTAAAGCGCCGAGCGTTGTGAATCACTCTTAAATTTATTGTTAGGGCATTTCACTGTCACGGTATTAGCTTTTTGATTTCCTCTTCAGCAGAGTAAGGCATCCCTTGCGACTCAAGTCGCTTTACTTCCGCAACGATATTATGAGCTCGGTTGACTGCATTAGTTTTCCATTGAGGAGCAAAAAAACCGACACTCAAGTTTTCTACTGCTGTAAAAAAGTAATCTTTTAAATCAGTACAAAACCAGAAGTTCATATTGATAACTTCTTTTTCCAACAAAAATGACTCGAACGGATATGAATTTTGTGCATTCCAGTACTTCAGTAACCGAACTAAAGGTTTGATCTTGCTATTGTTTGAGACATTGCAATTTGTCAGCTCAGCATTAAAGTCGTTAGGATCCGTTTCTATCCATTCCGAAAATTCTGATGCCGGAGCAGGGATTTGCAACCCATGAAACCATGACTCAATAGCGGGGACGATTTCAAACCGTATGTGGTTCAAGTTAAGCACTATTGTCGGTGAAGATTGATATATTTCCGAAGAAGAGTAATAGACCTCTACAAAACGTCTGATTTTTTGTAAATAAGTACTTGGCTTATAATCGGAATTACTGAACACAACCATGTAGTCTATATCAGATTTTCCATCCATACTACGTGGCAATATTGTCCCTCTAGTAGAAGACCCAAACCTAAACTTTGTTTTTATTTCTGAACCAAAATAGATAGCTAACCTTGTCTCTAATGTCGTAATCGAACGGTTTATTGACTCCAATTCAGCAGACGATAACACTGCGTTTGAAGACACGCTGTTTAAGTAAGAAAGAACTGTCATGATTTATCGTTATCCACCTTGTAATTATTGGTTCCAGATTCAATATCCGTTTTAGCCTTGCGATAAGCACGGCCAGATATCGAAAAGCTTGTAGTGTTTAGTTCATCTCTGCGTAAGAATAAAGCATCTAGTTGTTTCTTAAGTTTCTTTTCGTCATGCTCTAAGTGCACTTCAATTTCATAGAACCACCTAGACTGATTTTTGAGTGTCCCAAAAGCGGCTCCAGAAGATTTGTGACTATTTTGACGGGCGTTTGGGTCTAAAAATGTGCTTAAAGCACTTAAGATAGCTACAAGAACACTGATATAACCCGCAGCTACAGTGTTCTCCGAGAACGCGCTAACACTCGCCACACCAGCTAAGATCGCAGCAGGTATTCCAATCCAATAATGGATGCTCTTCCAATTATCAGCACAATTATAATGTCCTTTTGAAGAATAGAGTGCGTCTTCTTCAATACGCTTTGCTTCTTCAACAAGCTTTTCTACAACTGTATTACTCAAAATTTCCTCCTGTGCCCTAACGCCGCATTAAGGTGTGAGCGACGCTTGGCTATACTTGAGCGAAGCGAAAACGCCAAGCGTTGCGAATCACTCTTAAATGCTTTGTTAGTTGCGTTCTATCCATGCTTGCGGAATAGAAACCACATTTAGCTCATAGGACTTAGGTTCATACACCTGATGTTCTTCCGCAAGATAAGCCACAGCGACATCACAGCCTAAAACAGACTTAATTTGTTCCATGCATATTAGCTGGGATTTGGATATGCGATCTGCTTGTTTCTTAACTTCAACGAACAAAACTGAACCATCATCTTTATATAGGAATAAGTCCGGTTCCCCTGAAGTTAAACCTTGCCTTAGAGACTTGAACATTGCCAACCTAATTGGGTCGATATATTTAGCGACCATGGCACGCCCTTGATTGTACTTGTCATTATTTAGCTCCCAGTCACCAAGCGCATAAAATGCTGTACCCTGCCACGCTAATTCAAGATACTTTTTAAGAGCATAGTATTCTCCAAAGTGATAATTAGGCTGGTTGAAAACATCTTTAGGTACAAACAATGATTCTGGGATCCAATCCTTTTCACCTTCCTTCCATGTATCAAGGAGTGCATTTGGATACGTAAATACTGTTTCTTTTAGTACGAACTTCATTAAATTTCCTATGAGCAACTAACGCCCAATTAAGTTGTGAGCAACGCTTCCACCGCACTGATGCACTGCACCGTAATCACCAAACTGATTGAAACCGAAAGCGCCGAGCGTTGCGAATCAGCTTGAATTGCTTGTTATGCGATTTTTCAAAGATTGCGATTAAGCCTTTGATTAAGCTCCCATAAAGCTATTCTGTTTGAGTCATATTTCAAAAGTTCACTAGCCTCTTGAAAACCACACCAACGAAATTTTGTATGCTCATTTGATAGCTGAGGCTCAGTAGACACCCGAACTGAAAAAGAATATTCAGGTACTACAAACTGATGATTAGTCCAATTTTCATGACCAGCATAGTACACCTTTGGGAGCATACACATTGAGTCCAATTGCTGCCAATCACTGCCAATTAAACCAGTTTCTTCTTTAAGTTCACGCTTTGCAGCCTCGATAGTGGATTCACTATCTTCACCGCCACCTGAAACCGCTTGCCATACACCATTATCACTTCGTTTTCCGATTAAGTACCGAGGTTGTTCATTGAATATTCGATACGGAAATACTAATACTTGAAATGGTGCTCTCATTGATTTCCCCTCTAATCGCATAACGCCGCATTAAGGTGCGAACAACGCTAAACACCTAGCCTAAACCACTGCAACTTAAACACTGAAACCAAGTTTAAACTGAAATCGCCAAGCGTTGTGAGTCACTCTTAAATGCTTTGTTATGAGTATGATTTAAATGGCGTAAGATCTATACCTTCGATATCACAAACGGCCTTAATCGTTGGATTTGCACAAAGCCGATTCAAGTATGCAGCTAGATGGTTGAAAGTAAGTGGTGACTTCTCTATTGGTAAAGACCACTCCGCGAGCATAAACAGGAAATAATCACATGCAGTTAGTGTATCACCAAGCAAGTATTCATTGTGCTCGAGCTGGTCATTGATAATAGATAATGCATCCGCAATTCTGTCGTCTTGTGCCGCTACAACATTTGGAATAGTTGCTTCATCATTAGTATGGCGATGAGGGTAATAGCGAACCATCAATTCTGCTTGCAGCGTATTATTCAGAAACGCTAGCCATTGATAAAATAAAGGTCGTTTAAGGTTACCTATAGGTGGCATCAAATTTGACTCTGGGTGCAATTCGCAGATATGCATACAGATAGCTGGACTTTCGAAAATTGGTTGTTCATTTACAACTAACGTCGGAATTCGACCTGCGGGATTAAGCTTAAGATAATCTGCTGATTTCTGAGAGTTTGACTTTTTATCAACCAACAATAACTCATAGTCGGCATTCAAGTGATGAAGCAAAAAATGAGGAGCTAGGCTCGCATTATTTGGATAGTAGTAAAGCTTAAACAAAATTGGCTCCTTGCCTCTAAAATTGGGGAATACTCATAACGCCGCATTAAGGTGCGAACGACGCTAAAGCACCTAACCTAAACTGCTGCACCTTAAACACTGAAACCAAGTTTAAACTGAGATCGCCAAGCGTTGTGAGTCACTCTTAAATGCTTTGTTATGTTTACTACTTACCTTCTGATTTCGGCATAATTTAACTCTTCATGATTCTTCCAACTAGAGTGACATTCTCCAGTGCCATGAACTACTACATCTTTTTGAGCAGCAAACGCTGTTAATAGCGCAGATGTTAATCCTGGTTTATCAGCTGAAGAGAGTACATATGCGCCACTATAAGCACACTTGGATACTTTGGGCTCGATAGTAATGAACATTTTTTCATTTATACCACTACCATAAAAACTTAAGCTAGCTATCTTTCCTATGTTCACAGTATTTGCATAGACAGGTATCGAAAGAAGTGTAGAAAGTACGAATAAACTAATTTTTTGAATCATATAAACCTCAAAATATTTACGTATATGAGCGTTATAACACCCCGCTTAAATGGCAACTAGCCATAACCCCATAAGTAAACAGAACCAAAAGTAGCGCGTGTTTTTTCTCACGTGGAGTAGCTTGTTACTATGGCGGTTACCAGAGGGACAAAGAACTAAAACCTAAAACCTTTAAGCCATTGAAGTACAAGTAAACATAACGCCCAATTAACGTGTGAGCAGCGCAAACACTGAACTTGAACACTGCGCCGTAAACACTTAACTCAACCCGAAGTGAGAGTGCCAAGCGTTGCGAATCACTGTTGAATTGTTTGTTATGTTTTACCACAAACATATGATTTACTTGAGAAAGTACTACGATTTCTAACCAGTTCTCTGAAGCAAACCACAAGGTAAAAGCCAACTTGACCACCAAAGGCGATTAACCCAAAACCTGTAATTCCACTTCCCTGCCCAATGAGGCAACCCAACTAGCTTTCAACAAGCACCCTGTCTTTCCAACCAAAGCGCAAAACAGTACTGAATTGCCGAGGCAACTGCCAAGCTGAAATGCTGATTGGCTAAGAGCTTAAAAGCGACTTTGAGCCAGTTAAACAGTAAGCCAACCGCCACGACATGACAATGAAGCAACCCACGAACATTGGCATGTTTTACCGCCTGAGAGATTCAAGAACTTAGCACGACAATGCGGATTTGCTGAGTCAACTAGGGACGAATTGCCAGAGGGACAAAGAACTAGAGCCTAAGATATTTAAGCCCTTGAAATACAAGTAAACATAACGCCAAATTAAGGTGTGAACAACGCTAACACCTTAGCTATACCATTGTGCCATAAACACTAAACTGGCTTGAAGTGAAAGCGCCAAGCGTTGTGAATCACTCTTAAATTTATTGTTAGCCGTACATTGCCCAACGGAAATACGGACGTTGACCATCCATCCGTTCAACTTCTGCACCTAACTTTTTGTAAAACTCGTGTGCCTTGGTGTTGTGTGGACTAGCTGTCCAAGAAATATGAGAAGTTAATGACTTTTGAGCTTCCGTTTTCAAAGCATGCATAAGTTCTGCACCGTACCCCTTTGACCGATGATTACTAACAACTAGAAGATCATCCAGCCAAATAGACTGCTCACCAAGAAAGGATGAATAACGATAATGGAACAAGGCGAAACCCTGAACTTCACCATCGACTTCCAATAGCAAAGCGTGGGCAAACGGATAGTCACCAAATAAGGTTCGTTCTATCTTCTCTTTCGTCGTGGAGATTTCACCGTCGAATCCTTTCATACTTCGGTCAAACTCAGCTTTGTGTCCAATAAGTTCTAACAACTTACTGGAGTCCTGCTTGATCGCTTTCCTTACGTTCACTTTGTTCTCCATAACTCAAGTTTCCGGTTGTCGGCTAACGCCCAATTAAGGGGTGAACAACGCCTCCACCCAAACCTAAAGCATTGTGCCATAAACACTAAATTTGAAGTAGAAGCAAAAATGCCAAGCGTTGTGAATCCCTCTTAAATTGCTTGTTATATTTTTTTGTTCAATTGATACATACACTTGCAAACATTTTCCCTAACGGTGTAACACCAACGTACGCTCGCTTTATTTCACCTTTAGTATCTTCATTCGTAACATTTTGTATTGTATTTTGAATATGGGCTTCTGATTCAAGTGGTTTATATACATCTACGTTACTCAAAGAACCTGTTTCGCTGAGGAAAACTAAACCAAGGCGTTCCAGATTAACCAATGCAGCAGCGCATAGATTATGGTTTTCACATTTAGCACTTCGGGAAATATGGGAATACTTTTCAATTACAGTACGAGAACCACCCTGAGTTTTTCTACGTTGCAGAACATTTATATATGGCTGCATTCCGTATCGAGATAAAAAGGCCATTATCTTGGCTTCATCCGGTGACATATTTCTAATAATCTCTACAAAACCTGGATGAGCAGAATGGGATGTTTCTTTGTTCATAGAGGAAGCCAGAAGTGATGCATACATATCACTTAAAGACTCTTTGTGACCAACGTATTTCAATGATTCTAAAGTCGGTCCAGCAATACTTAAATCTGGAGTCTCGATATTTTCAGGAGGAACCGATTCTAATTTTTTGGCTACTTTTGTATGAACGAACTCTTCGATTCGTTCAATACCCCATACCACCCCTCGTAATGGTGATAATGCAGCATTCACGGCTCTACCCACAGTACCCAGAGCTTTTCCCGTTTCTTGGGCTAAAGGCTGTACTGCATCTTGATATACAGGCACTTTCTCTACCAATCCAGAAACAGCATTAATTGTGCCTTCTACGCTGCTTTCTGTACTCTCATTACTCATAAGTTTCTCCCAAAATATAACGCCGCATTAAGGTGCGAATAACGCTAAAACACCAGACCTAAACCATTGTACCTTAAATACTGAAACCGAGTTTAAACTGATATCGCCAAGCGTTGTGAGTCACTCTTAAATGCTTTGTTATGTGAATTCTGTTAAAGGACATCCTGACAAAACCTAAACAAGTACCCATCTGGCGATTGCACAATAAACTGCTTTTGTATAACAGACTTGGTACCACATTCATACGATTTAGATTCGAGCATTAGATAAATCGAATCGTTAGATTTCGAGCAAACTTCACTATATAAGCGTTCAATATCGTTAACGTCCCATTGAAAGTTCACACCACAGCCCAGTGGAAACTCGGGTTTACCAGTAAGCCACTTTCGGCTTTTACTCGATAAACCTTCTAGCATTAAATCGACACCATCTAGTGTTAAATATACAAACTGTTCTTCTGGTCTTTCATATTTGACGGAAAAGCCAAGAATATCTGTGAAGAAAGCTTTACTCACATTTATATCGATACAATACAGTTCTGGAACTACTCGTGATGTCATTATTTTCCCTATTCACATAACGCCCAATTAAGGGGTGAACAGCGCCTCCACCCAACCTAAAACATTGTGTCATAAACACTAAAATTGAAGTAGAAGCAAAAATGCCAAGCGTTGTGAATCCCTCTTAAATTGCTTGTTATGTTCGTACTTACAGCGCTACGACGGCCTCAATTTCTATCTGCAAATCCGCGTGAATTAGCTTGGACACTTCTACCAGTGAGCATGCTGGTAAATTGCCGTCATAGAAATTGAAAAGTAGCTCTCGAATACTGCCTAACATTGACATGTCACGAACAAAAATTGTTAGTTTCACCAGATCACTTTTTAAGCGTTTCTCTAGCCTAAGAACTTCTGAGATTTGCTCCAAGATCTCTTTAGCTTGCTCTGCTAGGCCAAAAGCTTGAGCTTCTGTTCCATAAGCTGTAAGCCCTGATATATAAAGCGTTTTATTGTGCTTTGTTGCATGGACATAAGGCCCTGCGATTTGAGGCAAGCTTTCGTAAGTAATCCGTTCAACCACTTGATTTCTCCCTAGAACATAACGCCAAATTAAGGTGTGAACAACGCTAACCACCCTACCTAAAGCATTGTGACATAAACACTAAACTGGCTTGAAGTGAAAGCGCCGAGCGTTGTGAATCACTCTTAAATTTCTTGTTATGTGAATTCTTCTCTTATTCATCGCTCTTTCTATTTTTTAAATTCTCATTCTCAAGTTCTAACTTTTGAACTTGAAGTTCCAATAGCCTATCTAGATTCGGTTGAATAAAAACAAACCATCGAATAAAACCGATTAACATAACTATAAACCCGGATAGCAACATTCCAACAAATACTCTTTGTTCGAACCTTTTATCTGATGGTTTGATGCTTATTAGTTTCTCAACAGATAACAACTCTAATTTTTGTTTTTCTGAAGGGTTAGTAATACTTTTAAGCTCAGCAGATTTTAAAGCTAACTGAATAAACTCATCATTGTATTTCTCTGTCGACAAGTTAAAAAAGTAGCCCCCTGCCAGTACCAACAACAACCCAACTATCGTAAGAAACTTATACAGATTGTCCGTAGGTATCGTTACGTTTGCTTGATACATACTCGTAAAACTCCATATTCACATAACGCCGCGTTAAGTGGTGAACAACGCCAACCACCAAACCTAAACCATTGTACCTTAAACACTTAAGCTGACTTAAACCAAAACCGCCAAGCGTTGTGAATCCGCCTTAAACGCCTTGTTATGTGAATTTACACAGCGCACAAATGATTTAAAGGAGCCCATGCCAACTCTTTCGGGCTACCCAATTTACTACTCCAGATCCAGCCGTTTAACTCATGTTTTTTTACTAGAATTTCACCGATAGCCAAACGATGCTCCTTGGCGAAATAATCCTCAAGTGCCGTTACCTCGCCATTGTCGATAGCTAGTATTTGTTTAGGAACCCAACCTTCTTTGTTTTCCCCTCGGCAGAAAATCCAGTTTGCCCAGTCACCTTCTGGATTGGATTCCTCTACAAACTGCAATTTTTCGCCTAGAACTATTCGAATAGGCGATTCTGGAGCATCTTGATATTCTTTAACGACTTTGTATTCCATAGTTTATTCCACTCCATTCACATAACGCCGCGTTAAGTGGTGAGCAACGCTACCACCCTACCTAAACCATTGTGCCGTAAACACTAAAGCTGAATCAAACCGAAAATACCAAGCGTTGGGAATCCGTCTTAAACGCTTTGTTATGCGTATGGTCTATTATTACTAATTGACCCAATCAAATAAACAGAATATCATACTTGAACTTCTGGGTGCATAGGTAGCGCGGGGGAGTGGGCTGAAGCTGTGGAATTGATTGTTTGGCTAATTTCGAACTTAACCGGGACGTACCAACAAATAACTTCACATTTCTCAACTCACTCTGAGTTCGACTCTCAGTTGCAAGATTGCCCTAAGGAGGTGCACATGGATAAAAACAGACTAACTTCAGCTTATGAAACACTAAAAAAAGCAGTGGTCAAGACTGTCGATTCTAACTTCTTTAGCTACACTCTCTTGTTGCTAGGATGGTGGTTTGTCCCCTCGCTTCCTATGTATCTAGAATCTTCCCGCTTATACGCATAACGCCCAATTAAGTTGTGAGCAACACTGCCACCTTAGTAAAACACTTCACAGTAATCACCAAACCAATTGAAACCAAAAGCGCCGAGCGTTGCGAATCAGCTTGAATTGCTTGTTAGCTGGATTTTTTCATCATCGTATTAAACCTTTTTTGCGCATTTTGGTGACAAAGGAAGAGGCATACCCCGTGAGATGACTACCATCATCACTGCGATGGCCATTATCATTGCCCGCTATAATTTCAGTTCCGCAATAGTCCTTAAAATATTCAATGCACTTTTCACCAATGCCTTGTCTAAGATATTTGGAACCTTGCCTATCAAGAAACATATGTGTAATTAAATGAAAATACTGATTACATTCTTCTCTTTGATCGAACTCAAACCGCCCAATTTCCTCACCTCCACTATCAGACACAACAACTGAGAATTCATTAACGCAAAGTGTAATATTTTCTCCTTGCAAATCGTACACTCGTACGTCTTCGCTACATTCTATTAAACGCATACTACTCCCTCTGTACCATTCAGCTAACGCCGCATTAAGGTGCGAACAGCGCTAAACACCTAACCCAAACCACTGCACCTTAAACACTGAAACCAAGTTTAAACTGAGATCGCCAAGCGTTGTGAGTCACTCTTAAATGCTTTGTTATGTGAATTTTTCCAGCGCACTC
>NZ_JBNJOG010000022.1:0-28625 GCF_050113695.1 Vibrio sp. TRT 17S01 | reverse complement strand
TCTGCTTCTGCTTCTGCTTCTGCTTCTGCTTCTGCTTCTGCTTCTGCTTCTGCTTCTGCTTCTGCTTCTGCTTCTGCACGCAGTGTCTCGTCTTCTTCGACAGATTCAACAACTTCCGTTGGTGCTTCCACACTTTCAGTTTGTTCTTGTTCTGGTTGTTGTTGATCTACCGATTGTTTGGTTTGCTCGTCATCTCCAAAGCCAAGCCAAGAGAGTAATCCACGCTTCTTTTTTTCCGTCATCTGGGGGATTTCCTAGATTTACTGTATTTAACGCTGATTTTTCTTGTGCAGCGATTATCCATGCGCAAGAAAAACAAATGACAAAGTTATGAAAACTTTCCTAGCACGTTGCACTCTTGAGGCAATGCATTAAGTAATTTGCTTAATGCATCCACTAGGGGTTTAGGTATACACTCTGTCATCATAAAATTTTGGGCTGTATCCAGGTTCATTTCCTGGGCGACTGGATATAGTATCACTTAATTAACGGTCAAAAAATCTATGGTAAGACGTCGCCAGCAAAACACATCACAAAAAAAGCCATCCACGGGCTTTGTTCGTATCATCAGCGGCTTATGGCGAGGCAGAAAACTGCCAGTTCATAATGCTGAAGGGTTACGTCCAACCACAGATAGAGTGAAAGAAACGGTCTTTAACTGGCTCGCTCAAGATGTTCCCCAAGCAAAATGTCTGGATTTATTTGCAGGCTCTGGCGGCCTAGGTTTTGAAGCAGCCTCTCGCCAAGCAGAACACGTAACATTGATTGAGCTCAATAACGACGCATTCAAGCAGTTACAACAGAACATCAACGCACTTAACGCCAGTAACCTCAGTGCACACAACACTGATGCGCTGAGTTTTTTGCAGCAGCAAGGTACGCCTCATCATGTGGTCTTCATTGATCCGCCTTTTCGTAAAGGCTTGCTCAGCGAAACGATAAGCTTACTCGAGCAAAATGGCTGGTTGGCTGATGACGCAATGATCTATATTGAGACAGAAAAGGAACTCACGCTGGAAGGCATTCCAGAAAACTGGCATCTGCATCGCGAAAAGCAAGCAGGACAAGTCAGCTACCGATTATTTGAAAGGACGTCATTATGAAAATTTTGCTTACGCTCGCCAAAGCAGCAATAGGATTTGTTTGGTTTGTTTTGTTTTTAAACTTCTTTTACCCATTCCCTGGTAAAGCAGCCATCGCACTATACATACTAACAGCATTTCTGTTCTTTATGCATGGCTTGCAAATGCTTATCTTTGTTGGGGCCTTTGGTGACAAAATTAATATGAGCCGATGGGAAAAGTGGTCGATATTGGCGTTTGGGATTTTTGCCTTGCTCGATATTCGCCGAAAACACATGACCTAATAATCAAAACGCCACTCATTGAGTGGCGTTTTACGTTTTAAGCTAAGTAACCCTTTAATCCATCTAGGAACATCTGGGTTGAAATCATCACCAACAATAAGCCCATCAAGCGCTCAACGGCTTTAAGCCCTCGCTCACCTAACACGCGATGGAAAAATCCATAAAACATCAGAATAAAGAAAGTCGCGCCCCACGCTAAAATAACAGCGCCAGAAAGCTCTAGCAATTTATCGGGATGCTGAGTCGACAACAATAATAAAGCCGCAATAACGGAAGGCCCTGCAATCATTGGAATCGCCATCGGTACGATGAAAGGTTCGTCCCCGGCGGCCAACCCGGTAATGCTGCCAGCACTCGGAAATATCATCTTAATCGCGATAATAAACAGAATGATCCCGCCAGAAATACTCAATGTTTCTGGCTGCACGTGTAAAAACCCGAGAATGCTTCGTCCGGCAAAAAGGAATAACATCAAAATGAGCAATGCGAATATAAGCTCTCGGATCAAGACTTTACGACGGCGCGCCGGATCGAGATGTTTCAGTATCGATAGAACAATCGGAAGGTTACCAAGCGGGTCCATGATAAGAAAAAGCATGGTCGCGGCAGAAAGAATATCCATGTGTGTAAGCCTGCAAACGAACAATCGCCGCAGTATAACAATCAAAGCGGCGGATTGTTAGCCAACAGGCCATGTCGAAAGCATTAGTGACTGCAAACACGCTCTGCGTTGATATGCCATTTGCCTTCGATAGCCACAATCTTTTGTCGCTCAACAAAGAACATAAGCAGCTTATCAAGATCAAAACCACTAAGCTTGCACGTCCGGAATTGAGCATCGTCACCAAATTCAGTCGCAACCGCTTGACGCAATTCCGACTCAGTCATTGGCGTTTCACGTAATAGATTAAGTACATTGTGAGCGTGAATTTCATTCGACATCATCATTCCTCTTTTTTGCGAGCACAGGCTGAAGCATAGCAAAAGCATGACTGAAAACTTTGATTTTAGATAATCAGAGAAGCGGTAATCAATGCATGCGCCAGTAAGTAGCTACCAGAGATCAAATACTGGCCAAGAGCAATCGAGTGACGGTAGTCATGGAGTGCCAATACTGCTGCAGAAGCCGTTAGCGTCAGTGTTCCTGCAAATGCTAAGGCAGCTGAGCTTGTACGTTCCAACAACCATACTTCACCCGCCGCCCAATTGAGCTGTATCAAGACCATCCCCATGATGACAACAGGAAAAATAAAACGATCGATTTTGGGCAGCAATAAGAAAAACGCCACCACAGCCGCACCAAGTAGCATAGCAGGCAACCACCAAACGATATCGCCAGATAATTGAAGCCAAAAGAATTTACTGTAACTCAATTGCGCAAGTAGAAAGAACGCAAAACACAGTCGTTGCTTCCGCCTGAAGATGTATAGGGCATCAGCAAGCATTGAAACAATAAGCCCACCCGCAATCCATACTAACGAGGTACCCAAATCCCCCACTTGAGTCAAAAGCATAAATAACAACAGAGACAGCGTGAGCGTTTTAAACGTAGCAGCCTGAAACTTATTATTGTTTTCACTTGCAGAAATACTGATAAACCCGGCTAGGGCTACAGAAAGCCAGCTCCACATGTAGACACCTCTTGTTTCATTCGACGCCAGTGTATGGAGGACAATTAATATGTCCAGTCGGCGGTTACAAAACTTGGATCTTGATTGTGCTTCATCGTGCTCATCATAGCTTGTCTCAACGCTGCTTCATCATTCACCTTTAAGACATAGTCTCCATTTCTGACACATTGGCTCAAGTTCAGTAAATTTCGCAGATAAAACACAAAAACAGCCATCTAATACGAAAGTTAACCAATAGAAATTATCAACAATATTAATTTAAATCAATAAGTTAAAACATAAAACTCAAATAACATCATTCTTTATCACGTCACACCACACTCGAGCGGAACAAATTTCTCTTCTACAAGCGATCTTAACTAGGCAATTGATGAGAATTAATATCATGTAGAGATTGTTTTATAATAAATAGTCAGACCAATGTAAGATCGATCTTGCTGAAAGGCCCTAAACCACAAAATACAAACTTTTCAATTCGAACACGAATTAAACAACACGAAAATCAAAACAAAAACAATAAGTTACACAAGAATCAAGTTCAAAAATAGATATAGCCCAAACAAAAAACACTAAGAAAACTCATAAAATATCGGCCTAAAAATGGCATTTGTCGTCATGACAAAGTTATTTTTTTGTGGCTTTGACAGAAAACAACTTGATCAAACCACAAAAACACTGCTATTCTAAAAAACATACAGTTAAACATCACTTTTAAGGAGCAGTGTTATGATTACATCATCACAAAAACAAGGACTTGTAATGATCGCGGTAGTAGTTGGCCTAATGACGCTGCCGATGATGTACTAATTACCAGTCAAAAATAAAAAAGGGACGCTTTCGCGTCCCTTTTTTATTTTCTGTCTATTAGATCACCAAAATCAGTGTATTTTAGCGGTAAAGCTGAAAGATTGGTCAAACTATAAAACAGTGTTTTTCTTAAGTTATCCTATCGATTTCATTGCAAATGCTGGCTAAGTACATCCCAATGTGCGTAATAAAACAAAATAGCGGCTAAGGTGATCAGCATCATCAACATAATTGCAGCTCGCCAGATAAAGCGCCCACTTCGAGGTGTGAGTTCTTTTTCACATTCATCGCAAACTGCAAGAAAAGCTTGAGAGTCATCTAAAGCAAATTCTTCTTCGTGCGCAGCTTTATTACGTACAGTCGCAATGTATCTGAGTTTCTCAATCACATCGTGAGGCAACCGTTCCTCACAGCTCGTAATTAATTGATGCAGCCCCGTTCCCTCTGCGTGATATTGCTCTCGAAGCAACCGCTCAATTTTACGGGTGCGCGCAACCACTTTCTCCATATCCGACATGGCTTCCCTCCATCGCATATAAGTTTAGGGTGTGTTTCCTCATTCTTCTATATCTGCTGAGGTTTTACGACAGGCGTAAGATAAATTTGTGCAAGAGAATCAATAAATAGAACAAAATGCATCTAAGTGCGTATTTTTTACGCAATTATGGTGAGTGACCTCGATCGTATTTTCATTACTTGTAACTAAAAACTCAAAAAAGGATGTGTTGGCTCAACGGTAAGTGGTAGAGAAAATCGTTAGAATAAAGCCTTAAATCAGGAGGATGACATGCCTATTTCGCTTTTTGCTGCTGTAGTTTTGCTGGCTGTTTTAGCCGGATGGGTTTTTGTTGGCTTTTATCGTCGGCATATTCAAGGGAAGGATGCCCCCGAGCAAACCGCAGAAGTCACGATTTTAGATAAGCAGGCTATCGAGGTCGACGAGGTTCAACCAGGACAAGACGATCAAGAGTACTGGATTTACGTTCAAAAAGGGAAAATTGGGCCGAAGCGTGAATTTCAAGTCGGCATTCACTACTACCATGCACTCAATCCCGGAGATAAAGGCATGTTAACTTATCAAGGCGATAAATTTCTTCACTTCGCCCTACGCCGATAAAACACTGCGACCTTTCGCTAGAACATGGATTTAAGAGAAAGGTCTCTCCCTCTAAGGCAAGAGCCAACGCGTTTTATTCCAACGGGAAAGCAACCAACTCAAAGCTAACGCCCCCGCTCCACTAATGATCACCCAGAAAGGGATCACCCAAACCGGATGCCCATCATGCCAAGCGTAGGTTTTCATCGGCCATAAAAAAATGGGATGCAGCAAGTAAATGCCCAAACTATGTTGACTGATAAAGGCAACGATTTGATTGGCACGTACCGAGAGTGATTCTCCCGCATAACGGCACAGCATAAAGATCATACTCGCAGCAACAACCACATTAAGCGTTTTGTAGGAAAGCCAGCGGCCCACACTGTACTCTCCATTAGCCACGCTAACAGAAATCACCATATAAGCTGTCAATAGTAATGCAGTGACCCCAAGTAGGGTAAAAATGCCGATGACAGCTCGATTGAGTGGCACCTTTTGATACAACACATAGCCAAGCGGCAAGTAACCACTATAGAGCCACAATTCGGCACTCCATGGACCATCAATACGTAGCAAAAATAGGATGGTCGTCACTAACCAAACGGCTAAGTAAGCGTACAGCGCTGCACTATCTAAGTGACGGACCATCCACTGAAATAAAGGAATGACGAAGTAGAGCGGAATGAAATAATAAAAGAATCCAAGGTGATAATAGGTGGCGTGTTCAAGTCCATTGCTCAGTACGTCTTTGGCAATAGCGCTATCGTAGCCATTGATTGTCCAACCGGAAAACCAAGCATAAAACAGTGACCAAATAATGAAAGGAACCAACACTTTTCCCAGACGACGCTTAATGTAGTACCCCAGTTCAAAGGGACGCGTATCACTAAGCATTAAGGCACCGGTGATCAGAATAAACACTGGAACCGCCCACCGAATAACGCTGTTCAACCCAACGGCTGTAAACCATTCTCCAAATGGGATCACTCCGAGTTCTGAGCGGTAAGGAGCCAAGACATGGATCGCGATAACTGCAATTGCAGCTACACACCTCAATAAATCAAAAAAGCGAATTCGTTCTCTCACGTCACCATGCCCAATCGGAGTAATGGAAAATGTTCACCGCTCAATATAACAACAAAAAAAGCTGACTGAGTACGAATTCGAGTCAGCTTTTGGTGAGTTTTTCATCATCACAGACTAGAGGATGAGGCGAGCTTTGGTAGTTTTATCGAGATCAAGGTCGTCAAGGCTAAAAAGGTAAAGGAAACCCAAAGACAAGCAGATAACCCGGCTAACTGGAACACCCATCCAGATAGAATGGTACCAACTAGCCGCCCCATAGCATTCGCCATGTAATAAAAGCCCACATCAAGCGATACGCCATCCCCTTTCGCATAACTCACAATCAAATATGAATGCAGTGACGAATTAATGGCGAAGATAGCGCCGAAAATGAGTAAGCCCACAATGATCACGAGCTGTGGCTGCCACCCCGTCTGCACGGCATACGCGATGAACCCCGTCACCAGCGCCAGTAACGCTGCCCACCACATTGCAGCTTGTCCATCCGGTACTTTTCCTTGTGCTTTACCCGTGATCTTAGGAGCAATGGCTTGCACCATGCCGTAAGCAATCACCCAGCTTGCAAGAAAACCTCCCACCCACAAGTGGTCCCAACCAAACGTTGTTCCCAAATACACCGGTAGTGCAACCACAAACCAAACATCACGAGCGCCAAAAAGAAACAGACGCGCAGCCGACAATATGTTGATAGAAGCTGACTTAGAAAAGATTTGACTAAATTTAGGCTTGCTCTTCGCCTTCCCCATGTTGCTCTCCAAAGAGAGTAAACTGCCAACCAACACCAAGCTGAGAATAGCCGCCATCAACAACACAGCAGAAGAGAAACCAACAAGAGACAGCAGCAAACCGCCAATAAAGAAGCCAAGTCCTTTTAACGCATTTTTTGACCCAGTTAAAATCGCAATCCACTTGTACAATGCGCCCTGTTGTTCATTAGGGACCAATGTTTTGATGGAGCTCTTCGCACTCATTTTATTGAGATCTTTAGCGATGCCTGAGAGGGCTTGTGCCACCATAACCCAAGGGATGGTTAACCAAGTCACTGGCACCGCGAGCATTAGTAGAGCTACGATTTGCATCGCCAGCCCCAGATTCATGGTCTTATTTAATCCTAATCGCGCACCAAGCCAGCCACCAACTAAGTTAGTAACCACACCAAAAAACTCATAAAACAGAAATAACGATGCTATCTGTAAGGTGGTGTAGCCCAAATCATGAAAGTAGAGCACCACCAGCATACGCAGTGCTCCATCCGTGATGGTGAAGTTCCAATAATTAAAAGTCACCAGCATGTACTGGCGTACGCTTTTCTCAAGATGAGCCAATAACATATATTACCTTTGTACGGCTTTGAGAGCATTTGGCCTACCATGATCCAAATACTCTTTCAGCTAACTGTGAGCAATTCGCTCTATGTATTCACGCTGCACAGGTTTGGTGAATGCCCCCGGGCGCAAGGCTTGCACTTGTTCAATGATTTGCGCCAGTGGCCACCCTTGTTCCAAAAGCAGATGAGCAGCGAGTAACCCCGTACGGCCAGAGCCTCCCATACAATGCATCGCAATTTTTTCATCACGTTGAAGCGCTTGATGCAGCGCAGGGCTTACGACCTGCCATTTGCCTGCAAAGGCCGAGTCTGGCGCGCAATCATCTTCGATTTCAAGTTGATACCATTGCATCCCCAGAGCTTTAACTTGCTCACCAAGTTGAGCAACGTCTTTGGCTATCAACTCATCATCACTCAGCGCGGTCACCACACTGGTTACCCCGTTTGCTTTCAGTTGCATTAATGATTCGTGTAACGGCTCACCTTTGGTTCCCGGACACGGCGTCAGTACCAAACCACCTTGCGGTAATGGCAATTGCCAGATTGGATGTGTCATGTTTACTCTCCTAAGCCAATCCCACATTACGTGCTAATTCGGCCGTACGTGTGGCATAGCCCATTTCATTGTCATACCACGCATACACTTTCACCATGCGCTCTCCGACCAACATGGTTGATTGCGCATCGACAATGGTAGAACGCTGATCACCACGATAATCAATCGACACTAATGGCCGCTCTTCAAAGCCTAGAATGCCTGCTAATTCACCTTGCGAGGCTTGTTTAAGTAGCGCATTCACTTCTGCCGCACTGGTCTCGCGTTTCACGTTAAACACGATATCGGTCAGTGACGCGTTGGCTAATGGCACACGTACCGCGTGACCATTAATGCAGCCTGCTAATTCTGGAAAAATTTCAATGATGGCTTTAGCACTACCAGTCGTTGTCGGGATCAGGCTCATGCCACATGCACGAGCACGACGCAGGTCCTTATGAGGCGCATCTAAGATGGTTTGTGTATTGGTGAGATCATGAATAGTAGTAAATGAAGCCTGTTCTATCCCCAAATGTTCATGAATAACCTTCACAACAGGGGCAATACAGTTGGTGGTGCATGAAGCCGCAGTCACAACGCGATGTTTATCGGCATCAAAAATATCATCATTGACACCAACCACAATATTAGCCACTTGCGGGTCTTTTACTGGCGCAGAGACCACTACACGCTTCACGCCTTGGTCAAGGTAGCGCTGTAAATAAGCCATATCACGATGAACACCTGTCGCTTCAATCACCACATCACAACCTGACCAATCAACAGCATCAATTTCTCGCTCCTGCGTGGTACGAATGCGGTGCTGTGCAATCACCATCTCATCACCTTCCGCGTGTACCGCATGCTGCCAGCGGCCTTGCACCGAATCAAACTCAAGCAAATGAGCCAGCGTCGAGCAGTCACCCGCAACATCATTGATATGCACAAATTCCATTTCAGGCCAATCAAAAGCCGCACGCATCATCAAGCGTCCAATGCGGCCAAAACCATTAATTCCAACTTTAATCGTCATGGTCATTCCTTCCATTATTTATTGGCAACATACTGGACGTGACTGCATTGCATGCAATCGTTCAATATCTTGCAGGTATTCGGTTCTTAAACATTGTGATTCCACCAGATCTTCAATCAGCTTATTCATCCAGCCGGGCAAATTGTTAGCGAGGCGATAGAACACCCACTGCCCTTGCCGGACATCCACTAACAGACCACTAGAGCGAAGTTGAGCCAGATGACGGGAAATTTTGGGCTGACTTTCTTGCAGTGCTTGAGTCAGCTCACCCACAGAAAGGCACTGCTCACGAACAATGAGCAACAAGCAACGCACTCGTGTTTCATCGGCAAGCAGTTTAAAAAAATGGTGTGGCAACATAAAACATACTCATATATGGATATACATATATGTTGCTTAGTAAGAGGTAGAAGCGCAAGACTTAGGACGTCATTGTCACAAAAGTTTCATGATGACAGTTAGATCAGGCAGTGAATATCCTGACTCCAGCGCTGGGCCTCTGAGATTTTAGGCATCACCTCATCTTGGCTTAAACCAAGCATGTCACACGCTTGCGTAAAGCCAGACCAATCAGCGCGTTCATAGCACTCACCTAATGAGATCAATTCACCATAGGGGCCTTGGCGTTGCAGCAGTGCTAACTTGATACTTTGATTGAGCGGAAGTTGCTCAACCAAGCTTTCTAGTGACATGTCCAACAAGGCGTCCAATACCGATAACAGCCCGATCAGAAAAGCCTGTTCCCGATATTGATTAAAAGGGGTTTGACGTGACATCAACTGACAAAACTGCGCCCGTTGCAATGAAAGGTTATACAGCTCTTTTGGCTTTTTCACTGAAATGAATGAGGCCGCAGCCAGCGAAACAAAAATTTTCAGCTTATCTTGGCCCAAATAAACCAACGCCTGACGAAATGACGAAATGGAAACTTCGAGACGATCAGACATCGTATTCACAAAACGCAGCAGCTTGTATGACAGCGCCATGTCTTTTGCAACCAAGCGTTCGACCTTATCGAAATCCACTTCAGGCTGGCACACCTCGCGAAACAGCTCCAACGCAATCAATTGTTCAGGGCTCACGTAGCGCTGCTTGATCAACTCCGGTTTACTAAAAAAGTATCCTTGAAATAACGTGAATCCAGCAGAGCGAGCTACAACAAACTCTTGCTCAGTTTCAACCCGCTCAGCAAGAAACTTGCGCTTGCTTCCTTTGGCTAAACGCTCACGCACAAAGTCACAGGCAGCCTCTAGCCCCATCGCCATGATGTCGAGTTTAACAATGTGGACGAAAGGCAAAAACCGCTCCCACTCTGGGCTATACACAAAATCATCAAGTGCAATTAAATAGCCACGAGCATTGAGCTCTTTGATGGCTTCTAACAACTCATTTGTTGGCAGACAGGTCTCTAATATCTCTACCACAATCTGCTCTTTGGGGAGACTCAGTGGTAGGCGATTCACCAGACTACGATAAGGGAAATTGATAAAGCAACGCGAGTGAGAAACGGGCTGCGCCCCGCCTAAGGAAAGAAAATTTTCAGTGATCAGGCGATAGGTCGCCCGATCACTATCAACATGACTGGGATAAGCATTGTTTTCACCGTCACGAAACAACAGTTCATAACCGAGCGTGTGACGACGGCCATTGAATATTGGTTGTCGTGCGACAAAAGTTGTGTGCATAGAATCAGTTAGCTCATATTTAACCGGCAGCATTTTATGCTTTAGCAGCTGCTAATAATGCCCCACAACCCACAAACATGGAACCGAAGACTTTATTTATTCTGGCCATGATACGGTCTGAACGAATAAAGCGCCCCATTTGCGATGCTAAAGAGGTGTAGCCCAACATCACAAACGCATCGATGATGACTGTCGTGATACCTAAGATAAGCAGCTGAACCAATTGATCGCCCGCCGGGTCAATAAACTGAGGAAATAAGGCAACCAGAAAGACGATCGACTTCGGATTGGTCAGGTTGATCAGTATCGCTTTTTTCATCAACGTACGACCTGACAAGTGATTATCACTTGCCGTTGTAGACAAGCTGCTATGATCACGCCATTTTTGAATTCCCAACCAAACTAGGTACGCTGCCCCAACCCATTTAATGATGGTAAAAGCCAGTGCCGATTTCGCCACAAGAGCGCCAATCCCCGCGCCCACCAGCATGATGTGGATCGCCAAACCTATTTGCAACCCGACAATCGCCGCTAATGACTTTCGAGTACCATAACTTAAGCCATTGCTGATGGAGTTGACGGTACCTGAGCCCGGAGCAAGACTAAAAACAATGGCCGTCACCACATAAGCAAACCAAACATGAAGATCCATCACATTTCTCCTCGACTTAATGCCAATAGGCCCACATAATTTAAGTTCATTCTTATATTCAATACCAATGCTGGAAGTCATGAATTATTCGAGCAAAGATATTACTCCCTCTTATACTCAAGAGTCGCATTTTGAGCAAGTTATCAATGCTCAAGCTGCTGAACTTTGGCAAAACCGACAAGAAGGCTTCATTAAGTCACACGATAAAACACGTCTGTTTTGGGCCGCATTGACCTCAGAAAACCATGATAAAGCCATTGTGGTTGTTAATGGCCGTATTGAATGTTGCTGGAAATATCAGGAACTTTTCTATGATTTGTTTCAGCAAGGGTATGACGTGTACTCGTTTGATCATCGCGGACAGGGGTTATCCGATCGTTTAATTGAACCTGAGCAGATGGGGCATGTCAGCGAATTTGATGACTACATCCATGATATGCATGCGGTGCTCGAAAGCTTTCCATTAGCGCGTTACCAGAAACGTTATCTGTTGGCCCATTCAATGGGTGGAACGATCGCCACGCGCTATGTGCAGCATTATCCAACTCATGGCTTCAGTGCATTATCACTCAGTGCCCCGATGTATGGGATTAACATGCCAAGCCACTTGCGCCCCATCGCGCTGCCGCTAGCGGTCGTGCTAACCAATATATCCAGCCAACCAACCTACGCTCCCGGCCATCAGGCATACTTTCCAAAACCATTTGAAAATAATCCACTCAGCCAAAGTGAGGTCCGTTATCGTTGGTTTCGAGCACTCTATGAGGCCAAACCTCAACTAAAAATTGGCGGCCCCAGCACCCGTTGGGTATGGCAAGGGATATTGGCAGCAAAACAGTGCATCTTGCACACACGACAAATCAACTTGCCTCTGCTGGTACTGCAAGCCAGTGAGGACACCATCGTCTCCAACCCTGCACAAACTAAGTTCATCAAAAAACTGGCCAACAGTAATACCCAGTGCGGTTTTAAGATCATCCATGGCGCAAAACATGAAATCTTGTTTGAACGTGACGAATACCGGAATCAAGCACTCGATGCAATCCTGTATTTTTTCTCTCAACATTAAAACCGGAAAAAACAATCTGACTTTTTTACCCTCTTTTTTCCTCGTTATTTACAGTAAAATCCATCCTCAATCTCATAGGACTCTTCATGAGTACCTAAACCACTCACTGTAACGAGGGTGATATGACCGTAGCCTTAGATCCAATGCCTGTTCTCCAAAATACTTTTCACGTTGTCGCATCCGATTTAGACGGAACCTTGCTGGCACCAAACCACCAGCTGAGCGAATTTTCAAAGCAAACGTTGAAAGAGCTACACAACCAAGGCTTCACCTTTATTTTTGCCACTGGTCGCCACCATGTTGATGTTGCTGGCATTCGTCAATTAGCCGGTATTCCTGCTTACATGATCACATCCAATGGTGCGCGCGTACACGACCAGCATGATCAACTGATGTACAGTAAAAACGTCCCCTCTGAGCTGGTTCAAGCGGTTATTGATATCGTCAAAGACGATCCAGAGCTCTTCGTTCATATGTACCAAAACGAAGAATGGTTGTTGGACAGAGACGACGAGACGCTACGCACTTTCCATGAAGAATCGGGTTTTACTTATAAGCTGTTTGATATTAACAACGCGCCTACTGATGGGATTGCGAAGGTCTTTTTCACCCATCCTAGAAAAGAGCATGAACATTTAGTCCCGTTCGAAGATAAGCTCAATGAAGCATTTGGTGACAAACTGAACATCGCCTTTTCAACACCTTGGTGCCTTGAGGTGATGGCAAAAGAAGTATCTAAAGGGGATGCACTAAAAGCGGTGGCTGAATCACTTGGTGTCACACTTGAAAATTGTATCGCGTTTGGTGACGGCATGAATGATGCGGAAATGCTCTCTATGGCAGGTCGCGGCCTCGTGATGGGAACGTCACATCATAAAGTTAAAGAAGCATTGCCAAACAATGAAGTGATTGGCAGTAACGAAGAAGACGCCGTCGCGCATTACCTGCAACAGCATCTCTTAAAATAATCAACTAAAACGAGGGCAGCATAGGCTGCCTTTGTTATTTAACGCTGGCTCGGCAGCTTCTCCTTACCTAAAATCGCCAACCATTCATGCTCTGCTACCGGCATAATAGAGAGACGATTCCCGCGCTTCACCAACGGCATATTCTCAAGTTCCGGCATCGCTTTTAGCACCGACAGTGGGATCACTCTGTCCAGCTTACGCACAAATTCAATATCCACCATCACCCAACGTGGATTATCACGGTCAGATTTCGGGTCAAAGTAATCACTTTCAGGATCAAAAGCAAAATGGTCGGGATACGCTTCCTTCACCACCCTAGCAATTCCGGCTACACCAACCTGTTTGCAAGATGAATGATAAACCAATACATGATCACCCAACTTTACTTGATCTCGCATCATATTACGCGCTTGATAATTGCGCACCCCCTCCCAACATGAGGTGTTTTGTGTGCGAAGCGTGTCAATAGAGAAAGTGTCTGGTTCTGTTTTAAATAGCCAATATGCCATAATGCCTGCCAAATAATTCTGGATTAGGAAGATATAGCATGAAGGCACTGAGAAGCCCAGTCGCAGTACTCACAATGCTTGCACTGCAAGCCTGTTCCACATCAACGCCGGTTACGGAAAGTGCTCCTGTGGTCAAAGCCACTCTTGATCACCCTGAGACCATTCAACCTCAGACTTTTGTTATGCGTGGCGAGGTGGTATTAGGACATGAAGTTCGTGCTATTAAACCGTGTGGCAGCAACAAACAATATTGGTTAGGTTTGGACGATGATCGTTTTAACCAAGCGATGACGCTCGTTCGCTCTCCTTATCAACCTCTTTATGGTGAAGTCATTGGCTATCTCAAGCCACCGAGTGAACATGGTTTTGACTCCGACTATACCGCTAATATTCACGTCACTCAGGTCAATCTGCTTAGTGCAGAAAATCCTGATCGCTGTGCCTTACCAGAAAATCCAACCCAAGCATTTGGAAATGAACCTTCTTGGTCAGCAAGCTTCACTCAAGATGGTTTGATGTTCCAGCCCCTTGGTGCTGATAAGCAACAACTTAAGGTGGAATCCAGTCGTATCACCGAATCCTCACGCCGTTATGAATTAGCCGATGGCAATTTAGAGCTGACTCAGCGTAGTTGTGTCGACAACATGAGCGACAGCTTGTATGGCTGGCAAGCTCAACTGAACATAAAAGATAAGCGTTACAAAGGTTGCGCGACGGTATCAAACCTTGACAGTACACGGGAATGGGTTGGGTTATATCACGCCGCTTCGACTCAAAACGTAGGTTTTAGCATCAATCTAGAATTATTGGCCGATCACACTGCGGTAACTACCTACAAATACAGTGATAACCAGCCAGATACGGTTGAGCGAGGTTATTGGCAGCAGCTAAATCCTGAGCAAATTCAGGTCACCATGACACACCATCAGCAACAGCGTTTATTATCAGAGCGTATCTTTAGCCGTGATGGTTATCAGTTGATTGCAGAAAAAGAGAAAGTCGGCTCTGTGGTTTACCCAATTGCTGATGGTGGGTTGATCTTGTTTCGTGCCAAATCTGAAGTGACCACTGCCCCAGTCAAAGCCACAGGCCAAGTTGATACCCGTGCGAAACAAGTGCCATCAAGCGCGAAATACAACAGCAAAGTCGACCAAGCGGTGCGCCGCTACTTTAAGTTACACCGCACATCACCGGAGAATACTCAGTACCGCTGGTTAACTTACGATCTCAATGGCGATGGTAAGCAAGAGCTGCTGACACAATTGGATTGGTGTGGCTCCGGTGGTTGTACGCTGCTGATTTTTGAAAATCATCAAGATGAATGGCGCTTTAACAGCCGTGTTACCTTAGTCAACAGTCCGATGTTTCTGGGAAGCCAAAACCATGAAGGCTGGCAAGACTTAATCTTTTATGTCAGTGGAGGTGGCGCTCAAGCCAAGCAACATCGCCTACAATACAGCGGTGTCAGCTATCCACTCAACCCAAGCGTAGCGCCTGTTGCAACCCCGCAGCAAATAAGCGCAGTGAAGCTATTTTCTGACGGCATTTCGCCACGCCAACAAGGCGTGAAGCTATAATGTTTCACTGCCCAACTTGTGGTTTAACCCATCAATGCATCTGCCACGCCTTACCTCAAACCCAGAGCCAGCTATCACTGGCTCTACTGACACACAATAACGAGCAACATAGAGACACCAATACCGGGCGTTTTCTCGCGCACAGCTTGCCACATTGTCAGGTTTATCCATGGAGTCGCACTGAGCCTCCTAAAGCACTACTGGAACGTATTGCTCAAGCAAACAATGCTTATGTGCTCTACCCCGACGACCAAAGCCAGTCTATCGAATCAGTCCTCACTCCGGTTCAAGAGCAACAAGGGGAGAACTTGTTTATTCTGCTGGATGGAACCTGGCAGGAAGCAAAAAAAATGCTACGTAAGAGCGCTTGGTTAGATGCTCTGCAAAAAGTGCATTTCACGCCGAAACACGACTCAATCTATCGCTTAAGACGTAATCAAGAATCCGGTCATTTATGCACATTGGAAGTGGGATGTGAATTGCTTGAGCTGATTGGCGAGCAAAATCACTCAACTCAGTTAAGGCAGTTTTTACAACACTATATGGATGCATTTCACGCCGACAAAAGTGGTCACGCGTTAAAATGCAAGTAAGTCTGCCAGTTGGTGGATTTCAACGTGAGGTAACTGGCGTGCTCGGTGAGCAGTGCGTAAGTTCACGGGCTGATCGTTGTACCAGCATGCCTGAAACCCATTATTCAATGCACCTTGAACATCGGTCAGTAAGTGATCACCAACATGCAAGATGTGGTGGGCAGGTAAGCGTAAATGCTGGCACGCTTTATCAAACATATCACGGTGTGGTTTTGCGCAGCCATCATCACCGGCTTTGAGAACCTGTAGAAAATAGCCCGCTAATCCAATCCGCTCAGCATCCACGTTGCCATTTGTGATCGCTACCAGCGGATAGCGCTGCGCCAGTTGCGCCATCACTCGATGTGTCTCCTGTGGTACCTCAAAATCGCTGCGCCATTGCAAAGCCAGTGTGATCGCATCATCGGCAGCAAGACGGGCCTCCTGCGATTCGTAGCCAAGTTGAATCAATCCTGTTTCAATCACCCGATGGCGCCATAACGTCACATCATGACGTAGCCAAGGATCATGTTTGGCAAGGGACTGTTTTAATTCAAACCACCATTGCGGACTTTGCGTCACTGAGATGGGATGCTGTTTATGCATCCAAGCTTGCATTCGCTTCTCTAACTGACGAATCACTGGACGGTTATCATACAAGGTATCATCAAGGTCAAATGTCATTGCCTTAATCGGCTTCAGCGAGCGATAGAATTTCATTCCTCACCATCCTGCTTTTTCGTCCCTTTGCGTTTCGCTCTCGGATGCGCCTGATCATAGACTTGAGCCAGATGTTGAAAGTCCAAATGGGTATAAACTTGCGTAGTCGAAATGTTCTCATGGCCTAAAAGCTCTTGCACCGCACGCAGATTATTACTCGATTCCAACACATGGGTTGCAAAAGAGTGGCGTAACTTGTGTGGGCTAATGTGACTAGCCACCGCTTGTTTTTGCCCCCACTCCGCCATACGTTTTTGTACATTCCGATGTGAAATGCGCACACCAAGCTTGGAGACAAATAATGCTGGCTCATCGGCATTGGCTAAATTGCCACGCACTTTTAGCCACTTGCCAACCCACTCTTCCGCCAAGCCAGAGAAAGGCACCTTGCGCTCTTTATCCCCTTTACCCACAACGCGTAACTCACCCGAAGACAAACTGATATCACGGGCATTTACACTCACTAATTCCGCCAAACGTAACCCCGCCCCATACATAAGCTCCATCATGGCTCGGTCACGGATGGCAAGCGGATCATCTTCATTCACCTCTAACAGCAGACCGACTTCATCAACATCAAGGTTTTTGGGCAAGGGTCGTTGTTTACGTGGGGCCGACACTCCTTTCGCCGGATTGGCAGAAAGCTCGCCCCGAAGGATGAGAAAGTCAAAGAAACTACGCAAGGAGGACAAACGCGTCGCTAAACTGCTGGCCTTCATCCCATCACGCATACCTTTGCTGGCTAGCTGTCTGACCCAAGCGGCATCCACTTTGCTCCAATCATGCACACCCAAGGAGCATAAATGGGTCGCCATGGTTTCGAGTTGCTGTTTGTAATTACGTTGGGTATGCAAACTCAGCCCCTTTTCGCTTCGTAGATATTCGTAGAAGCGCTCCAGAGGCTTTTGCAAACTACTAGGCAGAGGTTGTTGTGCTGATGTGCTCATTATTTTCTAGCTGCCAAGGCAGAGTGGCGATCAGGTGAGAAAAAACTAATGCGAGATGACGCAGAAATAAGGTGTCCATATGAGGTTGAAAATGGCCACCATCTTCGCTCGAAAACGCTAAAACACCTTGAACCGTATTACGACTAAGCGGTAAAACCACGTATGAACCTAACTCAGGGACTTGGGTCTCGGCATTGAATAAGGTGTCACGATCAGCCTTACGCATCCGCCCAAGGTAAGCTGGCTTGCCATTTAAATGATTGGTTGCGAAGCGTTGGTACTGATCACGTGCAATCTGATATTTGCTCACATCACATTCAAGCAGCTTGATATGCGCGACTAAACCAAGCTCAATGGCTTTACTCTCAATCGCACGCACCACCTTGTACAGCGTTTCACATTTTAAGATCTGCTCTTGCAGAGCCATAAATTCGTGAAACGTTCTATCATTATTGGCCGCAAGCGACATCAAGGTGGTGATTTCTTCTTCCAACTCTTCAATACGTTGACGCTGACGATTGAGCTGCACATGCACCAACGACACCGCACCCTGCTCATGATTTGGCAGGGCTAATCTATCCACGAGATCACGACGCTGAAGGAAAAAGTCTGGATTATCACGCAAATATTCCGCCACCACTTCAGCCGTCATGGCATCCGCTTCCACCGCAATCTCTTGCTTGGGTAGGTTATTCGTTAACTTTGTCATTTAGCAGCTCAATTGACCATCGAAGACATGGGTTGCAGGCCCCGTCATATACAAAGGGTGGCCCGGGCCTTTCCAGCTAATACGCAAGGTGCCACCAGGTAATTGGACTTTAACGTTCTCGTCCAACAGCCCTTGAACGACACCGACAGCAACAGCACCACAGGCACCACTGCCACACGCTTGGGTTTCACCAGCGCCACGTTCGTACACGCGCAGTTTCACCTCGTTGCGGTTTATCACTTGCATAAAGCCCGCATTAACACGCTCTGGAAAACGTTCATGAGACTCAAGTAGAGGGCCAAGATTATCCACATCCGCAAGGTCAACATCATCCACCACAGTCACCACATGTGGGTTGCCCATGCTCACAGCCCCACAAAACAAGGTTTTGTCTTCAGTACGCAGAATGTATGTTTTTTCCGTCTGCTTCGCCTTGAATGGGATCTTACTCGGTTCAAATTCCGGTTCACCCATGTTCACCGTCACTTGATCATCTTCCTCAATATTGAGGACCATTTTCCCTTTCTTGGTACTGACATTAATACTGAATCGATTGGTCAACCCTTTCATTCGCACAAAACGCGCAAAGCAACGAGCACCATTGCCACACTGCTCAACTTCACTACCATCTGCGTTGAAAATACGGTAATGAAAATCCGTTTCAGGATCATAAGGCGCTTCAACCACTAAAAGCTGATCAAAGCCGACACCTGTGTGACGATCCGCCAAACGACGGATCAACTCAGGTGAAAAGAAAATGTTCTGAGTAATGCAATCCACGACCATGAAGTCATTACCCAGACCGTGCATTTTAGAGAAATGGAAATGCATAAAAGACTACTTACTCCGGCAATACGTTTTCTAATGCCCACAGGCTACCCAGCGTTTCACGCTGGCGCACCAAATGCGCTTGATCGCCATCGACAATGACTTCTGCTACTCGCGGACGGGTATTGTAGTTTGAGGACATCACAAACCCATACGCACCAGCAGAACGAACCGCCAACAGATCCCCTTCTTCAATCGCTAGACTACGATCTTTACCTAGGAAATCACCCGTTTCACAGATAGGCCCCACCAAATCATAAGTTTGAGCTTCACCATCTCTTGGTTTCACAGACACGATATCTTGCCATGCTTGATATAAAGCCGGGCGCATCAAATCATTCATCGCCGCATCGATGATGGCGAAATTCTTATGTTCAGTATGTTTGAGGAATTCAACACGAGTCAGAAGTAACCCCGCATTCGCCGCGATCGCTCGGCCTGGCTCGAAAATCAGTTCCAGATCTTGATGATTTTCCAAACGGGCAAGTAATGCTTTGGCGTAATCAGAAGGTTGTGGTGGTAACTCATCACGATAAACCACACCTAAACCACCACCGACATCAAGGTGTTTAATGTTCACCCCATGTGCTTTTAAGTCATCAATCAAGGCAAGCAAGCGATCCGTAGCATCAATAAATGGCTCGATATCCGTCAGCTGGGAACCGATATGACAATCAATACCTTGAACATTCAAATGCTCTAAGCTTTGTGCAAACTGATAAACCGCTGGCGCGCGATCAAAAGCAATACCAAATTTGTTATCACGAAGGCCGGTCGAAATATAAGGGTGCGTATGTGCGTCCACATCTGGGTTAATACGCAAAGAAATCGGTGCTGTAACACCCAGCTCCCCCGCGACTTGATTCAGACGTTCCAACTCAGGCTCAGACTCAACGTTAAAGCATTTGATCCCAAGTTCAAGCGCACGCTTCATTTCTGCAGCCGTTTTACCCACACCAGAAAACACGACTTTTGCAGGATCACCTCCGGCAGCCACCACACGCTCAAGCTCACCACCAGATACAATATCAAAGCCAGAACCTAAACGGGCTAATGTATTAAGCACACCTAGGTTAGAGTTCGCTTTCACGGCATAGCAAACTAAATGAGGGTGTTCACCTACTGATTTATCAAAGGCATGCCAATGGCGCTCTAGTGTCGCACGAGAATAAACATAAAGCGGTGTACCGTACTGCTGCGCAAGATCATTGAGTGAGACATTTTCGGCCCACAGCTGGCCATCATCCTGATAGTTGAAGTAATCCAAAGTTTTGTTCCCTTAATTAACTGACTTAACGCTCTGTTTGCTCATTTTGTGGTGCATCTTCAGGCATGTAAAGTGAACCAGTTTGGCCGCACCCAGCAAGGCCGAGTACAGATAATAGAAATAAAGCTAAGAGTGGTTTTTTCATAACGGATATCGTGATTATTATTCCAATGCCCCCTATAATCGCACCACACTCAGGAAAAGCAATAGGATAGATTGGATGAACGACACTGAATTTCATCAACAAGTAGATGTTCAAATGCAAATTATCGAAGAAGCGATTGATGATTCAGGCGCGGACATCGATTATGAAACCGTAGGGAACGTGATGACGCTTGAGTTTGACGATCGCAGCCAAATCATCATCAACCGCCAAGAACCTATGCACGAGATCTGGCTGGCATCCAAATCTGGTGGCTTTCATTTCAAATTAATTGAAGACAAATGGACCTGCTCTAAGACAGGCTCTGAGCTGTTTGAAATGGTTAAGCAAGAGTGTGAAAAGCACGCCGGCGAAGAGATTGACTGGGTTTAACGACCAATGAAGACAAAAAAGAGCATCTAGGATGCTCTTTTTTTGTCTTTAGCCATTCACCGCTTTATCAGGTCTTGAATAGTTAGACCCATCGTTACGGTAAGGCACGATATAGGAGTCACTGTCTTTAGGGTGAACAATTTGATAGTACTGTGGCAAATTGAAGTTGATCAGCTTGGACGACAAGTTAGCTTCATCTTTTACCGAGGTGTAGAAAGTGTTCACATTGGCGATCATCTCATCTTTCTCGCCACTAAACTGGTGGTAAACCTCAACACGGTTGGCCTCATCCAAGACATAGATATTGAAGCCCTGCTCTGAATCTTCAAAGAAAAACTGGATAAGACCTTCGCTGGCAAATCCATCGACAATTTCTGGCAACTGGTAATCTTGCTCTTTGTCGAGCATAAGCAGAGGGGAACCTTTCAATTTGTTGGTTGAAATACTGCGGTAAAAGTCGACCGAGTTCTCCAACATTTGAACCGAAACACCTCGACGTTCGAAGAATAAACCATACATTTGCTGGCCAATACGCAGCGCCTTAAAGCGGCGGCGCTTCTCTTGTTCAACGGGTTTTAAGCGTAAATCGATACATTCAGCCAGCAGCTGATACACCATATTGCGCATCACACCACGCATATTCTTGCTGTAGCAAAAAACATCCACGGAATCTGGCGGTAACGCGTCTTGGTGCATTTTACCAAGTACAGTTTTTAGTGCATCCAGCATCGCCGTTTCCCCTTTAAAGTGAAGGGTTCGGACTTCATGCCATGAATTTCGGTATACTAAATCGACACTGCCCACTAAGCATTTCTGCTCCGCACCAAAGCTGAAAATATCCACATTTTTCAAGTCGACTTTCTGAGCTTTAGCACCCAGTTCTGCCGTCGGATCATTTTCAAAGTTGATGAACATCGCCAGTTGGCTAATTTCACACGGGCTAGCAAGTGCTTGCATGGTTGGGCGACGTTTACGTAACGAGAAGGTATTACGCAGATCACTCACCATCTGATAAAACTTATCGATGTCTAAGTGAGCATCACGCACGACTGAATGTAAACGCGTCGACTCCGTAATTAAGCCGTTAAAAAATGCCCATGAAACCAACTTACTCAAATATTCGTGATGCTCAAGTGTCGGTTGACCAATGATGCGATGAGGAATTAAAGGCTGCTTATAGAGATACCACCCCGCTTGATTTGAACGGCCGGGCTTCACTTCAATAAAGGTTAAGTCTGGTTCGTGTAAATCAGGCGATATCTGTGGGTTAAGTAAGGTCACTTTCCCCGGAAGCACTTCAAAAGCCGCGTATAACTTGCGCGCCAAGATGCTGATATCTTGAGGGCTGATCGCCGAGGTGATGTCATTGCGACGAGCAAACTGGATAAGGTTACGGTAGCTTAGCATTAAAGCATCAAGCAGCGCGTTGTGTACCACTTTTACTTGTTCGACTTTCCAGTTACGGCGGTCATCAAGCTCTGCCAGTATGTTGTTATCCCAATGCCATTTTTGGATCATGTCACTCAGCGCTTCACGTCGCCAAGCGACTGAGCCGATGTCCGGAGCACGAGACAGTTTCTCATGTGTTTTGAGGTAGAAACAGCGACGAACTAAATCAAGACGTGTGCTATCGCCAATTCGCTCCAGATAACGCGTGACTTTTTCCAGCATTAAGTAATACGCGTCCATGCCATATAAATCTGGTTCATCGGCAAAAAAGCGGCGCTTTGTATCAATACTCAGTAGCTGTGTATTTGGGTACTCCCACGAATACGCTTCCAGCAAAATCGCTTTAAGTACCGACTTGTAAGGCGAATCAATACTTTTATATAGCTGCCACAGGTTAGAGCCAAAATACTCCTCTGCAGGAATGCAGTTGAGTTGCCCAAAATCAATCCACTGTGAACAGTCAATGTAGCCTTTTGCACAAAGGTCGCGAACGTATTCGTCGTAGCACTCTTCCATTTCTGGCGGAACAATTTGCCATAGCAAACGCTGACCAGCTAAACGCACGGCACTGCGATAGAACTCATCCAATAACAGCATGTGCTGTGAAGAGCCACAGTTATCACCTGTCATCTCTTCGGAATGATTGGTGCGGAATCGCTCTTCATCCATCACAAAGAAGTTTGCTTCAACACCTTGGCTTTGCGCCCAGTCGGTGATTAACAAACACTTATTCGACAAACTTTCACGTTCACTACAGTCCATCTCTGGTGAAACACAGACCCAAATGTCTAAGTCACTTGATGTGCTTTGGCCGATGGAGGACGTGCTTCCCATGGTATAAAGACCAAGAATGGCAGGCGTTGATGTTGCTTCAAGCGTACGACTAATGGTGAGCTCAGTATCTTCAATAAACTGTTGCTGAATGTCGTTAGGTTCGAACCCATCGACCCCAAACGGCACTTGTGCATCGTAATAACCAGGAATGACAGGGTGATTGTAATGAAGTAAAGCGGGAATAAGATGGAAAACTCGCTGGCTTTGTAAATCCATAAGCGCCAGCGCGCGATCAATTCGCTGCTGGTTCAACATATCTAATCTGTGGATTAACGTTTGAATGTAAGCCTGCAAGGGAGAGTCCTTGGTTAAAGTCCTATTTCACTGCTCGAACATTAAGTAAGCAAAAGCAGCTGCAAAACGTGATCAATCTAACACTTTTATTCTAGTTGGTAAAGAATTGTACGATCAGAACGACATTGTCTTGCCTGAATCCATATCTCTTATAATTGCGACCATAGTTTGGTACTTCTACGTGTTTTCTAATAATAGCCCATCTTACAAACGAGATACAGGTCACACTATTTTGACTATTTTATGCTAGCCCACCATCTATTCTTCATCTGAGTGATCTAGCAGTAATACTTTGACCATGACAGTGGTAGGATTAGCACATTCAATTCCCCATCAAAATAGTAAAGAGACTCATGAGCCAATCTACGCCTATCCGAATCGCAACACGTAAAAGCCCTCTCGCTTTGTGGCAAGCTCACTACGTAAAAGATGCACTACAAGCTGCGCACCCAGGACTGGAAGTAGAACTGGTGACGATGGTAACCAAGGGCGACATTATTTTAGACACGCCACTTGCAAAAGTGGGTGGTAAAGGCTTATTTGTGAAAGAGTTGGAAGTCGCCATGCTAGAAGGACGTGCTGATCTTGCCGTTCATTCCATGAAAGATGTGCCCGTTGATTTTCCAGAAGGGCTCGGACTCGTTACCATTTGTGAGCGTGAAGATCCCCGCGATGCTTTTGTGTCTAACACTTACCAAAACATCGATGAACTGCCTCAGGGTGCAGTTGTGGGAACATGTAGCTTACGCCGCCAATGTCAGCTAAAAGAGTCTCGCCCAGATCTTCAAATCAAAGAGCTTCGCGGCAATGTAGGAACCCGTCTAGGTAAACTCGACGCGGGCGAATATGATGCCATTATCTTAGCGGCGGCAGGTTTGAAACGGTTGGAGTTAGAAGATCGTATCCGTAGCTTTATTGAACCAGAACAATCTCTCCCAGCCGTTGGCCAAGGCGCTGTTGGTATCGAATGCCGTTTAGATGACAAACGCCTACTTAAATTGCTAGAGCCTTTAAACGATAGTGATACGGCTGACCGCGTTCGTTGCGAGCGAGCAATGAACTTGACCTTAGAAGGCGGCTGCCAAGTCCCGATTGGTAGTTACGCGTTACTAAAAGACGATCAAATCTGGCTTCGCGCATTAGTCGGTGAACCAGATGGATCTCAAATTGTTCGTGGCGAAATTTCAGGCCCTCGTAGCAAAGCAGAAGAGCTGGGCGTAACACTCGCAAATCAGCTTCTTGATAAAGGCGCGCGAGAAATCCTAACCAAACTTTATCAAGATCACGAGTAATCACTATGGCCGTGTTGGTAACTCGACCTGGCCAGCAAGGCCAAACTCTCTGCCAACAATTAAATGATGGGGGCATAAACAGCCTCCATCAGCCCCTCATTCAGTTTTCATCAGGGCGTGAACTCGCTTCTCTACCCACTAAGATCGGCCAATTCAACGTTATTATCGCCGTTAGCCAGCATGCCGTTTCCTTTTCATCTCAGACTTTGATCTCATCTAATCAAGACTGGCCAGAATGTCAGTATGTTGCCGTTGGTCAAAAAACTGCACAGGATCTAAGCAAAGTATGCGGGCAAAAAGTACACTACCCAGAAACCAGCGATAGTGAGCATCTGTTGCAATTACCACTATTAAACAAGGTAAAAGGTAAGAAAGTTCTTATATTACGTGGCAATGGTGGTCGAGAGCTCATTTTTGACACACTTTGTCAGCGCGGAGCAAGGGTAGAATACCTAGAGACATACAAACGAGAAAACATCAGATTCAACTCGCGCTCTTTGGTACCCATTTGGAAAACGAAAGGCATCAAACAGTTGATCATTACCAGCAGTGGCCAACTGGTGTATTTCGTTTCACAAGTCGCTGAGGAATTTCATAATTGGCTGTTTCAATTACAGCTTTATGTACCGAGTAAACGTATTGCCGAAGAGGCTCGAGATATCGGTTTTACCTCCATAGTGAATACCGAAGGAGCCTCAAATAAAGACTTGCTGGCTGCTCTCAAGCCAAACAAACAGGACGATTAGCAATGACAAGCAAAAATAATAAAAACCATCAGGAAAAAGAGAAGAAACAAGAATCCTCTCCAACTGAACTCAATAAAGCTGAAGAAGTAAAAAAAGAGGCACCGTCTTCTCCTGAGCCTAAAGTAGAACCCAAGCAAGAAAAAACTGAAGAGTCTGTAAAATTTGAAGAAAAACAGGGCAAACGAGGTGTTAAGCTTGGAGTATTGGCCATTGTATTATCTATTGCCTTTGGTGGTGGCCTAACCTATTACATGCAACAAAAAGATGCCCAGTATCAAGCTCAGATCACCGCGTTAGAAGGCCGCCTACAACAGGCGAACAGTGCTATCGAGCAAAGCCTTGATACCACCAAACAAGCGGCTGTTAAAAAAGCGACTGAAATTGTCCACCGTGCAGAAACCGTCATTGCTCAGCAGCAAAAAAGTATCGAAAGCCTCCAACTTGCAATTACTGATATCAAAGGTCGTCGACCAAATGATTGGTTGCTAGCAGAAGCTGATTATCTTGTGAAACTTGCTGGTCGTAAGCTGTTTTTAGAGCATGATGCTGTCAGTGCCACCAAATTGATGGAAAGTGCCGATCAACGCATTGCTGCATTAAACGACCCAAGCTTGGTTCCTCTACGTAAAGCAATGGCAAACGACATTGTTAAGTTAAAAGGTATCCCACTAATTGATCGTGATGGGCTAGTACTACGTATTAGTGCAATGCAGCAACAAGTAGATAAGCTGCCCCTAGCTAATGCATTATTACCAGAAGCTCAACAAGAAGAAGCGGAAGTCGTCTCTCAAGACATTAACGACTGGAAAGACAACTTGATGACATCGTTAAAAGACTTCTCTGAAAACTTCATCACATTCCGAACGCGTGATGGCAATGTCATCCCGCTACTTTCACCACAACAACATTTCTATTTGAAAGAAAACATCAAAGCGAAACTAGAAACAGCAATCAAATCGGTTTACGTTGAACAACAACAGATCTACACCACTGCATTAACCACAGCCAATAAATGGTCTAAATCTTTCTTCAATCAAGATGACAGCAATGTAAAAGAGTTCAATGCGACTCTTGAGCTGCTCAGCAAGCAGAAAGTTCAAGTGGAGTACCCTGTTAAACTTGAAACACAACAATTATTAAGCGATGTGATCACCGAACGTCTACGCCGTGAAGTCACCACATTAATCACGGAGGAGAAATAATGATTCGATTACTGTTTCTCTTTATTGTTCTCGGCGCCGGCCTCTTTGTTGGCTCTCAATATTCGGGGCAACAGGGCTATGTCCTAATTTCCATCGCAAACAGCACCATTGAGATGAGTGTCACCACACTCGTCATTTTTGTTATTGCTGCGCTTGCTGTGTTGTTTTTGCTGGAATACATCATTAAAAAAGCATTCAACGCCAGCTCAGCGACGTGGAACTGGTTTAGCGTTCGTAAAGTGAAACGCTCGCGTCGTTACACCAACGAAGCAATCATCAAATTGTTAGAAGGTGACTTTAAACAGGCAGAGAAGAAAGCAACCCGTTGGGTGAATCATCACGATATGCCACTTTTATGCTACCTTGTTGCCTCAGAGGCCGCTCAAGGACAAGGTGATACCACGAAACGTGATCAATACCTTGAAAAGGCAGCACAGCAAGAGAATGCCCAATTAGCTGTAGAGCTAACGCGAGCAAAGCAACAAGTTCGACAAGGCGAGTTCTCTCCAGCATTCGATACACTTTCTACGCTAAAAAATACTGCACCAAATAATCCTGTAGTGTTGAACTTACTTAGAAGTGTTTATATCGAACTTAAGCTATCGCAACCATTACTTGATTTACTACCAAAGCTGGAAAAAAACAAATTGGCCAGCCCTGAAGAGATCGAGCATTTAGCGGCACAGGCGCAATGTGGCCTTCTCGCTGAAGTTGCGAATAAAGGTGGAAGCGAAGGACTGATCGCACATTGGAATAGCTTACCTCGCAAGCAAAAAAATAATGTGATCTTAGTTGAGCGTTTCGTAAAACAACTGATTGCACGTAAAGCAGATAATGAAGCGTTTACTGTGGTCAAAGAGAGTGTGAAAAAGCACCCTAACTCAGCGCTCTATGCCTTAATTCCCGAGATGAACTTACCAGATACCCACCCTGCAATTGCCATGCTCGAGAAAAGCCTGAATAAAGATGGGCAAAACGCTGAAGCACACAGTGCATTAGCCAGACTGCAAATGCAAAATGAGAACTGGCCTTCTGCGCAAGAGCATTTCGAAAAAGCATTATCTATTCGTTCAAACGTATCTGATTACAGCTTACTTGCTGACGTTTTAGAAAAACAAAACCTTAGCAAAGCAGCTCATGAAGTATCGAAGAAAGCACTAACTTTGACGCAAAGCGCATAAGTCTAAATAACTTTATAGCCGACCTTTAGGTCGGCTTTTTTACGCCCAAAGACTTTGATAGTACTGGCTTCCAGATAGTTATATCTCCCCTTCCAAAAACCTCTCGCTAGCCACTGAAATCGAGCCTCCCTTCACAGTTACAAGCTTTGTATTACGGACTAAAAACACCACCTGACTATTCCGAAGGGTTATCCAGTCCTCATTCATAGTGTATGAACCGATCCACACAAAAATTTCAGGCAACCAAATAGAAAGCAGCCATCACTATTAATTTTGTTCAATAGCGAATATCGCTTCAGTTCAATGAACATTGACCTCAATAGGTTAAATAGCGCCCCATACGCGCTTGCAAAAACTTAGAAAGGCTACGAGGCAATGACGACTAGTTAGAAGCTTATCTATCGCTCTACAGCAAAAAGCCCTACTAAAACAAATAAGGTTTAAGCAAAATCGACATACAGAGATTCATCTCTCTATCAAGAAGAAAGAAAAGCGACATGAAACGACAAACATTTTTTGGGACAAAGGCACTCGATGAAATAGCTGAGTTCTTGGTTGGTATTGTATTGAAGGGCCCTAAAGATAATCACCTTAATACAAGGCTTTTGCAAAGTAGTGGAAGAAATAGAGGAAGGGGCAGGACGCTTACGCTCAAGACGCATCATTTCCTAAAAAGAAAAATCGATATGCCTAAAACGACAAAACCCA
>NZ_JBNJOG010000021.1:0-50683 GCF_050113695.1 Vibrio sp. TRT 17S01 | reverse complement strand
ATCGCACCAATCGCGATGGACGAAGGTCTACGTTTCGCGATCCGTGAAGGTGGCCGTACAGTTGGTGCTGGTGTTGTTGCTAAAATCTTCGAATAATTCCTCGGAATTGCTGAAGATGTCGGAAAAATCTTTGAATAAGATTTGACGAACCAGTAGCAAAAAGGGCATCATTTGATGCCCTTTTTCTGCACTAAATTTTGATGTTTGCTTTTTTCTTATCCAGGCAAGCATTAAGCAGGATTTTTTTGAATTGGATTTCGGTCTGAATCAATAAAAGAGTACACCAAAATCAATTTTCGTTTGGTGTTTATGGATTTGCCCTGCAACAGCGGGGTTGTTGTCGTCTATATTAAGACTTGTGACAGGTTGGTTTTATGAAAGCAAATAATGCTGAAACTCCTGAAAGCTCAAATGGCGCAGATATCTTTAAGTGGATTGTCACTTTCGTTCTGCTAGCTGCCGCTGTTGTGGGTAATTACCTGTATGGTGAGATGTCTGTAGTGGTTCGCGCTGCAGCGGTTGTTGTTCTTATCGCTGTAGCACTTGGTGTTGCAGCTACAACAACGAAAGGTAAAGCTGCGATCAGCTTTGCTAAAGAATCCCGTATGGAAGTTCGCAAAGTGGTTTGGCCTACTCGCCAAGAAACTATGCAAACAACTCTGATCGTTTTGGCTGTAAGTATTGTAATGGCTCTAGCGCTTTGGGGCATTGACGGCATCATGGTTCGTCTTGTCGCTCTAGCGACTGGGGTATAGAGGGTTTTAATTCATGAGTGAAGCTCCAAAAAAACGCTGGTATGTGGTTCAAGCCTTCTCTGGATTTGAAGGCCGTGTCGCTCAGTCTCTTCGCGAGCATATCAAAATGCACGGCATGGAAGAGCTGTTTGGTGAAGTACTGGTTCCTACTGAAGAAGTAGTGGAAATGCGTGCAGGTCAACGCCGCAAATCTGAGCGTAAGTTCTTCCCAGGATACGTTCTAGTTCAGATGATTATGAACGATGAATCATGGCACCTAGTACGCAGCGTGCCGCGTGTCATGGGCTTCATTGGTGGTACCTCAGATCGTCCTGCACCTATCACTGACAAAGAAGCTGACGCAATTCTTAACCGTCTTGAGAAAGCTAGTGAAGCACCACGCCCACGTACTATGTACGAAGCGGGTGAAGTGGTACGTGTTAACGAAGGCCCATTTGCTGACTTTAACGGTACTGTTGAAGAAGTGGATTACGAAAAGAGCCGCCTGAAAGTGTCTGTATCGATCTTTGGTCGTGCAACACCAGTTGAGCTTGAGTTTGGTCAGGTTGAAAAACTTGATTAAAAAAACACCTTTATAGGGTTGTTTAAGGCGCGAATTATGTCTATAATTTCGCGCCTTTTTACTTCTCTCGAAGTAAAAAGTTTTTAAATAACGGGGAGCTGATCGAGTGATTAGCGTCTGAACCCAAAATTAGGAAAAATCATGGCTAAGAAAGTTGAAGCTTATATCAAGCTACAAGTTGCTGCTGGTATGGCAAACCCAAGTCCACCAGTTGGTCCTGCACTAGGTCAGCACGGTGTAAACATCATGGAATTCTGTAAAGCGTTCAACGCGAAAACAGAATCTATTGAGAAAGGTCTACCAACTCCAGTTGTTATCACTGTATACAACGACCGTTCTTTCACGTTCATCACTAAGACTCCACCTGCTGCTGTTCTTCTGAAGAAAGCTGCTGGCGTTAAGTCTGGTTCTGGTCGTCCAAACACTGAAAAAGTGGGTACAGTAACTGACGCTCAAATCCAAGAAATCGCAGAAACTAAAGCTGCTGATTTGACTGGTGCTGACATCGAAGCAATGAAGCGTTCAATCGCTGGTACTGCTCGTTCAATGGGCCTAGTGGTAGAGGGTTAATAAGATGGCTAAACTAACTAAGCGCATGCGCGTAATCCGCGAAAAAGTTGACGTAACTAAAGAATACGAAATCAACGAAGCTGTAGCTCTTCTTCAAGAACTAGCGACTGCTAAATTCGTAGAGTCTGTTGACGTTGCTGTTAACCTAGGCATCGATGCTCGTAAATCTGACCAGAACGTACGTGGTGCAACTGTACTACCTCACGGTACTGGCCGCGAAATCCGCGTTGCAGTGTTCACTCAAGGTGCAAACGCTGAAGCAGCTAAAGAAGCTGGCGCAGACATCGTTGGTATGGAAGATCTTGCTGAGCAAGTGAAGAAAGGCGAAATGAACTTCGACGTAGTTGTTGCTTCTCCAGATGCAATGCGCGTTGTAGGTCAACTAGGTACTATCCTAGGTCCTCGCGGTCTAATGCCAAACCCTAAAGTTGGTACTGTAACTCCTAACGTTGCTGAAGCAGTTAAAAACGCTAAAGCTGGTCAGGTTCGTTACCGTAACGACAAAAACGGCATCATCCACACTACAATTGGTAAAGCAAACTTCTCTGCTGAGCAGATCAAAGAGAACCTAGAAGCGCTTCTAGTTGCTCTGAAGAAAGCTAAGCCATCTTCTGCTAAAGGTACATTCCTGCAGAAAGTAAGCATCTCTACTACTATGGGTGCTGGTGTTGCTGTTGATCAGGGTAGCCTGAACACTCAAGCTTAATATATTTGCTTAGGCGTGAAATTTGTGTATAATTTCGCGCCTAATATTTGTGGTTGGGGCTGATCTTTACTTTATGGTGATAGGATCACTTATTAGCATAATTTAAGACCCAGTCTCCGTCCAAGACCGTAGGTGTTTATTTTAAATAGACTTAATTTTCCTACGTAGATGGTGCCCGAACTGACAGAAAGCTCTATGTAAATAGTTAACTTTCTTCTGGGAAGCACCTCAATAACTCTCACTGTCGTGATGATAGTGAGTGGTGTAACGACAACCAGGAGTAAATCCAAGATGGCTTTAAACCTTCAAGACAAAAAAGCAATTGTTGCTGAAGTCAACGAAGCTGCCAGTGGTGCACTTTCTGCAGTTGTAGCTGATTCTCGTGGCGTAGAAGTGGGCGCGATGACTTCACTACGTAAACAAGCTCGCGAAGCGGGTGTTTACGTACGAGTTGTTCGTAACACACTTATGCGTCGTGCGGTTGAAGGTACAGACTACGAGTGTCTAAAAGAGACATTTACTGGTCCTACTCTAATCGCGTTCTCAAACGAGCACCCAGGTGCTGCAGCGCGTCTTTTCAAAGACTTCGCTAAAGAGAACAAAGACTTCGAGATCAAAGCTGCTGCATTTGAAGGCGCGCTAACTGACGCTGAAGTACTAGCGACACTACCAACTTACGACGAAGCTATCGCACGCCTAATGATGTGCATGAAAGAAGCTTCTGCAGGCAAGCTGGTACGTACTATCGCTGCACTACGCGACCAAAAAGAAGAAGCTGCTGCTTAAGCCTTGCTTTTCACTGGTTGCTATTTAAACTTATTGTTGATTTAAAAGAGAATTGTTATGTCTATCACTAACGAGCAAATCCTAGATGCAGTTGCAGAAATGTCTGTAATGCAAGTTGTTGAACTAATCGAAGCAATGGAAGAGAAATTCGGTGTTTCTGCTGCTGCTGCTGTTGTAGCTGGCGGCGCTGCTGCAGGCGAAGCTGCTGCTGAGCAAACTGAATTCGACGTAATCCTAGAATCTGCTGGCGGTAACAAAGTTGCTGTAATCAAAGCAGTACGTGGCGCAACTGGCCTAGGTCTTAAAGAAGCTAAAGCTCTTGTAGACGGTGCTCCTGCTCCTCTGAAAGAAGGCATCGAGAAAGATGAAGCTGAAGCTCTTAAAGCTCAGCTAGAAGAAGCTGGTGCAACTGTTGCTGTTAAGTAATTATTGCATAGTTTCTTAGCCTAACGGCTAATGGCTGGTGGTTTTGTAACCACCGGCCTTTTTGCGCTGTAGGGTATAGGCGAATTTTCCCGCTGTTTAAGCGTCTTTACCTGAGCAAAATACATTTCATTTCATCGTAATGAAATGTCACTACAGTAAACAGCTATTTAGTCACTGTCCCTTACCCCCCTTAAGTAACTAGGTGTGGGCGGACAGTTTGGGTCACTTATCAGCGAGCTGAGGAACCCCATGGTTTACTCTTATACCGAGAAAAAGCGCATCCGTAAGGACTTTGGTACTCGTCCACAAGTTTTGGACATTCCATACCTGCTATCGATCCAGCTCGATTCGTTCGAAAAGTTCATCGAACAGGATCCTGAAGGGCAATACGGTCTTGAGGCTGCTTTCCGTTCTGTATTCCCGATTCAGAGCTACAACGGCAATTCCGAGCTGCAATACGTTAGCTACCGTCTTGGTGAGCCAGTTTTTGACGTTAAAGAATGTCAAATCCGCGGTGTTACATATTCAAAACCACTACGCGTTAAATTACGCTTGGTTATTTTTGATAAAGACGCGCCAGCAGGTACTGTAAAAGACATTAAAGAACAAGAAGTCTACATGGGTGAGATTCCACTCATGACAGACAATGGTACCTTCGTAATCAATGGTACCGAGAGGGTTATCGTATCCCAGCTGCACAGAAGCCCAGGCGTTTTCTTCGACAGCGATAAGGGTAAGACCCACTCATCAGGTAAAGTTCTATATAACGCACGTATCATTCCTTACCGTGGTTCATGGTTAGACTTTGAGTTTGATCCTAAGGACAATCTATACGTACGTATTGACCGCCGTCGTAAGCTACCAGCATCTATCATTCTTCGCGCACTTGGTAAGACGACAGAAGAGATTCTGGATATCTTCTTCGAGAAGGTGAACTTCGAAGTAAAAGATCAAACTCTACTCATGGAGCTTGTTCCTGATCGTCTACGTGGTGAAACTGCGTCATTCGATATCGAAGCTAATGGAAAAACTTACGTTGAAACTGGTCGTCGTGTAACTGCACGCCACATCCGTCAACTTGAAAAAGATGGCGTTGATCATATCGAAGTACCAGTTGAGTACATCGTAGGTAAAGTTGCATCGAAAGATTACATCAACGAAGCGACTGGTGAGATTATTGTTGGTGCAAACCAAGAAATCAGCCTTGAAGCATTAGCGAACCTTTCGCAAGCTGGCCACAAAGCTCTGGAAGTTCTATTTACGAACGATCTAGACCACGGTCCATTCATGTCAGAAACTCTACGTATTGACAGCACTGTTGATCGTATTTCTGCATTGGTAGAAATCTACCGCATGATGCGCCCTGGTGAGCCACCAACAAAAGAAGCTGCTGAAGCACTATTCGAAAGCCTATTCTTCTCTGAAGAGCGTTACGATCTATCGACTGTTGGTCGTATGAAGTTTAACAGCTCTATCGAACGTGAAGATGCTCAAGAGCAAGGCACACTTGACGAAACTGATATCGTTGAAGTGATGAAGAAGCTTATCGCTATCCGTAACGGCATCGGTGAAGTGGACGATATCGACCACTTAGGTAACCGTCGTATCCGCAGCGTTGGCGAAATGGCAGAAAACCAATTCCGCGTTGGTCTAGTACGTGTTGAACGTGCTGTTAAAGAGCGTCTAAGCCTTGGTGACCTTGATGCAATCATGCCTCAAGATCTAATCAACGCTAAGCCGATCTCTGCTGCGGTTAAAGAATTCTTTGGCTCTTCACAGCTTTCACAGTTCATGGACCAAAACAACCCGTTATCAGAAGTTACGCATAAGCGTCGTATCTCTGCATTGGGTCCTGGCGGTCTTACTCGTGAACGTGCTGGCTTCGAAGTACGTGACGTACACGTAACTCACTACGGTCGTCTATGTCCTATCGAAACGCCTGAAGGTCCAAACATCGGTCTGATTAACTCTCTATCTGCGTTTGCGCGTTGTAACGAGTACGGTTTCCTAGAGACTCCATACCGTCGTGTTGTAGATGGCGTAGTAACAGACGAAGTAGATTACCTATCTGCTATTCAGGAAGGTCAGTACGTTATCGCTCAGGCGAACACTGTTCTTACTGAAGAAGGCACATTCTCTGAAGAACTAATCACTGCTCGTCAGAAAGGTGAATCTGGCCTACACCCACGCGAACATGTTGACTACATGGACGTTGCAACTAACCAGGTTGTATCTATTGCTGCATCGCTTATCCCGTTCTTAGAACACGATGATGCGAACCGTGCATTGATGGGTGCCAACATGCAACGTCAGGCAGTTCCAACACTTAAGGCTGACAAGCCTCTAGTTGGTACTGGTATTGAGCGTAACATCGCCGTTGACTCTGGTGTTACAGCGGTAGCGAAACGTGGTGGTGTAATCCAGTCTGTAGATGCTTCTCGTATCGTTGTTAAAGTTAACGAAGACGAGCTGATCCCTGGTGAAGCGGGTATCGATATCTACAACCTAACTAAATACACTCGTTCTAACCAAAATACGTGTATCAACCAGCGTCCATGTGTGATGCCGGGTGAACCTGTAGCGCGTGGTGACGTTCTTGCTGATGGTCCTTCAACAGACCTTGGTGAGCTTGCGCTTGGTCAGAACATGCGTATCGCATTCATGCCTTGGAACGGCTACAACTTCGAAGACTCGATCTTAGTATCTGAGCGCGTAGTTCAAGAAGACCGTTTCACGACGATCCACATTCAAGAGCTATCTTGTGTGGCGCGTGATACTAAGCTTGGTGCTGAAGAAATCACAGCTGACATTCCAAACGTAGGTGAGTCTGCTCTGTCTAAACTAGACGAGTCAGGTATCGTTTACATCGGTGCGGAAGTGAAAGGCGGTGACATCCTTGTAGGTAAAGTAACGCCTAAAGGTGAAACTCAGCTCACTCCTGAAGAGAAGCTACTACGTGCTATCTTTGGTGAGAAAGCGTCAGATGTTAAAGATACGTCTCTACGCGTGCCAAATTCTGTTTCAGGTACGATCATCGATGTTCAAGTATTTACTCGTGACGGTGTTGAAAAAGACAAACGTGCACTTGAAATTGAACAGATGCAGCTTAAAGAAGCGAAGAAAGACCTTACTGAAGAATTCCAGATTCTTGAGGGTGGCCTTCTAAACCGTGTTAAAGCTGTACTAATCGACGGTGGCTACACTGAAGCGAAACTAGATGCTATCGATCGTAAGAAATGGCTAGAACTAACGCTTGAAAACGATGCTCAACAGACTCAGCTAGAGCAACTAGCAGAGCAGTATGATGAGCTACGTGCAGACTTCGATAAGAAATTCGAAACTAAGCGTCGCAAGATCACACAAGGTGATGATCTAGCTCCTGGCGTACTGAAGATCGTGAAAGTTTACCTAGCGGTTAAACGTCGCATCCAGCCTGGTGATAAGATGGCGGGTCGTCACGGTAACAAGGGTGTAATCTCTAAGATCAACCCTGTTGAAGACATGCCTTACGACGAAAAAGGTCAGCCTGTAGACATCGTACTTAACCCACTGGGTGTACCTTCGCGTATGAACATCGGTCAGATCCTAGAAGTACACTTAGGTCTGGCAGCGAAAGGTATCGGTGACAAGATCAACCAGATGGTGAAAGAGCAGCAAGAGCTAGCTAGGTTCCGTGACTTCCTACAGAAGGTTTACGATCTTGGTGAGACACGTCAGAAAGTAGACGTTGCGTCTCTATCTGATGATGAAGTTCGTACGCTGATCAAAAACCTACGTGGCGGTCTACCGATCGCGACTCCAGTATTTGATGGTGCTTCTGAACAATCAATCAAAGAGCTATTGAAACTAGGTGACCTACCAGAGTCTGGTCAGCTAACGCTGTTTGATGGTCGCACAGGTGATGCGTTTGAGCGTCCTGTAACTGTTGGTTACATGTACATGCTGAAACTGAACCACCTTGTTGATGACAAGATGCACGCTCGTTCAACTGGTTCGTACAGCCTAGTAACTCAGCAACCACTTGGTGGTAAAGCTCAGTTCGGTGGTCAGCGTTTTGGTGAGATGGAAGTATGGGCACTAGAAGCATACGGTGCTGCTTACACGCTTCAAGAAATGCTAACAGTTAAGTCGGATGACGTTAACGGCCGTACTAAGATGTATAAGAACATCGTAGATGGCAACCACAGCATGGAACCTGGCATGCCAGAATCGTTCAACGTATTGTTGAAAGAGATCCGCTCGCTAGGTATCAACATCGAGCTAGAAGACGAAGAGTAATCTCTTTCTCTCTTGACTAAGGTCGAGGGAATCAAAGGCGATTATTTGGTAGAAGGTGCTCACTTTTGCGGGTGAGCTCCTTTTAACTCCTTACAGGAGCTGATTGTGAAAGACTTATTAAACTTTCTAAAAGCACAGCATAAGACCGAAGAATTTGATGCAATCAAAATCGGTCTATCTTCACCAGACATGATTCGTTCATGGTCTTTCGGTGAAGTTAAAAAACCTGAAACGATCAACTATCGTACGTTCAAACCTGAGCGCGATGGTCTGTTCTGTGCGCGTATCTTTGGTCCAGTTAAAGACTACGAATGTCTTTGTGGTAAGTACAAGCGCCTGAAACACCGTGGTGTTATCTGTGAGAAGTGTGGTGTAGAAGTTACACAGACTAAAGTTCGTCGTGACCGTATGGGCCACATCGAGCTTGCTTCACCAGTGGCTCACATCTGGTTCCTAAAATCGCTACCGTCTCGTATCGGTCTACTGATGGATATCCCTCTACGTGATATCGAACGTGTTCTTTACTTCGAAATGTACGTAGTAACTGAACCAGGTATGACAGATCTAGAAAAAGGTCAGATGCTAACTGAAGAAGAGTATCTAGACCGTTTAGAAGAGTGGGGCGACGAGTTCACCGCTAAGATGGGTGCAGAGGCAATCAAGGATCTTCTAGGTTCTATGGATCTGCACGCAGAAACTGAACAAATGCGTGAAGAACTAGAGTCTACAAACTCTGAAACTAAGCGCAAGAAAGTAACTAAGCGCCTTAAGCTGGTAGAAGCGTTCATCGCATCTGGCAACAACCCAGAGTGGATGATCCTAACTGTACTTCCAGTTCTTCCGCCAGATCTACGTCCTCTAGTACCACTAGATGGCGGCCGCTTTGCGACTTCTGATCTGAACGATCTATACCGTCGTGTGATCAACCGTAACAACCGTTTGAAGCGTCTTCTAGAGCTAGCTGCTCCGGACATCATCGTACGTAACGAAAAACGTATGCTGCAAGAGTCTGTTGATGCGCTACTAGATAACGGTCGTCGTGGTCGTGCGATCACAGGTTCGAACAAGCGTCCTCTGAAATCTCTTGCTGATATGATCAAGGGTAAACAAGGTCGTTTCCGTCAAAACCTTCTAGGTAAACGTGTAGACTACTCTGGCCGTTCTGTAATTACAGTAGGTCCATACCTTCGTCTACACCAGTGTGGTCTTCCTAAGAAGATGGCACTTGAGCTATTCAAACCATTTATCTACAGCAAGCTAGAGACTCGTGGTCTTGCGACGACAATCAAAGCTGCTAAGAAAATGGTAGAGCGTGAAGAAGCGGTAGTTTGGGATATCCTAGACGAAGTAATCCGTGAACACCCAGTACTATTGAACCGTGCACCTACACTTCACCGTCTAGGTATCCAGGCTTTCGAACCAGTACTAATCGAAGGTAAAGCGATTCAGCTACACCCACTAGTGTGTGCGGCGTATAACGCGGACTTCGATGGTGACCAAATGGCGGTTCACGTACCTCTAACTCTAGAGGCACAGCTTGAAGCGCGTACCCTGATGATGTCGACAAACAACATTCTGTCGCCAGCGTCTGGTGACCCGATCATCGTACCTTCTCAGGACGTTGTATTGGGCTTGTACTACATGACTCGTGAAAAGATCAACGTTAAAGGTGAAGGTATGTACCTTGCTGGACCAGCAGAGGCTGAGAAAGCATACCGCACTAAACAAGCTGAACTTCATGCACGCGTTAAAGTACGTATTACAGAAACTGTTGTAGATGAAGATGGCAACAGCACAACTGAGACTAAGATGGTTGATACAACTATCGGTCGTGCAATGCTATGGCAAATCGTGCCAGCTGGTCTACCGTACAGCATCGTTAACCAAAAGCTAGGTAAGAAGCAAATCTCTAACCTGCTAAACGAGGCGTACCGTAAACTGGGTCTGAAAGACACGGTAATCTTCGCTGACCAAATCATGTACACAGGTTTCGCATACGCAGCACTATCTGGTGTGTCTGTTGGTATCGACGATATGGTTGTACCACCTGCGAAATACACTGAGATTTCTGAAGCGGAAGAAGAAGTTCGCGAGATTCAAGAACAGTACCAATCTGGTCTTGTAACCGCGGGTGAGCGCTACAACAAAGTGATCGATATCTGGGCATCGACCAACGATCGCGTTGCAAAAGCGATGATGGAGAACCTTTCATCTGAGACGGTAATTAACCGTGATGGTGAAGAAGAGCAGCAAGAGTCATTTAACAGCATCTATATGATGGCTGACTCAGGTGCTCGTGGTTCTGCAGCCCAGATTCGTCAGCTTGCAGGTATGCGTGGTCTGATGGCACGTCCAGATGGTTCAATCATCGAAACGCCGATCACTGCGAACTTTAAAGAAGGTCTAAACGTACTTCAGTACTTTATCTCAACGCACGGTGCTCGTAAGGGTCTTGCGGATACGGCACTGAAAACAGCGAACTCGGGTTACCTAACTCGTCGTCTAGTAGACGTTGCTCAAGACGTTGTTGTAACTGAACATGACTGTGGCACTCATGAGGGTGTTGACATGATGCCTCACATCGAGGGTGGTGATGTTAAAGTTGCACTAACTGAGCTAGCGCTGGGCCGTGTAGTTGCTGAAGACGTTCTTAAGCCAGGTACTGAAGATGTTCTGATCCCACGTAACACTCTAATTGATGAGAAGTGGTGTCAGATCATGGAAGAGAACTCAGTAGACAGCATGAAAGTGCGCTCTGTGGTTACTTGTGATTCTGACTTCGGTTGTTGTGCACAGTGTTATGGTCGTGACCTAGCACGTGGTCACCTAGTAAACCAAGGTGAAGCAGTAGGCGTTATCGCTGCTCAGTCAATCGGTGAACCAGGTACACAGCTTACGATGCGTACGTTCCACATCGGTGGTGCGGCATCTACTGCAGCAGCAGAGAACAGCATCCAAGCTAAGAACACAGGTTCTGTGAAGCTACACAACGCGAAGTTCGTAACGAACAAAGACGGTAAGCTAGTTATCACTTCTCGTGCATCTGAACTAACCATCATCGATGAGTTCGGCCGTACGAAAGAGAAACACAAACTGCCATACGGTTCTCTACTGTCTAAAGGCGATAACGACGCAGTTGAAGCTGGTGAAACAGTGGCTAACTGGGAAGCGCACACCATGCCAATCATCACTGAAGTGGCAGGTCGTATCCAGTTTGTAGATATGATCGATGGTGTAACCGTTTCTCGTCAAACAGATGACCTAACTGGCCTTTCTTCAAGTGAAGTAACTGACGCTGCGGCTCGTCCATCGGCAGGTAAAGATATGCGTCCAGCTATCAAACTTGTTGATGCAGCGGGTAACGATGTAATGATCCCTGGTACTGAAATGCCAGCTCACTACTTCCTACCAGGCAAAGCGATCGTGAACATTGAAGATGGCGCAGAAGTAGGCGTGGGTGACACGTTAGCACGTATTCCACAGAAATCTGGCGGTAACAAAGATATCACCGGTGGTCTACCTCGCGTTGCGGACCTATTCGAAGCACGTAAGCCCAAAGAGCCAGCAATCCTTGCTGAGCACACTGGTACAGTGAGCTTTGGTAAAGAGACAAAAGGTAAGCGTCGTCTAGTTATCACTCGCGAAAGCGGTGAAGCTTATGAAGAGATGATTCCTAAACATCGCCAGCTAAACGTATTTGAAGGTGAGAAAGTGGAACGTGGTGATGTGATCGCCGACGGTCCAGAATCTCCACATGACATCCTTCGTCTACGTGGTGTACACGCAGTAACACAATACATCGCGAACGAAGTTCAAGAAGTATACCGTTTACAAGGCGTTAAGATTAACGATAAGCACATTGAGACTATCGTTCGTCAAATGCTACGTAAGTGTACTATCACACATGCCGGTGACTCAGAGTTCTTACCTGGTGAGCAAGTAGAATATGCAAATGTTAAAATTGCAAACCGTCTACTTGAAGCAGAAGGTAAAGAGCCTGCACGTTTTGAACGTGAGCTATTAGGTATTACTAAGGCATCTCTAGCAACTGAGTCGTTTATTTCTGCGGCATCGTTCCAAGAGACAACTCGCGTACTAACGGAAGCGGCAGTTTCTGGTAAACGTGATGATCTACGTGGCCTGAAAGAAAACGTAATTGTAGGTCGTTTGATTCCTGCAGGTACTGGTTTTGCGTATCACCAAGATCGCCAAGCTAAGCGTGATCAAGAGCAAGAAGGTCCATCTGCTGAACAAGCGACGGATAACCTAGCAGCACTTCTAAACGCTGGTTTCTCTTCGGAAGAATAATCGTTCCGAGTAAAATAATAAAAGGCACCGAAAGGTGCCTTTTTTGTATTCTCTTTTGAGATGTTTAAAGCTAATAGCGAGCACTAAGCGAAAGTATTACTAAGCTCCGGGAGGGACTGCGAGACTATCGGCGATTTGCTGAATTAATTCGTCCTCAACTTCAAAACGTACTTCTATGATCTCGCCAATCAAAGATAAGTTACTATCAAAATCACTTAAGTTGTCATCTTCAGCAATAGAGGCATATTTATCCGTGAAATTGAGTAGAGGCTCTGTTGTAAGAACGATCTTGCCATAGGTTTGGTTGATTTCATCGGTTGCTTCAAACCCAGTCGCGCGCCATTTATCCATGACCATGTCGTAGATCTTAAAATGTCCCTCTGATATATAATCGACAAGGTGTTGGCAGAATGACTGAAGTTCAGTCGCGGAAGGGAGTTTAGCAAGAGAAGGCTTTGTAGAGCAGGGCTGAAGATCAGCAAGCTTACAGTATTCGACGATTAATAATTGCCGTTTTTCTAGCCAATGATCGATGACTTCACTAGAGCCACCCCACTGTTCTTGCGTTTGTTTGAATTTATTTAGCATGACCATGCCCTCATGATCGGATCACATCTCCGGTGATCATTAAGCCTTGCTTGGCAAAGCGTTCTTAAAGGTATAAACCTTAGTCCTTACAGTAATTTATAGTCTGAATATTTCGTGACTACAAACTCTAGTATGAAATTAGATTGCCAGTAAAATAACGACACTGCAAGCAATGAGGATTAAACATGTCGAAGAAAGGTGAACTAAACCAAATAGAAAAAGCCTACTGGTGTGTTGTTTCAGGAAGTAACATTTTTTTGCAAGATCAGCAGCTGCCATTTGGAGCAGGGGAGAAGTATGGTTTTGAAAATGTTGATGCCATACAAATTGGAACTTACAACACATTCCCGGTAATGTGGCTCAACGAAAGTGATTTAGTTGGCAATTTAGAATTCACTTCATTGCGCGACTGCTTACACTTTCCAGAAGAGTTATATCTGTTACTCAGTCGTGCGGTACAGTATGGTCATATGTATCAATCAATTCGTTTTTGCCCACAATGCGGTGGTCGCACACACTTGAACATCAATCAACTTGCGATGCAGTGCTCCGATTGTCGCGCACTACATTATCCGAGAGTATTTCCTTGTATTATTGTTGCGGTGCGCAATGAGAACCAAATATTGTTGGCGCAACACCCTCGTCACAGAAATGGAATGTATACCGTAATCGCCGGTTTTGTCGAGGTAGGAGAGACGTTGGAACAATGTGTAGAACGAGAAGTTTTTGAAGAAACGGGAATCCGAGTTAAGAACATTCGATATTACGGTAGCCAACCATGGGCCTTTCCAAGTAGCTTGATGGCTGCCTTTTTTGCGGATTATGAGTCGGGAAATATTAAGCCAGATTATACTGAACTCAGTGACGCAGGCTGGTTCTCTCCTGAAAATATGCCAGAGGTGGCTCCTAAAGGAACAATTGCACGTCAGTTGATTGATCAAACTGTATTAGAAATTGTAGAGAGCAAAAAAAACCCTCCAATGAAGGAGGGGGTAAGTAAGATGTCGTTATGAGATGCTGAGTCTCAAGTACTCAGTATTGTAATTGTAGTTTTCGCTAGCAAACAAATTTTTAACACTGTTATTGTGTACTGGCAAACGAACTGTTCATCTAAAAGTTAATAACTTGATCCAGGTTGCAAAGCACGCAGCTTTTGAGATGGAAACAGTGTTAGAATACGAGCGAAATAAATGAAGTTAATTGAATTGGAATAACGGAATGACAGAATTAAAAAATGATCGTTATCTGCGCGCATTACTTAAAGAATCAGTAGACTACACACCTGTATGGATGATGCGTCAGGCTGGTCGTTATTTACCTGAGTATAAAGCCACACGTGCGCAAGCTGGCGACTTTATGTCTTTATGTAAAAATGCAGAACTTGCATCTGAAGTGACGCTTCAGCCATTGCGCCGTTTTCCTCTTGATGCAGCCATTTTATTTTCTGACATTCTAACGATTCCAGATGCAATGGGGCTTGGTCTACGTTTTGCAGCTGGTGAAGGCCCAGTGTTTGATAATCCAATTACCTGCAAAGCAGACGTAGAGAAAATCGGTCTGCCGGATCCTGAAGGTGAGCTGCAATATGTAATGAATGCAGTACGTCAGATCCGCAAAGATTTGAATGGTGATGTTCCACTGATTGGCTTCTCTGGCAGCCCTTGGACACTAGCAACTTACATGGTGGAAGGTGGCAGTTCAAAAGCATTCACTAAGATCAAGAAGATGATGTATGCAGAACCACAAATGCTGCACCTTCTGCTAGATAAACTGGCAGACAGCGTTATTGAATACCTAAACGCGCAAATTAAAGCGGGTGCGCAGTCTGTAATGGTGTTTGATACATGGGGAGGCGTTCTTACTCCACGTGATTACAACCTATTTTCACTTCAGTACATGCACAAGATTGTTGATGGTCTGATCCGTGAAAATGATGGTCGCCGTGTACCGGTGACACTATTTACGAAGAATGGTGGTATGTGGCTTGAACAAATCGCAGCTACTGGCTGTGACGCAGTGGGTCTGGACTGGACAATCAACATTGCAGACGCGAAAGCACGTATTGGTGATAAAGTGGCACTTCAAGGCAACATGGATCCATCAATGCTATATGCATCTCCTGACCGTATCCGAGAGGAAGTATCAAGTATCCTTGAGGGATTTGGTGATGCTGGTACTGGCCATGTATTCAACCTAGGTCACGGTATCCACCTAGATGTGCCGCCTGAAAATGCGGGTGTGTTTGTTGAAGCAGTACACGAACTCTCTAAGCCGTATCATAAATAACAAACTAATTAATAAAGCGTCTGGTCTAATCAGGCGCTTTTTTGTTATTGGCTAAACTACTGGTTATACTTCAAATACCGCTATTAAGGGATTACACGTAGAGATGAAAACTCGTGACAAGATCGTATTCGCTGCTCTTGAGTTGTTTAACAAACATGGAGAGCGGAACATAACGACTAACCATATTGCTGCTCACATCGATATTAGCCCTGGTAACCTCTACTATCACTATCGAAACAAGCAAGAAATTGTCCGAGAAATCTTTGCTTTATATTCGGCTGAGCTTTTAGAACGTTTCACTCCTTTTCAAGGGCAACAAGAAAGCTTAGTACTACTGAAACACTACCTTGATTCAATTTTTACCTTGATGTGGAAATATCGATTCTTCTACGCAAACTTGCCTGAAATTCTTCAGCGAGATGAAGTTCTTCACGACGATTATATACATGTTCAGGAAAAGCTACAGAGTAACCTGATCAGTATTGTTAGAGCATTTGTTGAACTTGAGTTACTGAATGTCGAAGAGGAAGAAATGCGTCCCTTTGTGACAACATTGCATTTGATTGCATCGAGTTGGCTTGGCTACCGCTCTGCAATGTCGGTAAAAACTCAAATAACTGAGCAAGTCGTCCATCAAGGAATGTTGCAGATGATTGCTGTTGTAAAGCCTAAAGCCACTAAGCAGGGATTGGAGCAGCTACAGTTGCTGGAAGAAGGGGTGAAAGCCATTCACGCCTAAAAGTCTATTTGTCATTTTTTATTTTTTGAACAGTACTTGCAAGCGAAGTTGTGATCTGTATAATACGCCGCACTGACTTGTTCAGTTGTGAACCAATGAGCAGCGAGGAGCGGACTTATCTTTTGATAAGTTAGGTAATGTATACTCAGCTTATGTTCGCGGTTAATACAATTAGCTATCTATTCTTCGGAATAACTATTCCCAGAGGTGACTCTGATATAGGGATAGTTAATCGAAAATTAACTGACAATGCATCCTAATCTTGGATGCTACGGTTTCACATAAATCAATCGGCATTCTCTCGTCTTGACGAGCTTGAGTGGCGATATTGTTTGTGTAATTTTTAATATTGGAGCTCTGTCTCATGCAGAACCAACGTATCCGTATCCGCCTTAAAGCTTTCGATTACAAACTAATCGATGCTTCTACAGCGGAAATCGTTGAAACAGCTAAGCGCACTGGCGCACAGGTTCGTGGTCCAATCCCACTACCTACTCGTAAAGAGCGTTTCACAGTTCTTATCTCTCCACACGTTAACAAAGATGCTCGTGATCAGTACGAAATCCGTACTCACAAACGTCTAATCGACATCGTTGAGCCAACAGACAAAACTGTTGATGCTCTGATGCGTCTAGACCTTGCTGCGGGCGTTGACGTACAAATTAGCCTAGGTTAAGGGAGATTAGAAGAATGATTGGTCTAATCGGTCGTAAAGTGGGTATGACCCGCGTATTTACTGAAGAAGGCGTTTCTATCCCAGTAACTGTTGTTGAGGTTGAAGCAAACCGTGTATCTCAAGTTAAAACTCTTGAGACAGATGGCTACGCAGCAATCCAGGTAACTACTGGTGCAAAGAAAGCTAACCGCGTATCTAAACCAGAAGCAGGTCACTTTGCGAAAGCAGGTGTTGAAGCTGGTCGTGGTCTTTGGGAATTCCGTTTGGAAAACGGTGAAGAGTTCGAAGTTGGTGCTGAGCTAACAGTTGAACTATTCAACGAAACTAAGAAAGTAGACGTTACTGGTACATCTAAGGGTAAAGGTTTCCAAGGCGCTGTTAAGCGTTGGAACTTCCGTACTCAAGATATGACTCACGGTAACTCATTGTCTCACCGTGCTCCTGGTTCTATCGGTCAATGTCAGACTCCAGGTCGCGTGTTTAAAGGCAAGAAAATGGCAGGTCACATGGGTGCTGAGCGTGTAACGACTCAAAACCTAGAGATCGTACGTGTTGACGCTGAGCGCAACCTGCTTCTTATTAAAGGTGCAGTCCCAGGCTCAACTGGCGGCAACGTGATCGTTAAACCAGCTGTTAAAGCATAACGTCTCAGGAGTAAGTAATGGAACTTATGGTTAAAGGTGCTGATGCACTAACTGTTTCTGAAACTACTTTCGGACGTGAGTTTAACGAAGCTCTTGTACACCAAGTAGTTGTTGCGTATGCAGCAGGTGCTCGTCAAGGTACACGTGCTCAGAAAACACGTTCAGAAGTATCTGGCGGTGGCGCTAAGCCATGGCGTCAAAAAGGTACTGGCCGCGCACGTGCTGGTACAATCCGTAGCCCAATCTGGCGTACAGGTGGTGTTACTTTTGCTGCGAAACCACAAGATCACAGCCAAAAAGTTAACAAGAAAATGTACCGTGGTGCTATGAAGAGCATTCTTTCTGAGCTAGTTCGTCAAGAGCGTCTAATCGTTGTTGATAACTTCTCAGTAGAAGCGCCAAAAACTAAAGAGCTTGTAGCTAAGCTTAAAGAGCTTGAGCTAACTGACGCTCTAATCGTGACTAGCGAAGTAGATGAAAATCTATTCCTAGCTGCTCGTAACCTATACAAAGTTGACGCACGTGACGTAGCTGGTATTGATCCAGTTTCACTAATCGCGTTCGACAAAGTTGTAATGACTGCTGAAGCAGTTAAGCAAGTTGAGGAGATGCTAGCATGATCACTGAAGAGCGTATCCTAAAAGTTCTACGTGCTCCGCACATCTCTGAAAAAGCAACTATGGCTGCTGAAAAAGCGAACACTATCGTTTTTAAAGTAGCTAAAGATGCAACTAAAAAAGAGATCAAAGCAGCTGTAGAAAAGCTATTTGAAGTTGAAGTTAAGTCTGTAAATACTCTTATCACTAAGGGTAAGACCAAACGTCAAGGTCTACGCCAAGGTCGCCGCAGCGACGTTAAAAAAGCGTACGTTACTTTGAAAGAAGGTCAAGATCTTGACTTTGTTGGCGGCGCGGAATAACAGGAGTAGTTGAGAAATGGCTATTGTTAAATGTAAGCCGACTTCGGCTGGTCGTCGTCACGTTGTTAAAGTTGTTAACGCTGACCTACACAAAGGTAAGCCTTACGCACCTCTTCTAGAGAAAAACTCTAAGAATGGTGGTCGTAACAACAACGGTCGTATCACAGTACGTCACATCGGCGGTGGTCACAAACACCACTACCGTGTAATTGACTTCAAACGTACTAAAGATGGCATTCCAGCGAAAGTTGAGCGTCTAGAATACGATCCAAACCGTAGCGCAAACATCGCTCTAATTCTGTACGCAGACGGTGAGCGTCGTTACATCATCGCACCTAAAGGTGTTCAAGCAGGTGACCAGATTCAATCTGGTGTAGATGCGCCAATTAAAGCAGGTAACACTCTGCCAATGCGCAATATCCCAGTAGGTTCTACTGTACACTGTGTTGAACTTAAACCTGGTAAAGGTGCTCAGCTAGCTCGTTCGGCTGGTGCTTATGCTCAAATCGTTGCTCGCGACGGTGCATACGTAACCATCCGTCTACGTTCTGGTGAGATGCGTAAAGTATTGTCTGAAGGCCGTGCAACAATCGGTGAAGTAGGCAATGCAGAACACATGCTACGTGAACTAGGTAAAGCTGGTGCTAACCGCTGGCGCGGTGTTCGTCCAACCGTTCGCGGTGTGGTAATGAACCCGGTTGACCACCCACACGGTGGTGGTGAAGGTCGCACATCTGGTGGTCGTCACCCAGTTTCTCCTTGGGGTATGCCAACTAAAGGCTTTAAGACCCGTAAGAACAAACGCACTGACAAGTACATCGTACGTCGTCGTAACAAGTAATCTATATAAGAGGATAAGCCATGCCACGTTCTCTCAAGAAAGGTCCATTTATTGACCTACACTTGCTGAAGAAGGTAGAGAAAGCGGTGGAAAGCGGAGACAAAAAGCCTATTAAGACTTGGTCCCGTCGCTCAATGATCATTCCTACAATGATCGGTTTGACCATCGCTGTCCATAATGGTCGTCAGCACGTACCAGTTTTCGTAACCGAAGAAATGATCGGTCACAAGCTGGGCGAATTCGCACCAACTCGTACTTACCGCGGTCATGCTGCGGATAAGAAAGCTAAGAAGCGTTAAGGAGTAGATGATGGAAGCATTAGCTAAACATAACTTTGCTCGCATTTCGCCTCAGAAAGCTCGCTTAGTTGCAGATCAAATTCGTGGTAAATCAGTTGATCAAGCTCTAGAAATCTTGACGTTCAGCAACAAAAAAGCTGCTGATCTTATCAAGAAAGTTCTTGAATCAGCTATCGCGAACGCGGAGCACAACGAAGGTGCAGATATCGACGATCTATCAGTCGCTAAAATCTTCGTAGATGAAGGCCCGATCATGAAGCGTATTATGCCTCGTGCTAAAGGTCGTGCGGATCGTATCTTGAAGCGTTCAAGCCACATCACTGTTGTTGTTGCAGACGCTTGAGACTAGGAGAGTAAGCAATGGGTCAAAAAGTACATCCTAATGGTATTCGTTTAGGCATCGTTAAGCCTTGGAATGCTACTTGGTTTGCTAATACCAAAGAATTCGCTGACAACCTAGACGGCGACTTCAAGGTACGTCAGTTCCTAACTAAGGAACTACAAAAAGCATCTCTATCACGCATCGTTATCGAACGTCCAGCTAAGAGCATCCGTGTGACTATTCACACTGCTCGTCCTGGCGTTGTAATCGGTAAGAAAGGTGAAGACGTAGAGAAGCTACGCACAGCTGTAGCTAAAATTGCAGGTGTACCAGCGCAAATTAACATCGCTGAAGTACGTAAACCTGAGTTAGATGCACAACTTGTTGGTGACAGCATCGCGTCTCAGCTAGAGCGTCGTGTTATGTTCCGTCGTGCTATGAAGCGCGCAGTACAAAACGCAATGCGTCTAGGCGCTAAAGGCATCAAAGTAGAAGTAAGTGGTCGTCTAGGCGGCGCTGAAATCGCACGTTCTGAGTGGTACCGTGAAGGCCGTGTGCCTCTACACACTCTACGTGCTGACATTGATTACGCAACTTCTTCGGCTCACACTCAATATGGTGTGATCGGCATTAAAGTTTGGATCTTCAAAGGTGAGATCCTAGGCGGTATGCCAGCAGCTAACGCTGTAGAGCCTAAAGGCGACAAGCCTAAGAAGCAGCGCAAAGGCCGTAAGTAAGGAGTCGACAGATGCTACAACCTAAACGTACTAAGTTCCGTAAGGTTCACACTGGTCGTAACCGCGGTCTTGCTAAAGGTACTGACGTAAGTTTCGGTACTTTCGGCTTGAAAGCTGTTGGCCGTGGTCGTCTAACTGCTCGTCAAATCGAAGCAGCACGTCGTGCAATGACGCGTCATGTTAAGCGTCAAGGTAAAATCTGGATCCGTGTGTTCCCAGACAAACCAATCACAGAAAAACCGCTTGAAGTTCGTCAAGGTAAGGGTAAAGGTAACGTTGAGTACTGGGTAGCCCAAATCCAACCTGGTAAGGTTATGTACGAAATGGACGGTGTACCTGAAGAATTGGCACGTGAAGCGTTCCGCCTAGCGGCTCGTAAACTGCCATTCAAGACTACATTTGTAACTAAGCAGGTGATGTGATGAAAGCACAAGATCTACGCGAAAAGAGCGTTGAAGAGCTTAACGCTGAGCTTTTGAATTTGCTACGTGAACAGTTCAACCTGCGCATGCAGGCTGCGACTGGTCAGCTACAGCAAACTCATACTCTGAAAGCTGTACGCCGTGATATCGCACGTGTGAAAACTGTTTTGACTGAGAAGGCAGGCGCATAATGAGCGAAGTAAAACGTACTCAACAAGGTCGTGTAGTTAGCGACAAGATGGACAAGTCTATCGTAGTTGCTATCGAGCGCATGGTGAAACACCCAATTTACGGTAAATTCGTAAAGCGCACGACTAAAGTACACGCACATGACGAAAACAATGAGTGTGGCCTAGGCGACACTGTTGAAATCGCAGAGTGTCGTCCACTGTCTAAGACTAAGTCTTGGACTTTGGTAAAAGTTGTAGAAAAGGCGAAGATGTAATCTTCACTTATCTATAAAGAAACGGCTCCAAAATTATTTTTGGAGCCGTTTATTTTTTGACTACCCAATCACAAAAAAGGGTGGTACAATTCGCGTCCCTTTTAAAGAGGCAGCCCGACCCGAGATGGGTCTAGTTTTAATATTTAGCGGAGCACTAACATGATCCAAATGCAAAGTATGCTGGACGCAGCTGATAACTCAGGCGCTCGCAGCGTAATGTGTATTAAGGTTCTGGGTGGCTCTCACCGCCGTTATGCACATATCGGTGACGTTATCAAAGTTACTGTTAAGGAAGCAATTCCTCGCGGTAAAGTTAAAAAAGGTGACGTTCTGAAGGCGGTGGTAGTTCGCACCCGTAAAGGCGTACGTCGTCCAGACGGTTCTGTCATTCGCTTCGACCGAAATGCTTGTGTATTGTTGAACGACAACACTGAGCAACCAATCGGTACACGTATCTTTGGTCCTGTGACACGCGAACTTCGTGGCGATAAGTTCATGAAGATCGTTTCACTGGCTCCAGAAGTTCTGTAAGGAGCACGTAAGATGGCAGCTAAAATCCGTCGTAATGACGAAGTAATCGTTCTTGCTGGTAAAGATAAAGGCAAGAAAGGTAAAGTAACTAAGGTTCTCGCAACTGGTAAAGTTATCGTAGAAGGTATCAACCTTGTTAAGAAACACCAGAAACCTGTTCCTGCTCTAGGTATCCAAGGCGGTATCGTTGAGCAAGAAGCAGCGATCGATGTTTCTAACGTGGCTATTTTCAACGCAGCTACTGGTAAAGCGGACCGTATCGGTTTCCGTTTTGAAGACGGCAAAAAAGTTCGTTTCTTCAAGTCTAACGGCGAAACCGTTTCTAACTAATAGAAGTAATTTGGAGTTCTACTATGGCGAAACTGCATGATTACTACAAGTCGTCTGTAGTCGCTGAACTGACCAAACAGTTCAGCTACACAAGCGTCATGCAAGTCCCTAGAATCGAGAAAATCACCCTAAACATGGGTGTTGGTGAAGCAATCAACGATAAGAAACTGCTAGAAAACGCAGCTGCTGATATGGCAACGATCTCTGGTCAAAAGCCACTTATCACTAAAGCTCGTAAATCTGTAGCAGGTTTCAAAATCCGTGAAGGCTACCCTATCGGTTGTAAAGTAACCTTGCGTGGCGAACGTATGTGGGATTTTCTTGAGCGTCTAATTTCGATCGCTCTTCCACGTGTACGTGACTTCCGTGGTGTTAGCGCTAAGTCTTTTGACGGTCGCGGTAACTACAGCATGGGCGTTCGCGAGCAAATCATCTTCCCGGAAATCGACTTTGATAAAGTTGATCGTGTGCGCGGTCTTGATATTACTATCACGACGTCTGCTGGCACTGATGAGGAAGGCCGTGCTCTGCTGGCTGCCTTTAACTTCCCATTCCGTAAGTAAGGTGAAGGGTTACTGTTATGGCTAAACAATCAATGAAAGCACGTGAAGCTAAACGTGCGAAGCTAGTAGCTAAGTTCGCTGAGAAGCGTGCAGCGCTAAAAGCTATCATCAGCGATGTAAACGCATCTGAAGAAGATCGTTGGAACGCGGTTCTAAAACTGCAAACTCTTCCACGTGATTCAAGTGCATCACGTCAGCGCAACCGTTGTAACCAAACTGGTCGTCCACACGGTTACCTACGTAAGTTCGGTCTAAGCCGTATTAAGGTTCGTGAAGCTTGCATGAAAGGCGAGATTCCGGGTCTTCGTAAGGCTAGCTGGTAATTGCCACTTTTAATCATTTGGAGTAAATCATATGAGCATGCAAGATCCGATTTCGGATATGCTGACCCGCATTCGTAACGGTCAGGCAGCAAACAAAGTTGCTGTTAAGATGCCTTCTTCAAAGCTTAAAGTTGCAATCGCTGCACTACTAAAAGCTGAAGGTTACATCACTGACTTCGCTGTTGAAGGCGACGTAAAACCTGAGCTAGAAGTTACTCTTAAGTACTTCCAAGCTAAACCAGTTATCGAGCAACTAAAACGTGTTTCACGTCCAGGTCTGCGCGTCTACAAGAACAAAGACTCGCTACCATCTGTAATGGGTGGTCTAGGTGTTGCTATCGTTTCAACTTCCAAGGGTCTGATGTCAGACCGTGCTGCACGTAAAGCAGGTCTTGGTGGTGAAATCATCTGCTACGTAGCGTAATAGGAGTAGAATATGTCTCGTGTTGCTAAAGCACCTGTCGCTATTCCAGCTGGCGTAGAGGTGAAACTAAACGGCCAAGAAATCACTGTAAAAGGTGCTAAAGGCGAACTGTCTCGCGTTCTTAACGATGCAGTAGTTGTCGCTCAGGAAGATAACAACCTTACTTTCGGTCCTAAAGAAGGTGTTGCTAACGCATGGGCACAAGCAGGCACTGCTCGCGCTCTGGTTAACAACATGGTTGTTGGTGTTACTGAAGGCTTTACTAAGAAGCTAACTCTTAAAGGTGTTGGTTACCGTGCTGCTATTAAAGGCAACGCTGTAGGTCTAACACTTGGCTTCTCTCACCCAGTTGAGCACGAGTTGCCAGCGGGTATTAAAGCTGAATGTCCAAGCCAAACTGAAATCGTGATCACTGGTTGTGACAAACAACTTGTTGGTCAAGTAGCGGCTGACATTCGTTCTTACCGTGAGCCTGAGCCTTATAAAGGTAAAGGTGTTCGTTACGCAGATGAAAATGTGCGTACTAAAGAAGCTAAGAAGAAGTAAGGTAACACTATGGATAAGAAAGCATCTCGCATCCGTCGTGCTACACGTGCACGTCGTAAGATTGCAGAACTGGGTGCAACTCGCCTAGTAGTACACCGTACTCCTCGTCACGTGTACGCTCAGGTTATCGCATCAAACGGCTCTGAGGTTATCGCTTCAGCTTCTACTGTAGAAAAAGCGATCCGTGAGCAAGTGAAATACACTGGTAACATCGATGCAGCTAAAGCAGTAGGTAAAGCTATTGCTGAACGCGCTCTTGAAAAAGGCGTTGAAGCAGTTGCATTTGATCGTTCTGGTTTCCAATACCACGGTCGAGTAGCGGCGCTAGCAGAATCTGCTCGCGAAGCTGGTCTGAAATTCTAAGGTAGGGTTGGAAGATGGCTAAAGAACAACAAGTTCAAGCGAATGATTTGCAAGAAAAGTTGATCGCAGTTAACCGTGTTTCTAAGACGGTTAAGGGTGGTCGAATCATGAGCTTTACTGCACTAACAGTTGTTGGTGACGGTAACGGTCGTGTAGGTTTCGGTTACGGCAAAGCTCGTGAAGTACCTGCAGCGATTCAAAAAGCAATGGAAAAAGCACGTCGTAACATGACTACGATCGCGCTTAACGAAGGCACTCTTCACCACCCAGTGAAAGGTCGCCATTCGGGCTCTAAAGTTTACATGCAGCCTGCTGCAGAAGGTACAGGTGTTATCGCCGGTGGTGCGATGCGCGCAGTACTAGAAGTTGCTGGCGTACACAACGTACTATCTAAAGCATACGGTTCTACGAACCCTATCAACATCGTTCGTGCAACGATCGATGCACTAGGTAGCATGAAGTCGCCAGAAATGGTTGCTGCTAAACGTGGTCTAACTGTTGAATCTATTTCGGAGTAAGCACACGATGGCAACTATTAAAGTAACTCAAACTAAAAGCTCAATTGGTCGTCTACCTAAGCACAAAGCTACGCTTCGTGGTCTAGGTCTTCGTAAAATCAACCACACAGTAGAACTTGAAGATACACCGTGCGTACGCGGTATGATCAACAAGGTTTACTACATGGTTAAAGTTGAGGAGTAATCAGAATGCGTTTGAATACTCTATCACCGGCTGCGGGTTCTAAGCCTTCTGCGAAGCGCGTAGGTCGTGGTATCGGTTCTGGCCTTGGTAAAACAGGTGGCCGTGGTCACAAAGGTCAAAAATCACGTTCTGGCGGTAAAGTTCGCCCAGGTTTCGAAGGCGGTCAAATGCCTCTGAAACAACGTCTACCTAAATTCGGTTTCACTTCTCGTAAGAGCCTAGTGTCTGCTGAAGTTCGTCTAGCTGAGCTAGCGAAAGTAACTGGTGACGTGGTTGATCTAAACAGCCTTAAAGCTGCTAACGTAATCACTAAGAACATCGAATTTGTTAAAGTTGTTCTTTCTGGTGAAATTAACAAAGCAGTGACTGTTAAAGGTCTACGTGTGACTAAAGGCGCTAAAGCTGCAATCGAAGCTGCAGGCGGTAAAATCGAGGAATAATCTCGAGGAACGAGGTACAGATGGCTAAGAAACCAGGACAAGATTTTCGTAGTGCTCAGAGCGGCTTAAGTGAGCTAAAGTCGCGCTTATTATTCGTAATTGGTGCACTTTTAGTATTCCGAGCCGGCTCTTTTGTGCCGATTCCTGGTATTGACGCTGCTGTACTTGCCGATTTGTTCGAACAGCAAAAAGGTACCATCGTTGAAATGTTTAACATGTTCTCCGGTGGTGCTCTTGAGCGTGCATCTATCTTAGCATTGGGCATCATGCCGTATATTTCGGCATCTATTGTTGTCCAATTGCTAACAGTAGTTCATCCAGCGTTAGCGGAACTCAAAAAAGAGGGTGAAGCAGGCCGTCGTAAGATAAGCCAATATACACGCTATGGCACGCTTGTACTTGCAACATTCCAGGCTATTGGTATTGCAACAGGCTTACCAAACATGGTCGATAATCTGGTTGTTATCAACCAAACCATGTTTACGCTAATTGCTACCGTAAGTTTAGTAACCGGCACCATGTTTCTTATGTGGTTAGGTGAACAAATTACAGAGCGTGGGATAGGTAACGGTATATCGTTACTAATTTTCGCAGGTATTGTTGCTGGGTTGCCTTCTGCAATCGGTCAAACAATCGAGCAAGCGCGTCAAGGTGAATTGCATGTACTTCTTCTGCTGTTGATTGGTGTACTAGCTTTTGCAGTAATTTACTTCGTCGTTTTCATGGAGCGTGGTCAACGTAAAATCGTTGTGAACTACGCGAAACGTCAACAAGGTCGTAAAGTATTTGCTGCGCAAAGCACTCACTTGCCACTTAAAATTAATATGGCAGGTGTTATTCCAGCAATCTTTGCATCAAGCATTATTTTGTTCCCAGGAACATTGGCACAATGGTTTGGTCAGAATGGTGAGAGCAGCGCGTTCGGTTGGTTAACTGACGTGTCTTTAGCTCTTAGCCCAGGTCAACCTTTGTATGTCATGCTTTATGCCGCAGCGATTATTTTCTTCTGTTTCTTCTACACGGCGTTGGTTTTCAACCCGAGAGAGACAGCAGATAACTTGAAGAAGTCCGGTGCATTCGTACCCGGCATCCGCCCAGGTGAGCAGACAGCTAAGTATATTGATAAAGTAATGACACGTTTAACCCTTGCTGGTGCACTGTACATTACCTTTATCTGTCTGATTCCAGAGTTTATGATGGTCGCGTGGAACGTTCGTTTCTACTTCGGCGGTACATCTCTACTAATCGTAGTAGTTGTAATCATGGACTTTATGGCACAGGTACAGACTCATCTGATGTCTCAACAGTATGATTCTGTGTTGAAAAAAGCAAACCTGAAAGGCTACGGCCGATAATCAGGTTTCATTACGGAGTTTAGCAATGAAAGTTCGTGCTTCCGTTAAAAAAATCTGCCGTAACTGTAAAGTAATCAAGCGTAACGGTGTTGTACGCGTGATTTGCAGTGAGCCAAAGCACAAGCAGCGCCAAGGCTAATCAGCAGAAATTTTTACTTGAAATATAAGGTAGTGTCGAGTATATTCCTCGGCCTACCTTTTGCGTGCAAAAGAAGTAGTATTCCGCAGCGTATCCTCTACGGGCTTTGCTGCGGCTAATTCTTTTATGAAACACTAGGAGTGAATAATGGCCCGTATAGCAGGCATTAACATTCCTGATCAAAAACATGCTGTAATCGCACTAACAGCGATTTACGGCATCGGTAAAACTCGCTCTCAGGCTATTTTGGCTGAAGTGGGTATTGCTGAAGATGTTAAGATCAGTGAACTAACTGAAGAGCAGATCGATCAACTGCGTGATGGTGTAGCTAAGTACACTGTAGAAGGTGATCTACGTCGTGAAGTATCTATGAACATCAAGCGTCTAATGGACCTTGGCTGTTACCGTGGTCTTCGTCATCGTCGCAGTCTACCACTACGTGGACAGCGTACTAAAACCAATGCTCGCACCCGTAAGGGTCCGCGTAAGCCGATCAAGAAATAATCGGGAAGGTAGAGTACAATGGCTAAACAACCAACTCGCGCTCGTAAGCGCGTACGCAAGCAAGTTGCAGATGGCGTTGCGCACATTCATGCATCTTTCAATAACACAATCGTAACTATCACTGACCGTCAAGGTAATGCACTAGCTTGGGCTACTGCAGGTGGTTCAGGTTTCCGCGGTTCTCGTAAGTCTACTCCGTTTGCTGCACAGGTTGCTGCAGAACGTTGTGCTGAAATGGCTAAAGAATACGGCCTAAAGAACTTGGAAGTTATGGTTAAGGGTCCAGGTCCAGGTCGTGAATCTACTGTTCGCGCACTGAACGCTGCTGGTTTCCGCATCACTAATATTGTTGATGCTACACCAATCCCACATAACGGTTGTCGTCCACCTAAGAAACGTCGCGTATAACGTTTCTGGGAAGATTGGAGAAAGATCATGGCAAGATATTTGGGTCCTAAGCTGAAGCTTAGCCGTCGTGAAGGCACTGACTTATTCCTTAAGTCTGGTGTACGCGCGATCGATACCAAGTGTAAAATTGATAACGCACCAGGTGTACACGGCGCTCGTCGCGGTCGTCTATCTGAGTATGGCGTTCAGCTTCGTGAGAAGCAAAAAGTTCGTCGTATGTACGGCGTTCTAGAAAAACAATTCCGTAACTACTACAAAGAAGCTGCTCGCCTTAAAGGCAACACAGGTGAAAACCTACTTCAGCTTCTTGAAGGTCGTCTTGATAACGTAGTTTACCGTATGGGCTTTGGTGCAACTCGCGCAGAAGCACGTCAGCTAGTGAGCCACAAAGCTATTCTAGTTAACGGTAAAGTTGTAAACGTTCCTTCTTTCAAAGTTGCGGCAAACGACGTTGTTGCTATTCGCGAGAAAGCTAAGAAGCAAGCTCGCATCAAAGCAGCTCTAGAAGTTGCAGAACAACGCGAAAAACCAACTTGGATTGAAGTAGATGGTGGTAAGATGGAAGGTACGTTCAAGCGTATGCCTGAGCGTTCAGATCTATCTGCTGACATCAACGAACAATTGATCGTCGAGCTTTACTCTAAGTAAGGTTTAAACTAAAGAGAGGACACAATGCAGGGTTCTGTAACAGAATTTCTTAAGCCACGTCTTGTTGACATTGAACAAATCAGCACGACTCACGCAAAAGTAACTCTTGAGCCGTTAGAGCGTGGTTTTGGCCATACTCTGGGTAATGCACTTCGCCGTATTCTACTATCTTCTATGCCGGGTTGTGCCGTTACTGAAGTAGAGATTGAAGGCGTTCTACACGAATACAGCACTAAAGAAGGTGTTCAGGAAGATATTCTTGAAATCCTTCTAAACCTTAAAGGTTTGGCTGTACGCGTTGCCGAAGGCAAAGATGAAGTGTTTATTACGCTAAACAAATCAGGCTCGGGCCCTGTGGTTGCAGGTGACATCACCCATGACGGTGATGTAGAGATCGCTAACCCAGAACACGTTATTTGTCACCTAACGGATGACAACGCTGAAATCGCTATGCGCATTAAAGTCGAACGTGGTCGCGGTTATGTTCCTGCTTCTGCTCGTATCCATACTGAAGAAGATGAGCGTCCAATTGGCCGCCTACTGGTTGATGCAACATACAGCCCGGTAGATAAAATTGCTTACTCTGTTGATGCTGCTCGTGTAGAGCAACGCACTGACTTAGATAAGCTAGTCATCGATATGGAAACGAATGGTACTCTAGACCCTGAGGAAGCAATCCGTCGTGCGGCTACTATCCTAGCTGAACAATTGGATGCGTTCGTAGATCTTCGCGATGTACGTGTACCTGAGGAGAAGGAAGAGAAGCCTGAATTCGATCCGATCCTACTGCGTCCTGTAGACGATCTTGAACTAACAGTTCGCTCTGCTAACTGTTTGAAAGCAGAAGCGATTCACTACATCGGTGATCTTGTACAGCGTACTGAGGTTGAGCTACTTAAAACGCCAAACCTTGGTAAGAAATCTCTTACTGAGATCAAAGACGTACTTGCATCACGTGGTCTATCTCTGGGCATGCGCCTAGAAAATTGGCCACCAGCGTCTATCGCTGAAGATTAATCGATACTAGTTAGAAGGATTAGGTCATGCGCCATCGTAAGAGTGGTCGTCAACTCAACCGCAACAGCAGTCATCGCAAAGCGATGTTCAGCAACATGGCTAGCTCTCTAGTACGTCATGAAGTTATCAAGACTACACTGCCAAAAGCAAAAGAGCTACGTCGCGTAGTTGAGCCTTTGATTACACTAGCTAAGACTGACAGCGTTGCTAACCGTCGTCTAGCATTTGCACGTACTCGTGATAACGAAGTAGTTGCAAAACTATTTAACGAACTAGGTCCACGTTTTGCTGCTCGTCAGGGCGGTTACACTCGTATCCTAAAAGCTGGCTTCCGTGCTGGTGATAAAGCTCCAATGGCTTACATTGAGCTTGTAGATCGCCCAGCTGCTGAAGAAGCTGCTGAGTAATCAGGTTCGTAAGAACTAAAAAGCCGAGCGTAAGCTCGGCTTTTTTGTATCTGTGACTTTCTAAAAGAAGTGACTCTAGCCTTTGCTTCTCTTATAAAACTCAGTGTTACTGCCAAATTGCTCCTAATGAGCTAAGCAGCGATGAGCTCGCTCCCTGAGACTTCAATGACTCGATGATGATGGGAGAGAAGCTGTTGACCATTGAAGTATCCATACCCAAGCTTGAAAAAGCACTATCTACAGCACTACTGGTTGTTATCATTGAAGTTAATCCGCTATTCTCTAAGGCTTCATAACCTGGTACTAGCGAACCAAGCTCATTATTTTGACTTGGTTTCAATGTGTTTTGTGCAAGTGCTAAAAGAGAGCCAACCCCCCCGATAGCTTGATCCGTTGATACATTAGTCACTCCTTGTATAGACTCTATTAATGCGGAGTCTAAATTTCCCTGTGTTGACCAAGCTTGTAGTGCAGCCATGGCTACACTTGTTGCGATAGTTGTATAGTTAGTCTCTGAAGAGGTTTGTGTATTTGGAGAACTGTTACTTTGACATCCAAGCAAAGTTGTACCAGTTAATACAGCAGCGATGAGAAACTTATTCATTTACAATCCTTATAGTTATTAAAAGTGATATGAGAATCATATACAAAAAAAATGGCGATACAAAAGTATCGCCATTATTTAACCTTAATTCGCTGCTAGATTATAGGATATCTAGTAGTTCAACTTCGAATACTAGTGCTGCAAATGGAGGAATAGCTGCACCTGCACCACGTTCACCGTATGCGAGATCTTGTGGGATGTATAGTTTCCACTTAGAACCAACAGGCATTAGTTGAAGTGCTTCAACCCAACCTTTAATTACGCCAGTTACTGGGAATTCTGCTGGTTGACCGCGAGATACAGAGCTGTCGAATACAGTACCGTCAGTTAGCTCACCGTGGTAGTGAACACGTACTTGCTTATCTGAAGTTGGAATTTCACCAGTGCCTTCTGTGATCACTTCGTATTGAAGGCCTGACTCAAGTACAGTAACTTCTGGGCGTAGTGCATTGTCTTTTAGAAATGCTTCACCGTCAGCTGCAGCAGCTTTTGCCGCTTCTTGGCGTGCAGCTTCAGCGCGAGTGTGAAGCTCTTGAAGTGCTTTGTTGATCTCATCAATTTCAATAGATGGCATATCACCGGTAAGTGCTGTTGCAATACCTGCTGCAATTGCGTCAACACTTAGGCCTTCTAAGCCAGAACCTGCTAGCTGTTGGCCCATTTGTAGACCGATACCGTAGCTTGCTTTTTGCTCTACAGTTTCAAATTTAACTTCAGACATGATGTCTCTCTCGGTTGAGGATGAAAGGCTAAAGGATACCAGCTTAAACTTGGAGTTTAAACGTTGGGTCGCATTTGCGTTTGTCATTCGAACGTAATGAGAGTTCGATCTTGTTTTTTTCTTGTCACAGTAAGATTTTACCTGCACATTACCTAATCGCATCGATATCTCTATACTCAGAGCATTCCTATTCTTATACTTACCTTAGTTCTATAGCGAGAGACATTAAGCGATGAATCGCAGAAGAAAAAAGCAGCAGAAAACAGATTATTTGGCATTGCTAAAGGAGCACTGGTCAAAGTTCGAGATTGCTCCGTATAAGCAAAAAGTTGTTGAACTCTGGCAAACGTTGCCTAAGTTTCATCAGCGAGCTCTTCTGATCGTTGTTCCTGTTGTCACGTTAATAGCCATTATCCCATTCCCAAGGGCGGAAAATGGTATAACTACACCACAATCCAATAACACCCAAAGAGTAGAAGTCGATATCAACACTTCGGGTTTGAGTGAACAATTTGATTCTGCAATTAGCGGTACAAAATCTGATGTATGGCAAGAGTACGTTGTAAAAAATGGCGATACGTTAGCTCAAGTTTTTCGAACTAATGGGCTACCAATGGCAGATCTGAACGCGTTGGTGAAAGTTGAAGGGAACGACAAACCACTCAGTTACATAAAAAAAGGCCAATTGGTTCGCTATAAGCTTGCGAAAGATGGCTCCTTAGATATTCTCCAGCTGGAAAAAAAAGCAGGCTCGGTCATGTTTTTTCGGTTGTCTGATGGTGGTTTTGGTCGCAGTAAATAGACATTACCATTTATTTCCTAGTAACACTTTCCACGGCATTAGGGGAAGCAAAATCATTGCAATTCCTAATGTCGTTAACCAATCTGGTATCTCGTTAAACCACATGAAACCAAATAAGGCGACAAATACTAAGCCAGAATTTTCAGCTATTGCTATTTTGGCTGCCGGTGCTCGTTGGTAGGCTCTTACAGCCAAGCCATTGTAAGCAAGGATAAGGCCTGCACTGCATAAGATGAGTAATAAGTGTTTTATCGAAGTTGGCTGCCAATACAATATTGCTAAGAACCCTGATACCGGTAGTGAGAGTAGGCTGGTCCAAAATAGTGTACTAATGAGAGGTTGTACACTGTCGATTTTTCTAGCACTGATATTAAATAAAGCCAGTGTTACTGCCGTACCAAGTGCAAACCAAGCTGCCCAATGAAATTCTGAAGGCCTCAATACCACAAGAACACCAATAAAGCCGAATAACGCGAGTAGTATGTTTGTAATACTGGGCGATTCTCGTAGCAATACAGCGGATAAAGGTAGCATCAATAATGGACCAGCATAAAAGACGGCATTTGCGGTAGCTAAGGGTAAATGAGTGATGGCAACGAACATACATCCGCTGCCCAAGATGATTAGATGTGCTCTTGCAATATGGAGCATTGGTGTATGGATTTGCCTTTGTTGTTTGGTCAACTGTATCCATAGAGGGCCAATTACGATCACAGATAATAGTTGGCGGATGAAAATGTATTGAAAGGTGGAAATTTCGCCATTAAGTAGCTTTACTGCAACATCGGAAAGAGAGGCAAATAAATTGCCCATAATGAGTAACAGTATCGCGAAATATGTGGCTTCAAGTTTCACTGACCACCATCTCGTTTCATGTCTATGTGGGGTATGCCATCTTCCAAATACACTGCCGAGGTCTGGTTAAATCCATATTTGGTATAAAACTGCATTAAGTGTTCTTGAGCGCCGATTTCGATATCTTGATCAGGCCATAGCTGATGGCATGCGTGCAATGCTTGTTCAAGCAATTGATGGCCAATACCCGTTCCTCTGAGTTCAGCTGAGGTGGCAACACGTCCGATACTGACTGACGGATAACTCACTCCTTTAGGTAATAAACGTGCGCATGCTGCGAGTTTCCCATGACTGTAACCCAAAAGATGATGCACACCCGGTTGATGATCTTTGTCATCAAGTTCTGGGTATGGGCACGTTTGCTCAACAACGAACACATCCACTCTCAATTTGAGCAGTTGATAAAGTTGTTGGGTCGTTAGTTGAGAAAAAGGAAGAAGCTGCCAAGTGAGCATGTAATATAAGTCCCTCTATAATCCGATGACGTAGAGCGACTGTAACAACTCCAGCCTCTTTCAGCATTAACAATTGTTAACTTGAAATACGTTTTTTAATCCGGCTCAAGCTGATAGGTGTGATACCGAGGTAGGCAGCGATCTGGCAGTCATTGACTCGTTCAATGAGATTTGGAAAGTTTTGGCGTAATAGCTCATAGCGCTCTTCTGCTGTATAGAGCAACATGAAACGTTCTTTGTTCTCTTTGTACATCAGTTGAGTTTCAAGCAGCTTAATGTAAAGGCTGTGTTTCTCTTCACGCCAGCAACGCAAGGTTTCTACTGGTAGACATAGCATTTTACAAGGAGTGAGAGATTCAATTAAGTATGGCGAAGGTTGATGCTTTATGAGACTTTCAAATCCAATGACCCAATCCTGTTCCCAGTAAAACTCTTTGCTGAATTCTTTGCCTTTCTCAGTTAGGTAGGCGGCGTGACATATGCCTTCTATGATGAAGTAGACATCGCTCGCTTCCTCACCTTGATGCACCAATATGTGCCTTGTTGGCAACTCTAATGGCGTCGCCAAATCGCACAGTTCTTGAATTTCATCTTGGGTAAAACCATGTGCATCTAAATTGTTAATAAAGCTCTGTTCCATCACCAACCTCTCAATAAAAAGCCGCAATCTAAATTGCGGCTTGGTAAAGTATACAACTTAACGTTATTTTTGAAGGTCAATTTGATAAACCGCAAAACCTACATCATCAGTAGCGACTCGTTTCATTGGATATTGGCCTTTCTCTTTAATGAACTCAGCCGCTTTCTCGCTTGGTGATGTTTCGAATCGGATATCTAGTTTCTTCTCTGATTTGATTGGCGCAAATGACCAATTGTTATCTGCACTTGGTGTAAATTCTCCTTTTTCGTGGCTTGCACGAGTGATATATGCAGCGATAACTGAACGGTTTTCATCAGGAGAGTCAAAAGCAACAAACTCAGAGCCAGTGCCAGGGAATTTGTTGCTGTATGCGCGGTAGTTGTTGGTAGCAATAATGAAGTTCTGCTTCATATCGATTGGTTTACCTTGGTAGGTTAGGTTCACGATACGCTCAGCACTATCATTTACTAGTTTACAATCACCATCGTATTTCGCCGGTGTGGTTACATCGATTTGATAGTTGAGGCCATCAATCACGTCGAAGTTATAGGTACGGAAACCGTCCCAATCGATTAAGCTTTGTGGGGCAGTGCTGTTAACATCAATCTGCTTAAACTGACCTGCGGTACATTCCAGCCATTCTTTCACCTCTTTACCCGTAACTTTCATTGCCACAAGAGTATTTGGATACAGGTAAAGATCCGCTGCGTTGCGGAATGTAAGTTGGCCTGATTCTACTTCAGTAAAATTCGCCGGATCGTTTTTACGTCCACCTGCTTTAAATGGCGCCGCGGCAGAAAGTACAGGAATATCTGCGAGATCTGGGTCGCCCTGAATAAAGCGTTCAACATAATCTTTTTGTGCCAAGTTTACGATTTGTACGGTTGGGTCATCCTGTACTAATGCCAAAAAGCTGTACATTACATCGCTGGCTTTACCAATTGGTTGGTTAACAAAATCTCGAGTTCCTTTATGGTCAGCAGCCAGTGCTTTTACCATTTCAGAGTCTGCTTCTGCTAACGATTGTTTTGTCTTTTTATTAAAGATAGGGCGGGCTTCCGATTGGCCTTTTACGACCACCCATTTTCCGTCTTGTTCTTTGAGTTCAAGATCAATCACACCAACATGGCTACCCCAACGGCCTGGCATGACGGCGGCAACACCATTAATGGTACCTTTTTGGTTATCGATACCTTTTAGATCATCGAAACCCTTACCCGGAAAAACGGCATGTGAGTGACCGAATGCGATCGCATCAATACCTTCCACTTCTGATAGGTAATAGGTGGAGTTTTCTTCTCCAAGTTTGTGCGGATCCATCGATACACCAGAGTGAGGAATCGCAACAATGACGTCAGCCCCTTCTTTCTTCATTTGAGGAACCAGTTTTTCAGCTGTTTCCTTAATATCTTTAGCAAACACTTTGCCTTCAAGGTTTTTCTTATCCCAAACCATAATTTGAGGTGGGACAAAGCCGATGTAGCCCACTTTGATTTGGTGCTCTACACCGTCGCTATCTTTAAAAGTGTGTGCTTTGATGATGTAAGGCTTGAAGTAGTGTTCACCTGTTTTCTTATCAAAAACGTTAGCACTGATGTAAGGGAAATCAGCGTCATTAATGGTTTCGGCCAAGAACTCTAAGCCGTAGTTGAATTCGTGGTTACCGATGTTACCAACATCATAATTGAGCTGGTTCATCGCTTTATAAACTGGGTGTACTTCACCTTCTTTAATGCCTTTTGAGGCCATGTAGTCGCCCATCGGGCTACCTTGGATCAAGTCACCATTATCAACCAATACACTATTTTCCACTTCTGCACGGGCTTGTTTCACTAATGTAGCAGCACGAGTTAAACCAATTTTTTGTGATGGCTTATCTTTGTAGTAATCGTAGTCCATAACATTTGTGTGGATGTCTGTGGTCTCGATGATACGCAATTTAATAGTGTCTGCCATCGCTGGGCCTGCCATAGTTAACAGGCCGCCAAGTACAGCAAGGGATAAAGGTTTCACTGCTACTTTCATTGTTGTGCTCCGATAGAGGGGGTTAAGTGAACCCGCATAATGTAACAAAACCTTATGTAACAATGTGTTTAGTAAGCATTAAATTGTGATTTTGAGCGTTTGCTAAATGCGCTTCTGCAACGAGCGTCTCACCTTTAATGAGTGAAGAATCGATTCCCTTATCAGTATTTCGAATAAAAAATGAAATTTTAGAATTTCAGGTAATATAAAGAGATCGCCATAATGCATTTTATTCACAAGGAATAAATGGTGATTATGGTTATGAAGGAAAGCGTTTCTCAGTTCCCGCTCAGTAGCGTGAGAAATAATACCTCTACATTTCAGAAGGTAGTCCAAAGTCAATTACGCCCCGGAGAAGTCGCTTTAGTAGGCGCAGGTCCTGGGGATCCTGAATTGCTTACACTTAAAGCGTTGTCTTTCCTTCAACAAGCTGATGTCGTTTTGTATGACTACTTAGTGTCAGACGACATTATGGCGCTTGTTCCATCTTCCACGATTTTGGTCTGCGTTGGTAAGCGCGCTGGTCACCATAGTGTTCCTCAAGAAAAAACCAATCAATTAATTGTTGATTTTGCCCATCAGGGTCACCGCGTTGTGCGGATTAAAGGCGGCGATCCTTTTGTGTTCGGACGTGGTGGAGAAGAGCTTGAAGTTCTGGCTGATGCAGGGATTGCGTTTCAAGTGATCCCTGGTATTACCGCTGCTGCCGGGGCAACGGCTTATGCAGGAATTCCATTAACTCACCGCGATTATGCTCAATCGGCAATGTTTGTGACCGGTCACTTAAAGGCTGAAACCGATGATATGGATTGGTCGACACTGGCTCGTGGGCACCAAACGCTGGTGATCTACATGGGGTTGATGAAGTCTTCGTATATCCAGCAGCAATTAATTAAACATGGTCGAGCTCTAAGTACACCAATCGCCATTATTGAGCGTGGTACTCAGGCGGATCAGAAAATTTTCAAAGGCCAGCTTTCACAGTTGGCAGAACTTGCAAAAGATGCCCAATCTCCAGCGTTGATCGTGGTCGGAGAAGTTGTGGCTTTATCTGAAAAATTACATTGGTTTGGCAGTGAGGAGTCTGCGGAACCACTAAGACATTATGCGTAAGGCAATAAAGTTAAGCCCACTCGCTCAAGCAGAGTAGCAAAGGAAGCATAAACATGGACCAACAACGTTTAACCCACCTGAAACAGCTCGAAGCGGAAAGTATTCATATCATCCGTGAAGTTGCAGCAGAATTTGATAACCCAGTGATGATGTACTCCATTGGTAAAGATTCGTCAGTGATGTTGCATTTAGCACGTAAGGCGTTTTACCCAGGCAAAATTCCATTCCCACTTCTTCATGTGGATACCGATTGGAAATTTAAAGAGATGATTGAGTTTCGCGATCGTACTGCAGAAAAGTATGGCTTTGAGCTTTTGGTTCATAAGAACCCTGAAGGTCTAGCAATGGGTTGTAGCCCTTTTGTTCATGGCTCCTCTAAACATACGGACATCATGAAAACTCAAGGCTTGAAGCAAGCTCTGAACAAGTACGGTTTTGATGCCGCATTCGGTGGTGCACGCCGTGATGAAGAAAAGTCTCGTGCGAAAGAGCGTGTGTATTCATTCCGTGACAAGAACCATACTTGGGATCCTAAAAACCAGCGTCCTGAGTTATGGCGTACCTATAACGGCCAAATTAACAAGGGGGAAAGTATTCGCGTGTTCCCACTATCAAACTGGACAGAGCTGGATATTTGGCAATACATCTACCTAGAAGATATTGAAATCGTACCACTGTATTTAGCGGATAAGCGCCCAGTGGTTGAGCGTGATGGCATGTTGATCATGGTTGATGACGATCGAATGGAACTTGAGCCTGGGGAAGTTATTGAAGAAAAGAGTGTTCGTTTCAGAACTCTGGGTTGCTATCCACTGACAGGGGCGATTGAGTCAGAAGCGAAGACGTTAACCGGCATTATTGAAGAGATGCTAGTTGCTACATCGAGTGAACGTCAGGGACGAGCGATCGACCACGATCAGTCTGGATCGATGGAACTGAAAAAACGCCAAGGCTACTTCTAAAAGATCTAAGGAAAGAATATGAACAGTGCAGTTGAAGCTCAATTAGCTGAGCTTGGTATCGAAGGTTACCTAAACCAACATCAACATAAATCGCTACTTAGATTTTTAACCTGTGGTTCCGTAGACGATGGTAAAAGTACACTGATAGGCCGATTGCTCCATGACTCGAAGCAGATTTATGAAGATCAATTAGCGGCAGTCCACTCTGACAGCCTACGTGTTGGTACAACAGGTGAAAAACCAGACTTAGCCTTGCTGGTGGATGGTCTGCAAGCCGAGCGTGAACAAGGCATCACAATTGATGTGGCTTACCGTTATTTTTCTACTCAGAAGCGTAAGTTCATTATTGCGGATACGCCGGGGCATGAGCAGTATACTCGAAATATGGCGACCGGTGCATCAACGTGTGATCTTGCAGTGATCCTTATTGATGCACGTAAAGGGGTTCTGGATCAAACGCGTCGCCATTCGTTTATCTCAAACCTGCTTGGCTTGAAACATTTTGTCGTTGCTGTGAACAAAATGGATCTTGTGGATTATTCCCAAGAGCGTTTTGAAGAGATTCGTGAAGAGTATTTAGCATTTTCTGAAAACCTTCATGGTGATATCGATATTCAAATTATTCCTTTATCAGCATTGGAAGGCGACAACGTAGTAGAGAAAAGCCAGAAGATGGCTTGGTATCAAGGGGCACCATTGCTGGATATTCTCGAGGCAGTTGATGTTGACCATGAGAAGGAGGAGGGAGAGTTTCGTTTCCCCGTCCAGTACGTGAATCGTCCAAATCTCGATTTTCGTGGCTTTGCTGGCACTATCGCATCAGGTTCGATCAAAGTGGGTGACGCTGTTAAAGCGCTTCCATCAGGTAAAACATCGAAAGTCGCACGCATCGTCACTTTTGACGGTGATCTAGAGCAAGCACAAGCAGGTCTAGCCGTCACACTGACCTTGAAAGATGAAATTGATATCAGCCGTGGGGATTTAATTGTCCTTGAAAATGCCAAGGTGGAATCCACGAACCGTCTACTTGCTGACGTCGTTTGGATGACTGAGCAACCTCTAGCGCCAGGTCGTGATTATGACATCAAAATTGCAGGCAAGAAGAGCGTTGGTCGAGTGGATGCCATTCGTTATCAATATGACATCAATAACCTCTCTACTCATGATGCAGAAAGTTTGCCGTTAAATGGCATTGGTGCGTGTGAATGGACATTAAATGAATCGGTGGCACTGGATGATTACCTCAACTGCGCAGATACAGGCGGTTTTATTATTATTGACCGTTTAACCAATGTGACTGTAGGGGCAGGGCTGGTGCGTGAAAGCTTATCGGTGAGCGAAGCCACAACAGGTGATCTCTCAGCGTTCGAAATAGAGCTAAATGCACTTATTCGTAAGCATTTCCCTCATTGGGATGCGAAGGATCTGAGTCAGTTATTGAAGTAACCATCACAGAGTGTTCTGTGTAAGGTAGGGATTATGTGGCAACAAGGATTTGTGTTAGCAATGCTGCTTGGCATTGTGACTTGTCTGCTCGTGACTCGAATAAAGCCCAGCTTGATCTTTGCTGGTGCAGCATTCATCGCCTTTATTGCGGGAATGATCGAGTTAAGCGATGTTGCCACTAATTTTACCAATTCGTCTTTGTTGACTCTTGTATTACTGATCTTGGCATCAAGTGCTTTAGAAAAGACTCGCTTGATTAGCTGGGTAAGTCGTAGTTTGTCGAATGGTAAACTCGGTACCGTTGTGGCCAAGCTTGGTTTTTCTACTGCGTTGCTGTCTTCATTTACTAACAATACGGCAGTTGTGGTCTCCCTTATTGGAGCGATAAAGCGTAATCAACAACACGCGCCATCAAAGTTATTGATCCCGCTTTCTTATGCGGCGATCTTAGGTGGGACATTAACGTTGATCGGTACCTCCACCAACTTGATCATTAATAGCTTTGTGGAAGATGCCGGTTTACCGAGTTTGAACTTTTTTACACCCACCTTGATCGGCTTATCAGTATTAGTGGGTGGCTTAGTGATCCTGATCCCGCTCAGCTACTTGTTACCCAATTATGAAGATCATGCCCAAGATGATCTGCCATATTTTCTTGAAGCACGAGTCGAGTCTGGCTCTCCTCTGGTTGGAAAAAGTATTGCGGAAAACAATTTACGCGCTTTACGCAAATTGTTTTTAGCTGAAGTCATTCGTGATGGGCAAACCATGCCATCAGTTGACCCAGACTTTGTACTTCAAGCGAAAGACAGACTGCTCTTTTGTGGAGATATTGAAAGTGTTGCAACACTTCAAGAGATCCAAGGGTTAACATTGTTTGGTCAGCATCATTTGAATGGTCAAAGTTTTGTAGAAGTGGTGGTGAGCTCTTCAGCGTCATTTTGCAATAAAACCTTGAAGTCGAGTCGTTTTCGAGACCGCTTTGATGCCGTGGTCGTCGCTATTCGCCGTGGTCATGAACGGTTAGAAGGAGGTTTGGGGAATATCACGCTCAATGCTGGTGATACCTTAGTGTTAGTCCCGGGAAAGCGTTTTGAATCAGAGCGCCAAGCACACCGTAAAGAATTTGTTCAAATCAATGATCTGGACTCTAGTGCACGCTTAGACATCAATAAATCATCATGGGTATTGGCAGGTTTTGCGCTTGTGATAGCGGCAGCTCTGCTTGAGTTTATTCCCTTGATTAAAGGGCTTGCGGTGTATCTAGTGATCATGCTGTTCACTGGGGTGGTTCAACTGAGTGAATTACGTCGCCGTTTCCCTGTCGACATTGTGGTAATTGTTGGCTCTGCACTATCTATCGCTCAATTAATGCTTTCTACTGGTTTGTCTGAGCGTCTTGGGCAGATGTTCATGCATACATTTAATGGTTGGGGCGTTTTAGGCGCATTGGTTGCGACGTATTTATTGACTCTCATCCTAACTGAGTTGGTAACCAATAATGCCGCTGCCGCACTGGCATTCCCTATCGGCTACAGTATGGCTATTAGCTATGGTGTTGATCCCATGCCATTCATTATGGCGGTATTGTTTGGTGCTAGTGCCAGCTTTATTTCGCCATACGGATATCAAACAAATTTATTGGTTTATAGCGTTGGGAATTACAAATTGACAGATTACGTACGGATAGGCATACCAATTTCGATCGTGTATTCGGTTCTGGTACTTAGCTTAATCCCACTCTTTTTTCCGTTTTAAAAGGATTTGAATGATGACAACGCAGACGCCTGTGAAAGACGAAAACATCGTTTGGCATCAACATACGATAGATAAATCATTTCGAGCTGAACTGAAAAAACAGCAGCCCGCCGTGCTTTGGTTTACAGGGTTATCGGGGGCGGGTAAATCGACCGTCGCGGGTGCGTTGGAAAACAAGCTAGCGAGCCAAGGGTACCATACCTATTTATTGGACGGTGACAATGTACGCCACGGTTTGTGCAGTGACTTAGGTTTCTCAGAGCAAGATCGTCGTGAAAATATTCGTCGTATCGGTGAGCTTTCGAAGCTCATGGCTGATGCTGGTTTGATTGTGCTATCAGCTTTCATTTCACCACACCGAGCTGAACGTCAAATGGTTCGTGAAATGTTGCCTGATGGAGAATTTATCGAAGTGTTCGTTAATGCTTCTCTGTCAGTATGCGAAGAGCGTGATCCAAAAGGTTTGTATAAAAAAGCAAGGGCGGGAGAGATCACGAATTTCACTGGAATCGACTCTGAGTATGAAGCGCCATTGGCGGCTGAACTAGATTTGCCAGCAGGGGAGTGCAGTGTTGAGGAGCTTGTTGAGTTATGTATGGCTGAATTGAAACAACGTGGCATTATTGCCAAGTAGCGCAATGTTGTAACCAATAAAAAAGCTTCCATTAATGGAAGCTTTTTTATTGTGTCCGTTAATGCTATTCGAAACAGATTTCGATGAAGGCATTACCCCATTGTGAGGAAAACGGCATAATGATAATTGCGCCTTCACATTTGTGGCGAATAGTATGCCCTTTGCCAGATACCACAACAGGTGTTGCCATATCAAAGTCAAAGCCACTTTCTGCCAAAATACGTTTTGCACCACCAGTTACCATATTGGTGATTTCACCCACCATATCGGTAACTTCATCATTCAAACCATTTGGGCGTTCACCCAGCATGTTCTGCATGATCTCGAGTGCTAAGCTTTCATCAAATGTGATCGACATAGATCCGCGAGTCTGGTCTCCGACCATTCCAATTAGACCGGATACGTCACCACGAGCAATTTCGTCTTTTTTTACGCGAGGCTTTTGTGGTTTCAATTCCAGTGAAGCCATCGTTTTTAAGACGTTCATCAAAGATGCTAAAAACGGATTAACAAATTCAGCGCGCATAATCTTCTTCTATATTTCAGGTTGCCGTTCCAGAGGAACAAGACAAACAAACTCCATGTGATTCAATAACATGGTTTGTAATAGTAAATCCATGTTGTTCTGCGTTTTCTGCCAGTAACTTAACTAAACTATCATTTTGAAGTTCAATTACATTGCCGCAACTATCACAAATCAACAAATGTGAATAATGCTTATGTGCATTACAGGAGCAGCAAGAAATAAAGCTGTTTGTGGACTCCACCCGGTGGATAAAACCTTGTTCCATCAGAAAATCCAATGCTCGGTATACCGTAGGTGGTTTCGCTTGTGGTTCACTTTGCTTCAGCTCTTCCAATAGCTCATAAGCGCTGGAAGCCTTTTTACTGGAACAAATGAGCTCAAACACTCGCTTTCTTTGAGGAGTGAGTCGAACTCCTCGTGCTGCACATATCTCTTCTATTTGCTTTATTAGCTGCTGGTCCAAATTAATCACCATAACCATTGGACTTTATTAATAATATACTATTTTTCGACGATGATCGTTTGTTGTAGAAACATTTCTGACAAAGATGTAGGTAATTACTACTAGACCTCGTCGTCAGGCCGTAAGTTTTCTGCCTGTCTAATTGACTAAGTTACCTTATCTTAACCAAAAACGATACAGACAAGATAAATTGGCACCCTTTTGCGGTTCCTATTACAATACGCGGCTTATTTGTAACTTGCTTATCAGACTTCATAACTCAGGATAGTGAAACATGACTCATTTATGCCGCTTCTCTGTCGCTCCCATGCTCGATTGGACTGACCGTCATTGTCGCTACTTCCACCGTTTGCTGACCAATGAAACATTACTGTATACCGAAATGGTCACAACGGGCGCCATTATTCATGGTAAAGGAGACTTCCTTGCTTACAACGAAGAAGAGCATCCAGTTGCACTTCAGTTAGGTGGTTCAAACCCTCAAGATTTAGCTACCTGTGCGAAGCTAGCTGCTGAGCGAGGTTATGATGAGATCAATTTGAATGTTGGTTGCCCTTCTGATCGCGTCCAAAATGGTCGCTTTGGTGCGTGTTTAATGGCAGAGCCTGAGCTGGTGGCGCAATGCGTTTCGGCAATGAAAGAAGTGGTTGATATCCCGGTGACGGTTAAAACTCGTATCGGCATCGATGATCAAGATTCGTATCAGTTTCTAACAGATTTCGTTTCGACTGTTTCTGAGAAAGGCGGTTGTGAACAGTTTACTATTCATGCCCGTAAAGCCTGGCTATCCGGTTTGAGTCCAAAGGAAAACCGTGAAATTCCGCCACTAGACTATCCTCGAGCGTATCAACTAAAGAAAGATTTCTCTCATTTAGTGATAGCCGTTAACGGTGGTGTTAAAACGTTAGAAGAAACGCAAACTCATTTACAGCACTTAGATGGTGTTATGGTAGGAAGAGAGGCGTATCAGAATCCTTATCTTTTGGCTGAAGTTGATCAGAAAATTTATGGTTTAGACAAGCCAGTTAAAAAGCGTACTCAGGTTGTTGAAGAGATGTATCCGTATATTGAACAACAGCTTTCTCAAGGGGCTTACTTAGGTCATATTACGCGTCATATGTTGGGATTGTTCCAAAATATGCCTGGAGCCCGTCAATGGCGTCGGTATATTAGTGAGAATGCGCATAAACCGGGTTCGGGTATTGATGTGGTACAAACCGCATTATCAAAAATTCCAAAAGAGTTAGATGTGTAAAATTTACCATCCATGCTGGTCAAATTAACCACGATAAAAGCCGAACATCTTATTGAAGTTCGGCTTTTATATTTTTAATGATTAAAAATCAATTAGTTAAAAAAGAAGTGATAACGTTGGCTCGCTTTCTGCTTTAGTTCGAGTAACTAAGAAGGAGACAAGTTATGTTTGAGCTAATTTTCCTGTTTGTGTTTGTTGCTACATTATTGGTCACAGGGATCACCATGTTTTCAGTATTTGCTGCAACAGGCCTTGCTTTGGTCGTGATGGTCGTGCTTGGTATGGTAGGCGTAGTGATAAAATTAATCCCATGGCTGATAGTCATTGCGCTGGGTATTTGGTTTTTCAAAAACTATGTGTATAGCCCAAGGTAAAGTTAATCACGTTTTAAGATTAACCACAGATTAGAATGTGGTACTATTTGCGCCATTATTGGACATGCACGAATTTAGGTGCGTAATACCTGTATTGGGAGTGTTGAATTTCATGAATAACAAATTGGCTCTTGCTTTAGCAACGGTCGCGGCAGTCTCTGCTGCACCAGTAATGGCTGAATCGTCAATTGAAGCTAAAGTAGGCGCAGAAATGTGGTGGCCAAATACCAAGGTCAATGAAGTACGACGCAACAATGACAATACGCCGAGCGTTTATGCATCTATCGAACACTCATTTGCGTATGTTCCAGATGTTCGATTCCGTTACTCAAGTGTTGATTCAGACTACATGGCTTTCGATAAGTACGATCTGACATTCTATTACCGCATCCTAGAGCATGATTTAATGCATTTTGATGCGGGTGTGACGGTTAGTGATTTAGCCAATACGCAATACATCAATGCTCATACCGAGCAGAGTGCGACATTTGATGAAGTAATTTGGGCTTGGTATGGCTATGCAGAACTGACGGTGCCAAATACCAATTTTGACATTATTGGTGAGATGAATTTTGGCGACAGCAGTGGTATCAAGAGTACGGATTTGATTGCAGGTATCCAATACCGTCTTCCACTTAAAAACAGCCAGATTGCTTTTCGTGGTGGTTACCGAGCCATTGACTTAGAATCCGAAATATTTCGAGAGCCAGAGCTGGGCAAACCGTTTATTTTTGCCGATGGTTGGTTCTTAGGTGCTGAATTTAGTTTCTAAAACTTAGATTGAATTGATTAAAACGTCGCTTTATAAGCGGCGTTTTTTTATATCTATTTTTTATAAAGTAGGATTTTTTTGTGCTCTTTTTTTCACTTGAGCCATGCTTAGAAAGGGGAGATACAAGCAAGGATCTGCAGCGAATGACTATTACCGAATTACGTAATTTGTATCGAGAGCAAAAATTAGTGGAAGCCATTATTGAACCATCTGCACAAGAAGGATGCTGGATAGTGGAATTTCGTCACGCTCGGGGCGGCTTTGTATTATTGACAGATTCGCATGGTGAAGAGTGCCATTACATGGATTTAGATCTCGCATCTAAATCAGCCATGGCTGTGGGCTTTAAGCAAGTGCGGGTAGAAGCAAAATAGTGGATTCCCGATTTGGGTAAACGCATTTTCTTAATTCAAAAAGTTATAAAACATTCACTTCTATTCTTTCTTGTTATTAAAGAGAGTGGTTAATCTATCATCACGCAATGAATAGGGATGTCGTGACCATGTCTTTAAACAAGAATGTGTCTTCTAGCGGAAACACACAATCACAAGAATTACCGGCGATCGCCAGTCCTCTAAATGATCAACAACTCAACACGCTTCAACAAACAGTAGCTGATTTATCTCCTCAGCAACTGGCGTGGGTGAGTGGATATTTCTGGGGCCTTTCTCAAGCTCAGCCGATGGCTGCTGCTGCACCAATTAATCAAGCGGCGGCTGCCGTTGCTGCAAAGCCAGCAGGTAAGCTGTCTATTATCTTTGCTTCACAGACTGGCAACGCAAAAGGCGTAGCTGAAGCGTTAGAGCAAGAAGCGAAAGCGCAAGGTATTGCGGTCGAGCTTTTTGATGCGAGTGACTACAAAGGTAAAAATCTAGCCAAAGAGACGCATGTTATTGTTGTCGCGTCAACCAATGGTGAAGGGGAGGCCCCTGATAATGCCATTGAACTCCATGAGTTTTTACAGTCAAAGAAAGCGCCTAAGTTACCAAACCTGAAATATGGTGTGATTGGTCTGGGTGACTCTAGTTATGAGTTCTTCTGTCAAACAGGAAAAGATTTTGATGCTTACCTTGCCAAACTGGGGGCGACGTCATTTATTGAACGCATCGATTGCGATGTTGATTATGAAGCATCAGCTGCAGAGTGGCGAAGCAAAGCACTTAGTGTTGTCAAAGAAGATTTAGCCGCAGGACCTGAAGCAGAAGTGGTTCAGCTACCTGTAGGACAAGCTGCTCCCGGACACTCGGCTTTTAATAAGCAAAACCCCTATACGGCTACGTTATTAACGAGTCAGAAAATCACGGGCAGAGATTCAGGTAAAGATGTTCGTCATGTGGAAATTGACCTTGATGGTTCAGGACTAACTTATCAGCCGGGTGATGCGCTTGGGGTTTGGTTTGAAAACAGTTCTGATCTGGCGAATGCAATCTTAGCGAAGGTTGGTTTGTCTGGTGTTGAGAGTGTTGAAATTGATGGCGAAAGCTTATCTATTCATAGTGCGCTTGTGAGTAAGTTTGAAATCACTGCATCAAATCCGCAGCTTGTCACTAAATTTGCGGAGCTATCTGGTAGTAAGAAACTGCAAAAGCTGGTGGATGACAAAGACAAATTACGAGAATACGCAGGTAACACTCAGGTCGTCGACGTACTTGCTGAGAAGAAAACTAAGCTAACTGCAGAAGAACTTGTTGGTTTACTGCGTCGTTTAACTCCTCGCCTATATTCAATTGCATCAAGCCAAACAGAGGTAGATGAAGAAGTTCATCTAACAGTTGGTTTGGTTGAATATGACCAAGGTGATGAAAAGCGTTTTGGTGGTGCGTCAAGCTTCTTAGCTCAACGCTTAGAAGAGGGCGGTGAGGTTAAGGTGTTTGTCGAGAACAACAATAACTTCAAGCTGCCTCAAGATGACAATACGCCAGTGATCATGGTTGGTCCGGGAACAGGTATTGCTCCTTTCCGTAGCTTTATTCAAGAACGTGACAATCGTGATGCTGAAGGTAAGAACTGGTTATTCTTTGGTGACCGTACCTTCACTCAGGATTTCCTCTATCAAGTTGAATGGCAAAAGTACTTAAAGTCAGGTGTACTTAACCGTTTAGATGTCGCGTTTAGTCGTGACCAATCTGAAAAAGTCTATGTACAACATCGCATCTTAGAAAATGCAGAGCAAGTGTGGCAGTGGATCCAAGAAGGTGCATACATCTATGTATGTGGTGATGCGACTCGTATGGCTAAAGATGTCCATGAAGCACTAGTTATTGTCGCGGAACAACAAGGCAAGATGTCGCGTGATGATGCTGAAGAATTTATTAATGAGTTGCGTAAAGCGAAACGTTACCAAAGGGATGTGTACTAATGACTTTTTCTACTGACAATAATAAGCAGGTGGTGTTAGACCAAGAGTTAGGAAAGCTTTCCGATAACGAGCGTCTAAAAACACAAAGTAATTTCCTGCGCGGGACGATTGAGCAAGATCTTCAAGACAGAATTACGGGTGGCTTTACCGCAGATAACTTTCAGCTAATTCGTTTCCACGGTATGTATCAACAAGATGACCGTGATATTCGCAACGAGCGTGCTAAGCAAAAGCTAGAACCGTTGCATAACGTAATGCTTCGTGCACGTATGCCAGGTGGCATCATCACGCCAAAGCAGTGGTTAGCGATTGATAAGTTTGCAACAGAACAATCTCTGTATGGCAGTATTCGCCTGACAACGCGTCAAACGTTCCAGTTCCACGGTGTTCTGAAGCCAAACATCAAGCTGATGCACCAAACGCTGAATAACATTGGTATTGATTCTATCGCGACAGCGGGTGATGTGAACCGAAATGTTCTATGTACCACTAACCCAGTTGAATCTGAGCTACACCAAGAAGCTTACGAATGGGCGAAAAAGATCAGTGAGCATCTATTACCTAAGACTAAAGCGTATGCGGAAATTTGGTTAGATGGTGAAAAGGTAGAAACAACCGACGATGATGAGCCAATTCTAGGTAAGACTTATCTACCTCGTAAGTTCAAAACAACGGTTGTGATCCCACCGCAGAACGATGTGGATGTTCATGCTAACGACCTAAACTTCGTCGCTATTGGTGAGAACGGCAAGCTGGTGGGCTTTAATGTCCTAGTCGGTGGCGGTCTAGCAATGACTCACGGTGATACATCTACTTATGCTCGCCGTGCCGATGACTTTGGTTTTGTTCCACTAGAAAAGACACTTGATGTTGCAGCAGCGGTAGTAACGACTCAGCGTGACTGGGGTAACCGTTCAAACCGTAAGAATGCAAAAACTAAATACACACTAGACCGTGTTGGTATTGATGTGTTTAAAGCAGAGGTTGAGAAGCGAGCTGGTGTGAAATTTGGCGATAGTCGTCCATACGAGTTCACAGATCGTGGCGACCGTATCGGTTGGGTTGAAGGTATCGATGGTAAACACCACTTAGCACTGTTTATTGAAAACGGTCGTCTACTGGACTTCCCGGGCAAACCACTGAAAACCGGTGTTGCTGAAATTGCCAAAATCCATAAAGGTGATTTCCGTATGACGGCCAACCAGAACTTAATTGTTGCTGGTGTGGCTAAGAGCCAGAAAGCCAAGATTGAGAAGATTGCCCGTGAGCATGGTTTAATTGATGACAGCGTTAGTGAGCAGCGCAAAAACTCAATGGCGTGTGTGGCATTCCCTACTTGTCCATTAGCGATGGCTGAAGCTGAACGTTTCCTGCCTCAATTTGTAACCGATGTAGAAAGCATCCTTGAGAAACACGGTTTACCTGAAGAAGACAACATCATTCTTCGTGTTACCGGTTGTCCAAATGGCTGTGGTCGGGCAATGTTGGCTGAGATTGGCCTAGTAGGTAAAGCGCCTGGCCGTTACAACCTTCACTTAGGTGGTAACCGTGCAGGTACACGTATTCCAAAGATGTATAAAGAGAACATCACAGACAAACAGATACTAGAAGAGATTGATCAACTCGTAGGCCGTTGGGCTAAAGAGCGTGAAACTGGCGAAGGATTTGGTGATTTTGCTATCCGTGCTGGCATCATCGAAGAAGTCAAAGTATCTAAGAGGGACTTGCATGCTTGATTCTATTGCCTCCAAACCGAAGCTAGCTGAGCTACTCTCATTAACTAAGACGGAGCAAATCCTTCGTCTTGCACAAATTAATGGTGAGTTGGAAACATTTACAGCCCAAGAACGTGTTGCTTGGGCATTAGAAAATCTAGAAGGGCAATTTGCGGTTTCATCGAGTTTTGGTATTCAAGCTGCGGTGATGTTGCATTTAGTTACTCAGCAACAACCTGACATTCCAGTCATTCTTACTGATACTGGGTATTTGTTTCCAGAAACATATCGCTTCATTGATCAGCTCAGTGAACAACTCACTCTGAATTTAAAAGTTTACCGTGCGGCTGAAAGTGCTCATTGGCAAGAGGCGCGTTATGGGAAACTGTGGGAGCAAGGTATAGATGGAATCGAAAAGTACAACAAGATAAATAAAGTAGAGCCTATGCGCAGAGCTTTAGATGAATTAGAAGTTGGTACTTGGTTCTCGGGCTTACGTCGTGAGCAATCCAAATCAAGAGCGAGTTTGCCGATTCTCTCTATTCAAAATGGTGTATTCAAGTTTTTACCTGTTATTGATTGGACCAACAAAGACGTACATTACTATTTAGATCAGCACGGACTCTCTTATCATCCACTTTGGGATGAAGGTTACCTTTCCGTTGGTGATACTCATACAACGAAAAAGTGGGAACCCGGTATGAGTGAAGAAGAAACTCGCTTCTTTGGTTTAAAGCGTGAGTGTGGACTTCATGAAGATGATAGAGAGCAAGATGGTTCGGGAATCTGATCGGTTTGCTTATGTATAGAAAAAGAAGGGTCGCGAAAGCGGCCCTTTTTGTCTCTCCAAATAGCAATTGTGGATAACTCTGTGGGTAATATGTTTGTTACACCTGGGTAAAGTTGGATAAATAAGACTTTGAATGAAAAGTCAGCGCTTAAGCGCTGTTTTTGCAATTTTTTCAAAATAACGCTTGCCAATGTGAGCGCGATCTCTATAATGCCTCCTCGTCGACAGGGCAAGAGCTCACAAGGGTTCAGCAAAGTTGGCAAGGTTTACTAGCCAAGCGGCAACGCTTGAAAAAAGTTTGAAAAAAGTGGTTGACACTAAACTTTATCTCGCTAGAATGACCGCCTCTTCCGAAGTGATGTGAGTCACAAAGAAGAAAAGCTCTTTAACAATATAAACCTATCA
>NZ_JBNJOG010000020.1:0-66404 GCF_050113695.1 Vibrio sp. TRT 17S01 | reverse complement strand
TGATGGGGATTGAAGCGTTTTTAACCATCAGTTCAAGGGACAAATTGTAGACATTGTGATTTTTATTCACTGGACTCTTTCATTTTAATAACCACTTAATCATTAAGTGAATTTACCACTCTGCAATAGCGCAGATTTATTCCAAATAAAAAATAGGACTCAGCTTGAGAGGTGTTATCTCTCAAGCCGTGTCTTCCCTTCTTAATCAGCTTCTGCCGCTTCGACAGCTAACAGGTCTGCCATGTCGTTACCTTTATCACCTGAATGAGCTTTGACCTTAAACACCTCAACGTATTTCTTTGAACGCAACTCGTCGATTTGTTGCCATAGATGGCGGTTCTTTACTGGCTTCTTGTCTGACTTACGCCAACCTCTCTCTTTCCAGTTATCTAACCAATCGTTGTAGCCCTTTACACAGAAATCACTGTCTGAGTAGATGACGTCGCCATCTTGGGCATACTCTAGACCTTCGATTAAAGCCATGAGCTCTAATTCGGCATTGGTAGTATTACGCTTAATGGTGATGCTATCTTGATGCTCTAGTTCACCCTGTTCATTAAAGGCTACAAGACCAATGCCACCTTGTGTGCATCCGTGTTGATTATTTGGGGCTGCGCCGTCTACGTAAATTGAATAACTCATTTTTTATCTCTCTCTAATTGAAAAAGGGCGCATGACTTTGCCTAGCCAGCGCCCTGTTGATGTGTAATTTAATGTTTGTGTTACTGAAAAGATTCTTGGTTGTCTCGCAGTGCTAGACGCGATTCCATCCATTCTTCGATTTCACTTTCTAGCCATCCCACTGCTCTTCCTCCCAATGGAATGGTTTTTGGAAAAATGTCTTCATCCATGAACTTGTAAATAGTGGAACGGCCTAGCCCTGTTAGTGACATCACGTCTTGGATTCGTAGAAATCTCATTGTCATTGGGAATCGTCTCCTACTTTGTATATACCCATGTGATAAGCCGCCACTGTAAAAAAGTGCAGTCGGTCTACTCTGTACTAGAGCCAAAGAAGTAACGCTGCTCATTCCATGCTTCAGCAAGAATGCTCATGCGATAGAAGACACTGTGTTTGATGTTCGTGTCTTTATTTCGACAACGTGTCCCCAAGCCATAGTGACCTCGGTCATTGAGAAGCACTATTGAACGTTCTTTGCCGCTGTAGTGCTTTTCTATCGCTTCTTGCCACGCCGTTTTAAGATGCTCAGCTAATTCGTTGCGTTTTTCCCAGCAAATAGCATCACCAAAATACTGGCTGTAATCAGTAAACAGCATCACGCGATAGTTGTGGGATGGCACCTTGTCCTCTCTCTTACGCCATACGTAGAACACTGAATCCGTCTCAAGCTTTTCTTTAAGCAGCGTAAAGTAATCGTTAATAATGCTGAGGTCGGTATCTTGATGGTCTTCTGGTAGAAACAAATCCAAGCGCGTAGCCAAAGCTGCGTCAAACTCCTCCATTGCTTGTTCAAAGACTTCCGTCATAGAAGTTAAGGCCGATTCGTATAACCCCTTGTCACTGAAAAACACGGGGTAGTCGTTAAACGTTTTAGAATGGGTAATGTTGGGAAGGTAAGTATTGTTGGACATGAGTAATCCCTCTGAGTCTGTTAATGACATAGGTATTACTCGCGCTGTATTTTTTAAAGTGAGTCATGGCTGCAACCAAAATTCATGCTGCGGTTATCGGCGTGTTTGGTGTTAGGCTTCGCTAGACGACTTATCCGATAGAAGAGCTCATTTAACTGCAATGGGAATACTTCATCCCCTTTTAGAAGTTCGTACACGTCATCAGATGGAGAATACGCCAGTCCTGAACATCTTCTCCCATGGTCTTCTTCCACGGCTCTATCCCATGCTTTTCTGACTCTGGACAAGTAGCGACTCCTCTCACCCCCACTTTTACCTAAACAAAGATACAGCCGCTTATCAAAGAACAAGACAAGGTGATACTGGCTGGTGGACTCACACGCCTTGAACCAAACATGGCGTATGACCGTTTGATGATATTGGTGAGGCCTACGCCTGTACTTCAATAGACATAGCTTATTAGTTTCCGACTCCAAGGTTCGAAAGAAACGACTGAGTACCTCGGAATGGTCTCCATCAAAGTCACTTGGTAGACGTACATTAAAATGAGCGACACAAAGTTTAGGATATTGGCATAGCGCTTCAGTCAGCACTCGGTCGATGTCCTCCAAGTACTCAACGATAAGACCATTCTTGTGGTAGTAGAGTGGCTTTCCATTAAACGTTCTGTCATGGGTGATGGTGAGGTAGTTAGGTGTATAAGCTACATTGAGTTGATAAAGCATTATAGTTCCTGTGGTTTGTTGTTAATCCCACAGGAACTGTCACTACCGTAATTTTTGACTATTTACGGCTATGGTCGAAGTTGTTCATTCGTTTTCCAAAATGCTTCGTTCTTCTCTTCGCTAGGTAGCTTAGTCGATAAAAGACGGACTGAAACACCTCCTCAAACTCCTCAGAGTTACGTAGCAAGTGATACTGGCCTTGTTTAGAAAAATGTATAGCTGGTTTCTCTTTGCCTGAGTAGATAGCATCCACAGAACGCTTCCAAGCATTACGGATACGGTTAGCCAAACTTTGCTGATATTCACCAAAATCCCCTAGAGAACGAAAGACGTTTCTGTCAAAGATAAGTGCAACATGGTAGTGGCTGCTTGTTGAGGTATCACACTCTTTCGCCCACACATATCGAATGGTGGTTTCACGATAGGGTTTGCCATTTAACCGAGCACTACGTCTTCGATATGCCGCTACCTGAGACTTAAGAGATCGAAAGAAACGAGTCATCACTGCTGAGTCATCCCCTCTAAAGTCTGCTGGTAAGTTGAGGTCCACTCGAACGATAAAAAGTCTCGCGTATTGCTCTAGAGCTTTCTCAAGGACTGAGTCTATCCCTTCTAGGTATTCAACGACCAAACCCTCCTTATCGATGTATACCTTGTTTCCGTTGAAAGTGGATTCGTGTGTGATGGTTAGATTCTTAGACATGATGGTGACCTATGTTTTGTTTCTGACATAGGTACTGAGAGTGACGTTATTTTCTAAGTCTCTCTTTGGGTAGGGGATGGGTTCCCCTACCAAGATATTGAATGATGAGGTAGTTGGTTGAGGTGTGGGATTAGGTTAGTAGATGGGTGGGTATATATATTATTAATTACCGTTCCTCCTCGATTTACTCACCCTCTGTTTTTAGGTGATTACAGAGCTTTCACACCAACTAAATCCATCCAGCCAACCCTTTTTTTTGTAAAAATCTCGGTTCATGCATTTTTGCTTCTGGAATTTACTCACATAAAATAGGATTATTAAAAAATAGATTTTCATATAAAAATCAATCAAGTTGGAACAGTTAGCATTGTAATAACAGATCTCGTAAGATCGAAAAAACTTGGAAACTTACTCTATGCACAACAATGAAGCCTCCCAAAACAACTCAAAAAAAACAGCAATTGATCAACATACGTTGCACAACTTTATTAATCCATTTGATCGTCAAAATGAGTTTTTAGTGCTTACTGATACCCAAAAAACAGATGGTAGATTTGCGCGTAAACAACACACTCCTTCATCACTTATCCAGCTCAACTCATGGTCTGATTTTCAGCCAATGACGAAGCCCTTTGAACCAAACTCTGAGATCTATGTTCTACCCTCTCACCCACTTAGTGAATCAACAAGACAGAGCCACTTAATGGGAACATCACTGGTTGAGTACGACAACATTTACCAATACATAGAGGAAAAAGCTCAAGACAGGGGGTTTCGCCAGCAGAGAACCCAGAACCTTATTATTGTCACTATGTTGTTAGCTAAGAACTTTGATTTAATGATTGGTGGAATCCCTGTAGGAGGAAAATGGATAGCAGATAAGCTCGGCACAAACACCTATAAAGTAAGTGATCGGCTAAAGGATTTAGAAGATATGAACCTGATTCGGCGATGCTCAAGACTCTCGAAAAAAGACAAAACCAGATTAACTGGCTTCATTGAATTGACGCCGTTTTTTTTACTCAACTTCACATCATTCTTTAGTAACAAGGATCATATCAACTACGAGCAATACTTAGCCTCAAAGGCTGCTGAACAGACAGAAGAACTCAGCTATCAAATTTACGGTGAGAAAGGGCACTTTGAATACAGAGATATAATCTATACCCTTAAAGTGAGGTTACTCGAGTTAACTAGAAATCCTAATGTATGTGCTCAAGTAAAAGTAGAAGCATACAAAGCGTTGCTGTAGCGCCGAAGAATCTGAGAATCTTTTACCTGCATTTTCACAAAAAAGATGTACAAAGACAGAAGGAATGAAGTTTAAATAAAAACAATAAAAAGCTGCTTTTGTTGCACAACACGCAACAAAAGCTCTAGAGCGCTTTAAACATTGAAATATTAAACACAATTAATATTTCAAATTGTTCTAAGTATAATTTATGGATTATTGCACCTGTAACACAATGTACCACCAAATGTACCAACAAGAAGAACAAAAACAAAGAAAATTTAATTATTGCAAAGACTTAATAATTAAAATTGAGTCTGCGAGGGCCACCACTTCTCTTCGCACACTCCTTGTGCTATTGCTTCCCCAATTTATTCAACTAAAGCAGACTTAACACAGTTACGTCCACTGTCTTTTGCTAAATAAAGCAGTTTATCCGCCTCATGGCAGAATATTTCAAAATCGACGTTGATATCATCTGTTGTTACCACACCGAAGCTTGAAGTAACTTGTACCCTTTCACCCTCTTCGGTAATGAAGTCATAACATGCCACTTCTTTACGCAGCTTTTCCGCTACTTTAACGGCATCATCAAGGTCTGTTTTTGGTAAAACAACAACAAACTCTTCACCGCCTAGGCGCGCGACAATATCACTATGACGCACTGATGATTCAAGCACTTTAGCCACACCAGTTAACACCGCATCTCCAAACGTATGACCATGTGTGTCATTCACTAACTTAAAGCGATCAACGTCTGTAATGATAAGAGAGACTGGACCGCTGTCTGGTTTTTTCACCATCACTTTGTGCTTATCAAACTTCTTCTCAAGCCATGCATTTAGCTTTTGTTTCTGCAATTGCAGTGTATGCACCACTTTACCCTGCAGATGCTCTTCTTCTGTTTCTTTTGATAAAACCGGGCTTTGAGCAAACCATTCCTCTAAATAGCGGCGATTAAACAACCCCGTCAGCATGTCGGTCTTTGCAAGACGTCTCATGCGAATACGAGAGCGATTCACCGCCAAGAAAACAATCACAAGAACCAGCAACACCGCTGCCAGTACCAACACTATCTCACCGAGTAAATAGAAGTTGCGGCGATTGTTTTCCAGCTCCATTTTCTGCAACACGTTGTTCCAGTTCAGCTCTTGGTTTTCAAACTCCAATCGTTCAAGATCAAACAAAATCTGCTGTTTCTCTAGGTTCTCTTGCTGACGCTCTGTATCAACCTGTAGGTATTTTTGGTGGTATTGCGTGTAGGTTTGATAAGCTAATTTATAATCACCAAGCCCAGCATACGCTTCAGCTGCAATTTTGATCAGATCGACTTGTTGTTGCTCAAGGTGTTTTGAGGCATACAACTTGTCTAAGGTTGGGCTTAACATTTCTGACAGTTGCTGGAATTGATTTTGCTGCAACAGGTACTGGGCCTGAATCAGTTTAAACGTCGCGAGGTACATTGGAGACGTTTCACGATACTGAAGGTTTTTAGCACGCTGCAAATGGCGCTGCATATTGCTGCTGTCTTCAGCCGCGCGATATAAACAGGCCAGCTCTAAATTGATACGAAAACGGAAACGCCCATCGCCTATTACTTGGGCTAGCTGTAATGCTTTTTTATAAGAAGAGATCGCTTCAGAAGGGCGTCCTTGTTCTTTATGCAGCTTTGCGATGCTCAACATACTGAGCAACTCATTAAACGACATCTTGCGTTGTTTAAAGTAAGAGTACGCTTGTGTTAAAACATCTTCTGAGCGTCCAAATCCTTGAATTTCAATCAGGATATCCCCTAAACCAAGAGCCGCTCGCTCAATCAGGGCTTTCTCACCACTACTCTCTGCTGCCGTTAAAGAGGACATGTATGCGGCATAGGACTTTTTCAACTCACCTTGCTGTTCATAAATACTACCTTTAACTAGCAATATTTCTGACTCAACCTGCTTATTACCACTGTCACGAGACTGATCCAGTAACTTATCCAGTGAACTCACCGCCTGATGAAGATCACTACTAGACAGCATCGCCTGTATACTGCGAAGCTTTAACATCAAGTGCTCTTCATCGGATCCTGAAGAAATCCCTAAGCCACGACGTGCTGCAACAAGGCTGGATTTATCATCACTCAATAAGCCCATGACTGTCGATTTCGCTAAATAATAACGGACGAGTAACTCTTCAGGCTGATTCTGTAGTAACGATTCTTCTTCCAATTGCTCGATTTGAGCTTTGGCTTTTTGTGGTAAGGCGTATACCTGTCTCTCTATTCCTTCAAGCGCTCTGAGAAACTTATCCTGAGACTCAGTTGGTTTTGCATGAACATACATTGCTGTCGACGCGAAAAGCAGCACGCATATCGCCTTAAGTGATCGATGTAGTGGCATAGTGAGCGATCCCCAAACGAATTAAGGGTGGAGTAATAATTAACTGGTTGAGAAAGTTACCCATGCACAGAATATGATTGCATAGTATATAAATCAGCCAGCAAATTTTGGAGTCGCATAATAAAACACCAATCAATTAGCGCAAAATCTTACAGTATGAACAACTGCATGATTTTGGGTGCTTCATAAACAATATGGCTTAACGTCTAGCTTGTGAGATTAATTTTCATTCATTGCATCGGCGCTTTTTTCAATAGTATCAATCTGACAAATAGTAGCTAATTGTGGAGACTACTCGAACTCGTTTTATGTGGGGCGTATTACTATCTCGATCCGTGATAGAAAACTGTCCTTGAGATGCGCGTTTGATCTTTCCAAGTGTGCTGTTCGAATCACGGGCAAATTTTTCAGCCACTTGGCGGGCATTTTTTGTCGCCTCTTCGATCATTACTGGCTTAACGTCATTGAGTGAAGTAAAGCTGTATTCGATTGGGTTGGCATAACGGTCTGAGTTGAAAACAATCCCCTGCTTCGCCAGTTCTCCAATACTTGCAATCGCGGCTCTAACGATAGAAACATCATGGCTATAAACCGTTACCGTTAAAGAACCAAGGTAGCGAAACTCAATGGTTGGCTCCCCGCCATATTGTCTGGCCTTTTTATCTAGGATCGCTGGCGCAGAAAAGCTCACTTGTGCTTTATCAATCCCTTGTAGTGCCAAAAAAGCCGCAACGGCATCTCTTTGCGTATCAAGCTCTTTCACCACCTCTGGCATGTCATTTCCCGCGACAGAAAACTCAATAGGCCAAATAACCGTATCAGCTGGATATTCGCGCTCGGCCAATCCTTTCACGGTCACGATTCGATCCAAACCTTTATATTGCAAAGCAGCCTGTTTCAATAACAAACCAAGAGCCGCAAATCCGAGGATCAATGCCAAACCGATAATGGCGGCAGAACGTTGTGAAAACATCATCATCTCCAACTGACAGAGGGGGTATTAATAGCAGTGTACGTAGAAAGCAGAAAGGTTGAACATTGGCGCTGTCATGATTGCGTCAAGTTAGTAGAAAACATGTTCTGGATAACTAAATGCTGAAACGGGAACCGATAAGGCTCCCGTTTATTCCAGCTCAGCAAAGCAAAGGTTTATTGACGTTATTATTATTGCGTGTACCCGCACTTACCAACTTAGCAATAAAACACTTGATGCACAGCATAAATAGTATGTTTTGTGAGCGATATATTTTTTAGATATATGAAATAATCATTATTACAAAGACAGCTTAGTCGCTTAATTGCAAGCTATGTAAGGAAAACAAGACTAAGTTGGGGAACTCCGTTCACTATTACCCATAAAAATACTGCCCAACTCAGCACTTCTGTGAGCTCACTTACAGAACGCTTTAATAGCACAAACTGCTTTATAAAGTTGGTAAATTAAACGAAGTGACAGACTTTCACCATATAAAAAATATGAACGACTGTAATCTCCTTTCTAATTAAGTACCTCCCACTCATAAGTTCTGCCACAAAATAACCTCAAGAGTTGACGGATTGCTCAACGGCTTGCTAGCTATGGCTGCAAACTGACCTAACCAAAGATGAGGGATCATGCGATTTTCAATCAAACCGAACCGATGGCTTCAGACACTGCTTTTAGTCAGTGTTTTACTTGGAGCTAGCTTTACCCATGCTAGCGAACAAGTTTATCGACTCAAGCTTGCAGAAACATGGGGACCTAATACGCCGATCTTAGGGGATGCGACAAAAAACATGGCAAAATTGGCAGACCAGATGTCCAATGGCCGCCTAAAGATCCGTATCGACTCAGCAAACAAGCACAAAGCTCCTTTAGGTATCTTCGACATGGTCAAGTCGGGTCAGTACGACTTAGGCCACTCGAGTTCCTATTACTGGAAAGGCAAAGTACCCAACACCCTCTATTTCTCATCCATGCCATTTGGCATGATTTCTACCGAGCAGTACGCATGGTTTTACCATGGTGGAGGCATTGAGCTAATGGAAAAAGTCTATGCACCCCATAATTTGCTTTCTTTCCCCGGCGGTAATTCAGATATTCAAATGGGAGGCTGGTTTAAGAAAGAAATCAACACTGTTGAGGATCTACAAGGGTTAAAAATCCGTATACCCGGTTTTGCTGGTGAAGTGATGGCCCGAGTTGGAGCAAAACCCACTAACATAGCACCTGGCGAACTTTATACCTCGTTAGAGCGCGGAACCATTGATGCTTTGGAGTGGGTAGGCCCGGCATTTGATCTGCGCATGGGATTTCAGAAAATCGCACCATATTATTACACCGCATGGCATGAGCCAGGATCAGAAACTCAATTTCTTGTGAACAAGAAAACATGGGACAAACTGCCTAAAGATCTGCAAATCATCCTTGAGACGGCGTTTCGTGTTTCTGCGTTTGATATGTATACCCAAGCTCTAGATGCTAATGCAAATAGCTGGGCAACCATGAGCGCGGAGTATCCTGAGATCAAAGTGAGAGACTTTCCACCAGAAGTACTCAAAGCAATGCAAGCTGCCACCAATGAGCTACTCACTGAGCTCGCAAGTAAGGATGCTTTAGCCAAAGAGATCATTGAATCACAGCGCCAGTACCTCACAAAAGTACGTGCGTGGACAGATATTTCTTCGAAAGCTTACCTAGACGGCGTCCAATAACAGAAAGCCCCCATTCATTAATGGGGGCTTTGATAATTACACCTTAAATTGATGTGTGTATGCACTGAGCTCTTCAGCAGACTGAGCAACTTCTTGACTGGCACCCGCTAACTGTTCTGCACTCGCAGAAGTCTGGATTGACATTTCACTGATTGAAGCAATGCTCTGGCTCACAGCATCAGTCACCTGAGCTTGTTCTTCTGCGGCAATCGAAACTCGTTCCATCATCGTATTAATGACATTAATAGACTCAATGATCGCCACAAAATTTTGTTGAGTCTGGCCTGACAACTCCGCCGTTAATGTCACTTGCTCTTCACACCTTGCCATGTTCTGAGTTGCCGATCCGGCCGCTTGCTGCACCGACGATATCATGGTCTGAATTTCAGAAGCCGAAGCTTGCGTTCTCTGTGCTAAGGTTCGCACTTCATCGGCAACAACGGCAAAACCCCTACCGGCTTCTCCTGCACGGGCCGCTTCAATAGCAGCATTGAGAGCAAGTAAATTGGTCTGCTCAGCGATTTCTTGTATTACCACCAGCACATGTCCAATTTCATTACTCTTGAGTTGCAGAGTCTGCATATTTTCATTCGTTGAAGCGACACCTTCCACCAAGTTCGCCAGTGCAACACTGCCTTTATCTAAGGTTTGTTGACCTGTCGAGCTCTTATCAAATGCCAACTGAGAAGCCTGAGCAACATCTGCGGTGTTTTTCGCCACCTCTTGAATGGTTGCTGTCATTTGTTCAATTGCTGAAGCGACTGACTCCGTTTCACGATGCTGGGTGGTGACGGCCGTTGTGGTCTGTTCGCTAGCCACTGACGTTTCTTCCGCGGTAGACGCAAGGCTATGGCTAGCTTCAAGAATATGCGCAATCAGTTGTTTAAGATTGTCCGACATATCTCGCAATGCGCCATATAAACTGTCAGAAGAAACCTTACGATCAAACTCATGAGTGAGATCGCCTTGCGCGACTTGTTTGGCCAACAACATCATATCTCTAGGCTCTCCTCCCAATGGCTTTTTAATGATAGACGCCATATACAGAGCTAAAACGATGGTGATAAATAACGTCACGACCATCATAAAAATAATAATATTGCGGATTTGATAGACTGACGAGAACGCTTCAGCTTGGTCGATCTCAGCCACTAGCGCCCAACGAATATCACCAATATTCAATGGGGAATAGGACGATAAAACGGGATTGCCATTATAATCGACAATGATATCTGCACCACTTTGACCCGCTAAAGCCGCAATCGTCGCATCAGTTTTAACACCATTGCGTTCAACAGAACCAGCAAACGATGCCGCGACTGAATGGTTATCAGGGCTTAGATAGGAATCTGAGCGCATCCGGTAGTCCGAACCAACCAAATAAGACTCTCCGCTCTCTCCCATACCTTCGCGAAGCTGCATGACAGCGTTAATGGCCTCTAGAGAAAGCTGCAAAGCAACCACCATCACCACGTCTCCACGTTCATTTAGTATTGGCTTTGCAATAAAGGCCGCAGGCGCGTCATTGGATGGCGCATAGGGGGCAAAATCAATCACACCATATGATTTGGTATCAATAACACTGCGAACCAGCTGACCAAGATTGCTATTGGCATAAACTCCATTAAGCAGATTGGTTTGATAATCCGCTTCTTTCGTCACGGTATAGAACGCTTCACCACTTGGATCGATCAAGAACAAGTCGTAGTAGCCATACTTCTCTATGTACTTACTGTATAACTCAACACCACCACGATCTTTAGGCACAAACGCTTCCTTTACGTCTTTTTCACTGATGATCGCCCAGTGGTGATGTTGGTCCAGCTCAACGGTTTGCCATACAGAAAGCACTAAGTTGCCGTTGTAATCTTTAATGATCCCCGAACCTGCGCCCTGCACAAACGCGGCTTGTGTTGCTTTGGTTTCAACAGCATGATTCCGAGCAAAAGATGCCGCCACCGAGTAACCTTCTGGATCCAGTCGAGAATCTGAACGCATCAGCTTATCTGGCCCCACTAAATACGTTTCTCCGGTTTTCCCCATGCCTTGTGTTTGCATCGTGATCCTATTGATCTTATCGATGGGAAATTGCATGGCCGCATAACCAATGACTTGATTGGTATTATTGGTTACTGGAGTGACAAAGAATCCAGCAGGAAGATCATTCGAGTAGTGATACAGTGAAAAGTCGCCAAAGAAAACTTCATCTACCTCTCCACTTTTCATCGCTTGATGAAAAGCCTTTGCTAACCCGCTACCAGCAATATTCTCGGAGCGAACATTACGACCAAGATCCGCCTCTCGAGTTGCGCTGTAGATGATGTCACCATCTTTATTGATCAAAAACGCATCATACCAACCAAAATGCCGTTGGAACTGATCGATCTCTGCACCATATTGATTGGCAAGCGCATCCCAAGTTCGGCCACTTATCTGATTCCCTTGAGCTTTGAAAGCACGATCAAACTCTTCGAGCACCATTTGGGTCGTATAAGCATCGGCAAATAATCGTAGCCCTGATTTCAATTGTTTGAGATATTCTTGTACTTGGTTAGCTTGTGATTGGTTAATCGCTTCCAGTTTCCGAAACCCTTCTAGTTGAAGCGTACTGGCCACTTCGACGAGAACATCCATATCCCCTTCTCGTTCGTTGAAAAAAGAACGGATCTGTGACGATTTAATCGTTCTTACCGTATCAAGTTGGTTATAAGACCGTTCTGTTAACGCACCTTGTGCAAGAAATACCGCGTTCAACCCTAGTATTAAAGCAGGCACAACACCAATAAACAGCAGTGCCCCAATAATCAATTGGGACAGCTTTAGTCGCCCAAGCCACTGACTCATATAGATATCCTTTGTTTACACTCAATCTGAATTACATTGTTGTTATTGTTTGGCATATGAACGAAAGAACTACGCCAATATTAGAGATGCCTAGATGACAATGATTATGAGTCTAATTCAATAGCTTGAAATATTATGAAACACCTTTTCAGTATTTAATTGTAAACACCAGAGTACAGATAGAATTATCAATTAAACACGAGATTTTATGGCAGAAGATCTGAATATATAAAGTAGAAAGAGCCACGACTCTCGATATATCAGGCAAGCCTGAGCATACGCACTTAGATACGACATAAAAAAATACCGTTCACAGTCAGTGAACGGTATTCAATCAGGATTGACGATTCTAGTTTAGATAGTGTTACTAAAAATTAACTTGGTAGTTTAGTGTATAGGTACGACCACGGCCTTTGTAGTCATAAGCTGCTGAATCATAATGCGCTGAGTAAATGAGCTGCGCACGTTGACCCCAAGCGGTGGTGTAGTCTTCATTAAACAAGTTCTGAATGCCAAAACCCAAACTACCGACTGGAAGCTGATAACTACCAACGAGATCAAATAAGGTGTAACCATCTAGCTTGTTGTTCGACGCATCTTCATAGCCAAACATCGTTTGGCTTTGCAGTTTAATGGCGAGATCTGTATCGTACCAACCAGCCCAAGCATTCGCCTTAGAGGTACTCGCATAGCCTGCATCATAATCTTCCCAGCCATTTTCCCCTTTCACTTCAGACACCACATAATGGCCAGAAGCGCCAAGTTGGATGTTGTCATGAATCCAATAAGACGCCATCGTTTCTAGACCATAGACACGTTTTTTGTCTTCAATTTCTTCAATAAGCAATGTGGCCTTGTTGTACTTAACGTTCTTGTCTGATTGAGAATAGTAAGCCGCTGTTTGTAAGTTGAAATCGCCAGTATCTAAGCGATAACCTAACTCAAAACTGTTGGTCTTAATGCCTGACATTTTCGATTCATTTACGTTAATACTGTCGTCAAGTTGCCAATGTTCGCCAACAAGCGTGTAATTACCTTGACCATAGTATTTAGCAGGATCAGCAAGATCAAAACCTTGAGAGAAATTAGCCCAAACTTGGGAGTTGCTGTTTAGATCATAAATCGTTCCCAAGTTGAAAAGAGCGACACCGTAATCCGTTTCTCCACCAGGAACTACATCTGCCGAAGTGCCATTACCTGTCGCAATTTGTTTCTGTTGCTTGTAGCCAACGAAGTCATCAATTTTGTTCGACATATGTTGGTAACGAACTCCCCCTTCTACCGTCCAATCTTCGGTGATCGAATAATCGGCTTGGGCAAAGGCGGCAATTGAACTGACTTCAACACCGGCATAACGTCCAACTTGAGCATAAGTCTTGTTAATCAAGTTGCCAGAGTTATTAGCAATATTTGGATCGTAAAGCGCTTGATTACTGTCTAGTTTGTCTTGATAAGCATCAATACCATAAACAATGTTCACTTTATCAAAGCTCTTTGCCAGCGCCGCTTTTAGTGAGATTACCTCTGTAATCTGCTGACCAGAAGATTGGTAGTAAGGAGTGTAAGTCTGGTCTTCTTTGCGGTATGACGCTTCTGCAATGAGCTGATGACCAAACAACTGATCGTCAACATAAGAGGCGCTAAGCATGATGCGTTCTGTACCGTGCTCACGGTCCGAATCAAACCCCTTACGCACATCGACAAAATCACGACCGACAATGTACAAGCCATAAGGCGAGTCTTGTTGGCTATCATAGTATTGTGCAAGCAGGTTTAACTTTTGGGTTTCTGAAACATTCACGCCCACTGTCGTTAAAAAATCTACCGTTTGATTGAACTGCAGAGAGCCTTGCGATATATCTGGAGTAGCGATGGTACCATTGGCGTCAAAGAATCCCCGTGTTTCTGTATAAACGACCGATGTACGTGCTTTTACTTTTTCATTGCCACCTGAAATCGACTGCGCAAGTTTGTAATCAAAATCTTCGCTAGAATTTAGGCCAGAGGTCCCACCTAGATACGTTTCAAACTCTAACTCTTCACTTTGTGCTTTTTTAGTGATGATATTGATGACACCACCAGAGGCACCAGCGCCATATATTGATGTGGAGCCAGAAAGAACTTCAATACGATCAATATTAAATGGGTCGATTGAGTCTAGATGACGACTGATAGAGCGCGAAGATTGCAGTGATACACCATCTATCATCACTAGCATTTTACGCCCACGAAGATTTTGTCCTAAATTGGTACGAGCACCACTACTGACATCTAAAGAGGGGATTGCCGAAGACAGAATATCGCCAAGCGTCTTACCACCGCGGAATTCCTGTTCAATTTTCTCTGATTCGATATACCAAACTGTGCCAGGAATATCACTAATCGCTTTCGGAGTACGACTGGAGACAACTACGATTTTGTCTTCCGTTGTGTACTCTTTTGCTTGGGCTGTAAACACTGTGCTTGCAGCGGCAATCGCTAGCGCAACAGTAGATAGAGGGAACTTCCCTTTACTCGCATTCATTATTTTCTCTATGTTTATCAATTAAAAGCTGCCCAAATAAAATACTTGAGCGACAAGGCTGTCTTTATTAATTACAAATAAGAATCATTATTATTGTTTTTCTGCTGCGAAAGTGCAATATGCAAGTGAGAATTATTTTCTTTTAGGTCAATAAAGATAAATGGATATTCGTGTGAACAAGGAGGAATGAAGGTGGCAGTGTTGAAATGAGAGCAGTAACACCACTTTCTTGAGTGAATGAAAACGTTGGTTATAGCGTGGAATACAAGAAAGGCAGCTTTTGCCTGCCTTTAAACACTGGTGTCAGTAATACGGTTTATGAGTTTTTCTCGCTCTGGTAGCGATAGACTTACCACATTGCTATAGGTGCGTTGCATGACCCGAATATCATTTTCCAATAGTTGGGTTAGCTTTTTCGATGCATCTTGGTTTTTGCCTTCTAGTACAAGCTCGATAATATCTAGGCGGCGCTGACAAGACTTACTCACAGAAGATTGGATATGCATAGACACGAGATCCGTGGCTTTACGCATACGGTTATGTTGCTGCATGTAGCTAAGTAGAAAACGGTTTCCAGAACAGGCCGCAAGCAGCTCATGAAACTCTGCACTTAAGTTAAATAAATCACTAGCACTAACCGCTTTAGGGTTATCAATTGCTTGGAGATGGTGTTCACGACACCCCTCTAGTGCATTGAGATCGAGTGACCAACTAGGCTCAAGCAAAGCTGCAGGCTCAAAAATCAGCCGACATCGGTAGCTTTCAGTATGTCTTTCAAGCGTGTTGAGTACCCCCTCTAGATGCCACTTATATCCGGGACTACGGCGCAAAATGCCATCACTTTCTAACAGACGCAGCACATTTTGCACCTCGCCCCGGGTCGCGTTGTAACCTTCTTGAAGCTCCTTCTCTGAAAACGCAGCCTCAATTTCACCAAAGAACAAATCCATTAATACTCTTAGGTAAAGTTTTTCCTGACGAGACTCTTCACTGCTGGATTTATCTTGGGTTTTGATTGATTGCGCATCGAGCTGTAAAACAAATCCCTTATAAGGAACCGCTTTGGTGATACCTAAGACCGACATGTAAGTGAGCACGGCACGCATCGGAGTTCTAGAAACTTCGAACTGTTGTGCTAACGATGATTCGTTAAGGCTATCACCCATTTTTGCCTGTTCGGCTTTGAGTTTACTAACAACTTTATTGAACAAATCTTGCTGAAGTTTAGTAATGGTCGCCTTTTCCATGAGTTACAATTTCTTATGACGTTTACTCATATGGTAAACACAAATTTATTTCATTACCACGAACTGCCTTTTCGCATCAGAAACACAATCAATACATTTGCCAAAAACAACGGATTAAACGCAAAGGTTTAAGGACAACGATGTATTTTTCCATCATGCAAGCATTCACCTTATCTGGTCGCCAAGTTAGGTAAGCGGTCGATTAACGTCTCATTAGATAGAGGAAGTAGCCGCCACCAATCAAAGAAGCTAATAAACCAGCAGGAAACTGCCAAGGGAACCAAAGTGTTCGCCCTATCCAGTCAGCCAATACCATAATGATCGCCCCCAGCAATGCAGCAGTAAGCATTTGTGGTGTTGCACGGTACTGGTGAAGTGAGCGCGCCATGTGCGGAGCCAACAAACCGATAAAGCTAAGTGGGCCAATAACGATCGTGCACAGCGTCGTCAATGCTGCAATAAGTAACAACAGTGCCAATCTCACCACAGTGACATTCATACCAATGCTGTTAGCCGTGATTTCCCCGAGGCCGATTATTGCTATCCAGCGGCTCAGTGATAACGCGATACCACCGATGAAAGCGACACCAACAGCAAGCAGCAGAACATCATTGCTGGCAACCAGGTAAGTTGAGCCCGATAACCATGTCAGTAGCGCTGATGCGTTATCATGACCCGAGCTCATCGCAATTCTCAGTAAGGCATCTAAACCCGCACTCAAAGCAATCCCCGTCAGTAAGGTTTGTGTCGGAGCAAAATGATGCTTCCTACCTATTAACCAAACCACCGTTGTAACTGAGACAGCACCAAGCGTACCTAAAAACATTTGCTGTTCTCTATCGACAGCAACACCAAATAAAGAACCAAGAACCAAGGCTAGCGCAGCACCAGAACTGATGCCTAAGACTTCTGGGCTAGCCATAGGGTTATTAGAGATGCGTTGAATGATCGTCCCTGCAAAGGCCAATCCTATCCCTGCAACTAGTGCAACAAGTACACGTGGCGCGCGCAATTCGAAAATGGACTGATTGAAACCAAAGCTCCAACCAAACTGATTTTTACCCACCATGATGGCGAAAAGAGACACTGCCATGAGCACCAATAGCAATGTAGCCAAAATCTTGTGTGTGTTGACCTGTTTGTAATGTTCGACATGTTCAGAGCGTGCTTTAAGGTCGGATTGTAGTTTGGTTCGTTGCAGTAACCATAACAAGAACGGCGCGCCAATTAATGCGGTCATTGCACCTGTTGGTAAAAGCTCTCCCCCGACGCCAGAGAACGGCTGGATGACTAGGTCAACGATAAGCAGGATGACACTGCCAACGAGGCCACTCATTAAAATTTGTTTTGTCAGGGTTCTTGCCCCAAGCATTCTCGCGATGGCAGGCGCAACAATGCCGACAAAGCCAATCAAGCCGACTTCACTGACCACTGCGGCAGTAATGAAAATGGCTAAAGATAAGCAGAGCAGTTTGATCTGTTTAATGTTGACGCCCAACGAAGTGGCAACATTATCACCAAACTGTAGTGCGGATAATGGGCGCTGTAACACCAGCAGCAAGCTCGTGGGCATAAGAACCAAAGGCAATAGCATTTGCGTACTTGACCAGTCATTTTGATTAAGTACGCCAGCCCCCCAAACAAAGATACTGGTGAGTCGCTGCTCATGGAGCATCAATAACATGGTGTTGAGTGAGCCTAGAAATAGACTCACCACCATACCAGCTAACACCATATGTAATGGCGAATACCCTCTTGCAGAGCTCAAGATGAAGACTAATCCAGTTGCTAGGCAGCCACCTACAAATGCGGGAACAAAACTTGGGAGCACGACATTGGCAGGAATCAATAAAATACCAAGCACCATTCCCAATTCTGCACCAGCGGCTACTCCTAAAGTGGTTGGTGAAGCGATAGGATTACGCAATACAAACTGCATCACACACCCTGCAACGGCGAGAGCAAATCCACAGATAATCGCAACCGTCAGTCTCGGCAAATATGTTAAATAAGTAATGAGATGCTGGTAATTGGCCGCATCAAAATGAAATATAGTATCCCAAATCAGCCCAAAGCCTTGTGAATAAGGTGCGGTTAGTTGGAGCAGTGAACCAATAATCAAAGCAGCAGCGCTGAATAACGCTGCTGCTTTAAAGTTCAATCGCCCATTGGCTTGATTTGCGATCTTTAAGGTATTCATTATGGCTGGGTAAGTTGCTCGGTAATGTGGTCGCTAAATCTTTGCGCAGCGATCAGTCCACCAAAAGTCCAAATGGCTGGAAGCTCGTAAACGGAGTCAGTACGAGTAAACTCCATAGCTTGCCAAAGAGGGGATTGAGTAAGTTGCTGACGCTCTTCTTGTTTTAAAGGACCAAAAATCATCACATTCGCCTTTTGATGTTCAGCTAACTTTTCAGTTCCCGTTGTAGTGAAGCCCCAAAGATTTGTTTGTTCCTGCCAGTCATTCTTGAGTCCCATCGCACTGATGGTGTCTTGCGCTAAAGAACCTTGACTGTGAATACGCAGCGTTTTGTCATTAATAAATCGAGCAAACAGAAGCGGCTTGTCCGCTTTTCCTGCCGAAATAATTTTTTCTCCGTTGGCCGCAAAACGTTTATCTGTCTGCTCAATAACTTGCTCAGCACGTATCTCTTTATTGAAAAGTTTACCTAAAGAAGTGGTAATGGACTTTGCTGACTTCAATGGTTGTTTTTCTTCACTGTAAACGCTGTAAACCAGCACTGGCGCAATCTTATTCAATTGCTCATACGCAGCAGCCATATGTTTGCTGATCAAGATGACATCGGGTTTGATGTCGGTCAGTAACTCTAAGTTGGGTTCACGTCTCGAACCGACATCAATGACATCAGCGTCTAGACTTGGCTCCACCACCCACTGCTGATAACCGTTTGTATCTGCAACACCTTCAAGTTCAACGCCTAGGCTAAGAACGGTTTCTGTCAGTACCCAGTCTAATGCCACAACTTTCTTAGGAGTCGAGTCAAAGGAAGTGGTCCCCATTTCATGGGTAATATCGAGTGCATAGCTATTGAATGCAAATGCCGCAGAAAGAATCACTATGAGTTTTTTCACAACAGGTTCCTTTTGTTTAGGGGATGTAACTGATTGGCTTTCCAGTTTTAGGGTGCTCGAATAACGCGAGTTCCATTCCATATATTTTCATTAGTATTTCTGGAGTCATTAACTCTTGAGGAGAACCTTCGGCAATCACCTTTCCAGAATGGAGAGCAATGAGGTGATCACTGAATTTTGCTGCCATGTTGACATCATGCAATACCATGATCACTGTTAAGCCCATGGATTGGTTTAGCTCTCGGATTAAAACCAGTAATTCATGCTGATGTGCCACATCTAAAGCCGATGTCGGCTCATCAAGCAAAATACACTGGCTTTGTTGAGCAAGTAGCATGGCAACCCAAGCTCTTTGTCTTTCACCACCAGATAAGGTTGCAACAAACCGCTCAGAAAATAGGGTTAAGCCGACTTTCCCGATGGCTTCATCAACAATGGCATAATCTTCTTTGCCATAACGACCAAATGCCCCTTTCCACGGATAGCGTCCAAAGCACACTAACTCACGAACTGTGACACCATCTGTTATCGGAGGGTGCTGAGGAAGATACGCCACCTGATGGGCAAACTCTAAACTTGAAAATGAAGAGACGGATTGTTGGTTAAACAAAACTTGTCCATGTGTGGGAGAATTTTGACGGCTAAGAAGCTTTACCAAGGTCGACTTTCCACACCCATTGTGACCAAGAAGCGTCGTCACTTTTCCCGGTGAAAATGTGATGCTAGTGGGAGAAAGAATACTCTTACCGTCGATTTCGAACGACGCATCGACCAGTTGATACATAAGTGAAATATGAAGTTGAGTTATTGGCTTTAAGCCAGTAACTTTACCACGCAAACATCGAAGTGAGAATTATTTTCACAATCAATAGCATATTCATTATTAACACAACTAGCTTATTGATGATTTCTATAATAATTACAATGAATTAAAAACATGTCAGTTTTACACAGCAAAAAGACTCAACTGTGGGCAATCAGTTCAGCAGCAGCACTCATGGGTATTGGCCAAAATGGCTTGCTCGTATCTCTACCATTCTTGATTGAACGCTCGGCATTTAATTTGCCTACTTGGTCCATTCTTATCGCCATTGGCAGTTTTCTTTTTTTGCCCGCAGCCCCTTGCTGGGGTAGATACAGCGACCGATGGGGACCGAGAAACGTGGTACTGCAAGCTCTACTCGGTATGGCATTTAGTTTCATGCTGTTGCTTCTGTTTACTATCTGGAGTGATGATCGGCTCGTTATGACCGAAGTCTGTCTATTTGGCTTGTTACTCGCTCGGATTGTTTATGGTTGCACCGTAGCGGGAATGGTTCCTGCTTGCCAACACTGGGCGATCCTTTTATGTGGAAAAGAGAACCGATTGCAAGCAATTACTGGTATCAGTATTGGTTTGAGTACCGGTAGGCTTATTGGTCCTTTGATTGCGATCATCGCCTTAAAGTTCTCTCCTTATGCTCCATTGATGTTAATGATCGCGCTTCCAGTCGTCGTATTTACCACTGTAGCCTTACTGCCTTCACCTCAACTTTGTGAAAAGAAGAATAAAGTTGTGAAGCCGTTATCTTGGCTACCAAGTAAAGTCTTTTTGCCTTATCTGTTCAGTGGTTTGTTGCTTTGTGCGGCGGTTGCACTTTTGCAGTACAACTTTACTCCCCTGATGAGCACAATAACGAGTTGGTCGGCGGCTGAAGTCGGTGATGGTATTGGCGTACTCTTGACGATTAGTGCGACATGTACATTTTTAATCCAAGTTATTGTCATCAAAAAACAAAACATTACGCCATTGAAAATGTATCGGTTGGGGGCTGTTGGTTTAGTGTGTGGTTTCGTGCTTTTCTTAGTTCCCAATGTTTGGCTTTATGGTGTAGCAATGGCAATTGTCGCAAGTGGTGCAGCGCTACTTGTACCGGCTTACACCTCTGAGGCAACAGAAAAACAAAGTGATGAGCCTGGAGCCGTTGCCGGTTACATTGCTATGTCGCATACCATTGGCTATGGATCTGCGTCATTGCTGGCATTTACCGCAACCGTGAGCCCTTTATACCCTATCTATTTGTGCATCGTGTTCTCGGTCTTGATTACTGCGATAGCCTATTTAGCCGTAAAAGAGCCTCAAAAAAGCGCTGAGTTAATTTAGCGCTTATTGTCTGGATGCCTAGGACAGTCAGTGCATAGCTCTCGCCCTTGGCATTTATAGACCAAACAACAACTGGTTCGTACCAAGACAAGTTGTTGAGATGCTTCATCATAACGAAGAGAGCCCACCAGCTTCTCGGGAAGATTGCAGGCTACTAACCACCGTTGAGCCTGAGCCATTAAATACTCTGCCGAGAGATCAGGAGCAAAGTGACTTAGCTTCACCAAACAACCTAACACCCCATCAGCAAACAAGTAATTGGTAAAGCCAGGTCGGATACGAGTCCAAAGGCTCATTTCTTGGCGAAAATAATCAAATAGAACATTAAGCTCTTTTCCCGCAAGCGTGACGAGTTCTTGTTCAGTGCCCTTAAAATAATCTTCCGAGTCAAACTGATAACCACTGATAAAATTTGGCTGAACGTGCTGACCAATCAAAGATAACTTAGGTAAACCTTGGCAAGAGTAAATAGCAACAAAAGCGACATAAATCGGTTGCCAACAGAGTAACGTCCAAGTACGAGTTAACCAATAAGCGGATCCAGCTTCAGGATGAGCTAGCTTGAGGCTCTCGTATAGCTCGCGGATGCTCTCTGAGCTAGAGCGGTCAATATGAATAAGCGTAGACTCTACACCGACTTCTGATAGAGGCTTTATCGTGCCATGCAGATAAGGGGTGACTTGTTGAGAGTGCTCGAAAAGATGCTCAAAGAACGAATGGCCACTCATAGTGTTGTACTTACTCTGTTAACTGAATAAGGCAAGGATAAATAAACCACTCTTTTATTACAATTGATTCTCATTACAACAAAAAACTGATAATTAATGGCTTAGGTCAATTCGGCGCTATGGCCTGTTTGATTAAATGATTTATCTGCATCTGACATAAAAAACCTCCAACCAAGATCAACTTAGTCGGAGGTCAAAACCAGATATTGCAGTGATTGATTAAAAGTTATTGTCTTTCGATACTTACACTTTCTGGTCTTAGCTTAATTATTCCACGGTCACGCTCTTCTTCAACGTTCGATTTCAACTTCTCTAACAGCTAATTATTAGGTGCAACCACAATCACTGGCATTTCTGCATCGATCAGAGCAAGCGGGCCGTGCTTCAATTCACCAGCAGTTTATGCTTCGGCATGAATGTTAACTTTCTTCAAGAAAGGCGAAACGACGGCTAACTGGTAACGACACCTGTATCTAAACGATAACCCAATTCAAAACCGTAGGTTTCTTTCAATGCGAATCCAATTGTGACACAAATCATCAATTGAGCATTTTTCAACCAGACATTAGATTTGATTAACATCACATAAATTATAATCCTCGTGACTAAGTAGTGTATTTTAGTGATATAAATCACAATAAGATCAACTTTGGAATAATCAAAAATTAGATATAGAGCAATAGAAAACAATTGACAAGGAAGTAAATTGCAATTTGTAGCTAAATTACAATGTCAAGAAGTGTTATTAATCACATAAAAAAGATCAGAAAGACAATTTATTAAGACTTAGATCTCAAAAATCCCGTTATCAGTTCTAAGTAAAAATTGTGTGGTAAATTGATTATGAACTAAACAATCAAGCGGTTTTGGCGAACCGCACTACTACAATATTCATCAGAACATCAAACGGGGAATTCTTATGATATCACCAGATGCGAAGATCAAGATACAAAATTTTGGTCGTTTTCTGTCTAACATGGTAATGCCAAATATAGGTGCGTTTATCGCATGGGGCTTTATCACAGCACTCTTCATCCCAACAGGCTGGCTACCAAATGAAACGCTAGCTTCTATGGTTGGGCCTATGATCACTTATCTTTTACCATTACTGATTGGCTATACTGGTGGTAAATTAGTCGGCGGAGAGCGCGGAGCTGTCGTGGGCGCGATTACTACCATGGGTGTTATTGTCGGTACCGACATACCAATGTTCATGGGCGCAATGATGGTAGGGCCACTTGGCGGTTGGGCTATCAAAAAGTTCGATAGCTATATCGATGGTAAGGTTAAAAGTGGCTTTGAGATGTTAGTCAATAACTTCTCTGCAGGCATTATTGGTATGTTATGTGCCATTCTCGCCTTCCTATTTATTGGACCATTTGTCAAAGTCTTATCAAGTGGTTTGGCGGCGGGAGTTAACTTCCTCGTATCGGCCCATCTTCTTCCTTTAACGTCTATTTTTGTTGAACCTGCAAAGATCCTATTCCTAAATAACGCGATAAACCATGGCATTTTCTCTCCACTTGGGATCCAACAAGCTTCTGAAGCGGGACAATCTATCTTCTTCTTGATTGAGGCTAATCCTGGTCCTGGTTTAGGTATCCTCCTCGCTTATATGGTGTTTGGTAAAGGTACAGCTCGTCAAACCGCAGGTGGTGCATCAATAATTCACTTCTTTGGTGGTATCCACGAAATTTACTTCCCATACATCTTAATGAACCCACGCTTAATTTTAGCGGCCATTGCAGGCGGAATGACAGGGGTTTTCGTGCTTGTAATGTTCAATGCTGGACTTGTCTCTCCAGCATCACCCGGCTCAATCTTCGCTATTTTGTTGATGACTCAGAAAAGTTCAATTGTTGGTGTACTTACTTCGATTGCAGCGGCAACGGGCGTTTCTTTTACAGTTGCGGCACTGTTAATGAAGACTCAAACTTCAACAGAAGAAGACGGTGATGAATCTGCACTTGAAAAAGCCACATCGCAAATGAAAGATTTGAAGTCGACATCAAAACCCAAGACAACTGTAGATAGTCAAAACAAAGGCAAGGTTGAATTAGCCAATATCAAAAACATTATTGTTGCTTGCGATGCTGGCATGGGCTCAAGCGCTATGGGTGCAAGTATGCTACGTAAAAAAGTACAAAGCGCAGGCCTAAACATTGATGTGAATAATCTGGCAATTAACAACTTAAATGAAAGTGCCGATATCGTGATTACTCATAAAGATCTAACAGACCGAGCACGCAAGCATGCTCCAAATGCGCAGCACATTTCACTTACAAATTTCCTGGACAGTGAGATGTATAACAAGCTAGTCACTCAATTGCTTGCCGCACAAAGAAGTCAAGCTGCAAATGATAGCCATGCAGTCAAAGTTTCTGTTTTAGCCGCCAATGACGATTATTACGAAGCACAACAACCCTCAGTATTCCAAATTGCTGCGGAGAATATTTACCTTGATTTAAAGGCAAATAATAAGGAAGAAGCAATCCGCTTTGCTGGCAATAAGCTAGTTGAGATGGGATACGCAGAAGCTGAATACGTTGATGCTATGTTTGAGCGAGAGAAGCTTGTTCCAACCTATTTAGGTGAATCTATCGCCGTACCACATGGTACCGTTGAAGCGAAAGACAAGGTAAAGAAAACCGGCATTGTAATTTGTCAGTACCCTTCAGGCATTCAATTCACTGATGACCAAAATGATGTAGCAAAGCTAGTTATTGGTATTGCTGCTAAGAATGATGAACACATTCAGGTGATTACCACTATCACTAACGCACTCGATGAGCCAGATGCAATTGAAAAGCTAACTAGCACTAAAGATGTCTCTGAGATTCTCAACATCCTAGGCAGCCCACAAGCAGCTTAAGCTCACTTACTTTGCTCCTGAGAGCAACGAGGTCAACTGTCCCCCCCTATGCAGTTGACCTCACCCTAGAGTCGTTATTTTTAATTACTTGGTAGGTAATATATGAAAAATGCAGTTCACTTTGGCGCAGGGAATATTGGTCGAGGCTTCATTGGCAAACTCTTAGCTGATGCAGAGATTGAAGTTACATTTGCCGACGTAGACGAACCTTTAGTCGACCAACTCAGTCACAAACAAGAATATAAAGTAAAAGTAGTCGGCAACAAGTGCCAAATAGATACCGTAACTCATGTTACGGCTGTCAATTCAGCCACTAATGATGTCATTGATCGCCTCATACGCACAGATTTAGTCACCACTGCCGTTGGCCCAAATGTACTAGATATTATCGCTAAAACCATAGCAATCGGTATTAGCAAACGCTTTGAAGCTGGCAACAACGCACCATTGAATATCATTGCATGTGAGAATATGGTCCGCGGCACAACCCACTTAAAGGGCGAAGTTTATAAACATCTGGATAAATCCCTGCATGAGAAAGCGAATACGCTGATCGGTTTTGTGGATTCTGCGGTCGATCGTATTGTACCACCAGCAAAAGCAGCTAACGATGATCCTTTAGAAGTGACCGTTGAAAGCTTTAGTGAATGGATTGTTGATGAACAACAGTTTAAAGGTGAGATCCCTGATATTTCAGGAATGGAAAAGACCAATAACTTAATGGCATTTGTCGAACGTAAACTGTTCACTCTCAATACAGGACATTGTATTACTGCGTATTTAGGTTGCCTAAAAGGTCATAAAACCATTCGTGAAGCCATTGGAGATCCTTCAATCTACGCCGAAGTAAAACAGGCCATGATTGAAAGTGGTGAGGTATTGATTCGTCGCTATCAGTTTGATCGTGAATTACACAATGCTTACATTGATAAAATTTTGACTCGATTCGCTAACCCCTATTTAGTCGATGAAGTTGACCGTGTGGGACGCCAACCAATTCGAAAATTAGGTGCCAATGATAGATTAGTTAAGCCATTACTGGGTACAATTGAATATGGCACTGAAAATCAAACACTTTTAAAAGGTATTGCCGCCGCGCTTAAATACCAAAGCAACGATGATCCTCAGGCAATCGAACTGCAGAACTCTCTCAGCAACCAAGGGGTTAATAAAACACTTGCCCAATACACCGGATTAAGTGAAAGCAGTAAAGAAGTCATGAAAATTAAAGCTATTTTCGAAACACTATAACCATCAAGGGGAGTGGTAACTCCCCTTATTAACAGATTATTTAGTTCAATATATGGCAGACAAGATAAATGAAAGTGAAATTATAGAGCGATTGAATAGTGCCCCTTCGGTGCGCGGTTTTTTCATTGCTGCCGTAGACGTATTTAATGACTCCATCGATGCGCTTATGCAACGAATCTTTCAAAAAGATAATTTTGCCGTACAATCCGTTGTTGGGCCCCTACTCCATGATTCAGGCCCACTAGGCAATTTATCAGTCCGACTAAAACTACTTTTTGGCTTAGGTGTGCTTCCCGACCATGTGTATCATGACATTGAAGACATAATTAAAATCAAGAATGTATTAAACAACGACGCTTCTGATTATGAATTCACTGACCCAAATATTCTAGAGCCCATTAAAAAACTCAATTTAGTGAAAAAAATGGGAATGGTTCAACTAGAAGTCTCAGAACCGGATGACGATATCGACTTAGAGTTTTATCAACTGCAACTTCAAAGACAACAACAAATCATCAAATCTGGACTCTCATTAGCCATTGTCGAAATCTGCAATGAACTCGGCAAAGAGAGTCCTTTTTAATACTACAGCGTCATTAAATTGGTCATATCTTATTGAAAAATAAGTAAAGTCACAAATAAGAAAGCCGAGATAATTCTCGGCTTTTTTATTTATTCTAATACTGGTGCTTATTCTACTGTTACCGCCTTAGCCAAATTACGTGGTTGATCAACGTCAGTTCCTTTGATCAATGCAACATAATAAGACAACAACTGCATTGGTATGGTGTAGTAAATGGCTGCGGTAATTTCACTCACATGCGGCATAGTAATGATCTTCATCGTCTCATCACCTTCAAAGCCCGCATCTTCATCTGCAAATACATACAGCAAACCACCACGAGCACGAACCTCTTCAACATTAGACTTCAACTTCTCTAAAAGATCGTTGCTTGGTGCAACCACTACAACGGGCATATCTGCGTCAATAAGAGCTAATGGACCATGTTTTAATTCACCAGCGGCGTACGCTTCAGCATGGATATAAGAGATCTCTTTTAGTTTCAATGAAGCTTCCATTGCTATTGGATAAAATTCGCCACGACCTAGAAATAGTGTGTGGTGTTTATCAGCAAAATCTGGTGCTAATGCTTCGATCTCTTTTTCTAAAGATAAGGCTGCATTAATTTGTTGAGGCAAGGCATGAAGTGCCTCAACAATCTCTTTTTCTTTCTCTTTACTCACTCGATTTTGCTGCTTACCCAACGCTGTTACTAGCATTAACAATGCAGATAGCTGTGTGGTGAACGCTTTCGTAGAAGCGACACCAATTTCAACACCAGCACGAGTCATGAAGGCAAAATCTGATTCACGAACCAAAGAAGATCCAGCCACATTACAAATGGTCATCGCTGCCATGTAACCTTTCTCTTTGGCAAGGCGAAGTGCAGCCAGAGTATCAGCCGTTTCACCAGATTGAGATAGTGTTACAAGGAGAGAGTTTGCGCGAGTTACGAATTTACGATAGCGGAACTCTGACGCGATTTCGACATCACAACTTATACCAGCAATATCTTCAAACCAGTAACGTGCTGTCATGCCTGCGTTGTATGACGTACCACATGCCACAATTTGTACGTGTTCGACTTTATTTAGAATCTCAACGGCGTTCACACCAATTGATTCCGTCACAACCGAATCAGCGGTCAAACGCCCTTCCATTGTATTGATAAGTGCCGTTGGCTGCTCGTAGATTTCTTTTTGCATAAAGTGGCGGTACTGACCCTTATCACCCGCATCATGCTCTGCGTTAGATTCCATAACCTCACGCTCTACTGCTTGTCCATTCGCATCAAAAATATTGACCTCAAAACGCGTCACTTCCGCAACATCACCTTCTTCAAGAAAGGCAAAACGACGGGTAACCGGTAACAACGCCAGTTGATCTGAAGCGATGAAATGCTCCCCCATCCCAAAGCCGATCACTAATGGGCTACCAGAACGTGCAACTACAACGCGACTTGGATCTTTTTTGTCGAAAATTACAGTGCCGTAAGCACCTTCTAACTGCTTCACCGTTTTTTGCAGCGCTTCAACAAGGGAGTCTGAGGTTTTTAACTCCCATTCCATAAGGTGTGCGATAACTTCCGTATCCGTCTGAGATTCAAAAACATAACCACGTTCACGCAGGATTTCTCGTAACTCTTCATAGTTTTCGATAATACCGTTGTGAACAACGGCAATATCCCCAGACATATGTGGATGAGCATTCACTTCAGATGGCTCACCGTGAGTAGCCCAACGCGTATGCGCAATCCCGGTTCCGCCAGAAACCTGACCTTTTGACACAGCTTCTGCGAGCTCTTGAACTTTGCCTAAACGGCGTAAACGTGTCAGCTCACTCTCTGCATTTACAATCGCAACCCCTGCAGAGTCATATCCCCGGTATTCAAGGCGACGTAAACCTTCTACTAATATTTCTGCGACATCTCGTTGTGCAACTGCACCTACGATTCCACACATAATAACGACTCCAAATTTTTATTGTTTGTATTCCCAATTGGCAGCAAGCAAAGGCCAGATATTTGGGAGAATTTTATTTAAGCGCAAATCACTTTGACGCCTTGAGACTCAATGGTCTGTTTATCTTCATCCGTGATATCGCGATTGGTCACTAGCACATCAACCGCATCCCAGCTCAATTCAAGATTAGGAATTTTTCGACCAATCTTTTCAGATTCAACCATCACAACCACTTCTCTCGAGACATCAGCCATGACCTTGCTAAGCCCAACTAACTCATTAAATGTAGTTGTTCCTCGCGCAAGATCGACACCATCTGCACCAATGAAGAGTTGGTCAAAGTCATAAGAACGTAGAACAGATTCCGCAACTTGTCCTTGAAACGACTCCGAATGAGCATCCCATGTGCCCCCCGTCATCAGCAGTGTTGGCTCACTTTCAAGCTCATTCAGAGCATTTGCGACGTTCAAAGAATTGGTCATCACAACCAATCCTCTTTTGTGATTAAGTTGCTGGATTAATGCTGCTGTCGTACTGCCACTATCAATGACAACACGGTTATGATCTCGAATCAGTTTTGCGGCGGTTTCCGCCAACTCATTCTTACGAACCGAAACTTTTCCATGTAATTCTTCATGCACAACTTCTTTTGGTAATGCAATCGCACCACCATAACGTCGAAGAAGCTGGCCATTTTTCTCTAATGACGCCAAATCTTTTCTTATCGTGACTTCTGAGGTTTCAAACTGAAGGGAGAGAGCTTCAACACTGACCTCTCCCTTTTCATTAACCAAGTTAGAAATCGCGTGTCTTCTGAGCTGAGTGTTTCGTTTCGACATGTATATTTTAAAATTAAATTTCGATATGAAACTTATTATAGTCAAAGTGAAACTTTTTAGTCCATTTATTTTGAACCAAAAAATTAATATTTAGCGTAAAAACCTTGTCCTAAGACAATTCTTAAACAGTGAATTTGAAATGATTCAATGGTAGAATTCGCACCCTAAAAGAAAAAAAATTACATAATTGACTGTTTTTTTTTTGCAACACCCCCCTTTAAACGGGTGTTAATCACAAAAATAGTGGATAAATTGCCCACAACTTAGTCATAAAATGACTAAACATTGTGAAAGACTTTCAGTCTTTGGTGCACAAACTTAACCTCGTAAAGATTCCATTGCAGGCACAAAATGCAGGACATTGAGGCAGTGCGTCAAAGCTAAAACCGAGTTTCAATTTGTAACAATATTTACCGGAGAATATCTTCCATGAAAAAGACCAAAATCGTATGTACGATTGGCCCTAAAACTGAATCTGTAGAGAAGCTAACTGAACTTGTAAATGCAGGCATGAACGTAATGCGCCTGAACTTCTCACACGGTGACTACGAAGAGCACGGCACTCGTATCGCGAACTTCCGTAAAGTAATGGAAGAGTCTGGTAAGCAGCTTGCTATCCTTCTAGACACTAAAGGTCCAGAAATCCGTACGATCAAACTAGAAGGCGGCAACGACGTTGATCTAGTAGCTGGTCAAGAGTTCACTTTCACAACTGACATCTCAGTTGTCGGTAACAAAGACAAAGTAGCGGTAACTTACGCAGGTTTCGCAGCTGACCTAAACGCTGGTAACACAATCCTAGTAGACGACGGTCTAATCGAGATGGAAGTTATCGCAACAACTGAAACTGAAGTTAAGTGTAAAGTTCTTAACAACGGCGCTCTAGGCGAAAACAAAGGTGTTAACCTACCTGGCGTTTCTGTAAACCTACCTGCACTATCTGAAAAAGATAAGAACGACCTTAAATTTGGTTGTGAGCAAGGCGTTGACTTCGTTGCTGCATCTTTCATCCGTAAAGCATCTGACGTTCAAGAAATCCGTGAAGTTCTGACTGCAAACGGCGGCGAGAACATCCACATCATTTCTAAGATCGAAAACCAAGAAGGTGTTGATAACTTCGACGAAATCCTAGAGCTTTCTGATGGCATCATGGTTGCTCGTGGTGACCTAGGTGTTGAAATTCCAGCTGAAGAAGTAATCTTCGCTCAGAAGATGATGATCGAGAAGTGTAACCGTGCACGTAAGATGGTTATCACAGCAACTCAAATGCTTGACTCTATGATCAACAACCCACGTCCTACTCGTGCGGAAGCTGGCGACGTTGCTAACGCAGTAATGGACGGTACAGATGCAGTGATGCTTTCTGGTGAAACAGCGAAAGGTAAATACCCTGTTGAAGCAGTAACTATCATGGCGCAAATCGCGAACCGTACTGATTCAGCACTTAAAGCTGAGCTAGGTTCTCGTCTAGACAGCCCACGTCTACGCATCACTGAAGCAGTATGTAAAGGCGCTGTAGACACAGCTGAAAAACTAGCCGCTCCACTAATCATTGTTGCAACTGAAGGCGGTAAATCTGCTCGTTCAGTACGTAAGTACTTCCCAACAGCGAACATCATCGCTCTAACAACTAACACTAAGACTGCTGCACAGCTAGTTCTAACTAAAGGTGTTACTCCAGTTGTTGTTGAAGCTATCGAAAGCACTGACGCATTCTACGTAGCAGGTAAAGAGCTTGCGTTAGAATCTGGTCTAGGCAACAAAGGCGACATCGTTGTTATGGTTTCTGGTGCACTAGTTGCTTCAGGCACAACGAATACTGCTTCTGTACACGTTTTATAATTTTGCAACTTAAGATGTAAAATTCATAAAAAGAGGGCATTGCCCTCTTTTTTTATATCTACGACTTGTCTTTTGTATTAGAACGGAATACCATCCCATTTAAAATACAAAACAGTGAACTGTATAACTCATTACGTCAAATGGATTGATTGAGGAGCAAGTCGTGTCTAGCCCTACTTTAACTGACAAGGTAGCTAAACTCATATGTCAGGATATTTTAATCGGTAATCTCACACCAGGGCAAAAATTGGTTGTAGCTGAACTTAAGGATAAGTATCAGTTAGGAGCCTCCCCTATTCGTGAAGCCTTAGTTCAACTTTCGTGGGATAAGTATGTCATTCTTGAACCCCAAAAAGGATGCCGCGTGGCACCAATTTGTGGTCAAGAGTTAGGTGATCTCTATGAAAGCCTACGAGTGATCAGTGCTATCTTACTCAAAGATGCAATTTCTTCTGCGGATGAAAACTGGGAACTGTCCGTTCTTACGGCATTTCATAAGTTGTCACGCATTCAAGTCAATGAACAAACGGATTGGCATGAGTGGGAAGAGCGCCTGCATCAGTTTTATCTCGCTTTATTTGATGGTGCTAAGCCTCAGAATATGTATCAATTTTCTACACAATTAATTAATCAGATACGTCGCTACCGCTACTATGCATCGGCATTTCGTACTGATTACTCTCTGTGTAATATTGAACAGTATGAGAAAATCATGAAGCTAGCATTAGCGAAAGATGCCAAAGCAGCAGTCGCCGCTTTTGATCATTACTTAATTCAAACGGCAAAGGTACTCAAACCCTTAGTTCCAGTGACCTCTTAGCCGTTACAACACACTCTCATCAGTACTGCAAAACTGAACCTGATTTCGCCCCATCGACTTAGAATCATAGAGGGCGATATCAGCGCATTTATAGCTTTTCGTACGATCCGATGAGAGTGTGGTATAACCAATACTGATCGTGATGGGAAGCTTCATTTCTTGTTCAACCGCCTCTCGGAGCCGATTTAACGCCGCATCCGCCTCAACCAATGAGGTATTGGGCATAATAACAGCAAATTCCTCTCCCCCAATGCGAGCAAGAAAATCCGTTTCACGCAATGTGATTTTCAAAATATCCGCCACTAGCCGAATTACTCTATCCCCTTCATCATGCCCTTTCTGATCATTGATACGCTTAAAATGATCGATGTCTATCAGCCCTAAACATACAGGCTCCGAATCAGGATAGCGCTCAATACGCTTAGTGTGACAAGACAATTCAGCTTCAAATTTTCGTCGGTTCCAGAGTTGTGTTAGTTCATCTTTCTCACTCAACATTCTCAGTTGCTCTTCTAGCACTTTACGATCCGAAATGTCGACCAGTGAAGTAATGTAGTAACTGACTTTCCCTCTAGAGGAACAAACGCTTTGCACTCGCATAATAGCCGTTGCATCCTGGCCATCAGCCGTTGTAATTGAGATTTCCCCTTCCCAGCTTTGCTCCTGAGAAAGCTGATCAAAGATAGCTAACAAATCGTTTGCTTGCTCTTCATTAAGGAGGCGTTGCAAAGCATTCTGGGACTCAATCTGTTCAGAAGTAAAACCCGTCAAGCGAACAAATTCATCATTAACCAACACAGCTCGATGAAGCTTATCGGAGATCATCACAGCTGACATGCCGCTTAATGCCGCCCTTGCCAGTTGACTTTCCACACTTCGCTTACGGTAATAAACAAAAGCGGAAGAAGTTGGCAGCAGAAATACCAACCCCATGAGAAGCACCATACTTATCTGTTGATAGAGATCATAATAGTCTCTCGCCGCTCCGTTAAGTAAAGTCTGCTTATCCAGCATGATCACTTGATGAAGCCGCAAAGTATCAGAAATAGTAATGGTGTTAAACGCCACAATAGTGCCATTAACCTGTAATGAACCTGATTTTTGGCTCTGGATAAGTTGCCATAAGTCTTGAGACAAAGTTGGCAATGAAACATTGGCTGCAGTGACACTGCCTTCTTGGTAAACCAATTGCTGGCGGATCAGAGGCAAGCCATTTTGGTCGTAGAGCCGGATATGGAAATTGTCTTCTATTGATTGATTAAGGCGAGCAGATAAGTAACCGACATCGACACTCACGATGAGATAGCCTTCTTCTTTTCCAATCACATTCACAGGCTCAATCAAACGTATAACCGGCGCTGCATCCACTTGTTTCGCTGAAGAAGAAAGCCAGACACCGATGTTTTCATCAGTAAGTGTTTGGGCAAATTTGAAATAAGGGCTCTGCGACTCGTCACGAAGAGCACCACGCGCAACGACTTGTTTACGACGATAGGAATAATCAATACGTGCGCGCTCTTGCCCTTCAGTATCAATGAACTGAATTTGACGATACCACTTCTGGTAATGAGCAACCGAGGCCCAACTCTGTTCAACAATGATCCGGCGAGATTCACTTGGAAAGATGATGTAATCGTATAGAGCACTACTGTGAGATAATAGCTCAGCAATCGAGATAAACTGCCGTTGTAAGTTTTTTAACTCTCGCTCCGAAAAAGCCAATTGCTGCAAGGATTGCAGGCCAGCATTCTCTATAGAGTCTTTCTTTATATTTAGGTATTTAGGATAGAAGTAAGCACTAACCAAGAGGAGAAAAGAGAGCGTAGTAATAACGAGATATGAAAAAATACTCTGACGCCTTAGCACTACACTAACTCCCTAATAGAATCAGGGATTATAGCACCATCTATAAATGACTAAAGTATAAATAGCAAAATCGCAGTGAGTTAAGTTTCAAACTGCGATCTTGATGCTTATTCATACCTAATGTTTTTAGTCTAACTTGTAGATCACATCCACTCGGTCTCGAATCACAATTGTCGAATCTTGGTAACTATTGGACTCCATTTTCGCATCCATCGCCATTGAACGCATTAACATAGGCTGAGCACTTGGCATGTTGTAATCAACGCGCCAAACATCTCCAAGCTTCTTCTCAAAACCTTGGGCTAAGGATTTCGCTTTCATGTTTGCATCTTTGATAGCAGACATGCGTGCTTGCTCTTGATACTTCGCCTGATCGCGCACTTTGAGCTGGATGTTGTCGACTTGATTAATGCCTTCATTCAAAGCCATGTCCAAGTACTTATTGAGCTTAGCTAAGTCGTCCACCTTAACGGTGACACTACGTGAAGCGCGGTAGCCAACTAATTCTGGCTTACCTTTTTTAGGGTAATGATACTGAGGTGCGATATATAAGTTAGAGCTAGAGATGTTGTCATTCGCAATTCCTGACTCTTTCAGGCGAGACAAAAAGCCCTCCACAACTTTATCAACTGCCTGCTTTGCTTGTTCCGCCGTCATTGTTGATTCTACAACTTTCACCGAGAATTCGGCCATGTCTGGGGTTGCCGTTACCTCACCATAACCCGTTGTCACTAAATGGGGAAAGTTGGGTGATTCAGCCATCACGTTCCAACTAACAATGCCGGATAATACAACGGCAAGCATAGATGCAAATTTCATTACTATCACCTTATACAATTCACTTAGTTACATAATAGGCCTGCTCTGTCGCTTGACTAGCCATAGGTTGGCAAACTAACACAATTTTGACTGAGTTTACTTTGCCATGGTCGCACGCGCATAACTCAAAATAGCATCTGTGATCTCGGATAAAATACCAGTTTCTAATTGCCAGTGATGCCAGTACATTTTATGCGAGATACAGTAATCCGGAGCGATATTGACCAATTCGCCACCTTCAAGCTCACTACCAATCTGTATTTCCGGGATTAAACAGTAAGCCAATCCCGCGACGGCCAATTTTACAAATGCCTCAGAACTCCCCACAGTGTGGTTGATGACACTATTTCTTTGAATACCAAAACGTTCGTGGAGAAATTGGGTGTGCATGAGATCATACTGATCAAACGATACCGCAGGCGCACGTTTGACTGCCTCTCTATTCATGCCATTAGGAAAGTAATGTTCGACAAAACTCGGGCTAGCAACACAAACGTAATTCATTGTTCCCAAATATTCTGCATCACAACCGGAAAAAGGCGTTGCTTGCAAACTAATTGCTCCTGCAACTTCACCACTTTTTAGCTTATCGATGGTACGATTTTCGTCATAGACCTTTAATGCAATCTCTATTTGATGATGTTGCAGCACAGGTTCGATTGCAGGCAACAACCACGTAGCTAAGCTGTCGGCATTTGTTGCAATTGAAACCTGCACAGGCTTTGTTGTATCTAAGTTGTTTAACTCTGGCAGGAGCTCATATTCTAACAGTTTGATCTGACGATATAAGCCAAGTAACTTCTTTCCAATGTGTGTTGGTTGCGGAGGCTGCTCTCGCACTAAAACAGGCTGAGCTAAAAATTTCTCTAATTGTTTTATCCGTTGAGAGATAGCCGATTGCGACACGAACAATGCTTCCGCACCACGCTCAAATCCACCTTGTTCAACAACCGCATCAAGTGCTTCTATCCACTTGTAATCTAATCCTCTCATCATTCTCTCCTGCACATTAGAACATCTTATATAGCATAAATATCATTAATTATACTTATCAAGAATTTCTCATTATCTTGATGCAAATAGTCATGACATTGAGGAAAAAGCAGCATGAGTTGGTGGGTTTTATTACAAGGATTTGGTTTAGGTGCCAGTATGATCATTCCAATTGGAGCACAAAATGCCTACGTGCTTAATCAGGGGATCAAACAAAACCACCACCTGACAACAGCAACGGTTTGTAGTGTCCTTGATGTACTCTTTATTTCTCTTGGGGTGTTCGGGGGCGGAGCACTTTTATCTCAAAATGAAACCCTGCTGACCTTTGTCACTATCGGTGGTATTGCATTTCTTAGTGGCTATGGCGTACTGTCATTTTATAGTGCACTTCAACCACACACTGATTCAGAACAACACAACACAGATAGCGTTAAAGGACGTAAGGTTGTCATACTGGGTGCATTAGCGGTCACCGTATTAAACCCACATCTTTATTTAGATACTGTCGTGATCCTTGGCTCTATTGGAGGGCAATACCAAGGTGCTGATCGTATTGCTTTTGCGATAGGCACAATCATGGCGTCTTTTGTGTGGTTTTATACCTTATCTATTGGTGCCGCTAAACTCGCACCTAAGCTGTCTCAACCTATCGTAAAGAAAACTATCGACATTGCTGTTGGTATTATGATGTTTATCATCGCCACAATGTTAATCACACAGTTGTTTCACTAGCTCAGGAAAACACATGGAAAAGGTTAATGACATATACCAATTCAACCTGAAATTACTACAAGGTATTGGTATCGAATTTAAAGAATGGCGACACGAACCAATTCTTGACTTCGCCACTGATGAACGAGTGGCTGCACAATTGGGATGGACGGGAACGCACAGTAAAAGCTTATTTCTTAAGTTGAAAGGAAGTGGTTATGCATTGTTTCTCACGGATAAAGATTCTCGCTTAGCAAGTAAAACCATTAAACAACTTCTTGGTAAGAAGCCTGAGGTATGTGGGAACAACGAAATGACAGAGGTTATCGGTTGCTTACCTGGCGCTGTGTGTCCTTTTGGGCTACCTGAAGAGATCCCACTTATTGTCGATAAACGCTTGTACCAGCACAGAGAGCTGCTTTACACGCCTGGAGATCCCCAAGCAACAATTGGAATATCAGGAACCGCACTACAACAAATCTTAACTCGGCTCACCAACCCTATCTTTGAGATATAAAAAAGCGAGGCTCTTGGCCTCGCTTTTCCTTTTACTCTACCTAATTAAGCTTCAACTTTATTTAGGTGAACATCCATTTGTGGGAATGGGATTTCGATACCTGCTGCATCAAGCGCTTCTTTGATCGCTTGAGTTGAATCGAAGTAAACATCCCAGTAATCCGCAGTTTTACACCAAGGGCGCACAACAAAGTTTACAGAAGAGTCTGCCAGTGCCAGTACGCCGATTTGGATACCAGGCTCTTGCAAAATACGAGTATCTTTCTCTAGCGCTTCACGAATTACTTCTTTAGTTTGCTTAAGGTCAGCACCGTAAGAAACACCAATCACTAGATCAACACGACGAGTCTCATGGCGAGAATAGTTAGTAATTGGGCCACCAATAACGGAAGCGTTAGGCACAACTACCATTTTGTTATCTGGTGTTTTTAGAATCGTTTGGAAAATTTGGATTGCATCAACAGAACCTGCGACGCCACCAATTTCAACATAGTCGCCAGACTTAAATGGACGGAAAGCAACGATTAGAACGCCCGCTGCAAAGTTAGATAGTGAGCCTTGTAGCGCAAGACCAACTGCTAAACCTGCCGCACCGATTACAGCAACAACAGATGCAGTTTGAACACCCACACGGCCTAGTGCCGCGATAAGTACGATAACAAATAGAAGATAGCGAACTAAACCATGAATAAACTCAACAACGGCTTTGTCCATTTTTTTCTTTTCAAGCATTTTTGAAACGCTATTCGCTACCATCTTCACAATGATGTTACCGATAAACAGAATAACAATTGCTGAGATGATATTTACACCGTACTGAATAAGTAGATCTGAATTGTTGGTAAGCCAAGTTTCTGCTTTAGCTAGACCATCAACTAATGTGGTATCCACACCAGATTCTGCTGCCATAATTAGTATCCTCAAATATAAACGATTCTATGAATCAAAATGCATTTTCTGCCTGATTTAGGCTTACTGCCTTATTGGTTTTCTGAACATACGCCAGTTTTTTGGCACAATATCTTATTTTACATAATTTGCAAAGTCAGAATTTCGCAAACTATATAAAACAAATAGTTAGCTTCAGAAGCGAAAAAAATCGTTACAAGATTACGCAAAGTCCTTACATTTCGCTAGCGTTTTCTGCGCATTCGTGGGTATGTCTGAATTTCTAAACAGACTCTAGATACAAAAAAACCCGCTCCTAAGAGCGGGTTTTCAAAACTCAATTCAGACGAATTATAGTACGTCGATTGCGTTAAGGTCAGCAAATGCTTGCTCAAGGCGAGTAACCATTGAAGACTGAGCTGCACGTAGCCATACGCGTGGATCGTAGTACTTCTTGTTTGGTGCATCTTCACCAGTTGGGTTACCGATTTGACCTTGTAGGTAATCGTGGTTTTCAGCTTCGAACTGACGGATACCGTCCCAAGTTGCCCACTGTGTATCTGTATCGATGTTCATCTTGATAACGCCGTAGCCGATAGACTCACGGATTTCTTCAAGGCTAGAACCAGAACCGCCGTGGAAAACGAAGTTTAGAGCGTTTGGTGCAATACCAAATTTCTCTGCACAGTAAGCTTGAGAGTCACGTAGGATTGTTGGAGTCAGAACAACGTTACCTGGCTTGTATACACCGTGTACGTTACCGAAAGAAGCTGCGATAGTGAAACGTGGGCTGATAGCGTTTAGTTTCTCGTAAGCGTATGCAACGTCTTCTGGAGAAGTGTAAAGCTCAGACGCGTCCATATCAGAGTTATCTACGCCATCTTCTTCACCACCAGTACAACCTAGTTCGATTTCTAGAGTCATGTTCATTTTAGCCATGCGCTCTAGGTACTTAGCAGAAATTTCGATGTTCTCTTCTAGAGACTCTTCAGAAAGGTCGATCATGTGAGAAGAGAATAGTGGTTTACCAGTTTGCGCGAAGAACTCTTCGCCAGCGTCTAGTAGACCGTCAATCCATGGTAGAAGTTTCTTAGCAGCGTGGTCTGTGTGTAGGATTACAGGCACACCGTAAGCTTCTGCTACAGCGTGAACGTATTTAGCACCAGCTACAGCACCAAGGATTTGATTTTCTTGACCTTCAAGTTTTAGACCTTTACCAGCGAAGAAAGCAGCACCGCCGTTAGAGAACTGAACGATAACTGGCGCTTTAACTTTTGCAGCTGCTTCAAGTACTGCGTTTACTGAATCAGTACCTACACAGTTTACTGCTGGAAGTGCGAAGCTGTTTTCTTTAGCAACTTCAAAAACTTTCTGTACGTCATCACCAGAGATAACACCTGGTTTTACGAAATCGAAGATCTTAGACATGGATGTAATCCTATTTATCTGTCGTTTTAAAAATAAAACTTGTTAAGTTTAAATTCTTGCAAACGTTTGCTCACAACTCGCGCTATTCTAGCAAAAAAAAAGTGTGATGTGCAGCAAACAAGAAAGCGGGTGAATCACTTCGCCCGCTTTTCGTTTAATTACTTAGCACGCTCTTCAAGCATTGCAACTGCTGGTAGTACTTTACCTTCAACGAATTCAAGGAATGCACCGCCGCCAGTAGAGATGTAAGAAACGTCAGCTTTAATACCGAACTTGTCGATAGCCGCTAGCGTGTCACCACCACCTGCTACAGAGAAACCTGCAGACTGAGCGATTGCTTCAGAGATACCTTTAGTACCTGCTTCGAAGTTCTTGAATTCGAATACACCTACAGGACCGTTCCATAGGATAGTTTTTGCGTTGCCAATGATTTCAGCTAGTGCCGCAGTTGAATCAGGACCTAGGTCGAAAATCATGTCGTCGTCAGCAACTTCAGAAACGTGCTTGATTTCAGCTTCTGCGTTCTCATCAAATGCTTTCGCACATGCAACATCAGTCGCAACTGGGATAGAACACTCTTTCATTAGCTTCTGAGCAGTTTCAACTAGGTCTGCTTCGTATAGAGACTTACCTACATTGTGGCCTTCAGCTGCAATGAACGTGTTTGCGATACCACCACCAACAACAAGCTGGTCAGCAACTTTAGATAGAGACTCTAGAACAGTTAGTTTAGTAGAAACTTTAGAACCACCAACGATAGCAACTAGTGGACGCTCTGGGTTATCCATTGCTTTACCTAGTGCTTCAAGTTCAGCAGCTAGTAGAGGGCCAGCACATGCTACAGGTGCGTTCATACCAACACCGTGAGTAGACGCTTGTGCACGGTGAGCTGTACCGAATGCATCCATTACGAAGATGTCACACAGTGCAGCGTATTTCTTAGATAGCTCTTCTTCGTTCTTCTTCTCGCCTTTGTTGAAGCGAACGTTTTCAAGAACAACTAGCTCACCAGTGTTTAGCTCTAGGCCATTTAGGTAATCTTTTGCTAGCTTAACTTCGCAATCTAGTGCGTCGTTTAGGTAGTTAACTACAGGTTGTAGAGAGAACTCTTCTGCGTATTCACCTTCAGTTGGACGGCCTAGGTGAGAAGTAACCATAACTTTAGCGCCTGCTTCTAGACAGTGCTTGATAGTTGGTAGAGATGCTAAGATACGTGCATCAGAAGTCACTTTGCCTTCTTTTACTGGTACGTTTAGGTCAGCACGGATGAATACACGTTTACCTGCTAGATCCAGGTCAGTCATCTTGATTACAGACATGATTTGTCCTCTCAAATATTAAAAAATAAAGTTTTGAACAGCCCGGCAACCCTGCCAAGCCTTTAAATTCATTCAACTGAGTTTAGATATGGGGGAAAGAATATTTATTTCAAGGTTTAAAATAAACATTTTCCAAGTCCCACTTACTCCGCAGCTTGCATGGCCAACGCTGTATCCAGCATTCGATTTGCAAAACCCCATTCGTTATCGCACCAAACTAGCATTTTAACCAGCTGTCCGTTGCTCACTCGGGTTTGTGTTCCATCGACAATCGCACTATGTGGATCATGATTAAAATCGATAGAAACAAGCGGCGCTTCAGTATAGTCAACAATGCCCTGTAATGTACACTGAGATGCGTTAACAATGGTTTGATTTACGTCATTAACTTTCACATTTGTACTAATTGTGACACTTAAATCCATCGCAGTAACATTTACTGTGGGAACTCTCACCGAAATAGCTTCAAATTTGTTGGAAAATTTCGGGAAAATTCTTTCAATACCCTTATGCAATTTCGTGTCTACGGGAATAATCGACTGACTGGCTGCACGCGTCCGTCTAAGGTCGCTATGATACGCATCGATCACTTGCTGATCATTCATCGAAGAGTGGATTGTTGTGATAGTCCCAGATTCGATACCAAACGCATCATCAAGTGCTTTGATTATCGGGACAATACAGTTGGTGGTGCATGAACCGTTTGACACAACACGGTGTTCACCTTTCAAGGTGTCATGGTTAACACCGTAAATAATGGTGTTATCAAGATCATTCGCACCAGGGTGTGAGAACAGCACTTTCTTTGCACCGGCATCAATGTGTTCTTGCCCATCAGCTTGAGAACCATATACCCCGGTGCAATCAAGCACTAAATCAACATCTAAATCACGCCATGGCAGTAAATTAATTTCGGCTAAGTGCAGAATTCGAATTGAATCAAACTCACCGCTTTCGTGGTGTACGTAGATATGCTCCTGATCATTGGAGATCTTCTTGCCAAATCGTCCATGACTGGTGTCATATTGTAATAAGTGTGCCATTGCATCAGGCTGCGCTAGTTCATTGACTGCAACAACCTTAATTTGCTGATGCTTACCACTTTCGTAAACTGCTCGGAGAACATTGCGACCAATACGTCCAAATCCGTTGATTGCAACTTTTAGCATGATTCCATCGCCTTACATGATTTTCGTGTCACAAATACTACCCGATAGCTGACCAAATCGCATCCAGTTAGTGATCTCTCCCCAATTTATAAATTTATACCATTAATAACTAATGAAAAATCAATGCATAATAACAATGTGGTGAGTGTGTTTCTTGTTGGCTGTTTATCTCATTAGTTTTATCAACCAAAGGAAATGACCATGTCTGGATTCCCAGCGACTCACTTTTGTAAACAATGCAATCAAGAAACGCCTCATAGTGAAGTGCTTGTAAGAAAGACCAGCAGCTACGACACGGATACTTCTCTTTTAGGTAGAATCAAATTAATGGCTCATACCTTTATTAATGGCGGCCACTACTATGACATGGACAGATACGTCACCTGTAAAGTGTGTGGTCACAAAGAGAAAGAAAACTGGGGCAATGAGTTTGAGTAATCACCGGTTACTCTCTGCTTGAAGGCACAAAAAACCGAGCCACTTGGCTCGGTTTTTTCATTTCCTAATCCTCAAAATAATTGGAGTTACAGCTACGCAGTTAACAACGCTGCAGCTTCAAGTATGAAGAGTATTAAGCTAGAAGATCTTTAGCTGTGCTCACGACGTTTTCAGTAGTGAAGCCGAACATCTTGAACAGTTCGCCCGCTGGAGCAGACTCACCGAATGTCGTCATGCCAATGATCTTGCCACCAAAGCCAACGTACTTATACCAGAAGTCAGCAATCCCCGCCTCGATAGCGATACGCGCTGTAACGTCTGATGGCAATACTGCTTCACGATAAGCTGCGTCTTGCTTGTCGAATGCATCTGTTGATGGCATTGAAACAACGCGTACTTGTTTACCTTCAGCGGTTAGCTGAGCGGCTGCTTCTACCGCTAGTTCAACTTCAGAACCTGTTGCGATAAGGATAAGCTCTGGCTTACCTGCACAATCTTTCAAGACGTAAGCACCTTTCGCGATATTCGCTACTTGCTCAGCATCACGCTCTTGCTGCGCAAGGTTCTGACGAGAGAAGATAAGGGATGTCGGGCCATCTTTACGCTCAATTGCAAGTTTCCAAGCCACTGCTGACTCAACTTGGTCACATGGACGCCATGTGCTCATGTTTGGCGTTAGACGTAATGACGCCATTTGCTCAACAGGCTGGTGAGTTGGGCCATCTTCGCCAAGACCGATAGAGTCGTGAGTGTAAACTTGGATGTTCTGAACTTTCATCAGAGCCGCCATACGCATTGCGTTACGAGCGTATTCCATAAACATTAGGAAAGTTGCACCGTATGGTACGAAACCACCGTGTAGTGCAATACCGTTCATGATCGCGGTCATACCGAATTCACGTACACCGTAGTGGATGTAGTTACCAGAGAAATCGCTTGCTTCTAGAGACTTCGAGCCAGACCACATGGTTAGGTTCGAAGGTGCTAGGTCAGCAGAACCGCCCATGAATTCTGGCAACATTTGACCAAACGCTTCTAATGCATTTTGAGAAGCTTTGCGTGATGCAATGTTTGCTGGATTTGCCTGAAGATCAGCAATGATTTGGGTTGCTTTTTCTTCCCATTCAGCAGGCAGCTCACCGTTTAGACGACGCTTAAGCTCAGCCGCTTCTGTTGGGTAAGCTGCTGCGTATGCATCGAATTTAGCGTTCCAAACCGCTTCTTTTTCAGCGCCCGCTGCTTTTGCATCCCACTCTGCGTATACGTCTGCTGGGATTTCAAATGCTGGATGTTTCCAACCTAGGAATTCACGCGCTGCTGCGATTTCTTCCGCACCTAATGGTGCACCGTGACAGTCGTGTGAACCTGATTTGTTTGGCGAGCCAAAACCGATGATCGTTTTAGTACAGATCAGCGTAGGACGCGGATCTGCTTTCGCAGCGATAATGGCAGCATTGATCGCTTCAGCATCGTGGCCATCTACAGCAGGAATTACATGCCAGCCATAAGCTTCAAAACGCTTAGGCGTATCGTCAGAGAACCAACCTTCAACGTGACCATCGATAGAAATGCCATTGTCATCCCAAAATGCGATTAGTTTGCCTAGACCGAGTGTACCCGCTAGAGAACATGCTTCGTGTGAGATACCTTCCATCAGACAGCCATCACCCATAAAGGCGTAGGTGTGATGGTCAATGATGTCGTGACCTTCTTTATTAAACTGTGCCGCTAACGCTTTTTCTGCTAACGCCATGCCCACAGCGTTAGTGATACCTTGACCTAGTGGGCCTGTTGTTGTTTCAACACCAGGTGCGTAGCCATACTCTGGGTGACCAGGCGTCTTAGAGTGCAGCTGACGGAAGTTTTTCAGATCGTCGATAGACAACTCATAACCACTTAAGTGAAGTAGAGAGTAAATCAGCATTGAACCATGGCCATTTGATAAAACAAAACGGTCGCGATCCGCCCACTCTGGGTTTGCTGGATTATGGTTTAAATGAGAACGCCAAAGAACCTCAGCGATATCTGCCATGCCCATAGGGGCACCTGGGTGGCCAGAGTTTGCTTGTTGAACACCATCCATGCTTAGAGCACGAATCGCATTAGCGAGCTCTTTATTAGAAAGAACGTTACGAGAAGACATGCCTGCTCCTAAATTGCGAAAGCGAAATTAGTCGGAAATATTGCGCGCGGTATTGTCTCAAAGCAATTCATCCACTGCAAACGATTTACCTGACTCAATACCTTCCATTTCTGCACTTTTACCCACAATTATTGAATTTATTCATAATTTGGCCACCAATAAGCAAACGTTTGGTTATAACCCACAGTAAAAAAGAGCTTGTAATTCGAGCATTGAAAACTAGAATAGACGTCTAGATGTAGAAACACCTACAATTTAAATGTCTTTTAAACGATTGAGCCATTCAATCAGTCGTTATAACCAAAACTTAAAGTGGAGCTCTCATGGCTAAGCACCTGTTTACTTCTGAGTCTGTTTCAGAAGGCCATCCAGATAAAATTGCAGACCAAATCTCTGATGCTGTTCTTGATGCCATCCTAGAACAAGACCCAAAAGCACGTGTTGCTTGTGAAACTTACGTAAAAACCGGCATGGTTATGGTCGGTGGTGAGATCACAACTTCAGCTTGGGTTGATATCGAAGAGTTAACTCGTGAAACAGTACGTGAAATCGGCTACGTTCATTCAGATATGGGCTTTGATGCAAACTCGTGTGCTGTACTAAACACCATCGGTAAGCAGTCTCCAGACATCAACCAAGGTGTTGATAAATCTGATCCTAAAGAGCAAGGCGCAGGTGACCAAGGCATCATGTTCGGTTATGCAACTAACGAAACTGAAATCCTAATGCCAGCACCAATTACTTACTCTCACCGTCTTGTTCAAAAGCAAGCAGAAGTACGTAAAAACGGCACACTACCTTGGTTGCGTCCAGACGCGAAATCTCAGGTAACTTTCCAGTACGACCAAGGCAAAATTGTTGGTATCGACGCGGTTGTTCTTTCAACACAGCACTGTGATTCAATCTCGACACCTGACCTACGTGAAGCAGTAATGGAAGAGATCATCAAGCCGGTACTACCTTCTGAGTGGATCAACACAGACACTAACTTCTTCATCAACCCAACTGGTCGTTTCGTTATCGGTGGTCCAATGGGTGACTGTGGTCTAACAGGTCGTAAGATCATCGTAGATACATACGGCGGTGCTGCGCGTCACGGTGGCGGTGCATTCTCTGGTAAAGATCCATCGAAAGTAGACCGCTCTGCTGCATACGCTGCACGTTACGTAGCGAAAAACATCGTTGCCGCTGGCATGGCTGACCGTTGTGAGATCCAACTGTCTTACGCAATCGGTGTTGCTGATCCAACGTCTATCATGGTTGAAACCTTCGGTACGGAAAAAGTCTCTCACGATATTATCGTTGAAGCGGTTCGTCAGAACTTCGATCTGCGCCCTTACGGACTACAAGAAATGCTGAACCTGCTTCAGCCTATCTACAAGAAGACAGCAGCATACGGCCACTTCGGTCGTGAAGAATTCCCTTGGGAAGCAACAGACAAAGCTGAGCTACTGCGTGACTTTGCTGGTTTAAAATAATTAAATCAATTTGTTAGCATTTTAAATAAGCCCTCGTATCTACGAGGGCTTTTTATTAGTAGCACAAAAATCACACAATAAATTTGTATTTTCTTGTCATCGCATCAATAGTTAACAATATATTAACAAGCATATCTCTGTGCTTGTGGGCAGCGAATATTGCCTAACAGTATTGATGCACAGCTTTACTCAGCCAAACAGTTGTAAGCAGAGCATCGAATCCCACATACCCATTGTTATAAGTGGGTATAAAACGAGAATCGATCAAGGAGGATTATATGCCTCGCACGGTAAATCCCTCAGACTTACACAACAAACAAAAAGACGTACCGGACCATGAATACGCAAGGACAGTTCCTTGCAACCAATTAAGTGTTTCTGCACCATTCCATTGGTTAGCTTTAGGGCTGCATGATTTTATTCGCATGCCCTTAATCAGTGCTTTCTATGGCTTGTGCTTTATGGGCGCCGCCATTGGTATTGTATTGCTAGTTCAATGGCAAGGTACCCACCTTGTCGTCATGCCCAGTCTGGTGGTGTATATGTTGATCGGCCCATTTTTGGCGCTTGGATTGTATGATGCTAGCTGGGAGCGAGAAAAAGGCCATCACGCCAGTTTACTTCATTCTATGAAAGCGATTGGGCGCAACTCCTCATCACAGTGGGCGTTCGCCGTATTGCTTGCCGTGGCCATGATTTTCTGGATGCGCATTGCGGCGCTGTTACATGCTCTCTACCCTTCTGTTCAGGGAGCGCCATTGACTGAATTTCTGCCCTTCCTTGTCATTGGCTCATTGGTTGGTTTTGTTATCGCGAGCGTCATTTTCAGCATCTCCGCTTTTTCAATTCCACTGATGATGGAGCGCCGAGTAGATATGATGACGGCGGTCTTCACCAGCTTTAATGCAGTGAAGTCTAATATCCCAGCAATGATCGTCTGGGCCGCCATCATCTGCGGTGGCATTCTGATCGGTTTCGCAACTTATGGAATTGGTATGCTGTTTACCATGCCAATTCTTGGCTACGGAACTTGGCATGCCTACCACGCGGCCATTAAGAAAAAACATCATCCCTAAACCTTGCAAGATGTTATTATTCGCCCCGGAACCTAACTGGGGCGTTTTTTATTTCAAGGTCATAATGTTAGATATAGAGTACACATACGCAGCAAAACGCAAGATCACACACTGTATCCGCCTAGCTGAACAAGCCTTTCAACGCCCATTTTCTATACCAATATTAAGTTTTAAATTGCGTGGTAAAGCCGCAGGAAAAGCCTATCTGCAATTGAATGAAATACGCCTTAACCCCATTCTTTTTTCTGAAAACAAGCTCGCTTTTCTTGAAGAGGTGATTCCTCACGAAATTGCTCATCTGATCACCTATCAAGTCTACGGCCGAGTCCCTCCACACGGTAAAGAGTGGCGTCATACCATGGAGTCTGTATTTGGCGTCACTGCCAAAACTACCCATAATTTTGAAATCGCTTCCGTTCAGGGCAAAACATTTGAATACCGTTGCCAATGCACGGTGTATCCGCTGTCTATTCGCAGACACAATAAAGTTCAGCGCCAGCAAGCAACCTACCGTTGCCAGCAATGCCAAACATCACTTCAATTTACGGGTAACAGACTCACCTAGTCCTAATATAACCATCTTTATTATTGATTAACGATGGATTTTTTAGCAGTAAAAATGCGTGATAGACTATAAAAAGTCATACTTTTATAAGACTTATTATCATGACATTAAAAATAATCACGATTAGCTTGCTGGCGGTTGTTTCTTCGGTTGCTATCGCAGCACCACCGACGTCCTTCTCCAGCGCAAAAAAAACTGCGGTTAAAATTTATCAAGATCACCCCATCAGTTTTTACTGTGGCTGTGATATCAACTGGCAAGGAAAAAAAGGAACACCAGACCTAGCCTCTTGCGGCTATCAAGTCCGCAAACAACAAAAACGCGCCTCTCGAATTGAATGGGAACATGTTGTACCGGCATGGCAATTTGGCCACCAACGCCAGTGCTGGCAAAGCGGTGGGCGTAAAAACTGCTCACGCAATGATAAAGCCTTCCGACAAATGGAAGCCGACCTGCATAACCTAACCCCTGCAATCGGTGAAGTGAACGGTGATCGTTCAAACTACAACTTCAGCCAATGGAATGGTATCGACGGTGTCAGCTATGGCCGCTGCGAGATGCAAGTTAACTTCAAACAACGTAAAGTGATGCCACCCGATCGTGCAAAGGGATCCATCGCACGCACTTATTTGTACATGAGCAAAGAATACGGCTTCCGCCTTTCAAAACAGCAACGCAACCTCATGACGGCTTGGAACAAAATGTACCCCGTGAATGATTGGGAATGCGAGCGTGATAAGCGTATTGCCAAAATTCAAGGCAACCACAACCCATTTGTGGAACAAGCCTGCAAAGCGCTCTAAATCGACTCATTCATGAAGCGTTTTCTACATCAATAATGGAAACGCTTCTTTTCCCCTTGTTTTTTCGTCATCTCGCATCCATGTTACTCTCTATATCCACCTCTTGTGCAGGAAACTGAACCCCATGCGTATCCCTCGAATTTATCACCCAGAACCGATCCAACAACTGGGTAATCTGGCGCTTAGTGAAGACGCGGCAGGCCATATAGGTCGTGTACTTCGAATGAAAGAAGACCAAGAAGTACTCCTTTTCGATGGTAGCGGTGCAGAGTTTCCGGCGGTGATCAGCTCGATCAGCAAGAAAAATGTTGAAGTCACCATTTCAGAACGTATTGAACGGAGCTCCGAATCTCCGTTGGATCTACACCTTGGACAGGTGATCTCCCGTGGCGACAAAATGGAGTTCACCATTCAAAAATCCGTCGAGCTGGGCGTAAATACCATCACACCTCTAATTTCTGAACGTTGTGGCGTTAAACTCGATCAGAAACGTTTCGAGAAAAAGCTCGCGCAATGGCAGAAAATTGCTATCAGTGCCTGTGAACAATGTGGCCGCAATACGGTGCCTGAAATCAGACCAATTATGTCGCTTGAAGAATGGTGCAGTGAACAATATGACGGGCTAAAACTCAATTTGCACCCAAGAGCAACGTATTCAATCAATACGCTACCGACTCCCGTCACAAAAGTGCGCCTACTCATTGGCCCAGAAGGTGGGTTGTCTGCTGAAGAAATCAGCATGACAAGAGAACATCAATTCGAAGAAACATTGCTAGGTCCTCGTGTATTAAGAACAGAGACCGCAGCATTGACCGCAATTACAGCCTTACAAGTTCGCTTTGGCGATCTTGGTTAAACGGAGAAGCTCAATGATCAAACTTGGCATCGTGATGGACCCTATCGCGTCTATCAACATAAAAAAAGACTCCAGCTTTGCCATGATGCTGGAAGCTCAGCGTCGTGGCTACGAAATCCACTACATGGAAATGAATGATCTACACTTAGATCAAGGCGTAGCGATAGCGGACACAAAAGTTGTTGAGCTGAAAGAAGATCCAAACGGATGGTATGAATTCAAATCAGAACAGACCATTCAACTGTCTGAACTGGATGCGGTACTGATGCGTAAAGATCCTCCTTTTGATACTGAGTACATCTACGCAACTTACATTCTTGAACGAGCAGAAGAACAAGGAACACTGATCGTAAACAAACCTCAGAGCCTGCGTGATTGCAATGAGAAACTGTTTACAGCTTGGTTCCCAGAACTAACACCAACCACTATCGTGACGCGTAAAGCAGACAAGATCAAAGCATTCCGTGAACAACATGGCGACGTGATCCTTAAGCCATTAGATGGAATGGGTGGTGCTTCGATTTTCCGAGTGAAGGAAAATGATCCTAACGTCTCTGTGATTATCGAAACGCTGACCAACCACGGCCAAAACTACGCAATGGCACAAACGTTTGTTCCCGATATCAGCAACGGCGACAAGCGCATCTTGGTCGTTGATGGGGAACCTATGCCATACTGCTTGGCACGTATCCCAGCTAAAGGCGAAACTCGTGGTAACTTAGCCGCAGGTGGCACAGGTGAAGCTCGCCCACTGAGTGAAACAGATAAGCAAATCGCAGAAGCGGTTGCTCCTACATTAAAAGAAAAAGGCCTGATCTTTGTTGGCCTAGACGTTATTGGCGATAAACTGACTGAAATTAATGTCACCAGCCCAACCTGTATTCGTGAAATTGAGTCAGCATTTGATATCTCAATTACAGGTAAACTGATGGATGCAATAGAACGTCGCCTGAAGGCTTAAAAGCAGGGCGTAATGCCCTCTTTGATTAAGTTGGAGCTGCTATGAACCTTACTAATCATTTTCTCGTTGCTATGCCGGGGATGAAAGATCCTTATTTTAAACATAGCGTGATTTATGTTTGCGAACATAATGACGAAGGTGCAATGGGGTTAATGATCAATGCCCCGATCGATATTACCATTGGAAAAATGCTTGAGCAGGTTGATGTTGATCCCGTTCACCCACAGCTAAATACTCATAGCCTTGAAAAGCCGGTTCTCAATGGCGGGCCAGTTTCAGAAGATCGCGGCTTCATTCTCCACCAGCCAAAAGATCGCTATGAATCAAGCATTCAGATGACTGAACAAATTTCCGTGACTACATCGAAAGATATTTTAACGGTCCTCGGTACTGAAGCAGAGCCCAACCATTACTTGGTGGCGCTTGGCTATTCAGGCTGGGAAGCGGGTCAACTGGAATCTGAATTGGCAGAAAACTCATGGCTGACGATTGAAGCTGACCCCGATGTGATCTTCAATACACCAATCGCTCAGCGCTGGCAAAAAGCCGTACAAATGCTCGGTATAGATGTCGCTCAGCTATCCAGCGACATTGGCCACGCATAACAGACAAATTAGACACATGACATCTAGAACTATTATGGCGTTCGATTTTGGTACCAAGAGTATTGGCAGTGCCATCGGACAAGAAATCACCGGAACCGCTTCCCCGCTGAAAGCGTTCAAAGCGAATGATGGCATTCCAAATTGGGATGATATCGAAAAGCAGATAAAAGAGTGGCAACCACAACTATTAGTCGTTGGGTTACCAACTGATCTGTATGGACAAGCTCTTGAAACCATTACCCCAAGAGCGAAAAAATTTGCCAATCGCCTGCATGGGCGCTTCGGCTTACCCGTTGAGCTACACGATGAACGGCTTTCGACCACCGAGGCGCGTGCCGAGCTATTTGAAATGGGTGGCTATAAAGCATTGAGTAAAGGTAACGTCGACTGCCAATCAGCCGTTGTTATTTTAGAAAGCTGGTTTGAAGCTCAGTGGGGCTAACCTAGCAAAAGAGCTAAAAAAGGTTGTGATATCGCAACCTTTTTTATGTTTGTTATCCTAACTAATCCATGTCGATCTTCACATTCGCCAATGTCCCTGACGAATAGCTGTCACCACGTTTAGTTTTGAGCATCAAACGAAGATCGTTTGCAGAATCAGCACTGTGCAATGCATCTTCTTCATTAATCTTCCCATCAACCACCAACTGATAAAGCGCTTGATCAAACGTCTGCATACCAATTTCATTGGACTTCGACATCGTCGACTTCAACTCGTGCAAATCGCCCTTACGGATCAAATCAGAAACACGCGGACTATTGAGCAGAATCTCAAACACCCCATGTCGACCTTTACCATGTTTATCGCGGATCAACTGCTGACCAACCACCCCTTTCAGGTTCATCGATAAATCAAATAAGAATTGCTCTTTTTGCTCCTTAGGTACCAGATGCAAAATACGCTCTAACGCTTGGTTCGCATTATTTGCGTGCAATGTAGCCATACACAAGTGCCCTGTTTCGGCAAAGTTCATGGCATATTCCATCGTTTCTCGACTACGGATCTCACCAATTAAGATCATATCTGGAGCTTGGCGTAATGAGTTTTTCAATGCAACTTCGTAGCTTTCAGTATCCAACCCGACTTCACGCTGAGTCACGATGCAGCGCTTATGCTCATGTACAAATTCAATCGGATCTTCCACCGTAAGAATATGACCGGTTCGGTGCGTATTACGATAACCCGTCATCGCAGCCATTGTGGTCGACTTACCAGACCCCGTGGCACCAACCACCAGCACTAAACCACGCTTGGCAATCGCTAAATTCTGCAGCACATCTGGCAGTCTCAGTTGTTCAAAGGTCGGGATATTAGACTCAATACGGCGAATCACCGCGCCCGGCAGCTCACGCTGATAGAACGCACTCACACGAAAACGGCCAATGTCTCTAACGATGGCGAAGTTCGCTTCTCGCGTCTGATGAAACTCTTTACTACGTTCATCATCCATCATTGAGTTCAGCAAAATCGACACATCAGACTCAGATAATTTCTCCCCATGAGCTTTTAGCTCACCATCGACCCTAAACAGTACTGGCGCACCAACTGTAATATAAAGATCCGACGCCTTCTGGCTGATCATTCCCTGTAAAAAAGCATTTATGTCCATCAGTGATGATCCCTAAAATAGGCCAGAGTCAGTTTCAATTTTTTTCGATATTTCTTCCGGGTCCACCGTGCCTTGTACCAGTAGTTGCTTGGCATTTTGCTCCATGGTCTGCATGCCATGTGCGGCACCCGTTTGAATAATGGAATACATCTGGGCCACTTTATCTTCACGAATCAAGTTTCGAATAGCAGGGGTTGCCATCATGATCTCATGACACGCTACTCGCCCTCCGCCTAAGCGTTTTAATAGTTTCTGAGCAATAACCGCACGCAATGACTCTGACAACATTGAACGTACCATGTCTTTATCACTGCCAGGGAACACATCAATAATACGGTCAATGGTTTTTGCTGCCGAGCTGGTGTGCAAGGTACCAAAAACTAAGTGGCCGGTTTCTGCTGCCGTTAACGCCAGGCTGATGGTTTCTTGGTCACGCAGCTCGCCGACTAAAATCACGTCTGGATCTTCACGCAACGCGCTACGCAGTGCATTTTTAAAGCTGTAAGTATCTCGATGTACTTCCCTTTGGTTAATCAAGCATTTGTTATTGGTATGCACAAATTCAATCGGGTCTTCGATGGTCAGAATGTGCTTGTTGTGATTACGGTTAATGTAATCCACCATGGCGGCAAGCGTGGTCGACTTACCAGAGCCAGTCGGTCCGGTGACCAACACCAACCCTTTTTCCATATTGGCAATCTTTTCAAATACAGGCGGGGTTTCAAGCTGCTCTAGCGTGGGAATATCGGTTGGAATGGTACGAAACACCGCTGCACAACCACGCGATTGGTTGAACGCATTAACACGAAAACGGCCAACATTGGGTAACTCAAACGAAAAATCGACTTCCAGTTTCTCTTCAAATTCACTACGCTGAGCGTCATTCATGATCTCAAAAACCAATTTATGTACATCAGCATGGCTAAAAGCGGGCACACCAAGCTTTCTTACTTCACCATCTATACGTACCATTGGAGATACGCCAGCAGAAAGGTGTAGATCTGAAGCTTTATGCTTTACACTAAAATCCAGTAATTCCGCGATATCCATTTAAAATCCTTAAGTAAAGTTCGCTATGAGTAGTATTCAACAAAACATTGAACATATCACCTCACAGATAGAAAGCGCACAACAAAAGTGTGGACGCGCTCGAGGCTCTGTGCAACTTTTGGCGGTCAGCAAAACAAAGCCTGCCACTGCCATTCTAGAAGCAGCACAAGCTGGTCAAGTTGCCTTTGGTGAGAATTACGTGCAAGAAGGCGCTGATAAGGTGGCTTTTTTCCAAGAAAATCACCCGGAACTCACGCTTGAATGGCACTTTATTGGCCCAATTCAATCCAATAAATCTCGCCACGTTGCGGAAAACTTTGCCTGGGTCCATACCGTGGATCGCGGTAAGATCGCCCAGCGGCTAAACGATCAAAGACCGGATGGCATGCCACCCATTCAGGTGTTAATCCAAGTAAATACGAGTGCTGAAGACTCTAAATCTGGCATCAACGAAAGTGAAATCTTTGCCTTAGCAGAGTTGATTTCTTCACTGCCAAACCTCACTTTAAGAGGATTGATGTCAATTCCGGCCAATGTCACTGATTACTCATCACAACTGGCCGCTTTCAAGCAACTGGCGGCAGTAAAACAAGCGCTTGTTGAACGCTTCCCTGAGCTCACGTTGGATACGCTATCCATGGGAATGAGTGGTGATATGGAAGCCGCCATTGAAGCAGGAAGCACAATGGTACGCATCGGAACTGCAATATTTGGCGCACGAGACTACAGCAGTAAAAAATAATTAGATTGAGGAAGTTAACACCATGGAACACAAGAAAATCACATTTATCGGCGCTGGCAATATGGCGCGCTCTATCATTGCAGGATTAACCAGTAGTGGCTATCCAGCAAAATTGATTACTGCGACCGACCCAAATCAAGAGCAACGTGATTTTCTTGCCAAGCAGTATGGTATTTGTACCGATGCCGATAACCGAGCAGCAGCAAAAGAAGCGGATGTTATTGTGTTAGCAGTAAAGCCTCAATTAATGGAAGTCGTTGCGTCAGGCATGCAAGACATCGACTATACCAATAAGTTAGTGATTTCTATCGCGGCAGGTATTAATGCAACACGCCTTAATGATATGTTTGCCAGCCAGCTCAATATTGTCCGAGTCATGCCAAACACACCGGCACTTGTTGGCAAGGGCATGAGTGGCCTATTTGCACCACAGCACGTTAGCGACAGTGATAAATCGTTTGCCGCTGACCTGATGATGGCAGTAGGTAAAGTCTGCTGGGTTGAACAAGAGTCTGGGATCAACAACGTAATTGCCGCAGCCGGGAGTGCACCTGCTTACTTCTTCCTATTTATGGAAGCCATGCAAGCGGAAGCCATTGCACAGGGATTTGACCAAGCGACCGCGCGTCTGCTTGTGGAGCAATCCGCACTCGGCGCTGCCGAAATGGTGGTAGCCAACCAAGACACCGAATTATCAACGCTGCGCGAACAAGTGACATCAAAAGGTGGCACGACAGCAGAAGCGCTACGCACTTTTAATGAACATCAGCTGACAGAGATTGTCTCTAAAGCAATGCAAGCCGCCGTTGCGCGTGCTGAAGAAATGGAAAAACAGTTTTAACTAAAGCATGGCACTGTGCCATCTGTTACCGATAAGGGTTATTTATGAACTCAATGAGCTTTCTCATTTCCACCCTATTTGATCTCTACATTATGGTGGTGATCTTGCGCATTTGGCTCCAAGCAGCCCGCGCCGATTTCTACAATCCATTCTCCCAATTTATCGTCAAGGCGACCCAACCTGTCATTGGCCCACTACGCCGAGTGATCCCATCAATAGGTAGTCTTGATCTTTCAACCGTACTCTTTGCCTACGTGTTATGTGTACTCAAATTTGTCGCCCTACTTTTGATTGCATCAGGTGGCTCAATGTCATTCAGCGCTGAATTCTTATTCTGGGGCTTCTTATCGTTGATCAAAGCGGCTGGCGGCTTGCTATTCTGGGTTCTGCTTATCCGTGCGATCCTAAGTTGGGTTAGCCAAGGTCGCAGCCCAATTGAGTATGTATTCCACCAACTAACAGAACCGATGTTGGCACCAATTCGACGCGTTATCCCAGCAATGGGTGGCTTCGATTTAAGCGTATTAGTGTTATTTATTGCGCTTCAGTTTGCCAACTTCTTGATGGGTGATGTTATTGGCCCTATCTGGTATCAGCTATAATGTCATTGGCCGCTTGGAAGGATGGCGAGGACATTGTGCTTAAGCTCTATATCCAACCGAAAGCAAGCCGCGATAAAATCGTAGGCTTGCACGGTGAAGAGCTAAAAATTGCTATCACAGCACCACCCGTCGATGGTAAAGCAAATGGCCATTTGACGAAGTATCTCGCCAAGCAGTTCAAAGTAGCAAAAGGATTGGTCGACATTGAAAAAGGAGAGTTGGGGCGTCATAAGCAAGTCCGAATTCACTCTCCGGGACAAATTCCCACAGAAATTGAAGCCATCTTATGATGGCTTTTTGTTTATCGGTGTAATTAAACTGGGATGTATATTATGAGTAAATGGATCACATTGGCACTTGTTTGCCTATTTGCCCTACCCACTTGGGCAGGACAATACAAAACGTTGAAAGATGTTGAAGTGCACTATTCCGCATTCAACTCCACTTTCTTAACCCCACAAGTAGCACGTAATTACAAGCTAAAGCGCAGTGGTTATTCTGCCATTCTCAACATTAGCGTGCTTGATAACAGCCAAGTAGGTAAACCAGCAATTGATGCACAAATTTCTGGAACGGCGAAAAACTTAATTGGTACACTTCGCGAACTCTCTTTCAGAAAAGTGGAAGAAGGCGAAGCGATTTATTACCTTGCCGAATTCCCTATTACCAACGAAGAAAACCTGACTTTTGACCTCGATATTGACGCGGGACTCAAAGGAGCAGGCAAAATGAAATTCAGTCAAAAATTCTATGTGGAAGAATGATCTTCCCACCCACCATTTGAGATTTAATCATGAGCAAAATTGTATTAGCGACCGGAAACCAAGGTAAAGTCCGTGAAATGGCTGACCTATTATCCGACTTTGGTTTTGATGTATTGGCACAAAGTGAGTTCGCCGTCTCCGAAGTTGCTGAAACCGGAACAACCTTTATTGAAAATGCCATCATTAAAGCCCGTCATGCTACCAAGGAAACCGGACTGCCAGCAATCGCTGACGACTCAGGTTTGGAAGTCGATTATCTCAAAGGCGCACCTGGCATTTACTCAGCACGCTACGCAGGTGAAGATGCAACAGACCAACAGAACCTAGAAAAACTGCTCGACGCGATGAAAGACGTTCCCGAAGAGAAACGTAGTGCACGCTTTCACTGTGTTCTTGTGCTGATGCGCCATGAAAACGACCCAACACCGCTGGTATGCCACGGTCAATGGGAAGGTCGCATCCTCACAGAAGCACACGGTGAAAATGGCTTTGGTTACGATCCTGTCTTTTTTGTGCCTGAAGATAATTGCGCTTCAGCGGAATTAGAACCAACACGTAAAAAGCAGCTTTCTCATCGTGGTAAGGCACTGAAAAAACTGTTTGCTGCGTTATCAGAACAGCAGTAATGGCCAGCTTAATTCCCCCGGCACTGAGTCTTTATGTACACATCCCATGGTGTGTACAAAAATGTCCATATTGCGACTTTAACTCTCACGCACTTAAAGCCGACATTCCTGAAGATGAGTATATAAATGCTCTCTTGGAAGATCTTGATTGTGACATTGAGAAATACCATCTGAATGATGCACCACGGCCACTGCATTCCATTTTTATTGGAGGCGGGACACCAAGCTTAATTTCAGCGCAAGGTATTGCACGCCTTCTTTCTGGTATTGAAGCGCGAATTCCGTTTAAACAGGGCATCGAGATCACGATGGAAGCTAACCCCGGAACCGTCGAAGCAGAACGCTTCAAAGGCTACCAACAAGCGGGCGTGACTCGAATTTCCATTGGAGTGCAGAGTTTTGAGCAACAGAAGCTCGAACGGCTTGGACGGATTCACGGGCAAGATGAAGCCATTAACGCAGCGCAATTAGCCCATCAAATCGGCCTCACCAGCTTCAATTTGGACTTGATGCATGGCTTACCCGATCAAAGTATTAAGCAAGCATTGGTTGACCTAGACAAAGCGATAGAGCTCGCACCTCCGCATTTGTCGTGGTATCAATTGACGATTGAGCCGAATACCATGTTCTACTATAAAACGCCGACACTGCCAGATGACGACGATTTATGGGACATTTTCGAACTGGGACATCAAAAGCTCAGTGAGGCGGGTTATGTGCAGTATGAGATTTCAGGCTACAGCAAGCCGGGATATCAATGCCAACACAACTTAAATTACTGGCGCTTTGGCGATTATTTAGGAATTGGCTGCGGCTCACATGGCAAACTCAGCTTTCATGACGGTCGGATTATCCGAACCACTAAAGTAAAGCATCCAAGAGGTTATTTGGCTGCATACCAAAATATGGTCAAACCATACCTTCACACTGAAACGCAAGTGGCAGCAGAAGATCGCCCGTTTGAGTTCTTTATGAATCGCTTTCGTTTGATGGAAGCCTGTCCAAAGCAAGACTTTATCGACACTACTGGCCTTGGTTTTGAAGCAATACAAGACACCATCGACTGGGCTGTCGATATGGGTTATCTCGACGACGGTGATAGCCACTGGCAAATTACTGAAAAAGGTAAACTATTCCTAAATGACTTGTTAGAAGCCTTTATGGCAGACGAATAACACAATTTGAGAGCAGCAGTAGTCTGGCCTACGCGATTCTACTGCTCAACCTATAAACGTGATGCTTCTCGTTCTTTTAAATTCATTCATTTCATAAATCTTTCAATCTTTATTAATATCAGCACCTTAACTGCTGTAGCATATAGAAAGTATCATGAAAAACATCAAATTGTGGCTTGCCGCCTTCTCTGTCGTCATCCTGTCTGGGTGCGTAACTCCTATTTCCCTTGAAGAACAAACTCCAAACCCAAATATTTCTCATGAGGATAAGGTCGTCATTTCGGTACTTGATAACCGAACTCGCCTCATCGAGGATGAAAAAACCAATACTTATGTTGGCACCGTTCATGGAACCTTTGGTATCCCAATGGATTGGCATGTATCCCAAATACTCGCAACTCAAGATAGTGATAAAGACAAGAATCTTGCCCAATTTATTGAGCATCGCTTAGTTACAGGTTTTACAGAAAGTGGATGGGACGCTGTAGAGGCAGGGGTCACATCAATCAATTCACCAGAAGAAGCTAAAGCACTGCTTGAATCTCAACAAGCCGACAAACTTCTAGTGATCAATATTAAGGAATGGTATTTCAGCATTAACTTAAACTGGGTAACGGCATTTAATTTTGATACTGATTCATTGGTTACAGTCTACGAGTTAACTGAAGGGAAATTAATAGAAAAGCAATTTAAAGGCCGAGATGTTATCGAAGAGAAAGCTGATGAATCACCACAGAATAACGTACTACGTGCCTACCGTGACCAGTTAGTTGAGATCGTAACCGACCCTGAAATTCAGGGCGCACTGGAAAAGTAAGCCATATAAAAAGCCGCATGATGCGGCTTTTTTTGATTAAAAAATCGAACGTCCTATTCGCTCAGAGAGCAGCTCCAGAGCTTTAGTTCCGGCCAAAGAGTTGCCTGATTGATCCAGCTCTGGCGACCAAACTGCAATCGTCATCTCTCCCGGCACAATGGCAATGATGCCACCACCTACACCGGATTTACCCGGCATACCAACACGATAGGCAAATTCACCCGCACCATCATACAAACCACATGTCGCTAACAGCGCATTTAGCTGCTTAGTCTGCATGGGTGTGATAACAGGTTTTCCTGTGTGAACTGACGTGCCCTTATTTGCTAAGTAACTAAATGTTTTAGCCAAGTCGATACAATTCATTTTTAATGCACAGGCATGAAAGTAATTGTTAAGTACAGGGATCACGTCATTTTCAAAGTTACCAAATGAACGCATCAGATAAGCAATCGCGGCATTGCGATCACTGTGCATCATTTCAGAAGCAGCGACCACTTTGTCATAGCAGATGTGGGTATCGCCTGATAACTGGCGCACAAACTCTAATAAGCGCTGACGCGGTGCAGAAAGGCGGCTGTTGAGCAAATCAGCCACAACAATCGCACCGGCATTGATAAACGGGTTACGCGGGATCCCCTGCTCCATTTCCAGCTGGATTAGCGAGTTAAATGCCTGACCTGAAGGCTCTTTCCCCACCCGTTTCCAGATCTCTTCTGGCTTATATAGACACATTGCCAGAGTTAGGCTCAGAGCCTTAGAGATCGATTGAATCGAAAAGGTTTCCTCAGCATCTCCTGCTGTGATCACTTCACCTTCATTGGTAAATACCGCAATACCTAATTTGTTAGCAGGAACGCGAGCAAGGGCTGGAATGTAGTCTGCAACTTTACCTTGCCCAATATAGGGGCGGACCTCGTGCAGGATCTCAGCTAAAATTTGTGGTGTAGGTTTCATTTATCACCTATTTAATCAAAGGCTTATTATTTTTCTTGTAGGGTCAAAAAAGCCAACATCATCAATGTTGGCTTTTTTGTATCTTGTCGCTAAGTTGCGCTGTTTAGCGATATCGCACTATTTTACGCGCTTAAACTTAATATCCCAAACACCGTGACCTAAACGGTGGCCACGCGCTTCAAATTTTGTCAAAGGACGCTCTTCTGGGCGAGGAATGAAATCCCCTTCTGTGGCGATATTTTCATAGCCAGGCGCTTGATTCATGATTTCAATCATATGCTCTGCATAGTTTTCCCAGTCAGTTGCCATATGGAAGATACCTTCACCAACGGTCAGCTTCTGGCGTACCATCTCAGCAAACTCCAGCTGAACGATACGGCGCTTATGGTGACGCTTCTTATGCCAAGGGTCAGGGAAGAACAGTTGCAGTGTTGCAAGGCTGCTATCTGGGATCATATTAGCAAACACTTCAACCGCATCGTGACACATAACACGTAGGTTAGTAATGCCTGCATCACGAGCATCAGATAGACATGCGCCAACACCCGGGCTATGAACTTCGATACCAATAAAGTTTTTCTCAGGTGCGTTCTTTGCCATTTCAACCAAAGATGCGCCCATACCAAAACCAATTTCTAGAACCACTGGGTTATCGTTACCAAACACTTCTTTCCAATCAAGTAGCTTCTCTTGGTAATCAATTCCCATTGTTGGCCAGCAATCTTTCATTGCAGCTTCCTGACCTTTGGTCAAACGGCCTTCACGACGTACAAAACTACGTACTTTGCGGATCAGTTTGCCGTCTTCGTTGTATTCATTCGTGGTCACTTCACTCATTGATTTTGCCTGTCTAAAAATTGCTCTTGTCACAAAGGGATTGTGATTATCCAAAGAATTGCCACTGGTGCAAGTTTTTTAACGGAAATCGACCAGAATATACCCTTACTCTTTATCGGTTGTACTTTATACACTTTCTGTGGTGCAATTTTACCTCACAAATAATAGAACATAGAGCAAGTCGTGACTCCTTTTGCCTCCGCTATTTTGCAATGGTATGACGCCTACGGGCGAAAAGATCTGCCATGGCAACAAAACAAAACTGCTTACAGTGTTTGGCTGTCTGAAATCATGCTGCAACAAACGCAAGTTGCTACCGTAATTCCATACTATCAACGCTTTTTGCAGCGCTTTCCAACTGTGATTGATCTCGCGAATGCCGATCAAGATGAAGTGCTACACCTATGGACCGGTCTCGGTTACTACGCCCGTGCGCGAAATCTTCACAAAGCAGCGCAAATGGTTGCGACTCAATATCAAGGTGAATTCCCGTTAGATATTGAACGGATGAACGCGCTACCTGGTATTGGACGCTCTACCGCCGCAGCAGTGCTCTCTTCCGTACACAAACAGCCACATGCGATATTAGATGGCAATGTCAAACGCACGCTTTCTCGCGCGTTTGCTGTCACAGGCTGGTCAGGGCAAAAGAAAGTCGAAAACCAGTTATGGCAACTTGCAGAAACCCACACGCCAGAAACCGATGTTGATAAATACAATCAGGCGATGATGGATATGGGCGCAATGGTTTGTACTCGAAGCAAACCAAAATGCACCTTGTGTCCTGTTGAATCATTTTGTGAAGCTCAGAAACAAGGAAACCCACTGGATTACCCTGGGAAAAAGCCGAAAAAAGACAAACCCATCAAACAAACTCGCTTTGTGATGCTTCATCAAAACAATGAAGTCTGGTTAGAACAGCGGCCACAAACCGGGATCTGGGGGGGATTATTTTGCTTCCCACAAACTGAGCATGCTGATATCGAGAATGATATAGAACATCTGTTAGAACAACGAGGTATCCGTGCTGACGCAATTAACAAACAACAGACGCTGATTACTTTCCGCCATACTTTCAGCCATTATCATCTCGATATCACACCAATTCTGGTTGATCTGTCAAAGCAACCTGACGTGATAATGGAAGGAAGCAAAGGTCTTTGGTATAACTTATCGCAACCGGAAGAGATAGGTTTAGCTGCACCAGTAAAACAATTACTGGAAAGCTTACCTTTCGAACTTCACAGCTAATGATTTCAAGGAGTCACTATGAGCCGCACTGTATTTTGTGCTCGACTACAAAAAGACGCTGAAGGATTGGACTTTCAGCTATACCCAGGAGAATTGGGCAAACGTATCTTTGACAGTATTTCTAAAGAAGCGTGGACGCAGTGGCAACACAAACAAACCATGCTGATCAACGAGAAGAAACTCAACATGATGGATCCTGAGCATCGTAAGCTTCTTGAAACAGAAATGGTGAACTTCTTATTTGAAGGGAAAGAGGTTCATATCGAAGGCTATACACCGCCAAGTGAGTAACCACTTTCACAATGACAAATGACATCACAGCCTTGCTTTGATGTCATTTTTTATCCCAAGTTATACGTTTATTCAGAGTCCAATAACAAGATGAAAAAGCTGGCTTATTTCTTTGCAGCCCTCATATTAACAGGTTGTAGCCGTGAATTTATTGAAGGCATGTATGACATCAATTACGAGCCAACCAACCGCTTTGCTAAAAATCTTGCCGAATTACCAGGGCAATTTGAAAAAGACACCGCGGCACTGGATGCTTTGATCAGTAGTTTTTCTGGCAACATTGAAAAACGTTGGGGTAGAAAAGAAATTAAAGTTGCCGGTAAAAGCAACTACGTAAAATACATCGACAATTATCTTAGCCGCTCAGAAGTCAATTTCTCTGCCGGTACCATCACGATTGAAACCGTTTCACCAACGGATCCTAAAGCTCACTTGAAAAAAGCGATAGTCACCACCCTTCTCACGCCAGATGATCCTGCAAATGTTGACCTGTTTTCTTCAAAAAGCATCAAACTTGAAGGCCGTCCGTTTTTGTATCAACAAGTCGTCGACCACGAAAACAAAGCCATTCAATGGTCTTGGCGAGCCAATCGCTTTGCTGACTACCTTATTGCTCACCAACTCAAAGTAAAAAACGTTGATTTCAAGAAAGCATACTATGTTGAAATTCCAATGGTGGAAGATCAAATCCAGATCCGAAGCTACCAATATGCTGATATAGTTCAGCGGGCATCACGTAAGTATGGAATTCCTGAAGATCTGATCTACGCCATCATCAAAACCGAAAGTAGCTTTAACCCCTATGCGGTAAGTTGGGCCAATGCATACGGCTTAATGCAAGTGGTTCCTAAAACAGCTGGAAGAGACGTATTTAAACTGGTGAAAAAGCGCTCCGGTCAGCCATCACCTGAATACTTATTTAACCCGGAAAACAATATTGATACTGGCACAGCTTATTTCTATATTCTGAAAAACCGTTATTTGAAAGAGGTACGCCACCCTACATCTCTCGAGTACAGCATGATATCTGCCTATAACGGCGGTACCGGCGGCGTACTGAACACCTTTAACCGTGGTGATAGAAAACGGGCAATGCGCGATCTCAACTCATTACAGCCAAATCAAGTTTATTGGGCACTAACCAAGAAGCACCCAAATGCTGAAGCGCGTCGTTATCTGGAAAAAGTTACAAAATTCAAAAAGGATTTTAACTCTGGTAAAACCTAACCGACAAAAATGCCTAAATTATCGGCACTCAACCACTTTTTTGAATTTTTTTCTAAAAACAAGTTGACGCCGAGAGCGAAAATCCGTTTAATAGCGCTCCGTTGCCCGGATAGCTCAGTCGGTAGAGCAGAGGATTGAAAATCCTCGTGTCGGTGGTTCGATTCCGCCTCCGGGCACCACAATTTATTAGTTGTTGGTGCTTAGCACGAACAATGTAAAAGAATAAAGTGTGCCGACTTAGCTCAGTAGGTAGAGCAACTGACTTGTAATCAGTAGGTCACCAGTTCGATTCCGGTAGTCGGCACCATTCTTTTGCCTCGATAGCTCAGTCGGTAGAGCAGAGGATTGAAAATCCTCGTGTCGGTGGTTCGATTCCGCCTCGAGGCACCATTATTTGGTGCTTATCTCGATGAGATGACACAGATAATTCCCCCTTAGTTCAGTTGGTAGAACGGCGGACTGTTAATCCGTATGTCGCAGGTTCGAGTCCCGCAGGGGGAGCCACTTTAGAGAAAACCTCATCATTTGATGAGGTTTTTTCGTATCTACAGCCCTCTAAAAAATCCAAACTTATCACTCTCGATCAAAAGCTCATTTTTCGTTTAAGCTAAAGTCCTTTCTCTAAATACTTACCTCAAACCCAATTCGAAGTCTGCGCAACCCACTTATATATTTTGATGGCTTTCTTATTAAATCACTTCAGTAACCATCTCCTTTGCTAATTTTTTCGAACTAAAAATTTAATCTCAGTCATAGTTTGAAAGTTTGTTTGTATTCTCTCCTTTAGCTATTAATTAACATGCCGATATAGCTATTTAGAGTAGCAGTACCGTAACTCCGGTCACCAAGCTGCCTGAGCCAGAGAGGACTATATGAAATTAAAAACACAAGCATATTTGCTGTCAGCCATTATCTTGGTTGCGCTATTAGCGTTGACAGCAACGGGGCTATGGACACTGCGTGTTGCTAGTAACTTAGACAACAAAGCACGCGTAACGGAACTATTCCGCAGTGCCTACAGCATACTTACGGAAGTCGAAAAGATGTCCGTCGAAGGCATATTAGGTGAAGAGGAAGCAAAGGAACTCGCCACTCGCCTATTACGCAACAATATTTACAAAGACAACGAATATGTTTATGTCGCAGATGATCAAATGACGTTTGTCGCAACGCCGTTAGATCCTCAGCTACATGGTACCAGTTTCCATGATTTCAAAGATGGTGACGGCAACAGTGTTGGCCAGCTAATTCTAGATGTGCTGGGCAACAAAACCAGCCAGATGGTTGAATACACGTGGACACAAAAGCAAGCTGATGGCTCAATTGAAGAGAAACTATCTATTGCAGAAAAAACACCTCACTGGGGTTGGGTCGTTGGTACGGGCATCGGCTTTAATGAAGTGAACGCACGTTTTTGGTCTACTGCACAATGGCAGTTGATCTTATGTCTTGTCATTGCAGGTAGTATTCTGGGCGTACTGATCATTTCCATTCGCAAAATGTTAGCGCTGCTCGGTGGTGAACCCGTTGAAGTACGCAATGCTGTTCAAGCGGTTGCGAAAGGCCAAATCCAAGCCTCATTCCAAGAACAAGCTCCTGCTGGCAGTATCTATGAAGCAGTACAGAACATGAGTAAATCGCTAGCGCAGCTTGTGACAAACTTAGATAGTTCGATGCACGCACTGCGTGATGAGCTTTCTCATGTTGAGCAACGTGCCGGTAGCATTGCTAACCTAACAGATTCACAGCAGCAATCGACTGAGATGATTGCAACCGCAATGACGGAGATGGCCTCTTCAGCCAATAACGTTGCAGAATCTGCGCGTGATACCGCAAGCAATACTGATGAAGCCGACAAACAGAGTCAGCATACCCAACATTTGATCCACAACACGGTAGAGAATATTCAAGGCTTGGCGCTTCAGCTTAATACCGCTAGCCAAGCGGTCTCAGATCTTGATAGCGATGTAAACAACATCGTAAAAGTTCTAGATGTGATTGGTGATATCGCAGAGCAAACTAACCTACTCGCCCTCAACGCAGCGATTGAAGCAGCACGAGCAGGTGAACAAGGCCGTGGTTTTGCAGTGGTAGCAGATGAAGTTCGTAATCTTGCAGGACGCACGCAAGACAGCACTAAAGAGATCCAACAGATGATCAATAATCTGCAAGAAGGCTCTCGCAATGCGATTCAAACCATGGAAATTTGTGCTGAAACCAGTCAAAGCACCGTAACTGAATCTCAAAGTGCTTCAGAAGCACTACAGCAGATTGTGGTTGCCTTAGAATCAATCAGCCAAATGAGCCACCAAATTGCTACGGCAGCGGCCGAGCAAACTCAAGTGAGTGATGATATTTCCCAACGTATTAACACGATCGAAGAGAGTGGTAATCAGTTAAGTGCAGTCGTTACCGAGAGTCACAACAGTACACAAACACTGACAGGCTTAGCGAATGAACTAGAAAACTGGGTCAGCAAGTTTACTGTTAAACAATAAACGTTCATCAAACGAAGAAAAGCACGCATCTTTGTGTGCTTTTTTATTCACTGAGGCTATTTTTTTCTACTACAGCCCCTTAACTTATCCTGCTAGCTTGCGCACTTCCTCTCCTAAATGGGCAAAAACAGCCCATTAAGTATAGAAAAGCAACAAACGATATTTTTTTTGCAATTTAATGTTGACCTCAAACGCGAAAAGCCGTTTAATACGTCTCGTTGCCCGGATAGCTCAGTCGGTAGAGCAGAGGATTGAAAATCCTCGTGTCGGTGGTTCGATTCCGCCTCCGGGCACCACAATTTATTAGTTGTTGGTGCTTAGCACGAACAATGTAAAAGAATAAAGTGTGCCGACTTAGCTCAGTAGGTAGAGCAACTGACTTGTAATCAGTAGGTCACCAGTTCGATTCCGGTAGTCGGCACC
>NZ_JBNJOG010000019.1:0-71151 GCF_050113695.1 Vibrio sp. TRT 17S01 | reverse complement strand
CCTGAACCTGACCTTCGATAGAGATATAACATGGAGTTGGCATCGTAATCCTTCCTTTAATCCATTTTTGAATGAGTTTGTGATTGAACGAAGGGGATAGAGCAAGGGGGATGCCAAGGATTAAGGGCCATAGAATCAGTGAGTTAGGTTGAGCGAAGCAATAAGCTGCCCGGTTTTGAGCAAGTTATTGCTTCTACAGGCAAGTTTATGTGAAAGAGAAGCGGTATAAAAAAGCCACGGTGTTCACCGTGGCTATATTTTACAGTGTAAATATCGGTTTAAACTTTGAATCGTGCAACCAAGTCGTACAACTCGTTAGCGGTATGGTTGAGGTTTTGGCTACCGGCACGGTTCTCGTTGGCGAGGTCGGCAGATTGAGAGCTTTGGTCTGAGATAACCACGACACGCTGTGAGATTTCTTGTCCGACAATACTTTGCTCCTCTGTCGCAGTTGCGATGAGTGAGTTCATGTCCATGATAGTACCAATAGATTGTTGAATTTTAACCAGTGCTTCTGCGGCGGCATTGGCTTCTTCCACGGTGCTGGCACTGCGGTTTTGACTCGATTCCATAGCTTTTACAGCGGCATCAGAAGCGGCCTTCAACTGCTCTATCATTTGGTGAATTTCGCCAGTACTGTCTTGTGTTCTGCTGGCAAGTTTACGAACTTCGTCGGCAACGACGGCAAATCCGCGACCTTGTTCTCCGGCTCGAGCGGCCTCAATGGCTGCATTTAACGCAAGCAAGTTGGTCTGTTCTGCAATGTCTTGAATCACCTCCAATGAAGAGGAAATATTCTGTACGTCACCTTCTAGTCGTGAAACTACGTCATTAGCTTGAGATACTTCACCGGCTAAACTCTCAACGGATTTCGCAGCAGAATTCACAATATTTTGGGCATCTTTGGCGTTGTCATCGGCATCCCTTGCTGATTGTGCGGCTTGATTGGCGTTGCTTGAGATCTCTTGTGCGGTTGTTGTCATTTCGGTCATTGCTGTTGCCACTTGCTCTGTTTCAGATCGTTGACCAGAAGCAATTTCATCCACTTGCGCTGCACGGTGAGACATGTTGTCGGTCTCAGCTACGACTTGCTGGCCTGCTTGGCTCACTTGGCGAATGATCTGTTGAAGGCTTTCGACAAAGGCATTGAAATTTTGGCTAAGTTTTGCAAATTCAGGAGCTTTGAAATTCTCCATACGTGCCGTTAGGTCGGCATCACCACTGGCAAAAGAGCTGATTGAAGCATCAAATAATTCGAGTGGGCGCATAATGGTGCGATTTACTGCAACTGCGAAGGCCGCAACCCCTAAAGCGATAACCAAGCAAAAGACGATGATGGCAGACAGTGTTGTTTGCAGCGCCTCAGTGGTGGCATCTTCCATCTCTTTGACGATTGCATCGATATCATCCGTGTAGAAACCAGTTCCCAGCATTAAATCCCATTCAGGAACAAAAATGGAGTAGCTCAATTTAGGTAGTGCTTCAGTTTGACCTGGCTTAGGGAAGTAATAAGTGGTGAAGTCACCAGTTTTGGCGTTCTTTAACAGATCTTGGATTAAATAATTACCTTGTTTGTCTTGAAGGTTATAGAAATTGTCGCCGACGCCTTTGTCACTTTTACCCACAACGACTCGTACCCCTTTAGAGTCGTAACCAAAGACATAACCTGATTCACCGTATTCAAGTTGCTTTAGTGTTGGTAGCGCTTCTTCCAGAGTGGCACCACGGTCCAAGAATGGCTGAACGGCGGATTTTGCCATTTGAATATAGTTTTTTAACTCCGCTTTTTTCATGTTCATCATGTTAGAGCGGGTCACTTCGATTTGTTGATCGTTTAATTCTGTCGTTTTCATATAGGTAAACGTAAGCATACCTAGTGCTATTACGAGTAGAGGCACAAGCGAGAGAACATAAAGTCGGGTTCTAATAGTTAGACTCATAGGTACATCCTGTCTTTTTATATAGCCGTTTATGATGGCATTTATGATTGTTGTGTTTTGCCTTCGGTTTAGGTGATTTTATAAACTAAAGGTTAGCTAATTTTTCGACCAATGAAGATGAATCTTGAACTATTTGTTTAGAAAATGAGATTAGACTTTAGTTCTAATGGCGGGGTGGTTTGAAACCGTATAAAAATCATGGGTTTAGATGGTTTTAACTATTCTAATCAAAAAGAGGTAGTTTATGGCTACCTCTAGCAAATTAATCCGTATTTTGTTCTTGTTTGAAGTAGTGATGCCAGTTAGTACTGATGGCGTCAAATTGGTAGATGCAAAATTCTTTTCGTTCAGTCAAATAGTCATTTTCGATTTCATCAAGTAGCGATTGATGTTTTTCTGGGGCGCTGCCATAAACTAAGCACAAGGTGGAGAAATATCGCTGAAGATCGAAGCTATGTTCGTCAATATACTCCCCAAAATCGTAATAATCTGGCCGATCCTCTGACTCAAATGCGAACATATCAGCAGCGCTGATCGCGGCATCCGCACCACCGTCGACATAGTGCAGCATTAAAACGGCGGCAAAATTATCGACAGCATCTTCTTCTTTACCTAAAACGGGAATATTTTGGTCAGCAATATAGGCATGGCCAGCTTCATGTAGAAGCGTGTGAAGAATGGTGTCTATCACACCTTCTTTCTCTGGTTTACCAAATCGCTCGGCGTACTTATTTTTGGTGAAGTGGCCTAAGGCTTCGCTGTAAAAAGAATAGGGGATATGCACTTTATGACTTTGTGGATCGTACATCGGACCCTCTTGACCACCATATTGAATGGTTAGCGTTTGATTGAAGGGAAAGTACTGTTCTGAAAGGGCTATAACAGTGTCATTCACGCCGCTTTGTTTTAGTCGCACTTTGATGTTGTGCTCCTCTTGTGACTGAGGGACGGTGTAGTCGATGATAATATTTTGTTGAGCAAGGGCGGCAGGCGATAAAACTGAAATCAGTAACGGTAAGGTTACGGCGACGCGCATAAGTTATCCTTATAAACGTTGGTTTATTTATATTTACCGTCAATACTGACATAAAATAGCGGCTTATGCCTGTAGAAATAGAGAGCCATGCGGCTTCGTGTTATACTCCGCGCCCATTTACCGATAAAGAGTCGAAATCATGAGCTTAAAAAATGAAATCCAGCAGTTGAATAACCGCATTGATACTTGCCGACACAAGCTCAATGCTGCCCAAGCTCGTGGCGATAATGAGATGATCAGTAAGTTTACTGATGATTTGGCAAAGCTGGAAAAGAAAGCAAACTCTTTAAAAAGTAAGCAAAAATATGACATGAACAAAGAGCGCAAGAGCTTACTGGATATGCCATTTTCTCGTGAGATCACGAAAGCAGAACAAGCGGATCTTGGAAAGTTGAAGAAATCGGTAAAAGGGCTCGTGGTAGTACACCCAATGACCAAGCTTGGTAAAGAGTTACATTTGAATGTGATGACCGGATTTGCTCCGAAGAAATTCTAAAAAAAAGCGCCAATCGGCGCTTTTTTCATATTACACCACAATAATATTTACACCGGCTTCTCTTAAGGCATCAAGCACTTCTCGATCAGCTTGCTCATCGGTGATCAACGTATCTAGTTGACTGGCGTTAACAAGCAATTTCCCACCATGCTTTCCAACCTTGCTACTGTCAATAAGTGCCACCGGACGTGCGCCGTACTCAAGCAACTTTCTCTCTGCCATATACACCAACAGATCGGAAGTATGGACACCTGATGGGGTGACACCAGTACCGGTAAAGAATACAAAGCGGCTTTTATGGTCGTCGGCTGCTTCGGCGTCTGGTGAAATGGTGATTTGGCGTTCAGGTAAGTATTGGCCACCAAGAATAATAATATTGTGGTGATCTTGGATGATCAAATGATGGGCCAACGGCATGAAGTTTGTCACCACTTGTACATCTCGCTTAGCAAGGTACTGGCCCATAAGGAAAGTTGTGTTGCTTCCACTAACAATAATGCTGTCGTGTTCTTCACAAAGCTCCGCAGCTGCTTTCGCAATTCTTTTCTTGGCGTCAATAAAGTCAATATTACTATCGTGTGGGATAAAGCTACTAGGTGTATGTGATGTGCCTGACTGATCTTCATTGCTCAAGGCTTCAGCACCATTACGAATTTTCTTCAGCTTGCCATCTTCGGCAAGTTTGGTGATATCTCGTCTTGCTGTGGACAGTGAGATATCCAACATATTGACGTAATCATTAGTGGTAATAAAGGTGTGACTATCCAGGTAATTCAATAGCTTTCGGTGACGTTGGGCTTCATTCATTGTTATATCCTAATTCTGTTTTGAATTATTTTGACTACTTTTGACGTTTTGAGCAATTTATTTTTTATTGTGACGTTTTTTGAACTGTTCGTGACGTCTTTTTGTGATCTCTAGCTTAAATTAGGTCATTAAAAGTCATTTGTGACTTTACTTGACCCATTTTGACTGTTTATATTTATTTTGCGTCACAAAGAGTCACGGGAGGCCAAGGTGAAGTATCAAGCTGTCATCATCGATTTAGATGGAACCTTACTAAATGATCACAACCAGATTAGTGCGAACAATGCAGAAGCGATTCAGCAAGCCCTAAAAGCAGGCTATCACGTGACGTTAGCCAGCGGGCGTCCTCATGATTTGATGCTGCCGTTCGCAAAACAACTTGGTATTCACGCTCCTTTGATTTGCTGTAATGGTGCTTATCACTACGACACGGTCAAGAATGTTCATAGAAATGTCAAAGCGTTTAATGCACAGCAACTTGCTGAGTTGCTGACAACCCTCAATTTAGGTCATTTCGATTTTACGATATATGCGCAAAACGGTATTTATGCCACTCACGCCTCTAAGCACTTCGATGGTTTGAAACAACAGATGGTGCAGTTAAGCGTATCAAGCAATATGGCACTGATCCCGTCATTAGTTGAGTTGCAGTCAGTGTGTGGTGATGTCTACAAAGTATTGGTTTCGAGCAGTGACAAACTGGCGTTATGTGAACTTCGAGATGCTTTAAGAAATACGCTTCAAGCGGATCTCTCAACACCAAACAAATTAGACATCACCTGCCTTGGTGTGAACAAAGGGCACTCCGCTTCATTATGGCTAGAAAGCCAACATTTGAATCCTAATTTGACCATCGCTTTTGGTGACGGCGACAACGATATCTCTTTATTCAACGTCGTCGGAGAGCCTGTTGCGATGGAAAATGCGAGTCCTACACTGCGTGGACTTGCCAACCTCATCATCACAGATAACAACGGTTGCGGCATTGGCCAATATTTACGACTCATCATTCGTGAAGGTCAACACACATGCCAACACTCATATAGCTACTAAGGAAATCTCATGAAAAAAGTAAAAATTGCTGCAGGTCTAGCGCACGTTGATTACGGCCACATGGCGGACATCGTAAAGGAAGTTTCTGATGCGGGTGCAGACTACATTCACTGTGATGCAGCAGATATGCATGATCTAAAAAACATGCAGTTAATGGGTGGCCACCAAATCGTTGAAGGCATTCGTCAGTACACGGATAAACCAATCGAAGTGCATGCGTATTTCAAAGATTGTGATCGTCTGTTTGTTGAAAAAATTGCAGCGGCGGGTGCAGACATGTTGATCCTACCTGCTGAGAACTTCTTAGGCGCGCCATTGGCTTACATGATGAAGTATTGCCGCGACTACAACATGAAGTTTGGTCTAACTGTTGGCTGTTTCACGCCAGTTTCTTTCGTTAAAGAAGCGATTTATTACCTAGATCGTCTGCACATTGTTATCCATGGTGTAAACAATGATGAGTGGCTATGGCGTGAGTCTGCGATCGCCATGATCCGTGAAGCCCGTGAATTGATTAATGAACGTAACCCGAACTGTGAATTGTGTGTTGATGGCGGTATTCGTAACCATAACTTAGAAGCGCTACTTAAAGAAGACATTGACGTGATGGTGGCATCAACCAACATCTTTGGTCATGAAAAAGGCATTACTGCTGGTGTGCATGATTTCCGTGCCGCGTTAGATCAAGCGGAGAAGAATGTCGCAGCAGAAGCAACTTCTGCTTAATTCCGATAAATGGTGTCGGGCTGATGCCCCTATATGCTCCGGCTCGGCACCTTGACCAAGGATATTGTCATGACACGATTTCAACATTATCAACCGACTAAATTGACGTTTGGTCCGGGTGAAGTTCAAAAAATTGGTCAGTTGGTAGCTCAGTATGGGCAGCGTTGTCTTGTTGTTTCTGAACCTATCTTTGACGCCGTTAAACCTGCGTATGAGCGTATTTTTGCGCTACTAGAAAAAGAAGGTATCAGCATTACGCATTTTGATGGCGTTGTGCCGAATCCACCGACCACGGTAGTTGAGCAAGGGCGTCAAATGGCTCAAGTTGCTGGGTGTGATGTCGTGCTTGCGGTGGGTGGAGGCTCATCGATTGATACTGCAAAAATTATTGCTGCAACAATCAACACGCAGTCGTTGGATTGGGCGCATTGGTTTGCAACGTACGACTCACCATTTGGTGATATCGCCGATTTACCTGCTCCTGTTGTGCCGCTAATTGCTGTCCCAACAACTTCGGGGACTGGTTCGCAGGTCACGCAAGCGGCAGTGATCACCAACATTGAACAGCACGCAAAACTGACTTTATTTCATCCGGAATTTTTCCCGCTTGAAGCCGTGATCGATCCTGAGTTGATGTTGACGCTTCCTCCTAGAATGACGGCCATGACAGGGTTTGATGCATTTTCACATGCATTTGAATCTTTTACGGGCACAAGGCCATCTCCGTTTGTTGACCAATTAGCATTGCAAGCAATGAAGCTGGTTGTGGAAAACCTACCTAATGTGGTGGCAAATGGTTCAGATATCCAAGGGCGCTGTGCGCTTGCAACCGCAGATACATTGGGGGGAATATCCCTCGCGAACGGTGGTGCGGGTGCGCCGCATCCTTTAGGAGAAATCTTAGGCAGTCAGAAAACCAACTTGCCTCATGGCTTGACCTTGGCCGTGGTATATCCGGCTTATGTTCAACTGCAATGGCGCAAACAACCAGAACGTTATGCACAAGTTGCCGAACTCTTTGGTGCCGTGGGAAGCACTGAAGAAAAAGCGCAATCGTTAGCAGAACACTTGGTAGCGTTTCTGTCGCAAATTGGGTTGGAGTCTAACCTGACACAAGTGGGAGTCACACAACAAGATGTAGAGCGATTGGAGCCCGCGTTTTGTTTTGATTTGCCATTAACTTCGGCTGAAGAGATGAAGTCCATTCTGCACGCGAGTTTGGTGTAACGAAAATAGGAGTTTAGGTCATGGAAGGCAAAATGAATGCAATAGAACGAAACCAAGCCAGTGTGGAAAGAGAGGACATGGATTGTGATCGTTTTAAGGCACTGATTTTTGACTTTGATGGTCTTTTAGTCGATACGGAAAGCTGTATGTTCAAAGCGTGGGAAGCTTTGATGAAGCCATACGGCGTAGATGTTTCGCCTCTCCAGGTTGCTGGGCTAGTTGGGAGCTCAGCGCCAGCAACCGCTCTTTACCACCTTTACCGCTATCATGTTGGTTATTCAATGTCTGATCAGCAAATACAAGAACAAGTCTTGAAGACTGCCTATCAACACATCGAAACCCTAACGGAGCGGGAAGGTGTTCGTGATTATTTAGATTTTGCCAAACAAAAGCGGCTTAAGCTTGCGTTGGCAACAAGTTCTGAACGTGAGCATTATCTTCCAATTCTAAAACGTCTGAAGTTAGAACATTACTTTGACTGCTTTACTGGTGCGGAAGAGATCGCTCTTGAGCGCCGAAAACCTTGTCCTGATGTGTACCTTGCTAGTTTGAAACAGCTTGGAGTCTCTGCTCATCAAGCCATTGCCTTTGAAGATTCCCCTCCGGGAATTACAGCGGCTCGATCAGCAGGTATTTCAACAGTTGCGGTAACCAACCTCTTAACCCGGCATTTGGATGTTTCTCACGCCACCTTGGTGTTGTCGTCTATGAGCCAGTTATCGCTAGCAAATTTAATTGATCATTTATCGAGATAGAATCATGAATAAATTAGAACAACTGAAAAAGTACACCACTGTGGTTGCCGATACCGGTGACATTGATGCTATTGCCGCTTTCCAACCTCAAGATGCCACCACTAACCCTTCACTCGTGTTAAAAGCAGCCGAGATGCCTCAATACGATCACTTGATTGTAGATGCCGTAGCATGGGCAAAGCAGCAAAGTACTGACAAAACGCAGCAATTGGTTGATGCCAGCGACAAGCTTGCCGTCAACATTGGCGTAGAGATTTTAAAAACCGTCCCTGGCCGTATTTCAACAGAGGTAGACGCGCGTTTATCGTTTGATAAAGAAGCAAGCCTAGTGAAAGCGCGCAAATTGATTGCGATGTACCAAGAGGCAGGGATTGAGAAAGAGCGTATCTTGATCAAATTGGCGTCGACGTGGGAAGGCATTCGCGCGGCGGAAGTACTAGAGCAAGAAGGGATCAACTGTAACCTGACTCTATTGTTTAACTTTGCGCAGGCAAAAGCATGCGCTGAAGCTGGCGCGTATCTTATCTCACCATTTGTTGGTCGTATCCTTGATTGGTACAAAACCAATACGGATAAGAAAGAGTACCTGCCCCATGAAGACCCTGGTGTGGTCTCGGTTTCTAATATCTACAACTACTACAAAGATCACGGCTACAACACTGTGGTGATGGGGGCAAGTTTCCGTAATGCGGATGAAGTGCTAGCTCTGACAGGTTGTGACCGCTTAACCATTGGTCCTGCGATTCTTGATGAGCTTGCAGCGCAGCAAGGCGAGGTAGACCCAACACTGTTTGCAGCGCGTGATGAAGTGAAATCTGCCCCTCAAGTGATGACAGAAGCCGAGTTCCGCTGGGAAATGAACCAAGACCCAATGGCGACTGAAAAGCTGTCTGAAGGTATCCGTAATTTTGCAGTCGATCAGGGCAAACTAGAAGCCATGATCGAAGCGCGTCTGTAAGGAGTTTGGCTATGATTACTCGTTCTAAACTGGCAGATACAATTCGCGTTCTTAGCATGGACGCCGTGCAAAAAGCAGGTTCTGGTCACCCAGGTGCCCCGATGGGGATGGCAGATATCGCCGAAGTGTTGTGGCGCGACTTTCTAAAACACAACCCAACCGATCCAACTTGGTCTGATCGTGACCGTTTCATTTTGTCTAATGGTCACGGCTCAATGCTGATCTACAGCTTGCTGCACCTTACGGGTTATGACTTAACGATGGAAGACATCAAATCATTCCGTCAGCTTCACGCTAAAACAGCGGGCCACCCAGAGTACGGCTATGCGCCGGGTATCGAAACCACGACAGGGCCACTAGGTCAGGGCATTACCAATGGTGTTGGTATGGCGTTGGCTGAAAAAGTGTTGGGTGAGCAATTTAACCGTCCGGGTCATGACATCGTTGACCACTTTACCTACGTGTTTATGGGTGATGGCTGCATGATGGAAGGTATTTCTCATGAGGCGTGTTCACTGGCGGGCACACTCGGCTTAGGCAAGCTGGTTGCGTTCTGGGATGACAACGGCATTTCAATTGATGGTGAAGTCGAAGGTTGGTTCTCTGACGATACGCCAAAACGATTTGAAGCGTACGGCTGGCATGTTATCGCTGATGTGGATGGTCATAATGCCGAAGCAATCCGCAAGGCGATTCTAGAAGCGCAAGCAGAGACAGATAAGCCGACATTGATCTGTTGTAAAACCATTATCGGCTTTGGTTCGCCAAATAAATCAGCAAGCCATGATTGCCACGGTGCACCATTGGGTGAAGATGAAGTGGCATTAGTGCGCGAAAACCTAGGTTGGGATTACGCGCCGTTTGAGATTCCAGCGGATATTTATTCTGAGTGGGATGGCAAAGACGCGGGCAAAGATGCTCAAGCGCAATGGCAAAACCGTTTTGATGCTTATCAGCAAGCGTTCCCAGAACTCGCAGCAGAATATAAGCGCCGCGTAGAAGGTGAGCTTCCAGAAAACTGGCAGCAAATCAGCCAAGATGTAATCGCAACACTGCAAGCCAACCCTGCGACGATCGCAACACGTAAAGCATCACAAAACGCGATTGAAGCGTTCGGTGCTCACTTACCGGAATTCTTAGGTGGTTCGGCAGATTTAACGCCATCAAACTTAACTAACTGGTCTGGTTCTAAAGCCATCTCTGCGCAAGATGCGTCAGGTAACTACCTAAGCTATGGCGTACGTGAGTTTGCTATGTCAGCGATGATGAATGGCATTGCTCTGCACGGCGGTTTTATCCCTTATGGTGGCACCTTCCTGATGTTTATGGAATACGCGCGTAATGCACTGCGCATGGCAGCATTGATGAAGCAGCGCAGTATCTTTGTTTATACCCATGACTCTATCGGTTTAGGTGAAGATGGCCCAACGCACCAACCTGTAGAGCAAATCGCGTCACTGCGTTTAACGCCAAACATGAGCACATGGCGTCCATGTGACCAAGTGGAAACCGCAGTAGCTTGGAAGTCAGCGATTGAGCGCAAAGATGGCCCAACATCACTGATTTTCTCTCGCCAAAACCTTATTCAATTCGAACGCGATCAAGCAACGCTCAATGATGTCGCAAAAGGCGGTTATATCTTGTCAGATTGCGACGGTCAGCCAGAGCTAATTTTGATTGCTACAGGCTCTGAAGTGGCACTGGCAATGCAGGCGAAAGAACAGCTTGCTAACGTTCGTTGTCGTGTCGTCTCTATGCCATCGACAGACCTGTTTGAAGCGCAATCGGCTGAGTATCGTGAGCAAGTTCTACCAGCATCGGTTAGTAAGCGTATTGCGATTGAAGCGGGTATTGCTGACTACTGGTTTAAATACACCGGCCTTAACGGCGACATCATCGGTATGACGACATTTGGTGAGTCTGCACCAGCAGATCAGCTATTTGAAATGTACGGCTTTACGGTAGAGAACGTCGTCGCGAAAGCACACGCGGTATTGGAGAAGTAATCATGAGCATGGCAAAGCGATTTATCGAAATGGATAGCTCAGATTGCCTGCGTACTAAGGCTGCGAAAGCGGCCTTAGACCAAGTGCTGAGCGTACTAACGCCTTCGTCTGTTATTGGTATTGGTACTGGCGCAACGGTAGAGATATTTATTCAATTGCTTAAACAAAGCGGCGCAGAGTTTTCTCACTGCGTGTCGAGTTCTGAACGTTCTAGCAAGGCACTTCAACAGGCCGGTTTAAGTGAGCTACCTATCTCTTCTTGCGAGCGCGTTGATGTCTATGTTGATGGTATCGATGAAGGGCTAAGCAGCGGAGAAACCATCAAAGGTGGCGGGGCAGCGTTAGCGCGTGAAAAGGTTTTAGCGACCATGGCGATGAGCTTTATCACTATCGCTGACAGTGGCCGTTTGAAACTGGCTTTAGGGACATTTCCACTGCCGATCGAAGTCCTTCCTGCTGCTGAACTGGCGGTGACTCGTGCACTACAAAGCTTGGGTGGAACCTCTATCAAACGTGAAAACTGTGTGACGGATAACGGCAACATCATTCTTGATTGTGCGGGCTTAGATCTCAATGAGCCATTAGCTGTTGAATGTGCTCTCAATAGCATTCCCGGAGTGGTTGAAAACGGCATTTTTGCACGCCGCAAAGCAGACTATATGGCCTTTGCTGACAAGCGGGGAATTCACTGGTTAGCACGGAATTGAGACTTAGCTAACAACTCTAATTATATATCTATCAACAGGAATTAAATTAGGTTTAAAAGATGACGGAACGCAATTTTTCCATACACATGTTGGCGTATTTTGAACATCATACTGATGAATTACTCAGCGACTTATCTGGATTAATTGCCATTCCGTCTGTCCGTGATTTAAGCACCAAATCGGACAATGCTCCGTTCGGTCAAAATATCAGAAAGGCTTTTGATTATTTGATTCTTTGGGCTGAGCGCGAAGGGTTTGAAGTTCGTGATCACCAAGGTTACGCCCTCGACATTTGCTACGGTGTCGGAGAAGAGGAAATCGGCGTTCTGCATCATGTCGATGTGGTGCCTGCAGGGAATAATGCAGATTGGAAGACGCCACCTTTTGAACTGCATCAATGTGGTGATTTGGTGTTTGGTCGTGGGGTAACGGACAACAAAGGGCCGCTTATGGCCTCGCTATATATCCTCAAGATGTTTAAGCAGCTCAATATCGCACTGACACGCAAGATCCGCGTGATTATTGGTGGAGCTGAAGAGACCACTTGGGAATGTGTAGAGCACTATTTTCGTCATCAGCCGCAACCGGCTTTTGGCTTTTCTCCGGATGGTGACTTCCCAATCGTCAATGGAGAAAAAGGGATCTTATATGCCGAGTTACAAAAAGCATTCCCAGCTTTGCGTGACTTAGGATCGTGCCAGATACAACGTATCGAAAGCGAGCGAGACCGTACCTCAACGTGTCACCACCTTTCGATTTGGTTGTCTGGAGAAAAGGCATCGAATATCGCGCAACAATTTAGTGATGTTGCAAGTGTCACCAAGCAGAAGGAGCTGTACCGCGTTGTATTGACGACGCCGTGGGAAAAATCCCGCAACCCGCATCGCACACCAAACTGTATGGATAAGTTTATGGCGGTGATGCGTCATGTTGAAGGGTTGGATGCCAACTCAAAATGTTTTGTCGAATTGCTGGAGCGCTGCTTTTCAGATTCCATCAATGGCGAAAAATTAGGGTTAGCACATAGCGATCATGAGATGGGCACCACTAGCTGTTGCGTGTCATCTATCAACCTTGATGAACATGGATTTAACTTGGATTTTGATTTTCGGTTTCCTAAAGGACTGACCATCGAAGAGACTCGTACCCAACTCCAACACTTATCCCAAAAGTACGGAGTGACGATCTTCGAGCAGCAGTACTTACCTCTATCTTACCTCTCACCCGAAAGTGCCCTTATCCAAGCGATGGGAAAAGCGTATTCCGAAGTTACCGGCATGGAAGCTCAGTGTTTTAGCAAAGGTGCAGCATCGTATGCACGGGCGCTAAACAATGGCGTGGCATTCGGACCTACTTTTCCAGGTGATGTGACCAAGGTACATGAGCCCAACGAACAGCTCAGCCTCGAGTCATTGAGAAAAGCAATAACAATATACGTGAAAGTTCTCATATCACTTCAGGAGTAAATTATGAGAGATAAGGTTCAAGCACTTGCTGGCGGCATGATGGTGTCTATCATTGTGTTGGTCATTGCAGGTATTTACATCGGTGTTGGTGCGGGCGTAGTAAACCAAATGTCCGCACAAGACTCTGTTATTTTTGCATTCTTCAAATTGATGTTAGATCTCGGTTTGATGGTAATGCGTAACCTACCACCATTCTTTGCCATTGGTTTGGCGTTTGCCCTTTCTAAATCAGAGAAAGGGTGGGCGGCATTCACCGGCTTTACCATGTTTATGTGTTTTAACGTTGCAGTTGGCTCTATTGCTGCCTTTAATGGCTGGACGCCAGAAACCACTAGCGTCGATTACCTTGTGAACACATTAGGTTACGACAAAGTTGCTGCGCAAAACTTCAACTCACTATGGGGTGAAAACCTTGGTGTATTTTCTTACAACATGGGGATCTTCAGCGGTATCATTGTGGGCTGTTTAACAGCATGGTTACACAATCGTTTCTACAAATTTGAAATGCCCTCCATGTTGAGTTTCTTCTCTGGTCCGCGCGCAGTGGTGATTTTCTCTTACATGGCAATCATGCCCGTGGGTTTGATCACGTATTACGCGTGGCCACCGATTGCTGGTGGGCTACAATCAATTACCACTCTAATCACCAGCTCGGGTATCTTTGGTTCATTCCTGTTCGGTGTGTTCGATAAAGGTTTATTACCTTTTGGTTTGCACCATTTGATTGCATTTCCAATCGAATACACTCGTGTTGGTGGTGTGATGGAAATTGATGGTGTGCTTTACGAAGGTGTTCGTAACATCATGAATGGTCAAATGAGTTCACCGGATGCAACAGGCTACATCACTCACAACTTCACCAGTGGCCGTATTCCAATTCAGATTGGTGGTTTAACGGGTGCAGCGTATGCAATGTACGTAACAGCGAAAACAGAAAACCGTAAGAAAGTGGCGGCAATCATGGTTCCTGCGGTGTTTACTGCAGCGGTTATCGGCATCACAGAGCCTCTAGAGTACACCTTCCTATTTGTTCAGCCATTCTTGTTCTTTGCTGTGCACGTACCACTCAATGGACTTGCGTATGTGATTACAGAAATGATGGGCGTGTCTATCCACGGTAACCAGCTGCTGTTTATGGTGCCGAACTTACTGCAACCTGAGAAGGTTCATGCATGGGCACTGCTGTGGATCATCCCGCTTTACTTCGTGGTTTATTTCTACACCTTTAAGTTTTTTATCTTGAAGTTCGACTCAAAAACTCCGGGTCGTGAAGATTCAAATGAAGGTGATATTGCGCTGTATAGCAAAGAAGACTTTAAGAAGAAAAAGAAGCAAAACTCAGCAGGGTTGCCAGTTGAAATAATTAAAGCGTTAGGCGGTGCAGAGAACATTGAGAATGTCTCAAACTGTGCTACACGTCTGCGTGTCTCCCTTTACGATGAAACGCTCACTGCCAGCGATGACTTCTGGAAGAAAGAACTCAACGCTATTGGTGTGGTACGCATGCCAAAAGGAATTCAAGTTATCTACGGTGCAAACGTGATTACCATTGCCTCAGGTATCAAAGAAGCACTCGGCGTGGACTCTTAACACTTCATTTAACCAATACCAATAACAACCAATTCCTCCTGTGACCAAAAGGTCACAGGCAGGATGCTTTGTGCCCAAAATATGGAAATAAACCAAATGAAAACCATCACAAAATGTTCATTGAGCTTACTGGCATTGTCAATTTCTGGTGTTTTGTATGCTGGTGAAACCGAAACATCTACTTGGAATGAGCGTAATCCGATTGTGTTCTGGGGGGATCGTGCGAATGAAGATTGGAGCTACGTCGATAACCTCGATGAAAGCCAAAAGAGCTTTTCAGAGAAGCTAAAGCGTCTTGATATCTCAGACGACGGAGACTGGAAAGTCTCGTTTGCTGGTAACGTCAAAATTGCCTTGGATAACCGCTGGAATCATATGTATGACCCAGATGCACGCAAGCACAACGAACTGCGCTCACGCTTACAACTCTCCGCTGATGTCACCTATCAAGATTGGATGCGTGTATTTGGTGAAATTAGGACCAATTACACCAACCTTGATGCTGCTGGGCCAGTTGATGATGCGGGTACAGATTTCCACCAACTTTTCACTGAATTCAAGTTACTGGATGATGGTGAGCAGTATCTGAGTACACGCCTTGGTCGCCAAGAGATCTATCTCAATGAATGGCAGATGATGAACCGCGAACCCACTCCGGTTCAATCAAGCTGGAATGCCGTCAGTGCAAAATACAGTATGAGCGGGATTAATTTTGACGCCTACTATGGTGAGGAGGTATTCCCTCTGTTTGAGGATGGCAGTTTCAGTGGTAATTGGGACGATAAAACCAATGGGAAAAAGTCTTTGGGGCTTTTTGCTAACTGGCGCACCGACTTTGGTGCGATGCAAGCTTACGTGATGAGTAATCAACTGACTAATTCAAGCTTTGTTAATGCACCGGATGGGGATGTTGATATTCAAGTCCTCGGTGTGCACGCCCACGATTTTGTCAGTGAAGGCTTTGGCTACATGGTGGATGGTGTGTATCAGTTTGGTGATCATGCGGGTAAAGATATCTCGGCTTACATGGCGTACGCAGATTTAAACTACAACTGGAAAGCGGATTGGAACTACCGGGTGGGTATGAACCTGCACTATGCGTCAGGCTCTGATGCAGGCAGCGATAAAGTCACCACCTTCAACCCTTTATGGACAGGTGACCCACTTGGTTTTGCCCATGATGGTGCTTACGGTAACGCGATGCAATTGGGCGGTTACTCAGTAATCGAATATGCGCCAAAGCAGAGCATCATTACGGGCTTTATGTCGACGTGGCGCGCCAATACTGATGATGCGATTTATACCCTAAACCAAGATGTATTGTTTGGTGAAAATTCAGATGAACAATACGCCTACACTCAATTTTATCTGCAGTTCCACAACTACATTACTGGTAACCTCAAGACAGAAGTAAACACTTACTATGCACTTTCAAGTGACTATACCGATGATGTTGTTGGTCCTAATAGTGATGATGTTGCACGTATTGAGCTGACACTCATCTATAACTTTTAGTCTGACATTTGTTATTCGGGGTGCGTGACGTATTCCACTGCTTTTTAGCCCAAAGTGATCTTTGGGCTTTTTTATATCTTTGAAGCTCGGTTTAACGTTTATGTTTAGGTATAACAAAGCAGGATTATGTCGCAGTTTTTTATATCGCCAACCTACTGATTTCTTGTTAGTAAATATTAATTTTTCTGCTTTTGGGAAGTGATACGCAAAGTGATATTAATGTCAAAAATCTGACTCGCAAAAATACAGTATGCCCATATTTGAATATTGACTCTACTGTTATGTTTGTGAACTGCGGGCAATGGATTTGTAACATGCTGTGTTGTTACCAGTTGTTTTGTGAATGCATGTCTAGTTTATGGATTTTATCGATGATTAATTACGGAGAGGTAAGATGAATTCTCAACGTTCACTTTTAGCCGTCGCGATCGCGCTAGGACTAGCAGCATGTGGTAGTGATAGCACGGATACTGGTAATTCAGGTACAGATACGTCAACCACTACAACGTCTTTAACTGCCAAGGCCGCTGACGGTTATCTGGTAGGGGCTAATGCGTGTTTAGACTTAAATGACAATAAAGTTTGTGATGATGATGAACCGAATGCTACAACAGGTGATGACGGTGAATTTACGATTGATGGGCTTACTCAAGAGCAAATCGATCAAGGTGTTCTGTTAATAGAAGTGGTTGCAGGTCAAACAATTGACACTGATAACCCAGATGTCGTTCTGAGCAAGAGTTACAAACTGACTGGACCTCCGGGTTCTTCATTCATTAGTCCGCTAACTACCTTAGTACAAAATGAAGTTGAAAAAGGCTCAACCTTAGAAGAAGCGAAAACAGCGATTCAGGCAAAGTTGGGCACAACGTTAGACCTCACGCAAGACTACATCGAAGCGAAAAACTCTGACCAATTTGATGCGGCTGAACAAGCGGAATATGCAAGTTTGCACCGCGTTGCTCAAGTTACGGCTTCAGTGATGGCAGACAACACTGATGCGCTAACGCAAGTAGCAGCTGGAGCGGGTATCACGGTTGAAGCGCTTACCTCTTTGATCGTTGAAGAAGTTACCCGTGTGCTTGAGAATGTCGTGGCGAACATCGATGCAGCTGGTGACAGCTTTGACCCATCTGCGATTGCGTCCGACATCAACCGCGATCATATTGGTTTGGATGAAAGCAATCTAGCCGACAAAGTGAATGAAAATGAGGCCAATAAGCAGGCAGTTGTCACTGATCTTGGCGAACTTGTGAAAGGCGATGGCCTCAACTGGTTTGGTGGTGCTGATGTTGCTGACCAAGATCTTCGTTTAGAGTACGGTACGTTAAAGCTTGAAGCGGATGATTCAATCTCTGATGTTGAGCATCATTATGATTACGTTGCAGAGCAGTTCTATCCATCAAAATCACAGCCAATCAATACGAATCAAATGGTATTGGGTGAAGGTGGTTGGGTTGCTGAAAACGACACTATCGTCAGCATCAAAGTGAACGATGATGCATCCATAGAACTTGAAATGGCGACTCCGGTACTGAATGAGCGTGCGAGTGCGAAGCAGGTTGATAGGTTGATGTGAGTGGTTTGAACGTTGGTTCAATCATGAACAAAACTGCGGATGAAGGGGTATGGGGGCAAGTCATGCCAACTGCACTGACATTCCCTGATAATGCGGTAGCGTATAAGTTGTCTGTGCAAAGTGTGAATGATGGCTTCTATTCATTCAATAAAGGGGATTGGTGTATCGCCAGTAACCCAGATCGTTATGCTGCACTCAACAATATGTGTAATGGTATTAGCGCCTTTAAAGAGGGGGCTGATACATGGTTAGCCACATTGGCTGACACCGTAGCGCAGGATGAGAGCGATCGCGATGGTGCAACCAACAATGCTGATCTGATCCCGATGGCGGGTATGAGTAATGGTGATATTTTTGCTCAGTTATTGGCTGATGGTACCGTTGTTTACTACGAACGCTCTTGGGATTGGAGTGCACCGTTTACTAAATTTGCTGATGCAGGTTCATGGGAAGACATCACAGTCAATGGTCAGCAGCTTCGCAAAGTGACACTACCGGCGTCTGTGAAAGCGCAGGCCACATGGTCAAACTACGGTGCGGATAACGCGACTTATCTTGCTGTCGTTGATGGTTTTGTACGTATCACTTGGCACGTTGCAGCAGAGCGTGGCAGTGAAGAGTACATCTTTGATGCGGCAACGAAACAGTTCATTCTGGATAACTTTGTTAAGCCAGAGCCGCTGCCACAACCAGAACCAACCCCACTCAACCTACAAGCGTGTTTAGACTCACTACCTGATGCTGGTTATCAAGCAGCGGCTGGGGATGTTACTGTCTACGATGTGCAGCGTGCAGTACCATGGGCAAATGATGGTTTACCTCAAAGCTTTAGTTATGAGTTTGAGTTTCAAGGCAGCACGTTCTCTTGGCTAGACGATGTGACTTTGGTGACAGGCTTGCCAAGCTGGATCACCGACATGCAAGACACACTTGAGAAAACGCGTGTCACAATGAAAGACACTGTGGGTGATGTGATTGGTCATGAAAATGCATACAGCTCAGCGGATCATTACTTAGGTCAAGAAGGGTTTAATCCAGATGGTTCGTTTGGTTGGGGGACGGCAAAAGCCATTCTGCCTCTGGCGATTGCTGATGCTGAAAAATTGCTGAATGTACCTGCGCTGTTTGGCAGTGCGACCAATATGCCTTTAGCGTCTGAGTTTGATTACAGTGTTGATCCTGCATTGGAAATCAGACCAGGGGTGAGAACAGTAACGGTAGAAACGCCACTGACAGACATGACAGATATTTGGTCATTAGCCGTATTCGACTACCAAGAAACCTACCTTGGCAAAGAAGAAGTGACGGTCGGCGCTGGAACCATAGAAGCGTGTAAAGTCAGCAGCGAAACTTATTACCCAGCGATTTTAACAACGGACACGAAAGTGTCTTGGTTGACCAACCGTGGTTTTGTGAAAGAAGAGCGTGACGAACCTTCATGGGGTGCAACCATTACGATGGAAGCGGCGTCACTGCCAGCATCGATTCATTAAAGCAGGTATTTACCTTGTTCAAAGCCAGCGTATAACGCTGGCTTTTTTCATGGAATCAAGGAAATTATGCAGAGGCCCTTATGATCAGACTTGGAGGAAGAATTAAACTATGAGGCTGATGTTGCTCGGAGTTCATGTTTTCAATTAAACGTCTCGCCGCTTGTTTTCCCATTTCTCTGGCATTGGAATTAACGAAAGTCAGTGGTGGTTCGATAAGCTCTGCGGCTTCCACATCATCAAAACCAATAACGGAAACTTGTTCGCCGACAAACTGATCTTTACCCACCTGTCTTCCTGCACGATTGATCCCATATACCGCACCTAGAGCTGTTGCTGAATGGTGACAAAGCACAGCGGTGACTTGAGGATGATCTGACAATAACTGTTGTACCGTTTGCGCCGCAGAGGCTTGAGTCTTCTGGCATTCTACAACCCATTCTGGCTTAAATGGCAAACCAAATTGCACTAGGGTACTGCAATAACCCCCAATCCGTTCCGCTCGAGATAGTGAATTGCTTTGCCCACCAACATAAGCGATGCAACGATGCCCCTGTTTGATCAGGTGCTCTGTAGCCAGTTTTGCTGCGTAGCTGTTGTCGGGACCAACATAATCGACTTGTTTATCGACAGACGCTCGAGAAATACACACCAAAGGCAGCTTAAAGGTGTTGAGTTGATCGATATCAAACTGCTGATTTTCACCAACAGGACAAAATGCAACACCACCTACGCCTTGGTGGGCAAGGGTTCTCAAACAATGATCAAACTTTTCCTGACTCTCTCCACATTGCGCTAAAAACAGCATATAGCCTTGTTTTTCGGCTTCTTCACTTAGCCCAGCCGCCACTTCCGCATAGTAAGGATCGCTAATGTCTCTCAAGATAAGACCAATGATTTCGCTGGTATTGGAGCGCAAGTTAGCAGCTGCACGGTTGCGAATATATCCCAGGGCTTCAACTGCTTGATTCACTTTTTTCGCGGTGTCTGGGGAGATACGTCCCTTATTGCTCAACACCATTGAAACCGTGGTGACAGAGACGCCAGCGTGTTTCGCAACTTCGGTAATGGTCACTTTTTTGGATGACATAAGCCTACTAGTAATTGAAGAAACGTTTCATCAGGAAAACATACAGGTATTGTCCTGATTATTAAAGGGCGATCACATAACAATCGAAAGAAATATAACTGGATCACAAATAAATTGATAAAACGTTTTACCAAAAATTTTAGCGGTGTAAGTTCGGTTGCATAAACAAAATAAAACCCTACGTTCTCATCTTCGGAGAGTTGTTATGTCCAGCAATGCTAATAAAACCACAATGTGGGAATTTCTACAGAGTTTAGGAAAGACATTTATGCTGCCTGTCGCCCTGCTTGCCTTTTCAGGTATTTTGCTTGGGGTAGGGAGTTCATTGTCGAGCACCGCCATTCAAGAAGCGATACCTCTGCTCGATAATACGATCTTGCAATACCTATTTATGTGGATGACCAAAATCGGTTTGGTCGCATTTATTTACCTGCCAGTAATGTTTGCCATTGCGATCCCTCTCGGTCTAGCTCGTGAAGAAAAAGGGGTAGCGGCTTTCTCGGGTTTTGTCGGATACGCGGCGTTCAATCTAGCGATCAATTTCTTTCTAACCGTCAATGGTGTGCTGGCCGATGAAGCGCAGCGCACTGCCTACGGTGTTAAAAGCATTATCGGTATTGAGTCCATTGATACAGGGATCCTAGGTGCGGTCATGGTGGGCATCATTGTGGCTCGTCTTCACCAGCGTTACTACACCTTTAAAATGCCAGATGCTCTGGCGTTCTTTGGTGGTGCGCGTTTTGTCCCGATTATCTCTGCCATCGTATTAGGTATCGTCGGTGTTCTTATTCCATTTATCTGGCCATATTTTGCAAAAGGCATCAACGGCATCGGTTATGCGATTGCTGGTGCTGGGGACTTCGGTCCAATGCTGTTTGGTACTGGTGAACGCTTATTGCTACCAATTGGTTTGCACCATATTTTGGTGGCGTTGATCCGCTTTACAGAAGCGGGTGGCACAATGGAGGTGTGTAATCACACGGTATCTGGTGCGCTGAATATTTTCTATGCGGAACTATCATGCCCAACCACGCAAAGTTTTACGCCTGAAGTCACAGCGTTCTTATCACAAGGGAAAATGCCGACTTTCCTTGGCGGGTTACCGGGTGCGGCTCTGGCGATGTACCACTGCGCCAAGCCGGAAAGTCGCCATAAAATTAAAGCACTGCTTATTTCAGGTGTTGTGGCGTGTATGGTCGGTGGTATTACTGAGCCATTGGAATTCCTGTTCTTATTCGTTGCTCCGGTACTTTACTTCATTCACGCGATACTCACTGGCCTTGGCTTCATGATCATGGGTATGCTGGAAGTCACTATCGGGAATACCGATGGCAACCTAATTGACTTCCTCGTCTTTGGGGTTCTGCAAGGGACGGCTACCAAATGGTACCTAGTGCCTGTTGTTGCCGGTATTTGGTTTGCGGTTTATTACAGTGTGTTCCGTTTTGCTATTCTCAGATTCAACCTCAAAACCCCTGGCCGTGAAGTCGATACCGCAGAAGTTGACAAAGAACTTGAGGCAAGTTTTATCAATGAATCAGGCAAAGGTGCGGCAGTACTGGCAGCTCTTGGTGGGAAAGATAACATTACTGCGTTAGACAACTGTATTACCCGTTTGCGCTTATCGGTTAAAGATATGTCCTTGGTTAACGATGCCAGCTTGAAAGCGCACGGTGCGTTGGGGGTGGTGAAACTGGATGAGCATAACTTGCAGGTGGTGATCGGGACGCAGGTTCATCTCGTCAAAAATGAAATTCAGTCTTTGATGACTGCCAGCTAAAACAACATTCCCCCGTGCGGTAATGCAAGGGGGAATGAGGAGACGGTAATGACTCATCAGTATGACTTTGATACCTCAATTGATCGCACGGGGACCTACTGCACGCAATGGGACTATGTGCAAGATAGGTTTGGTAAGGAAGGTTTATTGCCTTTCACAATCTCGGATATGGATTTCGCAGCACCGAATGTTGTTCTAGATGCCTTGAAACAACGTTTGGAGCATCCGGTTCTTGGTTACAGCCGCTGGAATCACCGCGACTTTAGATCTGCAGTGACAGCATGGTTTCATCGGCGTTTTGATGCCATGTTTGACGAACAAGCGATCGTTTATGGCCCTTCGGTTATCTACATCATCTCTAGTTTGATCCAACAATGGAGCAAGCCAGGACAAGGCGTGGTATACCACGCGCCCGGCTACGATGCGTTTGATCGCATGATTGCCGGCCAGCAGCGCGTGTGTGTTCCAAGCTCACTGCTCAAAGAGCATGGTCAGTTCAGTATCAACTGGTGTGAGCTTGAGCAGCAACTGGCTGATCCAAATAACCGGATTTTCTTATTGTGTAGCCCACACAACCCAACGGGGCGAGTGTGGAGCAAAGAAGAATTAATACGCATTGCCAAGCTGTGCCAGCGACACAAAGTGGCCGTGATCTCCGATGAAATTCATATGGATATTGCGTTCAAACCGCACACACCATGGCAAGGTTTTGGGCTTGAAATGCCATGGGCATTGGTGAGCTCGGCAAGTAAGTCGTTCAATATCCCAGCCCTAACTGGTGCGTATGCCATCATTCCCGATCAGCAATGTCGTGATGATTACTTATTTAAACTCAAGCATGTTGATGGGCTTTCTTCGCCAGCGATTCTCGGTGTGCTCGCAACCATGGCTGCCTACCAAAAAGGGCATGAGTGGTTGGATGCACTAAATGACTATGTGCTTGGTAACCACAAATATGTACAAACGGCCCTAAATTCAGCGATACCGCAAATCCATTATCAACTGCCGGAAGCAACTTATCTTGCTTGGATAGACCTTTCTTCGTTACCGCTGGATATGGCGGCGTTAAACCGGACGTTAATTGATCAGTATGATGTGGCAATCATGCAGGGCAGTACGTATGGCGACGTTGGAAAAGACTACGTGCGTTTAAATCTTGGATGTCCAAGAAGCAAGGTTGAAGCGGGTGTGGCGGCGTTGATTGCCGCGATACAAGCTCAGTTGACTGGTGAATGACCACAGCAAGAGAGTGAGCATTATGTCATTGTATAAGCTTGATAATGTAATTAAACACTACGCGTGGGGGAGCAAACAGTCCGTCACCGAGCTGTTTGGTATCACGAACCCAACCAATGAACCGATGGCGGAAATCTGGATGGGGGCTCACCCAGCAGGGTGCTCTAAAGTATCGGAAACGCAGTGCCATATTTCTGAAGTGATTAATGCCGACAAATTGGGCCTGTTGGGGGACTATACGACGGCAAGGTATGGCGAATTGCCTTTCTTGTTCAAAGTGTTGGCCGCAGAAACGCCATTATCGATTCAGGTTCATCCAAGAAAAGAAAAAGCGGAAATTGGTTTTGCCCGAGAAAACCAACAAGGTTTACCGTTGGATGCGCCGAACCGCAGTTACAAAGATCCGAACCATAAACCGGAGCTGGTATATGCACTGACCTTTTACCGCGCTATGAACGGTTTTCGCCCGATAGCGCAGATCGTATCGCTGTTTCGTCAGGCAGGGTTGTATTCGTTGGAACCAGAGCTGGATTTGCTGGAGTCGACGCCCAACTCCGCAGGGTTAAAACAGTTCTTTACCACCATCATGTCGTTGGATGAAATGCGTAAAGAACGCGTATTGACGGAGCTATATACCTCGTTAAATAGGCCTGCGAAGACCGCTCAGCTAAGAGAAGCGTATCACTATATTCGAGAGTTCATGCAACACTATCAAGATGATATCGGGTTGCTGTCTCCCCTGATTTTGAACACGATTGAACTTGAGCCCGGAGAGGCGATGTTCTTGCATGCTGAAACACCGCATGCGTATGTTCAGGGAACCGGGTTAGAGTTGATGGCCAATTCGGATAACGTGTTGCGGGCAGGATTAACTACGAAATTTATAGATATTCCAGAGCTAATTGATAACACCGCGTTTATTCCCGTGTGCGCGGATGCATTAAAAGTAAGTCCAGTTTCGAAAGAAGATCGCCAAAGTTTTCCGATCCCAGTGGATGACTTTAGCCTTGATATCATCACGGTCGATCATGTCGGTAAAATTCAATTCATTCGCAGTGCAGAAATTCTGTTTTGTATTGAAGGTAATGTGGTGATTTCTTCAGGAGAGCAAGAATTAGCGCTGAAAACTGGTGACTCGATATTGATCGGTAACAATAGCCATTCCTATGTTTATAGCGGTCAAGGAAGGCTCGCAAGGGCATACAATTAAAGAACAGATGAGCAAAAGCCCTGAACGTGTTCAGGGCTTTTTCGGTTTAGTATCCCATCAATTGGAGAAGGTTTTCTGCAGTTGAAATCGCTTCTTTTCGATTGGCGATATTCAGCTTTTGATAGAGGTTTCGAATGTGAGTTTTAATGGTGGTGCCGGCCACATCAAGCTCTTGTGCAATTTGCTCGTTACTAAAGCCAGAATAGATCAGTCCAAGCACCTGCCATTCACGCTGAGTTAGTGGGCTAGTACGAACCAATTCCGGAATGTTTGGGTGGTTCACTAACTTTTCTACAAACTCTTCATCAAAGTGGACAGAGCGGCTGCGTTGCGTGGTGGAAATCTCTTTGGTGAGCTTCTGCGCACGGTGGCGCTCCAAATCACCCAGCTCCGACTTGTGACTTAATTTCTCTAAAATATGACCAATTTTGCTGCCATCTACTAGGAAGTTGCCTAAAATCCCTGTTTGGTTGGTCAGCTCCAATGCTTGCTTTAATAACGCTCGTGCAGCTTCTTCGTTTTCTTCTGTGGCAGCCAGTACCGCTTCAACAATCAAGTTACGGTTGGTATCGGTGATCAACTGGTTTTCTTGGGCTTGTTGTTGTAAGAAATCCAGTGTCTCGTGGGCTTTTTCAAGCTCACCCAAATTGATATACGCACGAGCAATATTGCGCCATTGTAGCTGGGTGAAGTGGTTGCACGCTTTCTCTGGTCGAGTCGTCGTTTTGAGCCAGTGTTGAATGGATTCCATATCTCCACGGGCTTGCCAGTATAGAATTAACGACAGAGAGGCATTGGCTGTCCAGTCAACATGGTAGGTTGACTGTTTTAGCAGATGGACAATTTGATCGATAAACTTGGCTGCTTTATCCAGCTCTCCTCGACCAATGGCTATACGTGCCAACATCGAGTAGCTATGTAAGTGCTTACTCGGTGAGTGGTTACCCAGCACATCAAGTCCTTTGTACGAACACTCTTCAGCTTCATCTAATCGATTCCAGCACCAGAGGATCTGGGCGCGAACTCGCAGCAAAAATTCATGCAATGGCACTTGATGTAACTGCTGCTCTTCAATCAGACGAAAGGCATTGTCTTGCACTTCATATGCCGCCTGAACATAACCCTGAGCGATCAAAATTTCGCTCTGCTGTAACATGGCCCAAAGCGCTTGATGGTAGACCTGATATTGACGCGCCAGTTTCTCAGTTTGCTGCATCATCGGTAGTGCACGACTCAGTTGCCCAAGCACGTGATTGACTTCGCCCACCACAGAAGTGGCGACGATTCGACTGCGGTAAACTGTGCTGTCGAGTTGGCTCAAGGCCAGCTCAGCCAGCTCTAAAGCTTTTTCTGGTTCGTTTTGGTTAATGGCGACCTGTGCTCTCAGCGCATTGAACTCACCCTGCTCATTAGTAGAGAGCTGCACGTTAAACGCGTTCATTTGGTCATCGGCTTTTTTCAGTAGATCGCCGACATCGTCATAGCGATGCTGACTTTGTGCGAGCCATGCCTGCAACATACACAGTTTAGGTTCGCTATAAAGCTGTTCAGGTTTCAAAGCGTTAATGGCACGTTCCAAGGTCTGCAACTCACCGTGGTTGAACATTTTCCAGCCATATTGAGTCAAGATATCCGCGACTAGTTGGCCGTTGCGAGCTTTTCGTGCATGGCGCAACGCTTGATGCGGTGAGGCTTGGCTCAACCACGCGTGGGCGGCTGCCTCATGTAACTCTTGTTCTTGTTGTGGAATACGTGCTAATCGTTCGTGAGAGAGAAATTCGGCAAATAGATTGTGGAATCGGAACCAATTCTGCTCCCCTTCCAACGGATGAATGAACAAACCAAAACGATTGAGGGACTCAATCATACTGAGCGCATCGTCGCGCTTGGTCAGTGCTGACACCAATGCATCGTTAAAATGGTCGAGTACGGAACACTGCATTAGAAACTGGCGGGTTTCTTGGTCGAGCAAATCAAACACTTCTTCAACCAGATAATCCCACAGGTGGCCGTGATTAAACTGGGAAACGGATTCTGCTGATTGCGCGAGGGTACGTTTTTGATGCTGTGCTTGCAGTGCGATTAACTGCAAGGCGGATGGCCAACCTTCAACATAATGGCGCAGGCTATCTGCCGTGACATCATCAATGCCGTCAGCGACTCGTTGGTTGAAGAAGCGGGTTGTTTCTTCGGTATCAAAGGCCAAGAGATCGTTACCAATCTCAATCATTAAATCACGAACACGTAAGTTTGCTGTACCAAGTGGAGGTGCGGCGCGACTGGTCACAACCAGTGTGAGATTGTCGGGCATATGTTTAAGGAAAAAGCGCATCGCTTCGTGAATATCGTCTTCTGCGATCAAATGATAATCGTCGAGTACCAAGTAGCACTCTTGATGAAATTGCGACATTTCGGCAAACACTTCGCCGAAAAGGGAGTGTAGGGAAGAAAACTGGCGCTTTTCCGCTAATTTCTGCGAGTTTGGGCAGGCATCATTGGTGGCTTTGTTCAAGGCTTTAAGCAGGTAGTTCATAAAGCGAAATGAGTCGTTGTCGCTTTCATCAATACTGTACCAGCCGACATTAGGTTTATCCGCTAACCACTGTGCTGCCATGGTGGTTTTGCCATAACCAGCTGGTGAGCGAAACAAAATAAGTTTGTAGCAAGGTGCTTGCTGGAGTATGTCGAGTACTCTTGGACGTACAATCGCATTATGCAAGCGCCCAGGACGAGTTAACTTCGAAGGAATCCACATCTTCTTACATCCTGTTCTTATATCTTCAGTGCTTCGGATGAGCACGTTATATCTTGGGTTATCAATCTATTCCCGGAGGATTGGGCGGATGGTAACGGAACTCGATCACTACGGTTATTGATCAGAGGCCCGTTTTTTACTTATTTCGCGAAGCGTAGTTTTCTACGCCTTATATTTGTGAACTAAATCACTTAAAGGTGGGTGTGAAAGCAGGCTGTTCGCACAAAACTGCACCGTTATTAGTGCAATTCTATGAATGCGAAAAAACAGAGTGTGATCTCACGTACATTCTTATCAATTCACCCAGAGACTCTCCATGCTCGGTCTTCATTAACGACTAGTTTTATTTGAGTTGGCGTTGTGATCTTAATCACTATGGATTTGGCTGCGTGTCGTGGTTAATGAGAGTTGGATCACCTGGCCGTTGTTTGTACGCCGTCTACGCCCTGACATCTCCTCCTAATACTCCTCTGGGGTAGGAGGATGTTTTGATGTCTGTCGCCATGCACGATATGGCACAGATGGATTAAAACTAAAAAAATGTAAGTGAGATTTCGGAATGAAACCTGCGCAACAAACTGCTTTTGATAAAGCTGCTTTCCAAGAAAGCGTGAAAAAACACCTCTCAGCAACCTATGCTACTACGGTAGAGCGAGCCTCTAGCCGTGCATGGTATTTAGCTATGGGACGCGCTCTAGCTGAGCTGACCACCTTTGATATGCTGCAAACAGAACAAGACGATGCTATCCGTAGTGCGAAGAGTGTGAACTACCTTTCGCTTGAGTTTTTGATTGGCCGTCTAACCGGTAATAACCTGATCAGCATGGGATTATATGAACAAATCACCGAGGCTATGAGCGAGTTAGGCCAAAACCTAACAGATTTGCTTGAAGAAGAGCGCGATCCTTCGTTAGGAAACGGTGGTTTAGGCCGACTGGCGGCTTGCTTTATGGATTCACTCGCTGCGCAAGAGTTTCCAACGGTTGGCTATGGTCTGCACTATGAATACGGCCTATTTAAGCAATCTTTTGCGAAAGGGCACCAACAAGAAGCGCCAGATGCATGGTGTGGTGTTGAAGGGTATCCATGGGAAGTTGCACGTCCTGAACTCGCTCAGGAAATTGGTTTCTATGGTCATGTCGAGGTTTATCAAGACAACGGTAAAGAGCGTCGCCGCTGGGTTCCGGGTATGGCTGTAAAAGCAATGCCGTGGGATCTGCCAATTGTTGGTTACCAAAGTGAGACGGTTTATCCGCTACGTTTATGGGAATGTCAGGCTATCGCACCTTTCTCTCTCGCCAGTTTTAATAACGGCGACTATTTTGAAGCGCAGCATGCATTGATTGATGCAGGTAACATTACCAAAGTGCTGTATCCAAATGATAACCATGAAAAAGGCAAGACACTGCGCCTGATGCAACAGTATTTCCACAGTGCAGCCTCGGTTCGAGATATTCTTCGTCGCCACGAAGAAACGGGTCATACGTTGGCCTCATTACCAAAATACGAAACAATTCAGCTCAATGACACCCATCCAACCATCGCAATCCCAGAGTTAATGCGTATTCTGATGGATGAAAAAGCGCTGTGTTGGGATGATGCATGGCATATCTGTTCACAGACATTCGCCTACACCAACCACACCTTACTGCCTGAAGCGCTTGAAACATGGGATGAATCTCTGATCCAGCGCCTACTGCCTCGTCATATGGAAATCATCTACGAAATCAACCACCGCTTCTTGGAAGAGGTTCGTGCTAAATGGCCGGGGGATGTCGCTAAGCAGCAAAAGCTGTCTATCATCCAAGATGGTTTCCACCGCATGGTGCGTATGGCTAATCTTTGTGTGGTTGGATCTTATGCAGTAAACGGCGTTGCCGCATTGCACTCAGAGCTGGTGAAACGCGATCTCTTCCCTGAATTCCATGAACTCTACCCAACGCGTCTACACAATGTGACCAATGGTATTACGCCGCGCCGTTGGCTGAAGTTCTGTAACCCGGGTTTATCGGCGTTGATTTCCGAGAAAATTGGTGATGAATGGCCTGCGGATCTAGACCAATTAGAATCCATTGCTCAATACGCAGAGGATGCGGCATTCCAGAAGTCATTCATGGCTGTGAAAAAAGAGAATAAGCAGCGTTTAGCCGATTGGGTACAAGAAAATATGGGGATCGAGCTGGATACGAATGCGATCTTTGATGTGCAAATTAAGCGCTTGCATGAATACAAACGTCAGCACCTGAACATGCTCCACATTTTGTCGCTGTACCATCGTTTGGTGAACGATCCTGAGTTTGATATGGCTCCGCGTGTGGTGTTCTTTGCGGCTAAAGCAGCACCGGGTTATCACTTAGCCAAAGAGATCATTTATGCCATCAACATGATTGCTGAAAAAGTGAATAATGACCCGCGTATCGGCAACAAGCTTAAAGTGGTGTTTATCCCAGACTACCGCGTCAGCATGGCTGAAATCATCATTCCAGCGGCGGATGTTTCTGAGCAAATTTCGACTGCGGGTAAAGAAGCTTCGGGTACCGGCAACATGAAGATGGCGCTGAATGGTGCGTTGACGATCGGTACGATGGATGGTGCCAACGTTGAGATCCGTGAAGAGGTGGGTGACGACAACATCTATATCTTCGGTTTGGAAGTGGATGAATTGGAAGCGCTGAAAGCCAGCGGGTACAACCCGTATGACTATTACAATGCGGATCCATTATTGAAAGCGTCTCTGGATTTGCTACTGACGGATGAGTTTACGCCGGGTGAAGTCGGTAAACTGCGAGCTACGTACGAAAGCTTGTTGGATGGCGGTGACCCGTACTTGGTGTTGGCCGATTTTGCATCCTACATTCAAGCGCATGAAGATATGGATAAGCAATACCGTGATCAATCAGGTTGGGCCAAGAAAGCGATACTCAATACCGCATTGGTCGGTAAATTCAGCTCAGACCGCAGTATCCGTGATTACGTGAATAACATCTGGAAATTGGAAGCTGTTCATCGTTAATCACAATCCTATTAAGCCAAGGCCATTGTGCCTTGGCTGCCTATTATTAATGAATTAAACCCTACATTTTTGAAGGTGTAAGCCGTCCTTCGGAGAGAGCGATGAAACACGATAATGCATTAAAACAAGTCGCTGAAATGGCAAAAATTGCCGACAGCTACGTTAGCGCGTGGGGAGATGAAGCGAAAGTGGAAGAGTCCACGATCCTTCACTTACTGACGTCTTTAGGTTACGACACGACAAATGATGAAACTTTGCTTAAATCTGCAGAGAAAAAACATAAAAAAGATGTTATTGACCCAGTATTAGTGGTGCGTGATAGCAAGCCTGTTCACGTCCCTTTATATTTAGGAAGCAGTGCCCGAGAGAGTGATTTTAGCTGGCGTCTGGAGACGGAGCAGGGAGAGGTACTGGAAGGCTATCTTCAATCGCAAATTGTGTCTGATGAGCGTAGTGAGGGTGGCCCTTTAGTGTTTGCTCTGCCAAGTGATCTACCTTGGGGTTATCACACTTTAACGCTGGTACGAAAACGCCGTAAGTCGCCTTATCAGATGACGCTTATTGTCACGCCGAACGCATGTTTTAAACAACCGGCGATGGAACAAGGTAAAAAAATGTGGGGGCCGAGTATTCAGCTTTACACCCTACGTACGCAGCATAACTGGGGGATTGGCGATTTTGGCGATCTAAAGCAGTTGGTGGCGGATATTGCCTCTCGTGGTGGTGATTTTGTGGGGCTAAACCCAATTCATTCGCTCTTTCCTGCAAACCCAGAAGGGGCCAGCCCATACAGCCCATCCTCGCGTCGCTGGCTCAACATCTTGTACATCGATGTAAGCTCTGTGCCCGAGTTCGCGCTGAGCGCCGAAGCGCAGCAAACCGTTGGCAGCGCAGAGTTTCAGCAGCGTCTGCAACAAGCGCGTGATGCTCATTGGGTCAACTATACCGAAGTTGCTGCATTAAAAATGGCCGTATTGCCGTTGCTGTTTGCTGAGTTTAAAGCGCGCCATTTGGATAAAAATACTGATCGCGCTAAAGCGTTCCTCGATTTTGTGGAAGTCGGTGGTGATAGTTTAATGCATCAAGCGGCTTTTGACGCCTTGCATGCGACGCTGCACGCAGAAGATTCGTCGGTGTGGGGCTGGCCAGTCTTCCCTGAGCAATATCGCCATTTCAGTAGCAATGCAGTACAAAAATTCATTCAAAATAACCAAGATCTGGTTCATCTATACATGTATTTACAATGGGTGGCTGATGTTCAGATCAAAGAAGCGCAGGTGCTAGCAGAAGAAAAAGGCATGAAAGTTGGCCTGTACCGAGATTTAGCTGTTGGGGTCGCAGACTCGGGCAGTGAAACTTGGGCAGATGACGGCAACTTAATTCTGGATGCCAGTATTGGTGCTCCACCGGATGTGCTTGGGCCACTTGGTCAAAATTGGGGGTTACCGCCACTGAACCCTCAAGTGCTAAAAGCGACAGGTTATGATGCGTATATCAAACTCCTGCAAGCCAATATGAAACATTGCGGTGCATTGCGTATCGACCATGTTCTAGGTTTATTACGTTTGTGGTGGATACCGAAAGGGGAGAACGCCACAAAAGGTGCTTATATTTACTACCCGGTTGAAGACATGCTGGCGATTTTGGCACTGGAATCCCACCGTCATCAGTGCAGTGTGATCGGAGAAGATTTGGGCACGGTACCGGATGAGATTGTCGAGATTCTTCGTGATGCGGGTGTGCACTCTTACAAGGTATTTTTCTTTGAAACATCAAAAGAGGATGGCGGTTACATCTCGCCAAAGCATTATCCAGAGCAATCGATGTCGGCACTATGCACTCATGACATGCCAACTCTCCGTGGTTTTTGGCATTGTGACGACCTGAAAACGGGTCGTGAGCTAGGTTTATACCCTGATGAAGCGCAACTAGAAAAACTCTTTAGCGATCGCTTGGAAAGTAAGCAAGGCATTCTCAACTCGGTGGCATGGCACGGATACTTGCCTGACGGTGTCGGCCGAGATGCTCAATATGTTCCGATGGACTCACATTTGGCTGAGGCTTTGCAAGAACATGTGGCTGGTGGTGCTTCTACGTTGCTGAGTGTGCAACTGGAAGATTGGTTAGAGATGGATAAACCGGTCAACATTCCGGGAACCGTTAGTGAATACCCAAATTGGCGTCGCAAACTGTCGATGAACTTGGATGAAATCTTTGCTCATCAGGGCGTTAATCGTATCGCAGAAAAGTTAACGAAAGCTCGGGCTAAAGTTAGTAATCAACGTTAATAACAAAGTGTTACATAGAGAAGTATCGAGCCTGTCACTCTACGTGCAGCGTGAATACTGTAAAGTAACCTCATGCGATTTGAAGCCCGCTGTTTGCGGGCTTTTCGCTATAAATATTGGTTCCAATTAACTGGGACAGTCAGAAAGTTAGGTTAGGGAGATAATCGCTTGAAAACCACCATGCTTGATAAAAAAACCAAGGCTTATAACCAACTTTCACACGCTTCGTTTGCTGATCCTTTTGCATTTTTAGGCCCATTTATTGACGAAAGTGGTGTGTCTTTACGGGTATGGATGCCCGGAGCGGATAAAGTCTCACTGGTGATTGAAGGAGAGGAGCGTATCGAGCTAGTGCGCGAAGACGCTTCAGGGTTTGTACTCAATCAGCCACGCGATTTGCGCTTTACTCACTATCAGCTTGCCGTGAACTGGCAAGGAGTAGAGCAGCTTCTTGATGACCCATATCAATATCACACCATTTATGCAGAATATGATGATTTGCATACTCCAAAAACCATGTATCACCACATGGGGGCCCAGTTCATCACCTTAGAACGAGACGGCCAGAAAATCAGTGGCACACGTTTTTTAGTCTATGCGCCGCACGCTTCGGCTTGCAGTTTAGTCGGTGATTTTAACCATTGGGATGGACGACGCCTCCCTATGCAGAGGTTGGATTACGGTATCTGGGGACTCTTTATTCCGGGGTTGGCTGAGGGGGCTCAGTACAAATATGAGCTTAAAGGGCCAGATGGTGAAGGTCTACCGCACAAAGCGGACCCTTGGGGCTTTTATGCAGAGCAGCACCCTTCTTTCTCTTCTGTTACTTACGATCACACGCGCTATCAATGGCAAGATGACGCTTGGCAACTGCGCGCTATCACTGAAAAGCGTAAAGACGCACTCTCCTTTTACGAACTGCATGTTGGCTCTTGGCGCCGAGATAGCAATGGCGATTTCCTCAATTATCGTGAGCTGGCGGATCAACTGGTGCCGTACTTGGTGGATATGGGATACAGCCATGTAGAGTTGATGCCGGTTTCGGAGCACCCGTTCTATGGCTCATGGGGATACCAACCTGTCGGTTTGTTTGCCCCGACCAGCCGTTTTGGCTCTCCGGATGATTTCAAATACTTTGTCGATGCCTGTCACCAAGCCAATATTGGTGTGGTATTAGACTGGGTTCCTGCCCACTTCCCATCTGATGATCACGGTTTGGCCAATTTTGATGGTACTCCTTTGTTCCACGATCCAGATCCTCGTCGTGGTTGGCATCAGGACTGGAATTCCTTTATTTACGATCTTGGACAGGAGCACGTACGTCGTTTCTTGGTGTCGAATGCGCTCTACTGGTTGGAGCAATTCCATATTGATGGCTTGCGGGTCGATGCAGTGGCATCGATGTTATATCTCGATTATTCACGCAGCCATGATCAGTGGATTCCCAATGTTGACGGGGGGAATGAAAACTATGACGCCATTGCCATGTTGAAGTGGATGAATGAGGAAGTTTACAAGTTCTTCCCCAATGCGATGACGATTGCTGAAGAATCCACGGCGTTTCCCGGTGTTTCTGCCCCAACATTTATGGGTGGGCTTGGCTTTGGCTTTAAATGGAACATGGGGTGGATGCACGACAGCCTTTCTTACATTAAAGAAGATCCAGTTCACCGCAAATACCATCACAATACCATCACATTCCCAATGGTTTATGCACATAGCGAGAATTATGTGTTGTCGTTATCACATGATGAAGTGGTCTATGGTAAAGGGGCGTTACACTGCAAAATGCCGGGTGATGAGTGGCAGCAAACAGCCAATTTACGTGCTTACTATGGTTACATGTATGGTCAGCCGGGTAAGAAGCTGAATTTTATGGGGGCAGAATTTGGTCAAACGGGTGAATGGGATCACGATGATCAGTTGCAATGGTATTTGCTAGACTTCGAGCGACATCAGGGGATTCAGAAATTAACCCGTGATCTGAATAAGCTCTATTGTAGTGAGAAAGCATTGTATGAACTCGACAGTGAACCTCGTGGCTTTGAATGGCGGCTCCAAGATGCGGCGGATGCAAGCGTTCTTGCCCATGAACGATTAAGCGATAACGGTGAGCGGATTTTAGTGATCACCAATTTTACGCCAGTACCACATGATGAGTTCCGTCTTGGTGTGCCATTAGCAGGCGAGTATCAATTGCTGCTCAATACGGATGATTTGGCTTATCACGGCAGTGGGTACAACGTGTCACAGCGAGTATCAAGTGAGCCTATCGAAAGTGAAGGGTTAGCACAGTCGTTACAACTTCATATTCCGCCACTATCAACGGTATTTTATAAACTAGTTTAATTAAATGACTTTTTAGATTTAATTCAAAATAGTCCCTACTAACGGAGTTAGTAGGGATTTTTTATACCATCATAAAAATACTTTTATTTACATAAATAATATTATCAATAATTATTTGTCATTATAGTTTTTTAACTTGACTCAAGTAACTAAATAGAAATACCGATAACGGTGATGAAGGACATCATGATATTAATCAGCCAATAAAAATAGGAATGATCTATGTTTTTTAAAAAGAATAAAAAAGAAGTGGAACTTCCAAGTGATACATTATTTTATCGCTCCATAAAAAATAATTTACCTACCATCGAATTTGATGTGAATGGCTACGTGATTGAGGCAAGCGATAAGTTTCTAGGCTGTGTCAGTTATACAAGAGATGAAGTTATAGGTCAGCATCATAAGATCTTCTGTGACAAAGAATATGTTAACTCAACCGCTTATCAAGATTTTTGGCATACCCTAAATCAAGGAAAGAGTTTTACCGGAACGTTTCAGCGATTTGATAAATATGGTGAGCTGATCATGCTTGAAGCAACCTACTTTCCAGTTTTAGACAGTAAAAATAACATTTTAAAAATAGTAAAAATAGCGGCTGATATAACAAAGTCATATGTTGATAGCCAACAAAAGAATAATATTTTTTCTGCACTGGATAAATCTCTGGCCGTAATTGAATTTGACGTAAATGGCAATGTAATTACCGCAAATGATAACTTTTTAAGTGTATTGGGATATCGACTTGAAGAAGTGAAAAATAAACATCATCGACTATTTTGCTTTGATGATTTTTACACTGAAAATCCACTGTTCTGGGAAGAACTCGGAGAAGGACAGTTTCGTTCTGGCCGTTTTAAAAGAAAAGCGTCAGATGGTCGCGCTATATATATTGAAGCTACATACAACCCTATTTTTGATGACAATGGTAAGGTTTATAAGATAATTAAATTTGCGTCAGACATTACGAGCTATGTAGAACACGAATTAGCTATTTCAGATGCCGCGCATATTGCGCATTCTACATCTGTGGAAACTGCTGAAATTGCTTTACAAGGTAACTCTTCTTTAGAAGAAAGTGCTCGTATTTCTGAAGAGCTATCAGATACGTTGGTTCAAATCTCTGGCCGGATTTTTGAACTCAACCAACGCTCGAAAGACGTGACTGATATTGTCCAGGTGATCAAAGAAATCGCGGATCAAACCAATCTGCTAGCACTGAATGCCGCGATTGAAGCGGCTAGGGCTGGAGAGCAGGGCAGAGGTTTTGCTGTGGTGGCAGAGGAAGTTCGTGCGTTGGCATCAAGGACGTCCACATCGACCAATGACATTAATAACGTGGTAAGCAGCAATCAACTGGTCGCTCAAGAGGTTTGTACCCTCGTTGAACAAGTGTCTGAATCGGCTAAGTATGGCAAGAACAAAATGTCTGAAGTGTCAGAAGTCATGAATCAGATTTACGAAGGGGCGAACAACGTTGCATCCAGTGTGTCTTTGCTTACTGAAAAGTAGCGTTTATTAAGCCAGCACGTATCGGAAATGAAAGGAAACGTAATCGCCCAACACATAGCGGAGTCGGGCGATTATTAATAAGCGATAGGCTTATATTTTTTTGAAGATGATGGAGGTATTAATGCCACCGAAAGCAAAGTTATTGCTCATCAGGTATTCCACCTCCATTTCTCTGCCACTGCCCGTGATGTAATCGAGATCACCACATTGTGGGTCGAGATTGTTGAGGTTGAGGGTTGGGTTAAACCAACCACTGTGCATCATCTCAAGGCCTAACCAAGCTTCGATAGCACCACAAGCCCCTAAGGTGTGACCAAAATAGCTCTTGAGCGAGCTGATTGGCACTTTACCAATCGCATTGGCAGTGGCATTACTTTCTGCAATATCACCACGGTCAGTGGCTGTACCGTGAGCAGAAACATAATCAATTTTTTCTGCCGCTAAGTTGGCATCTTTTAACGCCATTTCCATGCAGATCTGCATGGTTTCCATTTGAGGTTGCGTTACATGGGCTGCATCGCAATTGCTAGCAAAGCCAATGATTTCAGCGTAGATCTTAGCTCCGCGCGCTTTGGCGTGTTCGTACTCTTCAAGCACTAAAGTGCCCGCACCTTCACCAATAACTAAGCCATCGCGATCACTGTCGTAAGGACTTGGTGTGGTCTTTGGTGCGTTATTTTTTAAGCTGGTCGCGAATAAGGTGTCGAATACGGCTGACTCTGTTGGGCAAAGCTCTTCACCACCACCGGCAACCATAACGGTTTGATAACCGTGTTTAATCGCTTCATAGGCGTAACCAATGGCTTGGCTACCAGAGGTACAGGCGCTGCTGGTTGGAATTACGCGGCCTTTCAAACCGAAGAACAGACCAACGTTAACCGCTGTGGTATGTGGCATCATCTGCACGTATGTTGTAGCGGTGATGGCTTTGGTGGTTTTTTCATTCAACATCACACCGAATGCACCAATCGCATCGGTACTACCAGTTGAAGAGCCGTAAGCGATACCAGTTTGACCGTTTGTCAGTACTTTATTGCCAAGAAGGCCTGATTGAATCAACGCATTTTCAGTCGCAACGGTTGCCAATTTAGAGACTCGACCCATCCCGCGAACTTGCTTACGCTTGTAGTGTTTCGGTAATTCAAAGTGATCGACCGGAGCGGCGAGTTTGGTGTTGAGGCCATCATACTGCTCATAGGTTGGCATATATTGGGTGGCATTTTCACATGCACGCAATTTAGGCTCAATCGCCTGCCAATCATTTCCAAATGCAGTAACACCAGACATGCCAGTAACAACAACTCGACGGCTCATATTAGGCCTCCATTAACAGAAATCACCTGACGCGTAACGTAAGCAGCGATGTCTGACATCAAGTAGCTCACCAAGCCCGCAACTTCTTCGGGTTCGCCCATACGACGCATTGGTACTTGTGGCAGGGCATGCTCTTTGACGTGTTCATCCACCATGCCAGTGTCAATTAACCCAGGTGCAACACAGTTTACGGTGATTTTTCTTTTCGCCAGCTCCAGTGCAAGTGACTTTGTAGCACCAATTACGCCTGCTTTTGCCGCTGAATAGTTGGTTTGGCCGCGGTTACCCATTAAGCCTGAGACGGAAGCCAGCGTGACAATACGGCCCCCTTTGCGCTTTTGTACCATAGGCATCACACATGGGTGGAGCACGTTGTAGAAACTATCAAGGTTGGTATGGATCACGCCATCCCATTCTTCTTCTGTCATGGCTGGAAAAGCGGTATCACGAGTGATACCCGCGTTGTTCACCACGCCATAATAAGCGCCATTTTGTTCAATATCAGCTTCGAGTTTCGCACGGCATTCTTCACGGTTGCTGATATCAAACTGAATAAGACGACCGGAGCCACCGTTCTCGACGATGGTGTCCAATGTACTTTGGGCGCCTTTTTGATCGCCCATGTAATGTACGGCAATGTTAAAGCCATCCTGAGCGAGCTGGATAGCAATGGCGCGGCCAATGCCTTTACTCGCGCCTGTAACTAAGACCTGACGGGTCATTGTTGACTCCTGATTTTCATTTCTTTTAATTTTTCTTCTGATGGCACATACACATTCAACTGACATGATGCGACTGGCTCGCCCTGATATTCAAGTTGGGCTGAAAAAACGGCCATGCCATTATCTTCCATGACTTTTTGGGCATAAATATCCAGTGTTTGTCCTTGCTGGAATACGTCACAGTTTGCGTTATAACGTCGGCTACCCAATAAAAAACCAATAGGAGGCTCTTGGCCTTGTTGGCGTGAGTGATAACCCGACCAAGCGGCAACTGACTGAGCCATAAATTCAATACCCACGTAGGCGGGGATGGTGCCAGTTTGGTGATCAAAAAAGGGGTTATGATCGCCAATGTCTACCTGACAATGGATAGTGTCGGCTTGAACGTCGATGGCACGATCAACCAGAATCATTGGCTTATCGTGTGGAAGTAATTGATCAATTGAAGGAATGTCAGTCATTAACGTAACCAAAAATCAGACTAATATTATTGCCGCCAAAAGCAAAAGAGTTACTCAATATCGCTTTGCGATTGAGATGGGTTGTTTCTTCAACCAAGTTAATTTCAACGTCTGGTGCTTTGTTAGTGCAGCGCTGTTGCGGCAGCGGCAAATCATGTTTGAGAATGTGCCATGCAATGGCTGCTTCGGTTGCACTGGCAGCACCTAGTGTGTGTCCAGTCAACGGTTTGGTGGAGCTAACTGGAACGGCATCGCCAAAGACGCGATAAATCGCTTTGCTCTCCATGCTGTCATTGAGTGGTGTTGCTGTTCCGTGTGCATTTACATAACCAATATCTTCCGCTTTAAGGCCTGCACTTTTGAGTGCTTTGCGCATGGCTTGCTCCGCGCCATTGCCTTCGGGATGCGGCGCGGAAATATGATGGGCATCTGAGCTGTCGCCTGCACCGAGTAGAGCAATGTCTGACGGTGTTCGGCTCAGCAGCATAAACGCTGCTGACTCACCGATATTGATACCGTTGCGATCAGCGCTAAATGGTTGGCAAAGGGTTTGAGAAAGTGCTTCTAATCCATTGAAGCCATTCAATGTTAGCTTGCAAATGGTGTCCGCTCCACCGGCGATCACGGCATCGACAAGGCCTGCTTCAAGCATCTGCTTCGCTGAGATAAATACCCGACCGCTTGAGGAACAGGCGGTAGAAATAGCGTAGCATGGGCCAGTTAAACCGAAGTAGGCTGCGATAAATTCGCTGCAGTTGCCTAGCTCTTGTTTGCGGTAGTGGTAATCAGAAGGGAACTCGCCAGATGCGAGCTTTTCATCAAAGGCGATTTCACCATCACCGATGCCGGAGGTACTGGTGCCAACGATAACCGCGACACGATCAGAACCATATTGGTCGATGGCCGTGCGGATGCAATCTTCAATCTGCAGCAGTGCCGACAGTGCGAGTTGATTGTTACGTGAACGATACTCGGCTAGTGGCTCAGGGATCTCCGGCAGCGCTTCTTTGACTCGACCGATGATGGTCGGCGTGCCCGTGTTGAGAATTTCTGCATCCTGCTCCATGTGGGCATTTTCACCAAGCGTTAGGCTTTGGTGAATACGCATTGCTTGATTGCCCATTGCAGAATGAAAGCCACAGTCTTGAATAAAAATGGGAGAAAAAGAGTGTGTAAGCATGATGGCTATCTACGGTTGTTCATTGTGGGTTTGATAATTAAGCGTCTGGATTTTTATCGAGTAATCCAACAGCTCGTTATGAAATAAGATATCGCCGTCTAAAGGTTTGTCTGCACCATAGCGTACAGTGATAACTTTTTTACCCTGCTGGTTGTAGACCGTTCGTGTCTGTTTGGTGTCTACCATCGACCACCTTACCTTATTTAACGGTGCTTCCCAAGTGCTTTGCGGCCACAGCGTGATCATCAGATTGAACAGTACTTGCTCTGGTTGAGGCAGTGAACCTTCTAAGCCATTGAGCACTTGTGTATTGAGCTGCTCATTTTGATAATCCAGCGAAAGTATCCGGGTTCCCCATGAAGAAAAACCAGCGAGCACCACTTGGTTATTTTTGACTTGTAGTTGCACAGGTAGCTGCTGGGTGTTTGCGCCTTTCTCTGTATGCCAAGTGGCGGAAATAAGCTGACTGGCTGTGACTTGATAACCGAGAGCGGCTGGTTGAGGGAGCTCAACATAAGTGTCTGCGGCAACTTGTACGCTCGCCGAGCTGGAATCTGGGACTAACGAACAAGCCGTAAGCGAACTGGCAAGCGCGATTAAGCCAGCAAAACGTATAGCAGTGCGTTTGATCATTTTGTCTCCTGTGGCGCTGCGATTGCGATAGGTGATAATAGCCAAGCGATAAAAATACCACTCAGCACCGTGACACCAAAACTGTGAATAGCATGCGTTTGGCTTAACGCAAGCAAGCCAAAAGAGAGCAAGGTTGTCATGGCAGACAGTGTGATCGCAAGTAGTGTGCTATGGCTTCGAGCTTGTTCGGCAAAGAATAAGGTGTAATCAATGCCGATGCCAATGATGAGGATCAAAGCCAATAAATTAAACAGATTCAACGTTGAGCCAACAACCACAGTGATAGCAATGCCGACACAACAAGCAATTAATGATGGTAATAGAATACGAATCGTGTGTTTAAAGCCATAGCGCTTGGTTAGCAGTGCTCCAATCACTAGAATCGCAATCGCCAATAGCTCCATAATTTTTATGAGGTACTGGCCAAATAAGACTGAAATATCTGCTGCTTTATCGAGATAGGCCATATCTGGTTTTTTTTCTGTGACTCCGCGTATTACCTCAGGATTTTGCACCTTATTTAACAGCACAACAGCGGCTACTTGTTGTGGTTCCGCCGTAGTCTCAACCTGTCCAAGATACAAAAAACGCACAGCTTCAGAGACGGGATTTGCCAAATAATCCTGCAAGTGAACGGGCGTGTAATCTGCATCAAGTTTTGGTGTGGTTGCGAGTTTGAGCGAGTGAGCAAGCGGCCGCGCAAAGTTGCTGTACAGAGTTTTGATCAAATCATGGTCTTGGTGCTGACGCTGCTCTGAACCAATATACTGACTCAAACTTTGATAATCCGAAATAACATGGTCTTGCTGCCAACTTAGTAGCTGCTGATCGAAGCGTTCTAACTTTTGCATCAAGGTTTCGTTGTTCTCAGCACTGACCACGATCATTTGCTGGGAAGGCTGTAACCCGCTCAATGTACTTATCAGCTGTTCTTGCGCTTTGAGATCACTTGGCATCGCCTGAAGCTGGCGAATATCATCATTGTAGGTGACTTGAGTTAGGGCGGCTAAGCTGAGCAGCAAAATGGTACTAGGCAGCCCGATTCGGACGTAAGGACGAGTCCATAACTGAAACCATTGCTGCCACAACGTTTGCCCCGGAAGTGACCGTGCTTTCGCTGGTGAGGCTGCCAAAATGGGATACCAAGCCACTACGGTCGCGTAGGCGGCTGTCAAACCAATCGCAGAAAACAACGCCAGTTGTTGCAGGCCAGGGAATGGGGCAATGAGCAATCCCAAATAACCTATCAAACTGGTGACCAACCCTAATGTGATGGCCGCTAGAATATGTTTGAGCCCTTTGATGCTGTGCCACTGATTTCCTGCCGCTAGACGGTCAGTGAGGTAGTGGAACGCATAATCAATTGAAACCCCAATTAGGCTGGCACCGAAGACGAGACTAAATAAATGAACTTGGCCAAATAACCACGTAGTGATCGCTAGGGCAACCAATAAGCCAACTGAGATAGAAAGCAATGCCAGAGTGAGTGGCGTAATGCTGCGGAAGACAACGGTGATGAGTAAGATCACGCCGAGCAAAGAAAACAGCCCGATGGTGCTGATTTCTGATTTTGCACTTCGGGTACCAAAATCGGCATAAAAAAGTACACCAGTATGCGCAGTTTTTACTTGGTATTGGTTTTCTAACTGTTTTTCAAGCTGCTCGATCATTGGTACGGCTTGCTGGGCAGATAGACTGTATGGAGAATTTTTAAGCTCTGCGGTTATCAGCAGGTAGGTGTTTCCTTCAAACTCTGTTGTTAAGTAGCCATCTTTGAGCTGAAACTGTGATGATGTGGCACTGATATGCGCCAGATAGTCGCGAAAAATTAAGAATGGGTCGTTTTTGAGTTCTTGCCCAGTCACACCTGAAAATGGGTTATATAACGACTGAATGACCTTTTGCACTTGTTCTTGAGGTGATGACGCTAACCTTGTTCGTTGCTCTGGTGTCAGTTGTTGGAATCGATGCTCGAAATAGTATTTTGCCCAAAGACGTTGTTGTGCTTCAGAGATACGTCCCGTGACCTTGTCGAAATACTGACTTTGTGACAATTGAAGCTCAAACTCGCTCGCAGCTTGATGCAGTTTTACTTGCTCAGAGGCAGTGAGAACAAACACCACCTTATCGCTCATATTCGCGGTGACTTTATTAAATGCTTGTTCTGCCAATGGGTTTTGTTGATCCGTTGGCAGCAGCTTTAGAATATCTGTTTCAATGGGGGAGTGAGCAGTAAACGCCCACTGTTTTACCAGCAATGCGCTGCAGCTAAGTACAACTGCAAGCCATAGAAAAGCGACCGCTTTACTTCCAATCCAGTGTTTAGAAAGAGAATTGCGCTTTCTCTGCATCAGTTAATACCTCGGGCTGATGAGTTTGGTTGGTAAAATGGATTTGGGTTTGATCGCCTCGAATTTCTTGCAAAGTCAGCGTATCGATATCGTCTTTCCCCACTAAAGTAATGTGTTGAAATACCGCATTTAATGGGGCTTTTTTAGGTGTGAGAGTAAGTGTCCACTTACCGTTATCTTCAATGAAATCCAGCGTAAACTGTTCACTCAATGCCTTGGTGTCACCATGAAAGACAGCTAAAAATATATGGCTAAAGTAAAATGCCATTGGGTTCTGCTCTGCTGTTATGGTTTGTGCTGGTTGGTTGGCAAACGTCTGGCGAAGCTTATCTTTGGTTAAGGTAAGGTTGACCGGAAATGGTGCAGTTTGTTGCCATAATAACCCAGCTGATTTATCGAGAGTAAACCGGCCTGAAGATGTCAGTGGTTGCTCAAACATCTCGATATGTCGTTCCTGACTGAAGTCACCACGAACTAACTGGTGTTGGGCAAGCTGAGTTTGAAGCGAGGCTAAATCGGTGACCTGAGCCAAGCACACTGGTGATACTGACAAAAGCAAAGAGAGCAGCAATCGACGCATTAGAGGCAAGCTCCTGTTTGGTGCCAATGTAGAACTTTATCCGTGAATACTTTGGGCGATACAAAACACATTTCTTGGTCTGCCATAGAGACCGCGACTTGTGTAGTATGCGCTTTACACATACGTTGACCTGTTTGCGCATCAAAAACAATGTAATCGACCCGAAGACGATTTTCCCACTCGGTTAAAGTGGCCGTCACACGGATTTGGTGATTAAACGGAATGGCTTTGACGTATTTGACTCGAGTATCGATCACCGGCCACATGTAACCAGATTCATTCATCGCCAGATAGCCGTAATCAATTTTGTCCATCAATACGCGGCGTGCTTCTTCGAAGAAACGGAAATAATTGCCATGATACACAACGCCCATGGGGTCGGCATCTTGAAATGAGGTGACTAATGTCACCTCAGAATTTAGTGGGTATTGAACGTCGCTCATCAATTCTCCTGATATAGCGGCCAGTAACCTTGCTGAATGCGACCAATAAAGTGGCGCAGGTCGGCTTCAAGTGGGCGATCTTCTGTAACGAAATCGAATTCGCTCAATACTGCATCGCGAATCATCTTGAGGTTACTGCTCATGTGAGTCTCATCAAGCTCATCTCGGTGGCGGCGAATTTCCAGCGCTTGCGTTGCAGCAAGCAGTGAAGCGGCCGCAACCTGCTCAGTCAACTCAAGAACACGCAAACAGTCACGTGCCGCAATGGTGCCCATGCTGACTTTATCTTGGTTGTGACATTCGGTTGAACGAGAAAATACGCTTGCAGGCATGGTGTGTTTCAGCGCTTCGGCAGTCCAAGCTGAGACGCCAATTTGGACGGCTTTAAAACCATGGTTAATTGGTTTGCGCTCACCTTCTGCTCCAGTGAGGTTAAATGGCAGGCCATTGTTAAACTTGTAGTCCATTAACTGAGCCATTTGTCGGTCCAGTAGGTCAGCTAAGTTAGCGATGCCTGTTTTCAATGTATCCATAGCCATGGCAATGTGGCCGCCGTAGAAATGACCACCATGCAATACACGTTCATTATCGCCATCGATAATTGGGTTGTCGTTAGCACTGTTCAGCTCGTTTTCGATCATCTGGCGTAGCCATGGTAGAGAGTCTTGAACGACACCGATGACATGCGGCGCACAGCGTAGTGAATAACGATCTTGTAAGCGGTCACTGTTACGTGGTGGACGGTCTGCTTTGAGATCATCTCGTAGCCATGCAGCAATTTGCTGTTGACCCGGATGCGGTTTGACCGCGAACAATGCTTCGTCAAAGTGGAAATCATTCCCATGCATGCCCACAGAAACCATCGCGGTGATCTTAGTACAAAGCTGAGCTAGATACTCTGCACGTTTGTACGCCAAACAAGCGAGAGCGGTCATCACTGATGTACCGTTCATCAAAGCTAAACCTTCTTTTGGCTTAAGTTTGATTGGCTTAATACCCAGCTCTGCGTATACCTCGGCAGTTGGACGGATCTCACCTTTATAAATCACATCACGTTCACCGATTAAAGCGGCAGCAAGATAAGAGAGCGGCGTAAGATCACCACTTGCGCCCACAGAACCCTCTTGAGGGATGCGGGGTGAAATATCGTGGTTAATCAAGGTAATGATTTGGTTGAGTAAATCGTGTGTGACACCGGAAACACCTTGCGCCAAAGAACACAAGCGTGTTGCTAAAACGGCTCTTGCTTGTTCATGTGTCAGGACTTCTCCTAGGCCACAACCGTGGAAACGGGTAAGGTGCAAAGGAAGCTCATCAACAAGGCTTGGTGGGATTGCAACCGTGCAGGAGTCACCATAACCGGTAGTGACACCGTAAATGACGCCTTCTTCTTTCAGAAGGCGCTCAAGGAAGGCAACACCTCGGTCTATCTTAGCCGTGTACTCTGGTGTGGTGTTAATTGTCGCTTCTGCGCCCTGAGCGATAGCGACAACATCTTCTATAGTCAGGCGCTCTGCGCCAAAAGTAATACTATTTGGGGTTTGCTTCGTCATGTTGCTGGTTACTTAAAGTCCAAAAGTTGAAAAAGTTGTACCACTGCAGCGGTGCTTTTAAGGTGTAAAATTCAAGACGGTCAGCGTATTGTTGTACAACCCGTTTCAATGCAATTTGTCGCTCTTTTCGTGGCAAGACTATTTTGTCGCTAAAATGCTCAAAATAGACATTAAAATGTGGTTCATTGCGAGTATCATCACGTAATCCAAACAACAGGAACACCGGCGCTTTGAGAATAGAGGCTAACATAAATGGGCCTTGAGGGAACGGCGCAGGCTTACCAAGAAAGTCTGCCCAGACTGATCGACTCTCTTTGCTGGTGGACGTTCGATCGCCGACAATGACAATCCATTCGCCTTGTTCAATCTTCTGCTGTAGCAAGATCGCGGTGTCTGGTCCCAATGAACTTACCTGTATTAGGTTTAATTCGGAATTTGGGTTAACTGCTTTCATTACAGTGTTGAAACGTTCAGCATGTTCTGTAAACACTAATGCATTGATCTTGATATGTTTATGGCGTCTGCTTAATGCTCGACAAAGTTCGATATTCCCAAGGTGTGAGCCTAAGAGCACCACTCCTTGCTGGTTAGCCACAATTTGCTCGAAGTGTTCCTGTCCGTGAATGGTCAGATTATCAACCGAGAAATCGCCTTTCCATGCTGCGAGTTTGTCGAGCATGGTGTGACCAAAAGAGAGCAAGTGATGATAACTGTCTAGTGGTTGCGTCAGTTGGATGTCTCGCTCAGCCGCATAGATGTGTAATTGCGCTAAGAATTGTTCGGAGGCGGTTCTGGCTTGCTTTCCGGTCAGATGGTAGTAGCGCATCACCAGTTTCAGGAGTACATTAAAGGCTTTTCTGCCCAGCACACTGTAAATTGTGAGCATGAGTTTGATACCAAGAATGGTGCCTCGTTCCTGATGTTTAGACCAGTGCTGTTGCTTGTTAGCTTTGGATTTTCGAGTGAGTAACGCTGGGATTCTTGGGATCATTCCAAAAAATAGTCGGGTATGCATCCAGCTGATCTTTAGGTTATCGGTGAGTGCATCGAAATGAGAAATGCCGCCTTCAGGATATATCACCCGTGTTTCAACAAATTCAATGTCAGTTCCTTCCCAATACATACGCACTAAGATTTCAATATCGAAGTCCATACGTGCGCCAATATCGTACTTATCCAGCACTGCTATAGTTTGTGCCAGAGGATAAGAACGAAAGCCACACATGCTGTCTTTAATAGCAAAGGAAAGGGTTTCTATCCATACCCAAATATGGGTGGCATAGCGGCCATACAAGCGAGACTTAGGGACGCTTTCATCGTAGATAGGTTGACCAGAAATTAAATGTTCAGGTTGCTGTTGTGAAGCGAGGATCAGTTTTGGTAGCGCTTCAACATCGTGCTGTCCATCAGCATCAATTTGGATTGCGTGTGAATAACCAAGTTGATGCGCCTGACGAAGGCCTGCCATTACCGCGCCACCTTTGCCTTGATTTTCAGCAAGAGTCAGCAGATGGACGTGGGGTTGTTCAGCGACGTCTTCTAGTGCCTGCTTGGTTTGCAGGTTGCTGCCGTCATCAATCAGTAATACTGGGTATGCAAAAGGAGCGAGTGATGCAACAACGTCAGCCACGGTACTGCCATGGTTATAACAAGGGATAAGAAAGCAGGGGTTGTGCTCACTCACTGGCTTCACCCAGTTTCATTTTTCCTGAAGAGTGAACAACCAGATCACCATTTCGTTGTGAGGTGTATTTGAAGCTCAGTTTTTGTTTCTCGTCATCCCAACTTAATGTTAATAGTGCTTCAGCCTCTGGGAGGATTGGCTCTTGAAACTTAATAACTTCCATCCCTTTGAAAGCGGGTGGAGTGTTAAGAAGTTCGACTGCATAATGCAGCGCCCAGTCGATTTGAGTTACCCCCGGAAGCAGAGGAAAGTGACTGAAGTGGCCGCAAAAGTCCAAGATATCTGCGTCTGCTTTGAATGTCAGCGACGCCTGATGAGCGTGAACTTCGGTAGAAATGATCGTGGGTTTTCGTTTAGCCATACAAATGTCGATTTTTATTGTTGAAAAAGAGCTTCAATTTCTGCGGTTTGTCGTTTTCCTTGACTGTTCAACGGAATCTCGTCGAACACTCGAAAACGTCGCGGCACAGCAATTGGCTCAAGCCATTGACGCAATTCATTACGCAGAAGTAGCCAGAACTTTCCTTTCCCTGATAGCGCAAACTGCTGTTTTCCCTGTTGGTTAAGGACGATTGCTGCAACTAAAGTCAGTCGGTCGCCTTCCATCATTGGGATCACGGCGGTTTCTTCTACCCAACTTAGTTGCTCAACGCGTCGTTCTACTTCAACCAAAGAAACGCGTTTCTCTTCGACCTTAATAATACGGTCAGTGCGTCCTTTGAGCTCAAAATGCACTTTATCATGGAAAATGCATTCGTCGGCAGTTTGATACCAATTGTTGGCATCGATATGCGGAGATTTTAGTTTGAGGCAGGACTCTTCATTTAGTTCCGCTTCAATACCGGGAAACAGCTGCCATGGCGTGGTAGCGCTATGCTGCTGTCGAAAAGCGATACCACCAGTTTCAGTACTGCCATAGACCTCAATAGGGTATTGACCAAAAAGCTCACAAGCGTGGTTGGCCGCTTGATTTGCTAATGGCCCTCCAGAAGAAAATGCCATGCGCAGCTTTGTTGACTGGTGCTCTTCATTAAGTCTTTTTAGTAATGCAGGACTGCTGATGAGTGTCGTGTTAGGGCCTGCGTGGGAGATCACCTGTTCAGGGAACTCAAGGTTGTAAGCGGCAAATGGTCTTGCAGCGCACAGTGGCCAAAGCACACGGAATAACAACCCATAAATGTGCTGGTGTGAAACCGTACTTTCTATTTGTGTCGCACTTAACTGCTCTCCCCATAAGCGCTGTAGAATGTCGATTTCACTTTCAAGCTGTGTCAGCGTTTTTTCAATGGCTTTTGGAGTACCGCTGGAGCCAGAGGTAAATAACGTTAAGCGAATGTCAGCCAGAGTGAGCATTACTGGGACGGTGCTTTCTTGACTAAATGTATGCTGATGAATGACCAATGCATTAATGCCTGAGGGTACCTCGACTTCGCTATCGACGAGTAGCAAGTCGAAATGGATGGCTAACTCATTCAATGCGGCTGGTTGATAATTTCCCGGTAGAACGAGTGCTTTTCCTGCAGCACAAACAGCAAAAAAACCGACAGCAAACTGATAGCTATTGCCGCAACATAGGGCAATGTTGTTACCCGTTTTTGTCGAGAGCACTTGACTTAACTGAGTCACATCTTGCAAAAACTGTTGCCAATGATTGATGTGATTCCCCGTAAAAGACACAGGATAATTGTCTGGCCGCTTTGCAGATAACAATGTTCTAAGTGGGGTAAAGTTCATTGGGGGGTGATTCATCAGTTAGGTATCCTTTCGCACAAATTGTCTGACTATCCATTCCAGAGCAAATAGGCCGCCGGCAAGCAAGTAGCTGATCAAACCGTTATATAACGTCCATACTTTGATACTTTGAAAACACGTGTAAAAGGCAATGGCACCATTGAAAACAAAAAAGCCACACCATACCAAAGTGACGTTACGTGTGTAACGCACACCACTCTCGGGAAGATCTGGCTCTTGTAAACGAGCGAGGCGCTCAATGATGGTTTGTGGTTGTTGTAGGCTATGAGCAAATACAGTGAACATACAAACGTTGACCACAACAGGGTAAAAGGTTAACCAACCATGTTGTTTAAACCAGATCCCTAAAGCAGTGAGAACCAATCCGGTCACACCACTTATCCATGCAAGTTGTTTGAGCTCTCTGAGTTTAGCCTGACTTGCTGAAACAATTCTCAGCAGGAAGACCGCAACGAGCAGTCCCCCGACAACCGTCAGGCCGAACTTATCGATACCGAAATATACGGCAAAGGGGTAGGCGAGCAGAACAATTGCGGACAGTGCTGTCAGCAATTGACGCATCAGTTACCTTTCAGAAGTTCAGTCACGGATTCCACAACGTCATTCACGGTGCGAACGGCTTTAAACTCTTCTGGCTTGATTTTTTTACCAGTGACTTTTTGTAGATGAACAACAAGGTCTACCGCGTCGATACTATCGAGATCGAGATCCTGATACAGGTGGGCATCCGGCTGGATATCCGCTTCATCGATTTCAAACAGCTCTACTAGAGCACTTTTCACTTGTTCAAATACTTGTTCTTGATTTACTTCTGTCATGTTCAAATTTATAAATTATTGGCTGGATTGAGATGAAATATATTTTGCCAGATTTGCCACCGATGCAAAATGCTCACGTGTGTTTGCATCGTCTGCATCAATCACAATATTAAATTTCTTCTTAATCGCCAAGCCTAGCTCTAATGCATCGATAGAGTCTAAACCAAGACCGTCACCAAAAAGTGGTGCTTCTGTTTCGATGTCTTCAATCGAAATGTCTTCTAGGTTTAGAGCATCAATGATCAACTGTTTGATATCGTTGTGTAGTACTTCCACTGGGACCTACTTTGAGTTATTGATTTGATGGAAAAATAGCTTCAGCCAAATGACGATTTAACTGCCGAGCGGCTAAAGTTGGGTTTGTCGCCCCTTCAATAAAGGGTTTCACGTCAACTTTACCTTTAATTTCCACATGGAAAAAGGGTTTCGTGTCAGGAACCTGATACCATTTTTTTTCTTTTGTTAAGAAGCTCGGAGAAACCGTAATATGGATTACACGGAGGTCTCGCTCAGTACGTATTGCAATTTGAGCTGCGCCGCGCTGTAATTTTGATTTTACTCCGGGTGTGGTTCGGGTTCCTTCTGGAAATACCAGTAATACATTACCACGTTCAAATCTTTCATCGCATTGCGCTAATAAATCATCGGGTGCTTCATTTGGAATATAGCCTGCCGCTTTTACGATATGTTTCATAAATGGGTTCGACCAAATAGCAGATTTCACTAAGCAATCAACACGTGGTAATTGAGAGGCAATGAGGACGTAATCAATAAGGCTTGGGTGATTGGCGACAATCAGACAATTTCTATCCTGAATGAGCGTATCTGCCCCCGTTATTTTATAGTCAATAGCGCCGGTATATTTCATTAGCTTGCAGAAAGCATTAAAGCTATAGCGAATAACGCCCTGAACTTTATATTCGCGCATTGCTAAATCGCGTGTAAATATACTGATCACAGGAATAAGCACAAAGCTAAGAATTAGCCCACCAAGTCCAAACACAGCAAAACAAAATCCAGTGGCAAACACGCGCCAGTACTTATTCCAGTTGAGCATTAGCGTTGCCACGTCCAACTTTGTTGTTTGGAATGAATTTGCCAACGGTTATGTGAAGTTAGGAAGTGACGCAAAAACGCTAAGCCTTGTGGTAATGCTTGGTCGTTTTGCTGACTACGTGTATTGGGTTGCGCTGCAAATTGAACCGATTCACCAGCAGACAGCACGAGGCCAATGGCATAACCTTGAAATTGATTCTCTTCGTATTGCTGATAAGGGGAAGGTAGTGGTTCGTCAAAATCAAGCACCAGAACTTTATCGGTTGGATTTGCTTGCAAGTACAACCAAGCTTCAAGCAGGGCACTTTGGAAAGTGTTGTCGGCTGCAGCGATAGACGTTAAGGGAATTGGCTTTTTTGTCGCAATGGTTGAAAGCCCTGCCGCTGTATTGTGAACCGATTGAGAAAAGGCCATTGGTGATGCCTCTTCGCCACAAAGAATATCGTTGATGAGTTGTGCGCTTCTTTGTAGCTCTCCGTGACGACTGGCAAAAACCAGATAATCTACGTCGTGTTGGTTCAGTAGCTCAATCGCGGTTTGAACAGCCATTTTGCTAAGAGAACTCATTCGGCGGCGCATCATTGGTGGGATGGCACTTACCTCTAATTTCCCTTCTTCGGGCCACTGAAGATCTTGAGCCCAGCTATTCCATGCTTGTGAATCATGCAATCCCAATGAGTTTGCGGACCAAGCGTCTATATTTACAGACATTATTTGTTGTGTATTTGACATATAATATTGAATTGTTTCGTTTACAGCTAAATACTATTGCAGCCTATTCCACACAACCTTCAAAAAAGGAAATAATATGAAATCATTAAAGCTATTAAGTTCACTATTTTTAGTGCTTCTACTAGCCGGCTGTGGTCGCGTGCAGCCTATTATGACAGTGGAGGATACTCCAGTTGCTTATAATCTTCAAAGCAAACAAGTCAAAATGGCTATTCTGCAAGCCGCTACTAATCGCGGTTGGATTGTTGATGAAGTTAAACCGGGTGAATTAAGTGCCAAACTTCACGTTCGCTCTCATTTTGCAGAAGTAAAAATTCCGTATAACGAGAAATATTATTCAATTCTTTACGTTAGCTCAGAAAACTTGCGCGCAGAAGATGGCAAAATTCATCGTAACTACAACCGCTGGATCAACAATTTAAATGTTGATATTAAAAAACAGTTGTCACTGACAGCTGCAGCACAATAATAATACAAACTTAAGTTAGGTTTTTTCGTGTTAAATCAAAATATTGACCCTTTTAATGCTCTAGAGGCAAAAACGGAAGCGCAAAAGCTTTCATTTGCCCCCATTGTTTTTCACACAGCCCGTACACTTCGGGATTTAGGCCTTCTGGCTGCACTCGATAAAGCGGGTTCAGAGGGAATGAGTACTGAACAATTGTCACAAGAGACCGGTGTCTCTGAATATGGCGTAAAAGTCTTACTGGACATGGCGATCAGTGCCCATATCGTTCTTTGGGAAAAACCTAACTATTCTCTAGCCAATCTTGGTTTCTTTCTACTCCACGATGGTATGACGAATGCCAACATGGACTTTACGGCAGACGTTTGTTACGCCGCGATGATGCATTTAACCGAATCCATCCAAGAGGGTAAACCAGCTGGCCTAAAAGAACTTGGGGATTGGGAGACCATTTACCAAGGGCTGTCGACGTTACCGGAAAAAGCCAAAGAGAGCTGGTTCAAATTTGATCACTTTTACTCAGATCGCTCTTTCCCTATTTTGTTGAAAGAAGTGTTTGCGGCAAAGCCAAAGCATATTGTTGATATCGGTGGTAATACGGGCAAATGGGCGATGCAATGCTGCAATTATAATGCAGATGTTGAAATCACGATTGTGGACTTACCCCAACAGCTTGAAATGGCAATGGCAAATGCTAAGGAAAATGGCTTTCAAGAGCGAGTGCACCCTTTCCCTGCCAACATGTTAGACAAGCAACAGAGCTTACCAGAGCACGCTGATATTTGGTGGATGAGTCAATTTCTAGACTGCTTTTCACCAATGGAGATCCTAAGTATTCTGCAACGTGTTAAAGCTCAGCTCACGCCGGATTCGCATGTCTACATCCTAGAATTGTTCTGGGACTCCCAAAAATATGAGGCGGCTTCTTACAGCTTAAACGCTACTTCTCTTTACTTTACTTGTTTGGCCAATGGTAACAGTCGGTTCTATCGTAGCGATGACTTTTTAGAGATCGTTGAAGCGGCGGAACTGGAAGTGGTTGAGCGCACTGATGATATCGGTCTTGGTCATACGTTATTAAAACTAAAAGCAAAGGCTTAGTGTCCTAGCCCAAATGAGCAAAAATAAATGAAGAAGCAATCAACGCAGGTGGTCGTGATTGGCGCTGGTCCTTCCGGCTCCACCGCAGCGGCATTGTTACATGCCCAAAATATTGATGTTGTTGTGATTGAAAAATCACAATTTCCAAGGTTTTCTATCGGCGAAAGCCTACTGCCTGCATGTATGGAAGTGGTTGAACAGGCGGGGATGTTAGAGGCTGTTAATCAAGCAGGATTCCAATATAAAGACGGCGCTGCTTTTCAGCGAAATGGGGTTTACACCCAATTTGATTTTACCGATAAATTTTCAGCAGGACCGGGGACGACGTTTCAGGTTCAGCGTGCGCACTTTGATAAAGTTCTGGCAGATTCTGCGAGCGAGCAAGGTGTTGAAATTCGATATCAACATGAGCTGAAAAGCATCGAGTTTGTGGATGCGCATTCTATTTTGCAGGTTGGTGTAGAGGGGGGTGAAGACTACCTTTTACAAGCTGATTATGTGTTGGATGCGAGTGGGTTTGGACGTGTGCTGCCAAAACTACTGGAATTGGAAGAGCCATCTTGTCTTCCGCCGCGTAAGGCCATCTTCACCCATATTGTTGATAACATTGATGCTGAAAGTATCGATTATGATCGCAATAAAATCTTGATTTCAGTGCACCCTGAACACCAAGATGTGTGGTATTGGTTGATTCCATTTTCCAATGGCATATGTTCATTTGGTATTGTAGGTGAACCTGAATTTTTCGAGCAGTATTCGGAAGATAAGATCGCCGCAATTCAGCAATTAGTTAATGAAGAACTAGGGTTAGCGGCATTACTACAGAATGCGGAATATCCTAACCCAGCAGGTGAACTCGGCGGCTACTCTGCCAATGTGAAACATTTGGCCACGTCGCATTATGCTCTACTTGGTAATGCTGGCGAATTCTTAGATCCGGTGTTTTCCTCCGGTGTGACCATTGCAATGAAGTCGGCCCAGTTTGCAGTTGATTGCGTGGTGCGCCAGCTCAATGGTGAAACGGTTGATTGGCAGAAAGAGTACGCCGATCCGCTGATGGTTGGTGTCGATACTTTCCGGACGTATGTGGAAGGATGGTACCAAGGCACATTGCAAGACGTAATTTTTTATCAAAATCCTAACCCGCGTATTAAGCAGATGATTTCCTCAATACTTGCTGGTTATGCATGGGATGAAGCTAACCCGTATGTTAAAGAATCAAAACGTCGACTAACCAGCTTGGCTGAGTTTATTAATCAAGACTAAGCAAAGTGAACCTCTTTAGAAGCGCGATAGGTATCGCGCTTTTTTTATACTTAAAAATCAGCCAGTTTCTTTAATTTGACTACGCTTACTACATCGTTGTTGTGATGAGGGGAGGCAGCGTTACGTGATGAATCGTTCTCCCTCATGAGGTTCAAACCGTATCAAGAAGGGGAAGCGCATGAAATGGCCGTCAGCATGGGTACTTGTGGCGATTGGTTTGGTGCTGAATATCATGGCTATTCTGGTGTCGAGTGTGGTTCTTGATCAATTGAGTCAGGAGGTCAGCGTGCTTGATGAGCAAAAAAATGCCAACAGTTACGCCATTCAGTTAGCGTGGGATAAGGTTGAAACCTTAGAACGAAAGCGTGAATTTATGCTGCTGCACTTGGATCAAAACAAGTTTTTATCCGGTGAGATTAATGAAGTATTAAGAGGCCAGCTTTCTCCATGGGTTAATCAAGCCGTTCCTCCCATTCAACAAGACAATCTAGCGACGTTAATGACGTTAATTAATCAAGCACAACAACATGAGCGAGATAGGATTGATGGCCATTACTTAGCGAACTTATCCATCACCGAAACCATGGCCGAGTTAAATGAGCGTAGTGCACGTTACAAAGTGTTTGCTCTGTTTCTACAAATTTTTGGATTGGCGCTCATCTTAGCCAGAGACTTAGCGCGAAAACGCTAATTACTCTCTTGATTACTCTTCAATATTAGGGTGTTGTTTTCCCTGATATTGCTGTACTTCTCGTCTTAGCCCTTGAAACGTTGCTAGGGCACTGTCTGTCGCAAGTTTGTTCACTAACCAATCTGGCAGTTGTCCTTGGGGGTTGGCAAAAGCGGTATATTCAATATGGGTGGTGCCGTTATCTAATTTTTCTAACACCCATTCAGCAGATACCCCAGTAATACGAAGGTATCCTTCTTGTTTGGGAAACGTCGCGGGAGCATCACGGATCACCAGTTTAAAGGTTTGTTCATTCACTTGATATTGTGAATAGGTCACCATATCGCGATCGGCAGCTGGCCATGGGGCGGCAAATTGGGTGTAAACGATGTTTTCGTTCGCACTGATCTGTTTTAGAACTCGGCTGTGGGAGACATTATCTATCCATTTGGGAACGTGCTCACTGTCTTCCAGTAGCAGCAAAAATGCGGAATAGCTGGTGGGGATAAACATTTGAGCGCGAATCTCAACCAAGCCATCACTGTGTGGCCGCGTATGCAGTGTGATGCCATCGTAAGTTTTTGCAAACTGCCATCCCCTTTCTCCGGAGGCGAAAGCGAGCGGAGCGAAAAGAATGAATAATAATCCTAAGCGACGCTGCATCATGGCCTCCTGCCGTTTGCGAATTTAGCGAAATAACCAACGGTTAAGCGGTGTTTTTTCTGTCGCTACAACCAATAAGTAACTGAAAACCAATGTTCCTATTAATACGATAGCATCCTTTGGAGCATGAGTAAGCCCAAAGAAACCCGCCACATTCATCATCACAATCACCATGGGTAGATGACAGACATAGACAGGCAAGACACGCTTACTCAAGGAAAAAACAATCGCGTTTCTGCCTAAATCCGGATGGGTTAGCAGATATATCATGATTCCTGTTGCCCAAAAAATGGTGCCAAATAAGAAGTCATTAGTATTAAATATTTGTCCCATTCCATGAAGCCAATAGGCCTCCACAATGTGGATAGAGAGCCCCAATCCAGTAAGCCATATTGCTTTTGATGCAGAAAATTGGAACTCAGATTGTCGCAGCGTAAAACCTATTGCGACCATCAAGGTTGCAAAGAAAGGGCCGTTACGAGTGAAGAACGGACTTGGAAGCTCAGTTAATACGGCATAGCTACCAGCAAGAACGCCATAACAATACAGTGCTAGTGATAACGGGAGGATCCAGCGACTGAGCTTGAAGTCTATTAACGCTGCTATGATCACAATGGCGCTGAGTAAAGCTGGAATAAACCACAAGTGCACCAAACCGCCTTCAAGCAATGAGTTAAGTGGTGTTTGCAGCAGATAGCTCCAATAACCTTGTCTTTCCGCTAAGTAACCATGTTCTAAAAGTACGCCCCAATTAAATGGCATAAGCAAACTGATCACGCTCCAGATTACCCAAATACGAATCAGTGGAGAGCCGTAATTCAGGACTGTCTGCCAAGGTTTATTGGTCAATTTAGGTTGGATGAGGTAGCCGGCGATAAGAAAAAATAGTGGAACGGCAAAGCGCGTTAACTGGTTGAAAACATAGCCAAACCAAGGCTCTCCATCAAGAGTGAAGTAGGAGAGGAACATTTGGCAATGCAACATAATAATTGCGATCATGGCGACGAGGCGCCCTAGCTCTAGGCTGGCGATTTTGGACGTATCAGACATCATAAATACCTAAATAAAATTCGACTCGGAGAGTCGCAAATCATCGAAAAAGTGGCCTCAAACTATCAGGAGAAGAAATTGAAAATAGCGTTTTAAATCAAAGTGTAGAATGGTTTACGTCGTAAAAAGTAGGATTTGAGATACGGGTCAGGTATTCAATGAAAGTCGTTTTAAATGAGTTTAATACTTGCAAAAAAGTACGACCGTGCTAAAACTAATTTAATGACTGTGGATGTTGGTGGAAAATGAGTAAAGGGCGAATCACACGTGAGAACATACTGGCACAGGCGTTTGCGCTGGCAAGTGAAGGTGGTCTCGAAAGCCTGACGATAGGTGAGTTAGCGAAGCACTGTGGTATGTCAAAAAGTGGTTTGTTTGCTCATTTTAACTCCAAGGACAACTTGCAAGTTGGTGTTATTGAATACGCACAACAAGTGTTTGCCGAAAAAGTGATTGTACCCGCGAGAGGTGCATCATCACCGGATCAAGAGAGCAAAATACGTCTGCTGCTAACACGCTGGTTAAGCTGGAATCACTCTTTTCAAGGTAGCTGCATGTTTCTTGATGCATGGAAAGATGCGGCGACAAACCAATGTCCGATCCAGCAAGCGCTGAGAAAAGCCATTTCGGTGTGGGTTGATTATCTGCAAATTCAAATTGCAAAAGGGGTTGAACTCGGAGAGTTCGATCAGCACTTATCGCCACGTCAGGCGGTGTTTGAGCTCTATGGTTTATACCTCAGTGCTAATTTGTTCTACACCATCCATGGCGAGCAAATGAGTGCCGAGCATTTTTGGCAAGGTGTCGACAAGCTATTAGTGAGCTGGAAAGCGGCATGATGTGGGTTGCATGAGTCGATTACAGGCTCGTTAGATTGCTGAGGCTTTAACAGGCAGGATGATCCTGCCATTAATTTTATTAAAAAATAGTACGGTCGTTCGTTTTTGCGAACTACGTTAAGGAAAGCGACCATGAGTGAGAAGATTTATTTCAATACGTCCAACAAGTTCAGTTTGAAACGAAGTTTGGTCAATATGACAACTCGGCTGCACCATACTCTCGCCCCGAAGCATGCGGAGAAGACGGCGCGCAAACTGCTGCTTACACCAGTCCGGACTCAACCTAAAAATGCTGAACCGATAGAGTTGGTAAAAGGTGAGGTGCAGTCGAAGGAAGGTGTACTCAAAACTTACCGTTTGGGCTCTGGCCCTGTATGGGTTCTAACGCATGGTTGGTCTGGCTCTGCCAGTCAGTATTATCCGCTTATGGAATACATAGCCGAGCGTGGTTTTACTGCGCTAGCGTATGATCATTCAGCCCATGGGGAAAGTGGTGGCGTTTATGGTCATATTCCTGGATTTGTTGCAGGTTTAGAGGCCATTCTAGATAGTGTTGATGACGTTGCTGGACTTGTTGGACATAGTATGGGAACCGCTTCTGCGCTTGAATGTCATCATCAAAAGCTTATCAATAAACCGATGTTGCTCATCGCTCCAGTATTGGATTATGTTGATAATTTATTCAGTAGTGTTGCCCGCTCTGGCTACTCCATGAAACTGTTTAGCAAAATCGTCTCCCAAGTTGAAGAACAGTACCGCTATCCTATTCAGTCGGTCGATCCGTACCAAAAGCTTGGATTACGCCATGCACTGACGTATATCGTCCATGACGAAGAGGATAAATTTACGAAATTTTCAGTTTCACAGAAAGCTGCAATGGAAATGGAAAACGTAACGTTACTCGCAACGCAAGGTCAGGGGCATGGGCGAGTAATGAAATGTCCCGAAGTCTTTACCGCGTTTAATGCACTAATAGATTCTGACTAAACAAAGCCTAGGAGTTGGCAGACAGTAATGAGGGTAAGCCTAAGAGTTAGGTTGATAGAAATTATGGGAAATACATCAATGTAATCATAATGTTAATGTATGTCGTTTTGATGTTGATTGGGTTAACAAATTCGCATCGATTATTATCTCCATTGTTGAATATGTGTGATGCTGCATGTTGCTACTTGGTCGGAACTTTTAGCCGGTAGCGCTTGTGCCATTAGGCCATATTTAGGAAGCATAATAATGAACAGAAACGATAGTGTCCCTTTGCCCAACAACACCCGAGAGTGGTTTTTTAACCGAAACAGCCTCATCATCCTTGCTGATGTTGCGCTGTTTTTGGCTCTCTATTTATTCCTACCTTTTGAAAGTGATATCGTACTTGGTATCAGCTTACTAATATTTATCGCGGTACTGTGGTTAACCGAGGCGCTTCACGTGACGGTGACGGCGATATTAGTTCCCATCCTTGCCGTGCTATTTGGCGTATTTGATACCCAAACCGCTTTAAATAACTTCGCGAACTCGATCATTTTTCTTTTCCTTGGCGGTTTTGCGCTTGCTGCTGCAATGCATCGTCAGGGGTTAGATAAAGTCATTGCCGACAAAGTATTATTGATTGCCAAAGGTAAGATGAGTGTTGCAGTGGTTATGCTGTTTGGTGTCACCGCGGGTCTGTCTATGTGGATTAGTAACACAGCGACCACAGCCATGATGTTGCCACTGGTGCTTGGTGTATTGAGTAAAGTGAACTCCGAGAGTGGTCACAAAACTTACGTATTTGTTCTACTTGGTATTGCCTACAGTGCCAGTATTGGTGGCATCGCCACGATAGTGGGCAGTCCTCCCAATGCAATTGCTGCTGCCGAGGTAGGTTTAACCTTTACTGATTGGATGGCATTTGGCTTACCAACTTCAATCATTCTCCTACCTGTCGCGATTGGGGTGTTATTTTTAATATTAAAGCCCAATTTAAGTGGTGAGTTTGAGCTCAATTATGAGCCAGTGAAGTGGGACAAAGGCAAAGTAGTGACGTTAAGCATTTTTGCGGTCACAGTGGTGCTTTGGATCTTCAGCAAACCTATTAATGCGATGATTGGCGGTTATGCTAAGTTTGATACCCTTGTTGCGCTTGGCGCAATAGTCGCGGTGAACTTTGCCCGTGTTGTTCATTGGAAAGATATTGAGAAAACCGCCGATTGGGGAGTACTGCTGTTGTTTGGTGGTGGTATTTGTTTAAGTAATGTTCTTAAAGCAACAGGTGCTAGCGTATTCTTAGCCAATGGTTTAAGTGCGTGGATTGCTCAATGGGGGATCTTGCTCATTGTGGCTATTATTGCTCTCTTTGTGGTGTTCTTAACTGAATTTGCGAGTAATACAGCGAGCTCTGCACTACTTATTCCTGTTTTTGCTAGTGTGGCGGAAGCGTTTGGTATGTCGCCTGCGATCTTGTCCGTATTGATTGCTGTGGCGGCTTCTTGCGCATTTATGTTGCCAGTCGCAACGCCGCCCAATGCGATTGTTTTTGGTTCTGGTCACATCAAGCAAAGTGAAATGATGCGAGTGGGAATCATACTTAACATAGCTTGTGTCGGTGCCCTTACAGTGATAGCCATGACATTTTGGACTTAAGCTCAAGTGGTAAATTCGATATTGAGTCATAGCCAGAGTGAATGCTCTGGCTATTTGCTTTTCCTGCCAAAATAGCTTCGATTTAGTCACAAACCGAACAATAACCCTGTGAATTGGGTGCAATGTTCAAACTTCTTACTTCCTGTCTCTTATTTGTTACTGATATCATGTCGCATTATTGAAATAACCTCGTGAAAATGGATTTCTTAAAGAATGAAAGATCGCGTACTGGTTTCCATTTCTTCGGTAAACGGGACCAAACATTTTCATTTTAGCCGTAAGTTTCGTCGTGTTTTAAAAGGGCTAAGCTTGTTTAGCCTCGCAGCCGTCGTTGCGACTGGAATTGCGATTAACTATCTGATGGGTGAGCGAGAATTTGCGCTCTTAAAGAGCCAAGAGTTTGAACAACGCTCCATGTCTCTTACAGAAGAAGTCACCTCACTGAAAGCACTGAAGAGTAATTTAGAAAGCGATTTAGTTGAGCGTGAAGAACGCTTTAATGTGGTTTCCGATCGATTGGGTGATCTGGAACGAGTATTAGGCATGGGAGATGCGGACGGCAAACTTGAACTGCGGCTTGATACTGCAGCGATTACGTCTTCCGTTCGTATGGTGATGCTGACCCAAATACCAAGTGGCCCCCCTGTACACAATGCACGGTTATCTTCAGGCTACGGAAAGCGTAAACACCCGGTCACGGGATCATACAAAATGCACCGTGGGTTAGATTTCGCAGTGAATACGGGAACCCCGATTTATGCACCGGCTGATGGGGTTGTTGAAGTCGTGCGGCCAAGTAACAAGGGATCGGGAAATTTCCTTCAGCTTCAACACTCTTATGGCTTTAAGACATCCTTCTCGCACATGAGTAAGTTTAAGGTGCAACGCGGAGAGTTTGTTCAAAAAGGAGATTTAATCGGTTACTCCGGTAATAGCGGTTTATCGTCGGGCCCGCATTTGCATTACGAAGTGCGTTTTGTTGGTCGGGCACTTGACCCTCGTCCTTTTGTTGACTGGGGTGTGGATAATTTTGATACAATTTTTAGTAAAATCAGAGGCATTCGATGGGAATCTTTAGTAAACAAAGTCGAATTAAGAGTCAGCAATCAGCTACAACTCTCATCGCACAAGGTTGTCACGTCTCCGGACAGCTAAAGCTGGAGAGTGATATTCAAATCGATGGGTTGGTTGACGGTCAAGTCCATGTGAACAACTCATTGTTGATTAGTGAGTCCGGCACGGTAAAAGGCGATATCTTTGCCACACGTGTGGTGATCAACGGCATCTTTGATGGTAATTGCCATGCAGACAAGATTGAAATCCTAGCAAAGGGTCAAGTGACAGGCACTCTGTACACCGATGACTTAAGTATCGATCAAGGGGGCAAGTTCAATGGTGTAACCCAACCTGCGAAAGCTAAGCAGGTGGTGGATATTAAACGCAGCGCCGCTGAGACCAAACCAGAGCAACCAACCTCCGAAAAAAAGAAGACGGCAACTAGCTAATTACCACTGATATTTGTGGTCAATCACGCTTGTTTGATCACAATCATCTTCTAATTTGGCGAACCTCATTTTGTCACCAATACTTAGAGTGATTTCATGAAAAAAGAAGGGCGTCGCCATGAAAAATGAACTCGATCCGAACAAAATTCTTCAGGCTTATGAAATGGTGATGGAGCATGGTGCTCCTACGGAGCATGGCAAAATTTATGAAGGCGTAGAAGCTTTTTCCGACTACGACGGCTATAACGTTTACATGCGAGGAAATGGTGTTGAGTTGAAAGTTGGCTTCCACAATACCTATCACTTGGAGTATGACCAAGAGCATCTGCGGAATAGTTTTCTGAAAAAAGTCGCCATGTTAGCGAAATAACACAGACATATCGCAGGTAAAACAAAGCCCTGCTTGATATACCGACAGGGCTTTGGGAGAAAGATTAGTCTTCTTCAGCCAGTGCACACTCTTCTGAATAGTCTTCACTTGCGTCTGGTTTGCTACGACCATTCAATGTATGGAAACGCTTACGACCACGTGCAAGTTGTGCGTATTTTAACCAAGTTCTTTCTAGCTTAGTTTTCGCTTTTCCTGGGTTTTCCATTACTTTTAGAAAGTGTTTTTCTTCAGCATTTTCTGGGTCTAATTCGCCTTTTTCAAGAGATAGCATGGTATCCCCATAAAAGATTAGGATTTCTTCCTCAGCAAGCGTAAAATCGCCAGACTTAGCAAAGCCTCTCGGGAATTTAGTGTTGTCGTAAAAACGTTTTTTGCCTTGACGAAATTCGATGTCAGACATATCACACAGCCTCTATACCTGTAGTCATGATTCAAGGCGAAAATTAGGCGTAAATTCTAAAAAAGAAAAACAAAAACTTTCTGTCGTTAAGATAAATATTGATTGTTAATCTGGTTGTACTCATACCAGGAGAATTTTTATGGACGTAAAGGTCTTTCGTACATTTTTAGAGCTAGCAAAGGTTCGGCACTTCGGACGTGCAGCTGAGAACCTCTATATCACGCAGGCCGCGGTCAGCGCGCGGATCAAACAACTTGAAAGTTACTTCGATACTCAATTGTTTATTCGTGATCGAAATAACATTAAGTTGACCTCTGCGGGCGAACGTTTAGTTGGGTATGCCGAAGTAATGGTGACGACTTTACAGCAAGCTAAACTCGAACTTTCTCTTGAAAGTGGCAAAGCTCTGCAGTTAACCATGGCGGGGACGCCCAATGTGTGGGATGCGTATTTGCAAAACTGTTTAAGTGTTGTGACGGATTCATTTAGTGGCTATGGCTTTATGGCTGAGGTGATGGGACGAGAAGTCTTAGTTCGCAGCTTGCAAGAACGTACGCTTGATATGGCCTTCGCTTTTGATCAGATAAAAGCAGACGAGTTATCTTGTAAAAAAGTCGCGGATGTCGTGCTGGTACTGGTGTCTACAAACCAAGAGAACATTAATACCGTCTTTAATAACCAATACGTTTATGTTGACTGGGGAACTAAGTTTGCTTCAGAGCATGCTGAGCGTCATCCTAAGGTTCCTGCGCCATATTTACGCACTTCAACGGCGCGTATTGCTCTGGATTTTATTCTTGAAAAGGGTGGCAGTGCATATTTGCCTGTTTCGCTTGTTGATCCATTTATCAGTGCTGGTCAGTTGCATAAAGTTTCCGGCGTTGATGAATGGTGTCGGCCGATTTATTTGAGCTATCGCAAAGCAAGCACTTCGGTTGACGCGATTAAACAAGTGGAAGAGTTAGTGAAGGATATCGACCCGCTTACAGCTTATAGCTTGCAGCAACTTGCTGACTTGCCAGTCGATGAATAAATTGGCGCAGATTGAAAAGCCCTGACGAAAGAGTCAGGGCTTTTTTGTTTGGGATTATAAGTTCATCAAGCTTTCAATCGATTCTTCAAGGCTTTTGCTTTGATAGGTGCGTATTGAGCGACCATCCGTTGCATCAATAGTGATTTCACTGATACTGCTCGTATCGCTCTGCTCAATAGCATCAAGTGATTGTTCTACGGTTTGACAGGTGAGAATACGATCATCTGAGAATTGGATCGTGCAAGTGTGAAGATTCATAGCCAACATCCTTTTATTTGTTGTCCTAGCCATTACTAATTTAGTAATGGATGAAGCAGTAAGCAAATGTTCTACCTCCAAGTTTTGAATGCTAGTTGTTAAAGTTGCAGCAAGGTATCTTATAGAGTTCCGAAAATGGCTAGTTTTTGTGTTCAGTCTCATTAAACTGAACTGACATTGGAAATGGAAAACCGAGTCGGAATGATGAATCAGCAGATGCTTAATGCTTTTCGAAGTGCACGAATGAGTCGCGATGCACGTTTTGATGGTCAGTTTTATATTGCGGTTAAAACAACAGGGATTTTCTGTCGGCCGATCTGTCCAGCCACATTACCCAAAGAGTGCAATGTAGAGTACTTTGTCGACAAAGCTCAGGCTATTCAAGCAGGTTACCGACCTTGTTTACGTTGTCGTCCCGACAGTGCACAAGACTCTTGGGCTTGGAAGGGCACAGAAACCACGTTTCAGCGAGCGTTAACCCTAATCGATCAAGGTAGTTTGCAAACAAGCCCTTTAGCTGAGCTGGCTAACCGAGTTGGAGTCAGTGATCGCTATTTACGTCAGCTGTTTCAGAAATACTTAGGTATGTCACCGAAGCAATATGCATTGGCTCATCAATTGATGTTTGCCAAACAATTGCTTCATTCAAGCGCCTTAAGTATTACGGACATTGCTTATGCCAGTGGATTTAATAGCACGAGGCGATTCAATGATGCGTTTCTAAAAGTATTGCAATTGTCCCCACGCCAAATCCGTCGTTCAAACGATAAATCCAATTTAGCCAACTCAATTGAGTTGAGTTTCCATGGTGAATTAGACTGGCAACATATGCTGTATTTTTACCAGTTGAGAGTAGTCAAGGGATTGGAGACTGTTGAGACAAACAGTTATCAACGTTATAGCCAGATAGATGAAAAACAAGTGTGGTTCAGTGCAAAAAAGACGACTGAACGTAGTATAACCATTGAGTTTGAACTGGAAGAACTCACCCAATTACGCCAACTTGTGAAGCAAGTAAGACGCCTTTTTGATCTTGATGTGAACACGACACAGATTGAGCAGCATCTTCATACGATTGAGCCAAGTCTGATAAAGCAGAAGGGAATCCGCATTCCGGGAGTATGGAGCCCTTGGGAAGCGGGAGTTCGTGCGATTTTAGGGCAACAAGTGTCGGTGAAAGCGGCTATTACGCACCTTAATGCTTTGGTCAAAACTGTTAAGGGGGAAGATGTGAAGGCCTTTCCTACTCCAACTGAGGTGGCATCGATAGATTTAAGTTTTCTTAAAATGCCACAAAGTCGCAAGGAAACACTGACTCGCTTTGCTCAATACATGATAGAGCATCCGGAAAGTGAGCCTGACAACTGGCTGTGCTTAAAAGGGATCGGGCCTTGGACGGTGAGCTATGCGCACCTAAGAGGATGTTCGCAACCAGACTGCTTTTTAGATAACGATTTGGTTGTGAAGAAAGCATTGAATACATTTACTCATTTAACCAAACAGAATGTCTCTCCATGGGGGAGTTATGCCACTTTTCATTGTTGGAGCCATGCATGACACATTACTACACCATCATATCGACGCCGTTAGGAAAACTCACACTGCAAGCCAGTGATGAAGGTATTACGGGGACTTGGTTTGAAACGCACACGACTAAGCCTGAACAGTTAGGAATTGAATCGCCAAGCCATTTTGTGTTGCAACAAGCTGCGAAGGAACTAACGGAATATTTTGCAGGAAAAAGGACAACGTTTGAGGTGGCTGTTGCCGCTTCCGGAACGGATTTTCAGCGTAAGGTTTGGCAAGCGCTTCGAACCATTCCTTATGGTCAAACATGGAGCTATCAGCAATTAGCAGAAGCGATCGATAACCCTAAGGCCGTCCGAGCGGTGGGACTTGCGAATGGCAAAAACCCAGTATCGATCATCGTACCGTGTCATCGCGTGATTGGTAAAAATGGGAAGTTGACGGGATATGCTGGTGGTGTTGAACGCAAAGAAGCGTTACTGAAACTAGAAGGTGTTTAAGGTTAACTATGAAAGTGAAGGCTTTCGCACCCTAGCGCAAAAGCCTTATCGATAAAACTAAAACAGATGGGTATTGAGCATGAGATGGACAGCGATGCTGACGCCATAGCCCACCATAATAATGGGAGCCCATTTTAAATGGCCAAAGAAGGTGTATTTGCCATGCGCAACCCCCATTAACGCAACGCCAGCCGCGGAGCCAATTGAGAGTAAACTACCACCGACACCAGCAGCGAGCGTGACAAGTAACCAGTTACCCATCGACATTGTGGGTTCCATCGTCAGAACGGCAAACATCACGGGAATGTTATCGACAATGGCTGACAAAATACCCACCATCACATTGGCCCAAATGGGGTCCCATTGGGTGTACATGACTTCCGATATCATAGCTAGATAGCCAAGCAGGCTTAGTCCGCCAACACACATTACAACGCCATAGAAAAACAGTAATGTATCCCACTCTGCATGCGAAACACGTTTGAACACGTCAAACGGAACCACTGAACCAAGCCGTTTCAATGCATAATCGTCACGGTTTGCAATGGCTCTTGCTGCTTTCTTCGCGAGAGAGCGTTTTAGGGTGCGGCGTAAGAAAAAGCCGAAAAATTGCAAGTAGGCGAGCCCCATCATCATGCCCATAACTGGTGGGAAATGAAGTACCGCGTGGAACGCAACGGCCGTTGCGATCGTTAGGATGAATAAGCCAACAATACGACGAGCGCCGCGTTTTAGTTCTACATGTTGATGGATCACGTTCGGTTTGGCATTTGGTATAAAAAAGGACATTAAAAGTGCAGGAACCAAATAGTTAACGACCGATGGTAAGAACAGTGGCATAAACTCAGAGAATGAGACGTGGCCTGCTTGCCACACCATTAAAGTGGTGATGTCTCCAAATGGGCTGAATGCCCCGCCCGCATTGGCGGCGACGACAATATTGATGCATGCCAGATTAATGAAGCGAGGGTTATCTCCAGCGACTTTCATGACCACAGCACACATCAGCAAGGCGGTTGTCAGGTTATCCGCTATCGGTGAGATGAAGAATGATAAGAAACCTGTCAGCCAAAATAGTGTTCGAAAATCAAACCCTTTCCCTGTCATCCATGCTTGTAACGCATCAAACAATCGGCGTTCTTCCATCGCACTGATGTAGGTCATCGCAACCAGCAAGAACAACAGTAGCTCGGCGTATTCCAATAAATTGTGCTCTAACGCTGCTTTGGCAATTTCGATTTGCCCGTGTTGTTGGTAAACATAGCCAATCATTGCCCAGATCAAACCGGCCGCTAATAACACAGGTTTCGATTTTCTGAGCTGTAAATATTCCTCTAACATCACCAAAACGTAAGCAATGCTAAAAATGATGATAGCAGCGTATCCGATGGTGGATTGTGTTAAAGGAAGTGGTGTTTCTGAAGCCGTTGCGGCAAAGGATAGAGGAGAAAAAAGAGAAAGTAGTAACAAGACAAGCCATTGTCTGAACATATGCGCTCACTCCTTAATTATAAGAATTATGCAGATTCATTGTAGAGAGCTTTTGTTTTTTGAATTGTGAGGCAGATTCAATCTGATTGATTTTTCGACATTTGTCGTCAGGTTTTTAAGAATAGATGAAGAAGTTGAGTTGAGTTTGTTAGGTTTATTGTGAGATTAGCGATGCGGTTCATGCGCTTTGTCACAAAATATTATGGTTAATGACGAGTTATGAATAGCTAAATGAGTGTTTGACTAGGATCATCACCTTATTCTGCGATTTGCTTCAAAATCCTATGCGTTCTGTTCCACATGACAAAATAGATAGGTGTCTACAATGTCCAACTCTAACCAATCCACACGTAAAGTGACGTGGGGCTGTTATGTTGCCCTTGCGTTCGCGGTGGTCTTTTTCTCTGGCCTGCTCCAATCGAATGAATGGTATGGCGTGTTTGATTTCACAACCCTAAATGGTTCTTTCGGTAAAGTCGCGTATGCCGTGAACGAAACAGCCGATGGTGTTGAAGCGGCAACAACAACGCTACGCGGTAAAGGCGGTAGTGGTGCGCGTGATGGTTTCCTTTTCGCATTAACTTTGATCCCGACTGTTATGTTTGCACTGGGCATGATTAATGTCCTAGAGCACTATGGTGCGCTTGATGCTGCGCGCAAACTGCTTACCCCTTTACTACGTCCATTAATGGGTATTCCTGGCAGCTCAGGCCTTGCGTTGATTGCCTCTTTACAGAGTACCGATGCTGGTGCGGCGATGACTCGTCAGCTAAAAGACGAAGGGCGTTTAACGAAGCGTGAAACTGATGTGTTTACCATGTTCCAGTTTACTGCAGGCGCAACTATTGTGAACTTCTTCTCTTCAGGTGCTGTTCTTTTCACACTAACTATGGCTGATGGTTCACTTGCGGTGACGTCTTCTATCGGTCTAGCTGTCGCTGTGATGTTTGTTTTCAAGTTTGTTGGTGCGAATTTGTTCCGTATGTACCTCAACATGACTGAAGGTAAAGAAGACAAATCATCACAAGGCAATCAAGAACTGAAAGAAGAGGCTGCACAATGAGCGAAGTAAAAGCAAAGAAACCAATGGTGACAGACATCTTCGTTGAAGGTGCAAAGAAAGGGTGGGTGATCGCTACAACTTCAACCGTGCCTAACGTATTAATGGCATTTGTGATCATCAAAGCGCTGCAAATTACAGGTGCACTTGCTCTGATGGGCAGTATCTTTGAACCAGTAATGGCTCTATTTGGTTTACCGGGTGAAGCTGGTGCCGTTCTGATTGGTGCATGGATGTCAATGGGCGGTGCAGTTGGCGTTGTGATTACCTTGTTCGACCAAGGCATCTTAAATGGTACTCACATTGCCATTTTGGCTCCTGCCATTTACCTAATGGGTTCTCAAATTCAATATATGGGACGTATCCTTGGTCCTATCGGAACCGAAGGCCGCTACATTCCAATTATGGTTGCGATTTCGGTTTTTAATGCTTTTGGTGCGATGCTTGTGATGAGTATTCTGGTTTAAAGCTGCCATTGAATAAAAAGCCCCGGTCATGTACCGGGGCTTTTTAGTTATTAGGCTTCAGCTTTAGAGAGTTTGACTTCTTCTTCTTTCTCACCTGCTTGAGGATCGTTAAATCGGCTCTCGTCCAACACGCCTTCAGATTTGGCAACAATCACAGAGACACAGCTGTCACCCGTGATATTGACGGCAGTGCGGATCATATCCAAAAGTCGGTCCACACCCATGATTAATGCAATTCCTTCAAGAGGCAGGCCAACTTGGTTAAGTACCATTGCGAGCATGACAAGGCCAACACCAGGTACACCAGCTGTTCCCACTGATGCAAGGGTAGCAGTCAGAATGACCGTGAGGTAATCGGTCATGGTTAGGTCAATATTAAATGCCTGAGCAATAAATGCAGTAGCAACACCCTGCATGATCGCTGTGCCATCCATGTTTACCGTTGCACCCAGTGGCACGGTAAATGAGGCGACTTTATTGTCCACACCCATACGGTTTTTAACTGTTTCCATTGTTACTGGAATCGTGGCGTTAGAAGAGGCTGTTGAGAAGGCGAACATGATCGCGTCTTCCATCTTCTTCAAAAACGTAATAGGGCTAAGGCCAGTAAAGCCTTTTAACATTAAGCTGTATGTGATCAGACCGTGCAATAACAATGTGCCAGCAAGGACAAGGAAATACTCTGCTAAGTTAATGATGGCGCCAAGGCCTAAACCAGTAAACAGCTTTGCCATAAGGAAGAACACGCCGTATGGCGCAAGGTTCATCAATAGTGCAACGAGCTTCATGATCACTTCGTTTAGATCTGAGAATACAGCGGCAATGCGCTCTCCCGGCTTGCCTGCAGCACTGATCGCAATACCAAACAACACAGCAAATACAATCACCTGGAGGGTTTTGCCTTCGGCCATTGCACTGATTGGGTTGGTTGGGAACATATCAATGATCACTTGACCAAGCGATGGTGCTTCTGCTGATTTAAACGAACTTGCCGCAGTAAGGTCGGCACCTGCTCCCGGTTGGAAGACAGTTCCCATTGTGAGCGCAAGTGTAATAGCAACGGCGGTAGTTGCAATGTAAAAGCCGAGTGTTTTACCACCCATCCGGCCAAGGGTTGAAATGTCTTTTAATGAACTAGTACCACATACTAGTGAGACAAAAATCAGCGGGACAACCAGCATTTTTAAGCTGGCGATAAAGATTTTTCCGCCCACCTCGAATAATCCATTAACGATATATGCGTCTACAAATCCATTGTCAGCAAATAGGGCCCGAATAGCGAATCCTGTCAAGATACCCGCAACCATACCTAATATTACTCGGCCAGTTAGCGACATCGGTTTCTTGGTATTCATCTTGAACACTCCTTATAGTTAATAGCCCTCAATTGCGTCAATTGAACTCGAATTTGCATACTCAGGTTCATCAATGAACAATGCTAGTTGGTATGAGTTTTTGTGCATATTTTAGCAATTGAGGCATTACTTTACGTCATTGCAAAGCGGAGCAGGAGGTTATCAGGCGCTTGAAAAAATCAGAAAATAAAATCGAGTTCACACATCTTACCTGTGATCTGAATCACTATAAATTTGCAGAATTTAACATTGCTATAAAGTTATTATTTAGATTTATTTTCTATTAGATCGTATTTTTAACGAAGAAAAGTGACTCTTTAAAAGCTACTGATTTCCCATTACATGAGAAAGTGAGTGCATAAAACGGATATTACCGTGTTTTGAATATGCGTTGGCAGAACCGAGTTATGTCGGTGTGCTCACATCGCCACCACATAAACTTGCCTGTAGGAGCAATAACTTGCTCAAAACTGGGCAGCTTATTGCTTCACTCAACCTAACTCACTGATTCTACAGCGCTTAATCCTTGGCATCCCCCTTGCTCTATCTCCTTCGTTCAATCAACCACTCATTCAAAAATGGATTAAAGGAAGGATTACGATGCCAACTCCATGTTATATCTCTATC
>NZ_JBNJOG010000018.1:0-71903 GCF_050113695.1 Vibrio sp. TRT 17S01 | reverse complement strand
ATTGGGGATGCGTGCAGCCGTTATATGCAGCCTCAAAAAGCTAAATCGGCCTAGGTATTTAGGCCAACTTAAAAAGCAAACCAGAAGCTTATCCGTTTACATCTGAAACTTAACCAAGTTCTACTTCGCTATTCGCCTGAATCATCGACGAGCAGGCCAGCACGTAACCTTGTTCAATTTCTTCATCAGTCAGGGTTTCTTGACTGGTTGAAGTAACGCTGCCTTTGGTGACTTTACATTTACAAGAACCGCAAATACCACTACGGCAAGCGACAATTAATGGCAAGCCTGCATTCTCAAGCGCATCCGCCAATACTTCACCTGAATTGACGGTAAAACTCTGGCCAAATGCCGGAACGGAGAGCGTGACACTTTGTTGTTCTTCCGCTTGGGACATTGCTTCTGATTCGTTGGGCGTAAAACTCTCTTCAAAGAAGTGATTCATATCGAAGTTGAGTTCTGATAAGTACTGTTTTACATCCAGCATAAATTGCTTCGGTCCGCAGAGAAAAACGGTTCTTTCGTGCAAATCTACAACCAATTCACTTAACCATTCTTTATTCAATCGTCCTTGTGGGTGTCTAGTGCCTTGAGCGTCTTTTAACAATAGACTTAGAGTGAAATCACTATGCACGGCTTGTATGGTTTCCAGTTGATCAAAATAAATCGTCTGTTGTTTATTTCTGGCGATATGCAGAAACTGAATGTCGATTGCTTGGTTTTGATTTAGCCAGTAACTGGCCATAGAGAAAACCGGCGTGATACCGCAGCCAGCACTAATAAGTAGCGCTTTTCGTTTTGCTGGTGGATGGTCGATACAATTGAACTCACCAGCAGGGCGCAGCACTTGAAGGTCGTCACCAATGTTAAGGTGATCGACGAGGTGGTTAGAGACTTTTCCGCCTTCAACACGCTTAACAGTCAGTTGTAAGAAAGGGTCACTCGGTAAAGAGCTGATGGAATAGGCTCGATATTCAGTTTTACCATCTAAATCGATGCCAAGACTGATGAATTGCCCGGGTTTGAATGAGTGAGATTGAGGCTTTTCCGGATGCTGAAGACGGAAACTGACGCAGTCAGGTGTTTCCTGCCATTTATCAATACAACGAAGTGAAACAGCTTGATTTTGTTGCCATTGGGAATACATATAGCGCTCTCATATCGGGAAAATACATGCAGCCTCATTGAAAAATGAGGCTGCGAATTGACGATGGACTTGTTTATGCTGCAAGAATGGTTTTTAGATCATCTTCAACATTTGAAATCATTCGCATGTCGAACTTCTCTTGAATGATGTTAATCAGGTTCTCAGTTAGAAACGCTGGAGCTGTTGGGCCTGTGTAGATGCCTTTCACACCGAGTGCGAATAGCGTTAGCAAAATGACAATTGCTTTCTGTTCAAACCAAGAAAGAACCAACGTGAGAGGGAGTTCATTGATGTCACAATCGAACTCTTTAGACAGAGCTAGTGCCAGCTGAATCGCCGAATAAGCATCGTTACACTGACCTACATCGAGCAAACGTGGTATGCCGTTGATATCACCAAAGGTGTTTTTGTTAAAGCGGAACTTACCACATGCCAACGTTAGAATCAGCGTATCTTCTGGCGCAGCGGTAGTGAAGTCGGTGTAATAGCTGCGTTCTTTTTTGTCACCATCACAGCCCCCAACAAGGAAGAAGTGTTTAATGTTGCCTTGTTTTACTTGGTCAATAACGGCTGGTGCTGCATTCATAAGCGCGTTTCGGCCAAAGCCAACAGTGATCATGTGTTCGATTTCATCATGCTGGAAACCTGGTTGTGACAAGGCACAGCGGATAACCTTGCTGAAATCATCCCCTTCAATATGTTCAACACCCGGCCAACCTACAATGCTACGAGTAAATAGGCGGTCAGCATATTGACCCACATTTGGGTTTAAAAGACAGTTCGATGTCATCACGATGGCACCCGGGAAGTTAGCAAATTCTTTTTGCTGATTTTGCCAAGCGCTACCGTAGTTACCTACAAGGTGAGGGTACTTTTTCAGCTCTGGGTAGCCGTGTGCAGGCAACATTTCACCATTGGTATAAACGTTGATGCCAAGACCTTCGGTTTGTTGCAAGATTTTTTCCAGATCATGTAAGTCATGACCAGAAACCAATATGCATTTCCCTTTAACCGGCTTCACATTGACGGCGGTTGGTTCTGGGTGACCAAATGTGATGGTTTCACCTTCATCCAGCATTGCCATCACTTTGTAGTTCATTAAGCCGATGCGCATAGAGCAATCAAGTAGCGCATTTAGATCTTCAGGGTCGGTGCCTAACCACGCCATGATTTCGTGGTACTCCGCGTAGATATCGTTATCTGTTTGGTGTAACACGCGTGCGTGCTCCATGTATGCCGCTGCGCCTTTCAGGCCATATAGACATAACAAACGCAAACCAATAACGTCTTCATGGACGGACTCTTTTCCACGGTTTACCGCAACTTGCGGTGCGATGGCTAGGATTTCTTCGGCTGTTGCTGGCAGTTCAAAGTTTGCAACTTCAGGAACTGAGAGCTCATGATTTGAAATGGCTGCTGCCGCTAGTACTTTTTGTTTTAGTTCGGCTTTGAAAATGGCAGCTTGCGATGTTAAATCCAGAATACGTTGAGGATCGAAGTTAACGTTAGTTAGGGTAGAGAAGAAGGCTTTTGGTGCCCACTGATCAACAGCGTCTTCGATAATATCAAATTGGCGGGCTTGCGTTGCCCAGAAAGACACTCCTTGCAGGGTATAAACCAAAACGTCTTGTAGGTCGGACACCTCCGCCGTTTTTCCGCACATGCCTTGAGCAAATGAGCAGCCAGTTGTAGTAGGGGTTTGAATTGTCTGTTCACATTGAATACAGAACATCTTGGGTCTCCAGTGCTTATTATTATTCATCAAATTGTGAAATTCACATATGACCTAATAGAGCATGGAACGTGCCACTTTGTATCTGTTTGAATTTTAAGGATTTACTTTGATTTTTCAGTTTAATTCGATGTGTATTTAACAACACAAATGATGTCAAATACACATCGGTAGAGTTTAATCGTTAGGAATCGACACCGAGCTTTTTGCCCATGCGGTACAGGTTCCCGCGATCCATTTGTAAAAATTGTGCGGCTTTTGCCCAAGTTCCGTCCGATTTATCAAGTGCATGGCGAATGAGATCTTTTTGATAGCCTTCCACGAGTGAACGCATAGGGCTGCTTTCTGCGGGAAAAAAATGCGTTGTCATTTTTACATCTTTAGTCGCGATATTCCCCTCAAAGTGGCTGAGTAAAATGGTTTGTTTTTCCTCTTGTATTGCACGTAGCGCCGCCCGGGTTAAGGTGTGCTCAAGCTCTCGCACATTCCCTGCCCAATGTTGTTGCTCCAAAGCACTTAATGCTTTGGGATGGAGGTGAAGGTTGGGCACGTTAAATTGTTGGCGTACTTTCTCTAATAAATAGCCAGCAAGTACTGGGATATCACCCTCGCGTTTACGAAGGGCCGGGACATGGATCGGAAACACATTTAGGCGATGATATAAGTCTGCACGAAATTGCCCTTGTTCCACTTCTTGTTCAAGTTGTCGGTTGGTCGCAGCAATGATGCGAACGTTGACTAAAAGATGCTTATCACTACCGACACGTTGCAGCTCGCCCTGTTGGATCACGCGAAGCAGCTTCGCTTGCAGCACTAATGGCAATTCACCAAGCTCATCAAGGAAAATGGTACCGCCATCAGCCAGTTCAAATTTTCCTGCTCGATGGCTATTGGCACCTGTGAAAGCACCTTTGACATGGCCAAAGAGCTCACTCTCTGCCAATCCTTCAGGTAAAGCGGCGCAGTTAACGTAAACCATGGGTTTATCTGCTCGTAACGAATTGGCATGCAGATGGTGAGCAACCAGTTCTTTACCTGTACCCGTTTCTCCGGTGATTAATACCGCATAGTCGGATTTGGCAACCGTGTCGATATTGTTTTTAAGCTGGCGCATTTGAGGGCTTAGTCCCACCATTTCACCATGCAACGACCGTGCTTGTTGGATGAGCATTTGGGTGACGTGTTTTTGCTTTTGGTTTTGAGCTTTTAGCGCTTTGAACTGCGCGATATTACGTAGCGTTGCCGCAGCTAAAGCCGCAAAAGTTTCAATCGCTAAGCTATCAACATGGTCGAACGCACCGACGGCCAGAGCATCAAGGGTTAGCACGCCCACGAGTTGTCCATCAACATAAAGACTTGCTCCCATGCAATCGTGAACATCAATGTTATGTTCTTCTGAAAGCATCATGCCATCAAAGGGGTCGGGAAGTGAGCTGTCGGCATCAAATCTAACGGGAGTTTTGCTTTCGATAATCGCTTGGAGCCTTGGATGAGCACTTGGGAAAAAACGGCGTCCTAATACGCTGGTGGAGAGACCTTTCACCGCGACGGGTGTTAGAAAACCGTCTTCATCAAACACAAACAGAGCACTGGCATCGCATGGAAAGACCTGACCGATTCCGTCGATCAGTTTTTGATATTGATGTTTGCTGGAAAGATTTGAGCTTAAATTGAGTGCGATGTTGAGAAGAACGCGTTCAGTGGTATCTGCCATGACGTTATTGTGCTACTTAGCTGAATTCGAGTAGCTACATGGTAACGTGATGATGTGTTTTATACATCACCTCGATACCATTATTCGATGTCGCTTTGACGACGATCAAGTCCTTAGACTATTCAGATTTTTCACATGAATCTGGCTGTTTGAGTGTATGGAAACCTGAGTAAATACGGGTAAAGGTAGTAAACCAGCAAGCCGAACCAAATATATAGGCGATCAGAGCAAAATGCTGAGGAAGGAGACAAAATAAGACAAAGCAAGCGATCGTCTCGGTCCCTTCGGTTAAACCGCTCATATAGTAAAGTGACTTATGTTTGTATACCGGATTATCGATACCACGTTTGCCTGCCATGACAGCAAATGCTAAGAAACTACACCCCGTTCCGATAAAGGAGAAAATCAAAAAGGCACCGGCAACGGCATTAGCTTCTGGGTTTGCGACAACAAAACCAAATGGGATGAGAGAATAGAATAGAAAGTCGAGGCTGATGTCGAGAAAGCCACCTGCATCGGTAATGCCTTGAATGCGTGCCAAAGCACCATCGAGGCCGTCCGCGATTCGATTCATCACAATGAATAAAAGGGCAAGTCCATAGTTTTCTATCGTAAGAGCTGGAAACGCTAAGCAACCAATTAAAAATCCAATAAATGTCGTTTGATTGGCTGTCACTCCCCATTTATTGAGTAAGGTTGCAGATTGGGTCAGTGGCCACCGGATCACTTGAATACTAAATTTATCGAGCATGTTGCGTCTCCCATGGCCAATTCAATACATGCCCGTTCGTAGGCACATCTTCAATATCATGGGTCACCATTAACGCTGGTATGTTTGCTTTATGCAGCTGTTCGATCACCCAATCTCTGAACTGACTGCGTAGTTCTTTATCAAGTTTACTAAAAGGTTCATCCAACAACGCCAGTTTAGGTTTTGCTAACAGCATACGAGAAAGACTGACTCGCGCACGTTGTCCACCAGAAATTTGGTCAGGGTATGAGTCTGCAAGGTGTTCTAAAGAGATATTGCTCAGAGCATGCAAAGCGCGCAGTTTTCTTTCTTCGCCTTTAATGGCGTTTGGCAGAGCAAACGCAAGGTTCTGCCAAACATTCAAGTGAGGGAAGAGCATGTCATCTTGAAAGAGTATGCCGACCTCTCGCAGGTATGGTTCTTTATCCATGAGTATGGCGTCGTTAAGTTTTACCGTGCCTTGATATTCAAATTCATCACTTAAATGGCCTGCAATTAGGCTTAACAATGTGGATTTGCCGCACCCACTTGGCCCCATTAAGCAGAGCACGTCTGCGGGCTGAACGGTGACATTGAGATCAGAAAACAGTGCTTCTCCACCTTTTTTACGGATGGTGAGGCTTTCGAGACATAGTGTCATGCGTAACAGGTTCCTTACTAAATAAGCGACGACGATGTTGCAGTCGGCCTAATACAACAGCGAGAGAGAAGAAAACAAATGGCAGTATAGCTTGCCAAATGGCATAAATTGCGGTGACACGGCGGTCGAACCCACTGGATAAAGCAACCGCCTCTGTGGTGATGGTGGCGATGCGGCCACCACCTAAGATAAGCGTCGGTAAATATTGCGCCAAGCTTACGCTGGCACCAACCGCCCAAGCGTACAAGATGGCGGGTAAGAGTAGAGGCGCTTTTACATGAATAAACGTATAGAGTGGCGTTTTACCTAGGCTTAATGCGGCTCGAGTGTAGTTATTGTCGTAGCTGCGCCATGGGCCATCTAATGCAAGGTAGACAAAGGGGAAAGCAAAGAAAATATGCGACCAGCTTACCCAGAGGAAAAACGAATCACTAGAGATGTAAAGGGTGCTGATTTGTAATCCAAATAGTATCGACAGCTGCGGGATCAACATTGGTAGGGCAATGATGTAATTAGGCAAATGGAGCTTGTATTTGGTCTTGTACTCTTGAGCTAAAATACCAAGCATAAGAGCGGCGGTTGCCGTCACCAGTGCTAAAAGTAAGCTCTGATGAATCGTTGGAATAATATTTACCCATTCATTCATCCAGAAGCGTTCACTGTATTTCGATGGCAATAGATCAGGGAATCGCCAGCGATGAGCAAAACTCCAGATAGCCATCAACGGGAACATCATCGCAGCCATTAGGGCAGAAAATGCAAACAAGCTTTTCCCCGGTAATGCAAAGCCATAGCGCCCAGAAAACTGCCATTTTCCCCAATGACCTGTAATGAGCTTTTCGAGCACAATAATCACAAGCATAAGCAGGCTAGCAGTAATAAACAGGATGACCGCACCAGCCGCTGCGCGAGGTAATAGTGATAGATCTGGGTCGTTAAACCATTGCCAAACCAAGACGGCAAAGGTTGGTGGATTATTAGGCCCTAAGATGAGGCTGAGGTCGACCACGGAAACGCCATAAGCCATCACGGCAAACAAGGCAAAGCGCATTTTAACTAACCATTGTGGGAATACCGCTTTCCACCACATTTGGTTCGGTGTGTAACCCAAAGAGGCGCTGACTTTGGCAACGTTCTCTATTTTCAGCTGTTGCAATACTGGAATGCTCATCAAAAGCAAAAAGGGCACTTCCTTAAAGGAGAGTGCGATGGTTAATCCAAGCGCATAAGGGTCATTGACTAACCACGCGGTATCTTGAGTGTTCAATTCAATGCCAAAGCTTTGGCTGATCAGGCGTGCAAGCATGCCTGTTGGAGCGAATAGAAAAGCAAAACCGATAGCAAAAGCCACGTGAGGCATCGCTAATAAAGGGGACAAAAGGTTTTCTACTTTTCGCCAGTGACGATTGAGCCATAGCTGCTGCAATATCGCAAAGCAAAACAGACAGGATAAATAGGTACTAAAAAATGCGCTGGCGATAGTGAGTAAGAGAGATTGCTCATACCCAACCCAATTGAACACTTGTAAATAGCCTGCTAATGAAAGCTGATCTAATCCAATTGGGGGAATATAACTAAGAGAAGACGCCAGTACACCAACCAACCCAGGAATGGTTGGTGTAATGCAGAGGATGATCAAAAATAAGTACGCCGCTCGAAACATCTGGCTTTGTCTCTCTTAGTTATTCTAATTAATTGCCGTAGCGCTTTTGCCACTCGGTCTCTAACGCGGTTTGCCAGCTTGGATGTGGCTCTGCAACCGATTTAAACAGCTTGGTATTTTTTGCGCTGCCAGTGATGTATTGGTTTTTTAACACTGCAGGGTCACCCCAGATAGACAAATCGCCTTTACGTGATTGAGCATCAGGGCTTAGCAGGAAGTTAATCGCAACGAGTGCTCCTTCTTTTGCCTTTGCATTCCAAGGTATGGCGAGGAAATGAATGTTAGACAGTGCGCCTTTTTCCATGGCGTAGGCACGCGTGGTTTCTGCTAGAGTGCCATTGGCTTGAGCTGAAAATACCGCATTTGGATTAAAAGTTACGGCAAGGTCAACTTGACCATCATCAAGCAGTTGAACCATTTCTGAGCTGCCCGCAGGGAACTGTTTGCCTTGACGCCAAGCTACCTTATGGAAAGCATCTAAGTATTGCCAAAGTGGTTTGGTGATCATCGCGAAATCGACATCACTAGCCGGTTTCTGAAGTACAGGATCGTTACCTGTGAGTTCAATCAATAGTGCTTTAAGGAAACTGGTGCCATGGAACTCAGGAGGGCGAGGGTAGCTAAGGCGGTTTGGAAACGCCTGTGCGTAGCTCAGCATTTCAGCAAAGGAAGCGGGTGGGTTATTTAGCTTCTTCTCATCATAAATAAAGACAAGTTGTCCTACACCCCAAGGGGCTTCTAACCCTTCTGTCGGTTCAGAAAAATCGCTATCAACAGGAAGGGATTTATCAACGTATTTCCAGCTCGGTAAATCAGCGACAAATGGGCCATGAAGCAGCTGGTTAGCTTTCATCGATTTAAAGTTTTCACCATTGATCCAAACCATATCAACGCTGCCACCACTATTTTTCCCCGCGGCTTTTTCAGCGATAAGGCGTGTTGTTGTTTCGGCGATATCCGTGACTTTTACGTGAACGAGTTTAATACCGTATTGCTTTTGCAGCTCGTTGCCTGCCCAGCGAATGTAGTTGTTAATCTCCTGACTACCGCCCCATGCATGGAAGTAAACGGTTTGTCCTTGTGCTTTATCAGTGATCTGTGGCCACTCGGCAGAGGCTTGTGAGAAGGCTTGAAACGAAAAAATGAGCGCGAAAAATGAGGTAATCAACCTTATCATAATGATCCTTTCCATGAATAAATTCGGTAACTTTTGTTGTAGACCGGACTTCGTCCGTAATCTATTCATTATGACGTAAATTTTTGCTTTTTTTTAACTAATAGGTCTATTTGTTATCTGTTTGTTTAAAAGTCCGGCATGCGGGCACAAAAAAAGCAGCCATTGGCTGCTTTTTTAAGAGGAATGAGCGACTTAGTTTTTCCAGTCGTTCAGTTTAAATGTCAATGTGTGTGCATCATTCTTAAGCACCAACCCGTCTTTAGTTAGGGTCATGTCACTCCATTCCATTAGAGTGTTTGCCACAGTTTGCTCTACGTCCATGATGTCACCAATACACATCTTCATGGTCATGCCCATTTTTTCAATGCGGAATTGGTTGTTTTTAAGCTCTGCTTGGCCAAAGAAGTTGTTACAACCTGCGTTGCCGTTAGCCGTCATTTTTTCGCCGACTTCAAGGCGAGGTGCTTTTTGGCGTTCGCTAGTTTCGATTGCTTTGCCATCAATGCTGACGAGTTCCCAGTTATGGTGTTGTAGATCTTGAGCTGTAATTTGTTTCACATCGCCTCCATTGCTTGCGCACGCTGTCATCAGTACAGGTAGTGTGATTGCTGCAAGTAATGTTTTTGAACTAAGCTTCATATTAATAAACTCCAGTATTTGGAAACCACTGCCAAATCGATAGTTTGGCTGTTAATGGGCGCATTATATAGTTAATAAAACAGTGTTTTTGTCAGCGTAAAGTCATAGTTTATGACTATGGAAATATTCAAAGTATTGATTACATTTAATTTATGGGTATTGTATAACTTAGCTATACGGTTTAAATAGTAAGAGGCAAGCATGGAGCAGCTCGAGTTTTTTACTGTCCCTAATCCTTGTGTAGGTGTTTGTACAGTAGACGAAAAAGGCTACTGTCAGGGCTGCATGCGCAAGCGTGAAGAACGTTTCCAATGGTTAGAGATGACGCCAGCTCAGCAGCTACATGTGATAAAGCTATGCCGTCAGCGTTATCGCCGAAAAATCGCGCAAGGCAAATCGGCTCCAGAAATGTCTCCAGAGCCACAAAATCCTCAACAAGACCTTTTTTAAAGCAGCTTCAACGCTTACTTCAAGCCCCATTTATCGCTAACCCAGCCACCAGCATGGTCATCGAAATGGTTCCCTACAAAGCGATTATTTTGCTCGATGTTTTGCTCGCATTCCGGTTTGGAGTCCAACAGCTCTTGAATATAACTAGCCATCGGATCGCCACTACTTAACCGCTCTTGTCTTACTGCGACTTCTTTAATGAGTTGAAGACGAAAAGTGTTGCTTGCACGTTTCATGTAATGACCCTCCTAGTTGGAATGACTAATAGGAAAAATTAGGACTAGAGAGGTAAAACGTCAACCTGTTTAGAGGGTGGTTTAGATAAATTTTCTTTTTCGAGATTAAAATGTGACCAGTTATTGAAACTAAATCTGGATAAAAGATAATATTATCCAGATAATTAGCTAATTTTATGTGCCACAGCACTGTCACATAAAGTTCATATTTGTCATTTGTAACGATGGATGTCAGGTCGAGTTTCGTGCGCTACGTTTTGCTCGGCGTATAATCGCTTCAATCACAATCAGAAATAAACCAGCCCAAATCATTGAAAAACTGATTAGTTTCACTTCATCAAAAATCTCACCAAATATAAATACAGCGAGTAAGAACTGGATTGATGGTTCGATATATTGCATCAGGCCAACATTTGACATGTCCGTCATACGTATAGCAATGGAGTAAAACACCAGAGGAATGAGCGTTGCAGGCGCCGCTCCTATATATAATGCAAGTACTTCCCACCCTTGGGATAGGGATTCTGCGCCAAAGGTGTATGACTTGTATGTCATGTAAGCAAGTGCAAATGGTGCGAGTACGAGAGCTTCAACAAATAAACACGTGCTCCAGTCGTAAGTGATTTTCCTCTTATACCAACCGTATAACGTAAAAAAGACCGCCATTAATAGCGCAATCACAGGTACTTGACCGTATTGGTAAACCTGATATCCAAGCCCGACGGTCGCTAAAACCAAAGCGACACGTTTGCCGAGCGAAAGATGTTCACCTAATACAAGAACGCCAAGCGCAATCATAGTGATTGGACTGATGAAAAATCCAAGACTTGCGTCAATCACTCGGTCATGAGTCATCGCCCAAGTAAATGCAGCCCAAGAAATAGACATAAGTGAGCTGGCAAGAAATGTCAGCTTTAATGCCTGCTTGTTGGCCCAAATCTTTTTGAAATCGGGCAGTTTTTTTGTGATTAACAAAACAATCAATGCACCGAAAGGCACAGAAGCAAGTAATCTTACCGCTAGCAGTTCGTCTGTCGCTGCTTGAGGAAGAAATTGGTAATACAGTGGTAGCAGTCCCCACAAAACAAAGGAGAAAGCCGCCATTGAGTTTCCAAGGCGTGGATTGTTCATGGTGTTCAAATATAAGAGGGAAAGATGTTCGATTTTAGGGCTAATCTGGCACAAGTAAAGTGAATTGTAGCACGAAGATTATACTTTATAGTTTTATGGTCTGTTGTTTGGTCTGAAGGCACTGTTGAACCTCTGATTGCTGTTCAAGCTTCATGATTTTACACATGAATTTAAAGTTGTTAATTCAATTGTCGATACTTATAGTTAACTGGTTTAGAATTAAAGAGTATTAAACGCATTTATATTTCAACGTTCGTTTGGAGCGGTGCGGAAAGGAGTCATCAGGCATGAGTGAAATGTCATTTGAGCAAAAGCGACAGTATTATCGGTTGAAATACCCTCGCCGAGCACGTCCGTATGTTCGAATTGAAGAGCGTTTGTTCTCTGTAACGGAAGTTTCTGAGAAAGGGCTAAGAGTGCTAATGGGAGATTTACCCGCACTCTATCGAGGGCTGAGCCTGTCTGGTAAGTTAAGTTTATCTGGTAATCGGACCATTCACTTTGAAGGGGCCATCTTACGTTTTGATAAAGATGAAGTGATCCTTCAGCTTTCAAAAGGGCCAAGCTTCAAAAATATGGTGGAAGAGCAGCGCCGTATACGTCAGAAGTACCCATCCTATTTCGCTCGACTTCGTCAGCAAGCAGCATAATCATAATTAACACAAAGGCAGGTTTTACCTGCCTTTGTTGTCTTTGTACAACGTGTCTAAGGAAAGGACTATGTCAGAATACACGGCGGTGGTCAGTTGGCAGCGTCAAGCCGCAGAAACTTTTACAGATAATAAATACAGTCGAGCACACCAATGGGAGTTTGATGGTGGCGTGATTGTACCAGCTTCTGCATCGCCTCATATTGTTCCATTACCCTTGTCGGTGGAAGAAAATGTGGATCCTGAAGAGGCATTTATTGCGGCCTTATCAAGCTGTCATATGTTGGTGTTCTTATCGATTGCAGCCAAAAGAAATTATGTGGTTGAACAATATGTTGATAGTGCGGTCGGAGTATTAGAACCCGATGAAAATGGAAAAACCGCAGTGACAAAGGTTGCACTGCGTCCAAGCATTCATTTTTCTGGCGAGCGTAAACCAACGTACGAGCAGCTGGAGAAAATGCACCATGTCGCTCACGAAAACTGTTTTATTGCGAACTCAGTAAAAACAGACGTAACAACAGAGATAATCTTTAACTAGTGATGGTTCTCAGCCATACATAAGGAGTCACAATGCTCAAGACAACAACATCCACTGTGGACGGAAAACAAATTGACCAATACCTCGATGTGGTCGTGGGTGAAGCCATTCTTGGTGCCAATATTTTTAAAGACTTATTTGGTGCGATTCGCGATGTAGTTGGCGGGCGCTCCGGGGCGTATGAACGTGAAATGGGGAAAGCACGTCAAATTGCTTTTGATGAAATGGAAGCGAGAGCAAAAGAGCTTGGTGCCGATGGTATTGTTGGTATCGATATCGATTATGAGGTCGTTGGGCAGGGTGGCAGCATGATGATGGTAAGTGTCAGTGGTACCGCCGTTCGTTTCAAATAAGTAGGCCTAACTCAAAACCAAAACAGCCATGATGATCCATGGCTGTTTTCTTTATGGCTTAATATGCCGTTATTGTCTGATAGTCCGTGGCACGTTGCCCTGTATTTTGAGCTCTCTCTATTGAACTAGTTAGCGATGCCCATCTCTTCGGCAGAAGCACTGTCTGTGCGCACATCGCTAGAGACTGCTGACATGAAGGCATTCAGTGCCATTAACTCCTTGTCTGTCATACCCAGACGTTGAATTAACGGTGACACTTCAGGGAAGTTTTTGTCATATTTTCCAGCGTACTGAGGGAAGTTACCACTGCGATTTCGTGTCATCCCATTGTTATACATCGCTAATAAACCAACGACACGGTCGGCTTTTGGGATCACCGTGGCAAGCTTAAACAAACCAAGGTGTGTAGTTGGGTCAGTGGCTTTGATGTCTCTTAGCATAGGTACACGGAACTTGCCCATATCTTCAGGGCGATAAGTCACGTTGAAGCGACCTCTGTCTTCAAGGCTACGACCGTAATAAGTTAATCCAATGTTCTCGAATTGCTGATTACTCATCATTGGGCCGCTGTGACAGTTCATACAACGTGCTTTTGTTCGGTACAAATGCAATCCATGTAGCTGCTCATCATTTAAAGCACTAGCGTCGCCTTTTAGAAAACGGTCAAAGTCGCTTTCTTTGCTAATGATTGTACGTTCAAACGTGGCGATTGCTTTCGCAATTCGATCTAAAGTGATCATATTATCGCCGAATGCAGCTTCAAACAGTGGGGCGTATTCAGCGGCATCATCCAGCTTCGTCACTAGCTCATTATGGGGAAGTCCCATTTCAATCGGGTTCGCAATTGGATGGAGTGATTGTTCTTCCAAGGATGCGAGTCGGCCATCTAGAAACAGCGTTTGATAATAAGCTGTATTGATGATCGTCGGTGTATTGCGTGGTCCTTTCTGCCCGTTAATTCCGACCGCTTGTCTTATCCCATCAGCCCATCCTTTAGCAGGATCGTGACAGCTGGCACAAGAAAGTGAATTATCTTTTGAAAGCTGTGGGTCAAAAAACAGTTTTTTCCCTAACGCAACTTTCTCACTGGAATATGGATTGTCTTGAGGAAAAGGTACCGCTGGCTTTAATCCTAGCTCTTGCCATGCGACACCTTCATCAACCGTAGGAGCGGGCCATTGTGAAGGATCTTGGCTGTAATCGGCTCGCAACTTGGCTATATCCACAGGAGTATCCGTGGCAGGAATATTGAACCACATTTCATAAGGGGTGAAGCTGTGGAGCAATATTTGAGCCTTATCTTCTCTGGTTGCAGGGGAGATTTGAAGTGCTCCAGAGTTGACATTAGCAATCGCAATCTCATGATTTTCATCGACAACCCAAAAATTACTCTGACCGTTTACTGCAGGGAATGTTAGGGGAAAACCAAACTCCGCTTCTTTAAACAACTTACTTAGCTCTTTAACAGTTGGAAGTTTCCAATTGTTTACCTGACATAGGTACGATTGGTTGATGGAAGACACTAAGTTTGTGGCTGTGTCAGCATCAATGTCCGCCATAGAATCATTGTTCGAATACCAAAGGCGCGTACCATAATCACGGCTGGAGACTCGGCGAATATCGTCAACACAGGTCCAAGGCGTTTCCTGATAGCTCAGTGTTTGCGCTTGTATCGGCCATGCGCGTTCATCTAAACGCAGAAAACTGGTTGACTCAGGGTTCTCTGGTTCCTCGATGTTAAACAGATCTCGTTTCGCCTGATGGATCTCATCACTGTTTGTGGCGAAAAACGCACGCTTTACGGCTTCATCTTTCACGAAGTCTGCCATCATGTCATAGCTCGATGGATAGTAGAGCTTGGATGGGTGCTGGTGGATAACCTCCGTCGCGACCATGAGGTCTTGCACATTCTGTTGGTAGGAACCAAGTGCACTATCCGATGTCATTTGCGCAATTTCTTCGTCAGATAAGGCTTGATCGAAGTTCTTATCGGCAAGCGCGTATTCTGCGGTGGACTGTAACGTGATTTGAGCAAGGGGAGTGTCAACTTCATTATCGCGATATGCATTGGGCTCTGCCGAGCGAGACATCGCCTTACGCTCAGAGATGGTTTCTAGGGTATCAACATCCTCACTAAGGTATTTATAGGTATCGACACTCATCGCTACCGAAACTTGAAGAGGGGAGTCTAACGCAACTCCGGGTGGGATCACCGCTTGTATTTCCCCGGCATTGTCAACCGTTCCACTGAGCGTCCAGTTGGTTTGAGGTTGTTGAATGACATAGTCGCTACCAGCAGCTTCGTTGTGATCAACATGTGCGCGAAACAAGAAACTATGTTGAGTTTCGGTTGGTTTTTCTGGTGGGATCACGTCAACAGGTTGAGAAGAGGTGGTGTGATCATGGCAGCCAGAAAGGAGAGCAAGTGAGCTAATTATCACGGCTTGCGTGACAACCACTGAATGTAATTTTATTTTGTTTTTCATAATGCAAATGATAGTGATTACCGTTACGTTTACTTTCGCGAAGGAAGGTAACCATTTCCACGGGGTGCTTCAAATATTTGATATAAGTAATGATGTTTTTCTCATATTTGAACCCGATTAATATTGGGTGGAATGAGCCATGAGGAGAGGGGGAATTGAATAAATATGAGGTTGAGAGCTGCGAGGTTATGGGAAAAATTTAACACTGAGCAGGTGGTCTAAAAATAGTCAAAACCGACTCTTTGATTACTTTGTTAGCACAAAGAGTCAAAACACAGTGTTAAAAGAGATTTCCTTTGCCAGTTTCTCTTGTTTTGGAGCTGATTGAATGATAGTATCCGCGCTCGTTTTGACAGTAATAACTTATTACTTGTTGAAACCATACCACATCACAAGGTCGCATTGTGACGTGAAGTTTTTTACTATTTTTTTGAGAGTAATACTATGAAATTTGAAGCAGTAGTACGTACTGAACTAGGTAAAGGTGCGAGCCGCCGCCTACGTCACGCTGGTCAATTCCCTGCTATCGTTTACGGTGGTGAGGCTGCGCCAGTATCAATCGCTCTAAACCACGACAACGTTGTTAACCAAATGGACAAGCCTGAGTTCTACGAAGGTATCGTTCTAGTGATCGACGGCGCTGAAGTAAAAGTTAAGCCACAAGACGTTCAACGTCACGCTTACAAGCCAAAAGTTGAGCACATGGACTTCATCCGTATCTAATTCCCCACCAAGGAATTATTCGGATTTAATCCAAACCTTTTGCATATAAGATAATCGGCCTTACCAACCGAGACATCTAAAAATTCGAAACCCCGATGCTACCAACATCGGGGTTTCACCGTTTTTGAGCCCTCAATTCTATTCAACTTACTGAAACGCAACTAACCATAAGCACACTATGTTTGGGAAGATTAAACTCAACGTGGTTAAGCACTTCTCTTTTCTTGTCAGTGACTTTGAATATCAGCTTCTAATCACTACACTTACCCGTAACAAGCTTTTGTATCTCTTCGACCGTTGAAGTATCACTCGTCACTCGTATACTACTCGGTAGGTGGTACATACAGAGTTCTTTCAAATTTGGCACATTTTTGAGTACCAGTGATTTTACCGAACCATGGTAGATCTGAAGCTTCTCTAATGCAGGCATATCTTCTAGGTACAGTTCATCTAATGGCGAGCGGCTGAGTATCAGTTTAGTCATTTTTTTCGCTTGCTTAACCGTTATCTTCGGAGTGTTTACTTCATATATACGTAGCAATTCCAGACTCGGTTGTGGCTCGATCGTGAACACGTCTAATTGCTCTAGGTTCTCAACGAATAAGTTAGTAAGTTTAGGTAATGTCGGAATGGTTAAGTTCCTGATATCACTGTCTTCAAGAATGACTTCTTCTAAACTAGAGCCTGTAGGCCATTTGATCTTATTCAGGTTGGTGACTCTCAGATAAACCCGTTCGAGTCCATCTAGAGTCGACATATCAAGGTTTCCGTCGTTGATTCGAGCTTTCAGTGTAAGTGATAACAGACTGTTAAATTGGGTAAAATCACCGTTTTCTACAACATAGCCGAATGACCGATCACACTTAATACGCGATATGTGCGAAAAATAAGGCAGTTCTCCTCCCCTTGTTATGCACGTATATATTCCCGTCCCTTTCGCGAATTTCTCCTCAACCTTCGCCAATGGATTATTGTCCACTGAATATTGGTCAAGATTTGGAAAGATCTTAGCATCAAACGATGACAATTGGTTATTCTGCAATCCTAATATAGTAATGACATTTGGGTTTGCGTATCGCATACTTTTAAGTTGGTTGTTGGCTAGGTACAACTTATCCAAGGCTGGTGCGTCACTACTATCGAGCGATGTTAACTGGTTATCCTGAGCGTTTAAGAAATGTAAGATTGGCAAGTTTTTAAGCGTTAAGTCAGACAGTTTATTATCGTTTAAGTGTGCTTCCGTTAATTTAGGCATATCGGCAAGCGTTAAAGATGATAGTGGAGTGTTGATAATCGTAAGTTCCTCCAACTGAGGAGTATTGTCAAGAGACAAAGACTTTAAGCCAGGCCCATCAATAACCATCTCCGTCAATGCGGGTAGCTCAAGAGTCAATGCTAGGTTCGCTGGTAAAGCCTTATTTCTAGTAGTATCGAGGATAGAAATTGAACGCAATTTACTATGCTGTAAGGATAGGGTGATATCATTTTTAGTCGGTGTCCCTAAAGATATGAACTCTTCAAGTTTTGGTAACTGCGTTTCAAATGTATTTGGCGTGAGATCTGTTTTCTCCAGATACTCGCCTATAACGAATAAAGAAGTAAGTTCGGGTAATGTGCCAAACGTTATTGAACTGAAGCCGTCTTCTCCAACCTGCCCCCAAAGCTCAATGTGTTTCAGCTTAAGGTTATTGCTTACATCTAAGTTATTAAGATAGTTGAGAGAAAGATCTAGGTAATTCAGATCGTTGAAATACTTGATTTCATCAGCCCTTTTTATATTCATCCTTGGGCATTCGATATGCGTTATTTTGGAAAGTTCTTCAACACCTAAATTTAAAACACATTTTTCGAAATTTTTATCTACGAAACGAATTTCTGAAACCTTACTTGGCAGCTTAAATCCCACTAATACTGCTAATAAAGAGACCCCAATAGTGAACGTGCCAAATATATATTTAACCATAACTACCTGTTAATTGACTATATGAACCATCGATCAGCTTACTAAATAAAAGGACTAAATTTCGACCTTCCTTACAAAAAATAGTGATTTTTTTAACTATAATGGTCAAACAACAAGCCATGACGAATCTTTACTTCTTGCTCAGAATCAGAAGAATAGATTTTCTGAGTTTTTCCATCAACCTCAATCGTAACTATACATAATGTGAAGTGACTGGTCATCCCTGTGGTTGAGATGGCTTTTTCTTTCGAACACTTTTCAATTTGAGAAACTTCAATCACAGTTTCAGGATAAGGATAAACGATCTCCAGTAGCAAGATAATCATCACGATATTCATTGTATGTACAGAAAAGCTGATGTGCTTAAGTGCCCAATCAACAGGAAAATGGCGCTTTATCAGCAATATACTAAACGAGGCAACAGTAAAGAATACCCAGAAACTAAAACCGGAAGACATCACTGAAAAGAACAATGTGTTAATAGTAGAAAGAATCAAAAGAGGAGGTAAAACGAATACCGAGAGCATTAACATTGTACCTAGCCGATCTTCTGCATTGACGGAGAAGAGAAATTGCAAATATATCTTAACCATTAGCCAAGAAACAAATAATAGGATGACGACGATAACGGGTACTCCTAACATTACCAATCCTATAACCGGACTTGAATATGCAATCGTAAAACTAACTGATAAGAAGACAGATAAGAGTGTAATAGGCTTAAAAAACAACCAAATAAAAAGACCACCGGCATACTGTTCTATTCCATCTACTATTTTTTGAACTGGTTCTTTCAACATAATCACGTTCGAATCTGACATAACAATATTCCGATCAATAAAACAACAGCGAAAACGCAACAAATCTCACTAGCGGCCAAACCATCATTTTAAGGGAGAATTACTCAATCAGTGCTAAGATTAGCTTGCCTAACTAGCGTAAATCTCATTGTTAAATATGTAAACGCTGAGCATTGAATCTTTAGTTATCATGTCACTCAATAAGCTAGGTGGTACTTAAAGTGCATTGCCAAAGATTAGAAGGTGACGCCGAAGTTTTTTGTTAGACTAACATAACACTCGGAAATATATATTAAATTTTTTAATTGACAGGTTGTATATAGTTAAAAATGCCAAATCATCTGCGTTACAAACTTGAAAGGGGAGGGGCATAAAACCTTTTCTCTTCTCTCGTGCAAAAATGAAGATTATTTAAGAAAAACTATGTATTAAAGTTGTAGCAAGGTTTGTATTACGTGGCAGCTTAATATCACAATGAGTGAACCGAATAAGTTCAAAATACTCTCAACGTCCCTTTGGTGCTTATTTTAAGAGTCTAAGCATCCGATGATATTTAGCTATGATCAAGTAGATCAAAATCACACACATGGTGATGGAAATTACCGCACTCATTACAGTCATTTTTGTACTGCTTATTTTTGATTGCGAGATAGGCTTTTGTATCAATAAATAGCTTCACTAAATCGCCATTTAGCTGACCTTTTTCAGCCTCATTGAATAGAATCTTAAACGCAATATCGTTGGGAAGTGCGTTTTTGTACGGTCTATCAGAGGCAGTTAGCGCGTCATAGATATCACACACGGTCATAATTTGGGAAGCGAGTGGAATTTGTTGACCCGTTAAGCCTCTTGGATAACCACTACCATCTATTTTTTCATGATGTGCACCAGCAATGTGAGGTATGTCTTGAAGGTCTTGCGTCCAAGGGATCTGTTTTAAGAATGTTTCAGTGTGGATGACGTGAGAGCGTATCTCTTCCATCTCACTCAAGGTCAGGCTCCCTTTAGGAATCGATAATGCGTGTAGCTCATCTTCAGTGATGAGTGGTGCCAGCATACCACTGTCATCAACAGCATGATAAGCATGGATCTGTTGCAGATTATCTGAGACCGACTCTGGCAACACAGCTGGTTCATTGGCTTGTAAAATGTCGAGCCAAAACTGTTCTAGTTGAGAGATTTGTTGTTGAATGTCTTCTAATTTTCTAAGGGTAGAGTGCGAGTTCTGAGCGGGCATTTTACCAAACAACTTAAGTTCGATTTCGGCTCGCTGACGAAGCAAGGTTTGTTGTGTGAGGCGAATACGATATTTAATAATATCCAATTGATGGTCAGTTAGCTTTTTCGCTTTGGTTAACACGGACTCTTTAACACCTACTTTACCAAAATCATGCAGTAGGGCGGCGTACTTTAGTTGGCGCAACTCTTTTTTACTCAGATGCTGATTTTGATACTGCTTAAGGTTTGAGTTGGCTAAGCTGTGGGCTAAAGCAATCGAGAGATCAGCGACACGGAACGAGTGACCACTGGTGGTTGGATCTCGTTGCTCAATGGCAGTAACGGAAGCTTGCACAAAACCTTCAAATAAGCGGTGAATACTTTCAATCAAGCGCCGGTTTTCTATCGCAATTGCAGACTGACTGGCTAATGCGCGCAGCAAGGGGCAAATATCTGGCTCAAAAGGAATGACATTTTCTTTGGTCACCGAGTGGGAAGAGAGTAATACCTCTGCACGCCTAGTGTGATTAATAAACTGCAATACACCAATGATTTCTTGCTGGTGATTGAAGATGGGGATTGCCAATAATGATTGGCAGCGGTATCCAGTCACATGGTCAAAAATAGGGTTGAATTGGTAGGGTTTATCGTGAATATCGTAGACATCAGTAATATTTACTTCATGGCCATGGATAGCCACATACCCAGAGATGCTACTGTCATTAAGTTCAAATCGTTGCTCCTTAAAATCAAACTCAATAGATGCATTCTGAGTGAGTTTGAGTACTAAGTGGCGATTTTGTTTGTCTTGATCATCAAGTAAGAATAGCGAAGCTGCATCACAAATCGCCAGTTTTCTCCCTTCATCTAAAATCCGATTCAACAAGGCGCTCAAACTCTTTTCAGCGGAGAGTGCAATGCCAATCTCAGTAAGCCGAGTCAAGCTAGTACTTTTACTACTTAGCAGCTGCTTAAGTTCTTGCTGCTGAACCTGTTGAGTATGAAGTAGTAGGGCTGACTCGATATGCTTAAGGGTAATTCTTTTGTTAAAGCCACTAGGCACGTATAGGTCCGCTTCAACCTCAAGGTGTTGCTCTGCAAGGATGATGAGAAACTGTTGGTTACGCCATTGATTGATGGTTGATAATGTCAAAGTCTCAATAAGAGTTTGATCTAAGATAAGTAGGGTAGGCGTAAGATTAAGGATTTCGTGCTCACTACTGACTTCGACGCAACGCAAACATCTGCGGTTTAACTCACGCGGTATGACGGTTGAAGCAAAGCCGCTACCGTGTGCGATCAGCAGTTTGCCAAGTGCGTTCTTATCATCGGTTAGCTTCATGACAACTCCCATTTGAACTGATGTCGACTCATTCAGTTTGCGCCAATAGACTCTGCCGCATAGAGAGGTTGTGATAAAGGGTTAATGAGAGTAGAGCCTAATTTAACTTGTTAGATGACCTGATAAACCATAGTAGGTTCGTTAAATCCTTTAAATTGCTTTTCACCAAATTCGCGAAACTGGAATTGACCGTTAGAACAACTTTGCCTAACTAAGTCGACCACCAGTATTTGGTCTGATTCAGTAGCATCACAAACCCTTGACGCCATTTGTACTGCGCTTCCAAATAGATCGTTGTTTTCTTCGACAGGTTCACCTGCGCTTAATCCGATACGGACATGCATACTTTGTTCAGGCTTGCTTAAGTTGTGTTGATTGAACGCCAACTGAATGTCTTTCGCACATTCAACAGCATTGTCGGCTGAAGTAAAGGAGACCATGAACCCATCGCCAGTATGCTTAATTTCACGCCCATCATGTGCTTTGATGGCATTGCGAGTGATAACGTTGTGAATACGTAACAAGTGCATTGATTTTTGGTCGCCTAACTCGGTCGTCATGGCGGTAGAGCCGGCAAGGTCTGTAAACATGATGATGCGAAACGCACTGTCTATTTCTGTTGATTGGTGCGGCTCAGAGGCGACTGGGTCTTCGATGCGACCCAAAAATAGTTTAACCACATCAGCATCAACGGGAATGATTTCTCCGGGGATATCGCCATGCGCCTCTTGGTGGACTTGTTTTATTACCGATTCACTTTCCGCTTCGACTAAGCAAAAGGTGGTGCCTCGCGTTTCATCAAACCAATATGTGACAAATTTGACGCCATACTTATCTTGAATATCTAAGTCTTTTTGATGGGCTAATTCAATCGCTTCTCGGGTGGGATTTTCTGAAAAGTGACGATCCATAAATAGAGGCATACTGAAGAACTCCCGATGCTGACTGTTGAATTAACCATAGCACAAGTAAATACGCCGTGATGGGTTTGCTCGTATTATGTGAAAATATGTAGAGAGTAATAAGAATGTGAGAGCATATGTTTTCATCACTTGAATTAATGGAAGGAAAAATGCATGATGTGTTTCAAATGCTTATGGATCGAAAGTTTTAATAAAGGTAGATGCATGTCGGAAATTATATGTAAATGTATATTATTTTTTTTATTACTTTTTCCTAATTTTTTGATGGCAAATGAGTTTGGAGTTCCAGTTAATCAGGAGTTTTTAGAAAGCAAACTAAGTTGTGAAAAATTACAACTATCGGCAATGTGTTTAGATTCCATAGTTTATTATGATGAACCCAAAGCTTACATTTACAAGTTTAAAATAAATACAAGTTACTCTGAATCAGACTTAGAGAAAATTATAAACTTCAGAGTGGACTTTATGTCTTCACTATTGAACCCGATTACAGCTCAGTTTTTCGAAGTGGAACCATTATTCTTAGATAAGATTGATACCCAAATATATCCCGCTGAAAATATTATTGTTGAACTTTCTGTTCTAAATAAAAATAAGAATTATACAGCCTATGTTTATCCAAAAGTTATTGAAAATAAAATAATGCTTATCTCGGGATTTAATGAAGGTCATATAAATACATATCAGTATCTAACAAGTAAGTGTAATGAAATTAAATCTATTACAAAAAATATTAAAAATAAAACTATAATAGAATATTGTGAGTTTTATAATTATTAGCTGGGGCTCTCAATCTGACGGTGGAAGCAATGAAAGTACAATATGGCGCTTTACGACTGCACCTTAGATACTGCACTGTAATTAATTAAGACAAAAATGGCTGCCATTTGGCAGCCATGGTATATCTAAAAAGCTCAAAGATCTTCAGCTTAGGTTCCCTTATCTGATAATACTTCCTATGGCTTTAACGGTAGAACTTCACCAATTTCTCAACAGCTTGATCTACATATTCAGGTACATCGTATAGCCCAATGTGGTTTGCTCCTTCGATGTACGTTAACGCTTTAGGTTCGTTAGCTGCATCAAACATCTGTTTGCTTTCATATGCTGAATCCGCCTGTGCTCCAACAATCATTAACAGTGGGGTTGGCGCTATCTGATCTGCGATATCTAAAGCAGAAAAGTTAACGAGACTCTCATATGACCAAGGGAGGAATTTACTTTCATAGAGGCCTTTAGCACCACGATCGGTCATGTAGTATTCATAGAACTCACGGAAGAGGCGAGGCATTTCTGGATCATCAGATTGAGGTGCATGAGGTAGGTAGTCAATTTTCCCTGTCGTTAAGTAACGTTCTCTTGCTTTGTTCGCTAGTGCGAGAAGTTCTAAGATACCTTCACGTCCCATAATGCTGTGATAAAACCCTCGATGATCGAAATAAGCGCTTACCGTGGCGAGCGATTTTACGCGTCTATCTGTGGCGACAGTATGTGCCAAATACCCACCACCAGAACAAACACCTAATGCATGAATCTCTTTGACATAGTCGAGCGCTGCCAAAAATGTGATGGCATTTCGGCAGTCTTCCGCTTTATTAAATGGATTTTCATGGAATCTGGGCTCGCCTTCACTTGCTCCAAAAGTAGCATGGTCAAACGTTAGTGCAACAAATCCTTGTTCAGCAAGCTTTTGTGCGTAAATTTGAACCGTTTGCTCTTTTACTCCCGCCTGCGGTGCTGCAATGATCACGGCAGGACGTTTGTCATGAATTTCTTTCGGCTGATGAAGTTCTGCTGCAATTCGGTTGCCATTGCTAAAAAAGAACACATTTGTTTTTAATACAGTCATTGTGAAATATCTCTTGTTCATAATCATGTAGGTAGTCTGAGGTCTCCCTCTTCACTTTGACTATGATAAGTAGCCGTATTAGTGTGATATATACATCCATTACAAAATGACTGTTAACTAAAAATGAACAATATCTCTTGGAGAGGCATTCGCGCATTTATATATGTTGTTGAGCAGGGCAGTTTCACGGCGGCGGCTGATGCTTTAGGAGGGTCAAAAGCCAATATTAGTCAGTTAGTTACCGAATTAGAGAGTGCGTTAGGTGTTCCTTTGTTATATCGCACCACTCGACGATTGCGTATGACGGATATTGGCGAAGGCTACTATCAGCGATGCAAAATTGCGATGTCGCAACTAGATGCCGCATCTGAATGGGCAACAGAATCAAGAGGCGAATTGAAAGGGCGCATTCGTATGAATTCGGTTGGTGGTCCTATTGGTGAAGATTTGATTGCACCTTTGGTCATGAGCTTTCAAAAGCAGTATCCGGATATGGAGGTTGAGCTGGACTTTTCAAATCTGCGTGTTGACTTAATTGAAGAACAATATGATTTGGTATTACGGGTAGGAACAATGCCCGATTCCACTTTAATTGCGCGTCATTTATGTCACCTAACAACGCACTATGTCGCAAGCCCAGGCTTTATCAAGCAATATGGCCCCATAGTGACTCCGGAAGATCTAAGGTCGTGTCCATTGATTCATGGAAGTGTTGAACATTGGATACTAAATAAAGGGGCAGAGCAGCGCATTATTCACACCAATAAAGGGATGAAAACGGCGACTGGAAGGACAATGAGGCAGGCTGCTATTGCTGGCTTAGGTGTGACGCGGCTGACAGATGTTTATTGTCATTCTGATATTGAAAATGGCAGACTCGTAGAAGTATTACCTGAATGGAAAGAACAGACGCCTTTGTCGTTAGTTTGTCCGCCAACAAAATATCAATTGCAACGCATTCGAACATTAATAGATTGGATTATTGAGCGATTTGAGAAGAAGTAAATAAATATAAAGCCTACGCATTATTGTTTGGCGGACTGACTATGCGTCTTCTAGATGGTAAGCAAACTAAAATCAATGACATTGTGAAATGGATTCTTGAACTTACTGATGCTAAGTAAAATTAAGTAGTAAGTTCATAAGCGTTGAATGTGTGCATAACAGATAACCGTTTCGAGCCACCGTCATACCATATAACCCTGAGTATATCTGCAAACTATACTTATTAAGGGTGATTGATCTGAGGGTTTGAAAATGGATTTCACCGAGAAACTCAAGCTACGGGGCAAAGCTGAAGAAGATATTTACTTTGCAAAGCTAGATAGGGAACTGATTGAAGCAATGCACGAAAAACAAAAGCGTGAAGAAGAGTTACAACCAAAAGAGGAAAGTGAGCTTCACGTGCAATCGGGATTAAATAAGTAAATTCTTGTGAAGTGAAAGAAGTAGAGATGGTAGAGCACCGCAGACTGCGTGCGTTATGGAGAATAACCATACTTAGATGTATTGACTCATACACGACTTACAATTTTGATTATATAGTGTTATTTGTCGTACACCTACACGGCTCATTTCTGGACAAAACTGAGTCAGTAATTTTGCTAAATTAGTATATTACGGATTATCTAACGTATTGAAAATACTATAACTTAAACTTAATAATCAAGCTCACTCATCCAATACAGCTTTTAGGAAACCCGAAAGGCTCCATGTTATGTTATCGAGCAGTCTACCCAATCATATGAAGCGCATAGAGCAGTTATCGAAGCTCCAATCCCGTTGTATTGAGATACTCAACTAAAGCACGACAAAGTAACTAATCATGACTGAACCACTGCTGTGCTTCTTTCTTGCTTTACTTCCCAGTTTGCGGATCTAACGAGGTACTACGATATTCCTCACCAGGTAAAATGTCGTAGTGAATCACCGTGTCGCTATTAAATTGAGAGAAATCGAAATAAACACTCTGAGCATTCGTTTGTGACTCCTGTGATAACATTTTGTTGTCAATAACGTAATAGCATCCAGTGATCCCTTTCCATATATCCTTAGACCACTGGTATAGATAGCTATTACAGTCTCTAGCTTCTAACTTAGACGTTAACTCTGTTGGTTTGTTATAGTAATCATTTCCAGCTTGATTTATGCGTAAATTAGCAAACCCTACCGTATCGAACTCATTAGTTAACTTCACTTCCATATTTGATAAATGAGTAATGCAGTTTGTCTCTGGCTGTCTGGGTTGATAAGGGATCCTTAGTTCATAAAAATCTTCATCTTTTGAGAAATTGTGCTCGATAGTAAAATGTTCATTATAATTCCCTGTATTTACCTTCCCACTACCTGCATTCCATGACCATCCAGAACAGCTTTCTCCGCGCCCAAAGTAGTTAACCTGAACACTGATCTTAGCATCTGATGGCTTTTTCCCAGCAATTACCATATATGGCTCTTCACCAGCTCCCCATATCCTCTCCGATGGAGCCAAGAAATAAACCAGTGCCATCGCGGTAATAATGATCAGCGCAATCGATAATGCTCGCTGTTTGATGCTCATTGCAATTGCTCCTTCACCGTTTGTATCTCTATGCTTTGATCGCCAAATAGTAACTCTTTATTAGGCAATAAGTCCGGAGTGGTAACTAAAGCATCAAGTTCTTTTCTTACCCTTTGCACGTTCAGTGTGATTTTTTCCGTCAATTTCAGCTCTTGTCTGATCGCAAATAATGCTTGTGTACGTTCATGCTCTCGCCGTGCATGCGCCGCAGGATCTTTTCTTGATATAGCATGCATGACTAAAGCGTTCATTTCATCCTCTTTGAGTGCACGGTGAGCCTTCAGTAATTTTGATTCTGTCTGGTGGATTATATGCTGAGCTGATTGATAATTCTCCGTCATGGTATTTTCAAGCATCAAAGCGAGTTGCTGTCTCAAGTTTGGAATGTATTCACCTAGCACATGATCCGCTCCCGACTTCGTTATAGTGTCAACGTAACCATTAATATCAATATGATCGTTGTTTAATGTTTTAGCTAAACGATAAGAGTCTTCTGTTTTGTTAGATGCCAGTGTCAAGCTGGTGATGTGCGTCTGTTTTTCCGTTAACATGACTTGCTTTACTTCGTCAGGCCGATGTTTAGTTTGGCTATAGGTTAACAACTGAATAAGGTCGCCATGGTGTTGATAATTATCCTCATCACAATCCATTGTTCTCTCTTTAAGAGAGTCCCAAAGGTATAATACAGGTGACAGATATTTCCATAACGTTGATGAATCGCACTTGTTGTCGAGGTTAGTGTTCATCCAACGCATTGGGAGTTGGGGAACAAGATCGTGATTGTTTACATGTCGATAGTGAACGAGGGAACGGTAACGAAGAACAAAACTATGCGTACCAGTTCGCGGCATGCCGTAGGTATAGAGACGCAATATTGAGGGTGAATAGGTATCCTGAATTAGACCGCTCAGTAGTAAAGCACCAGCACCTCCTAGGCTATGACCACAAATATATATGCGTTTTTGTTTGTGTCGCTCTAATTTATCCCCTATTGCGCTCCGTAAAGCCATAGCATATTGATAAAACCCTTCGTGAACATACGTCCCTTCAAATTCTGGTGGTGCAACTTGAGATGCATTAATGTCAGTAGCCACATCTTGATAACCCGGCGATCCAACTGCCGCAAGTACCCCATCCATGACCTCAGTCACTTTCAATATCGGTAGCTTGGAACTCACCTCAGCCATCAAAGCAGCTTCTTTGTTACTAGAGAACTGAAATGCATCATCATTATAAAAGTACGTTTCTGTCCCTCTGACACCGATAATAGCGATATCATCATTACTGAAGATATAACCTTCAGAGCCAATGGTGTCATCACGGTAAAACTCCCCTTTCAATGCTTGCGAGTAGGGTATTTCGTCCAGCAACCAAGTGACTTCATTATCCGCTGAATACATTGGACGCAACTTCTGTTTGAGTGATTTTAAAACAGCATCATGCCCACCTTGCGGCACCTTTTCGTTTCTTGCATCACCATACTCTTTATTGGCATAAGCTAATTGCGACAATAACGCAAAGGTATAACTGTTAACCAAACTAAATTTGTCCGTATCCACAATCATGGGCATATAGCTGCGCAGGGCTTTGATTTCAAAAACGTAGGTTTGGTTATGACTGAGCCTAAACCCTGCATTTTCCGCAGAGGCATTAATGTCTATCCCTTTGTGATGCTCTTGCAAAAACTCCTCTTGTGGCGCTTCATCCCAGAAATCGCCAATCGTGGTGTAGCGATACTGTTTCACTTTATTATCTTCGGCATCAAGCTCCGTTATAGCTCGTTTTTTTACCGGTGATTCTTGTTCTTCAGCTCGACTCGGATATTTTTCGACTTCAGTTAATAGAGACGCTTGGCTCACCGAGGCTCTCCACTCACCAGCAGCAATGTTCCTAAACAAGACCTTGCCAGAACTTGTGGTTTGCGTGTATGTGCAGGAAGGGGTAATACGGCTCGTGATGGTGACCATTAAGCCATCAATCGGTTCATCCTTCTCACTTCGAAACTCTAGCTCTAACCACTTATCTTCAGGATTGCACTGCACACAGTAATTAAATGAGTCCATAGATTATCCCTTCTGTTCAAATTGATGAGTTAAAGCATGCAGAGCGAATTGAACCTCTTCATTTTCATGCTCTTGGAGAAACTCAAGCATACTGTGTTTAGTGAGTAGTTCTGGTCCAGCGATACCGACGATAGCAGCACTCATCACACGATATGTTAAGGTTTGTTCAGATGCGGTAAGGAACGGAGCCAGTATGGAACTGACGTCACGACCTTGAGCTAAGTGTTCGTTCATCATGTCTGGGTAATGCTGCCACAACCAAGACTCAAGGTTGGTTTGAATAAGAGAAAGGTCAACCGAACTCTCTAAATGATGCGGCTTAACGACCCACCAAGTCGTCTCATGAGCGGAAAACGGAGTGTTCGATTTATTAGTAAAGGTCACAAACTGGGCCTGCTCTTGGTTGTCGAGTGCCGCTAACTGGTTAATATTGCCCAAGAACTGATTCTTCTCGGTTTCGTCCATTCGAGTAAGCATCGGAATGATGACCTGCCTATCATAAAAACGAAACAAGACCTCCTCACCTTCTAAGGCCGCTAGCAATAAGCTGCGTAAATGGTCTAAAACCGATTGGCTGCTTTCGCTACTGGATAAAACCAGCCCTTTTTCTAATAAGGACTCTGGTAGCGATGAGACTGACTTTGAAACGGGAATTAACCATGGAGAAAGCGACATGACCTCAGCAAACATTGCCCCGTCAAATAACGGTATAGAATCTTCAAAGCCAATACTGCCATTTTGCCGTAATGCTTCCTTATGAACCTGATAGTCTACCAACCAATATTGATCCCCGGTTTGTTGTTGGAACCATGATGCAAACATTAATATTCCCCTCTGGATAAGTAGGATTGCAATGCTCGATAACATGAAAAAACAAAATACAAATTAGAAATTGGGAATTGTTGGATTTCACCTTGAAAAGTTGGATATACCACGGTCGACATTACAAATACCTCAATAAAGTCAGTCAAGGCAACTCACATCGTTACCTAGGGGGATCACATACGCAAATATAACACCAATCTTAACCCCTTATATTTCAATAAGTTAAAATGCCACCATCTTCTTTTGAGCAATAACTTGCCCAACGCAAGCAACTTATAGCCCACAATATGCCATGCGACGTCCTGTTCTGCCCAAAACATCGCTTTTTTGAGCGAGCTTTTCGGCTTGGAGCATAGCAAACTTGCAATCTTTCATCTTAGTTTCAGAGATTTATAGGGTCAGGTTTTGACATTTGCCTGCGCACATTAGCTTTCGTTATGCAAACGTTCGTTTAGAGGGAATTTACTTCTATTGAGTTCAGCACGTTTTGGGGCAGAAATTAGTTAGAGCAATCTGTCGGATCTGATTGCATCGTGATTTAATATTGATAGTTTGAATCTAGACTAATCCACATAAGAGTGCAGGGAGGAGCCTTATTATTAAAGCCGTATTCTGGATGCTGGGCACACTCGCGTCATTTTGCCTAATGGCAGTGGGAGCAAGAGAATTAAGTGGAGCGGTTAGTACGTTCCAGGTTCTTTTTTTCCGCAGCGTGATTGGTTTATTCGTCGTTAGTGTGGTGATTCTTAGCCTTGGTAATTTTACGCTGTTTAGTTCCCGACGAATGAAACTTCATAGCACCCGCAACATCTTTCACTTTGCCGGGCAATATGGCTGGTTCGTGGGGATTGGTTTATTGCCGCTTGCGGAAGTGTTTGCGCTTGAGTTTACGGTTCCTTTATGGACACTACTTATTGCCTGCCTGTTTTTGAATGAAGCGTTAACTAAACGAAAACTGTTGTCCATCGTGATGGGCATTTTGGGCGTGATTATCATTGTTCAACCCGGTGTTGAGGTGATGAATATCGCGTCGTTGATTGTGTTAGGGGCAGCGGTAGCCTATGCCGTTTCTCATGCCTCAACCAAATCACTGGCTTCTACCGAACATCCATTAACGATCTTGTTTTACATGTGTGCTATCCAATTACCCATTGGTTTTAGTTTTGCCATTTTTGATTGGCAGTTTCCTAATCAAACGCAATGGTTGTGGATTGTTGTGATCGGTCTCACCGCCATGTCAGCTCACTACTGCATGACCAAAGCGATGCAGTTTGCGGAAGTCAGCACTGTGGTGACGATGGATTTTCTACGCCTACCTTTGATAGCGGTTGTTGGCGTTCTACTTTACTCAGAACCGTTTGAATTGTCGCTGTTGATCGGCGCTGCTTTGATGTTGGCAGGGAATCTGATTGGTTTATACAAGGGGCGGGCGGTAAAAGTGACTCAATCCTGACTGAACCAGAAATAAGGCCGCTAGATGATGCGGCCTTATTATGTTGTAGCTTATTGCTGCACCAAAAAAGCCACCGCTTTTTTAGCGCCAACACGGTCCAATAATAAAGAGCTTTCAGTAATGGCCTTGATGAAAGAAACATTGGTGCCAATTTCACAAGGAAAGATACTTTGATTGCTTAGCATATGAGTAACACGTGCGTCGACATAAGTGTGTCGATCAAAATCCGCTTTTAACTGTGTGGCCTGAGGATCTCGTACATCAATCACATTACCTTGTTCATCAACGCCACCCACGTATTTTATCCAAGCTGCGATGGCGAGAGCGGTAAAAGGATAAGCTCTATCTGCCTTTAGGTGTTGTTGGACTGATTCCAACAAACGTTGAGGAAGTTTCTGACTGCCATCCATGGCAATCTGCCAAGTTCGATGCTTGATATTTGGGTTGCAATAGCGCTCTATTAAAGAGTGGGCATACGCGCTCAAGTTAACGTTATCAGGCATGTTGAGTGTGACAGCCTGTTCGCTCATCATGAGTCGATAGGCGGCTTGTTTAAATTGTTCGTCTTCCATGCAATCAGCAATGTGCTCGTAACCAGCTAAATACCCCAAATATGCTAGGAACGAATGTGACCCGTTGAGCATGCGCAACTTCATCTCTTCATAAGGAAGCACGTTTTCTACCAATTCTGCGCCGACCAATTCCCATTCTGGTCTACCTGCGGCGAAGTTGTCTTCAATGACCCATTGTCTGAACGGCTCACAGATGATCCCGCAAGGTTCGTGAAAGGCAAGTAAAGTATCAATTTCCTGTTGTGATTCAGGAGTTAGCGCGGGCACAATTCGGTCAACCATGGTTGATGGAAAAGTAACATATTGCTCAATCCATATCGCAAGCTCGGGGTCAACGGTTTGGGCAAAATCGACCACTGCATTACGTGTAATTACCCCATTTTCTGGCATATTGTCGCAAGACAAGACGCTAATAGGAGACAAGTTTCTCTGTTTTCTAAGTTGTAACCCTTTCACAATACAGCCAATTGCTGACTTAGGAGAATTGAAATTGTCTAGGTCAATTCTGATGAAGTCACAAGTGGGATCTAACCGCTTTGTTTGTAGGCTAATCCCATACCCTTTTTCAGTAATGGTAATAGAGACAATACGGGTTGTTGGTGCCGCAATTTGCTCAACGACCGCCTCGCTGCCGTCGAGGGCAATATGCAATGAACCACAAACACTATTCACCGTTTTGATCACTGGAACATTGCTGCCTTTTTCTATTACATGAAACTGATGTTCCTGAGCTCTCAGGTTCTTGATAAGCTCTTGGCCTCCAAGCAAATTGATTTCGCATATTCCCCAATTAGAGTTACCAAGTCGCGCCAGTTCGTCGGTATATAAGGCTTGATGGGCGCGGTGAAATGCGCCAAATCCAATATGGACGATCTGTGGGGTGAGTTTTTCCTTTCTATAAGTTTCTGATTCTGTCGGCTGCATGTTGTGGTCTCTTTACCTGTTAGATTGATGACCATTTTGATTTCAAATTTATAAAAATTAGTGATCAAGATCGTTAAAATTGTACAGACCAATTTTTGATTGTTGGTTTTACAATATTGATCACAAAATAAACCACAAGATCGGTATTTAATAGTTTCATCAATTAAATGCTTGGAAACGCCACTCAATGAAAATTACAAATGCGAAGGTCATCGTCTGTTCACCTGGTAGAAACTTTGTCACCTTGAAAATAGAAACAGAATCTGGAATTTATGGCATTGGTGATGCGACAGTTAATGGGCGTGAGTTGGTGGTGGCCAAGTATTTGGAAGAGTATGTGATTCCATCACTTATTGGCCGAGATGCTGGACGAATTGAAGATATCTGGCAGTTTTTCTTCAGAGGGTATTACTGGAGAAAGGGCGTTATCGATATGAGCGCCATTGCGGCGGTGGATATGGCACTTTGGGACATTAAAGCCAAAGCTGCTGGCATGCCGTTGTACCAATTACTCGGTGGTAAGAGTCGTGAATATGTGAATGCCTATACTCACGTAAATGGTGAAACGGTAGAAGACGTTTTAAATGGCGTAGAAAAAGCGATAGCGCAAGGTTATCGATACATTCGTATCCAATGTGGTGTGCGTGGGCTGGCTAAAACTTACGGTGTGGCGAAGAAGGGTGAAGCGTATGAACCCGCCAGTGCCAGCTTGCCAGAAGAACATGTCTGGAATACCACAAAATACTTCAATTGCGTTGAAGAGGCTTTTAAAGCCGTACGAGAAAAATTTGGCTGGGAGATTGAGTTACTAACGGATGTTCATCACCGCTTAACGCCAATCGAAGCCGCGCGTTTAGGTAAGTTACTTGAACCTTACCAGCTCTTCTGGATGGAAGATGCAACGCCAATTGATAACCAAGAGAGCTTCCGCTTAATACGCGAACACACCACGACTAAATTGGCAGTCGGTGAGGTAACTAGCTCTATTTATGATGTCAAAGATCTCATTACTAACCAATTAATCGACTATATCCGAACCACTATTGTTCATGGTGGCGGCATTACCCATGTTCGTCAGATCGCCCATTTGGCAGCCTTGTACCAGATCAAAACCGGTTTCCACGGTGCGACCGACCTTTCTCCTGTCACGATGGGATGTGCACTTCATTTAGGTACGGCGATCAATAACTTCGGCATTCAAGAACACATGGCGCATTGTGAATTGACCGAATCGGTGTTCTCTCATGCGTATCGTTTTGAAAATGGTGCGTTTGAACCGGGAGAAATAGCGGGACATGGAGTAGACATTAACGAGGAGCTTGCCGCACAATATCCATACAAACGAGCGGCTTTACCAGTCAACCGCTTAGAAGATGGAACGCTCTACCCTTGGTAATGAAGAAAGAGGTTAATTGTGTCGGTTAATGAACGCCTGTACATCAAAGTTGCGTCAGATATTTTGGCGAAAATTCAACAAAAAGAAATAGAAGTGGGTACACGAATTCCCCCAGAAAGAAAGCTCTCTGATGAGCTGGGGGTGAGTCGGACGGTCATTCGCGAGGCGATGGTGTATTTAGAGCTTATCGGCGTTGCGGAGATCAAAAAAGGATCGGGCGTTTACGTGGTCAATGATAAGCCGATTCAACTGCCAAGTGATTTGCCAGAAGTAACGCCGTATGAAGTGACGTTTGCACGTCGCAGTTTGGAATCTCAACTAGCAGCTTTAGCGGCTGAGCACGCAACAGACAAATTGATCGGCGAGTTAGAAAATTGCTTAGTTTTAATGGAATCCGCGAAATGTTTTTCCACCGCTGAGCTTAGGAAAAGTGCTTCTGTGGATGCGGATATGCAATTTCATAAGTTGATCGCACAGGCAAGTAACAACCCATTTTTAATTAAGTTTCATGAAGAACTGATGAAGCATCACATGGGTGGAACCATGTGGAACCGACTCAACATCATGGCAGATGAACCCGCAGAGCGAGGTATCTGGACAACTGATCATCGCGTCATATTCGAGGCGATTAAGGCCAGAGACCCGAAAGCGGCGTTTGAGGCGATGGAAAACCATCTAAATAATGTAATCACTGAAATTACATAGGAAAATTATGAAAGCGCTTGTTATCGAGAAACCAAACCAGAGCAACTTCCATCAAAGAGAGCTTCCTCATTGTGGGGCAGACGAAGTTGTCATCAAAGTGGCTTATGCCGGGATATGTGGCTCTGATATGCATATCCTTCACGGAGACAATCCGTTTGTGGTGTATCCGCGTGTCAGTGGACACGAATTTGCTGGTGAGGTAGTAGAAACAGGCGAACAAGTGACCCACTTAGCGAAAGGTGATCAAGTTGCGATTGATCCGGTGATCAACTGCAACGAGTGCCCTCAATGTCGTCGCGGTCGCGCAAACTGTTGTATCAATCTTCAAGTAATAGGTGTGCATCGAGATGGTGGTTTTTGCCACTATCAGGTTGTTCCGGCCAGTAATGCTTATAAAGTTGCTAGCCACATACCGCTGCGCAAAGCCGCCCTTATTGAACCATACACCATTGCCGCAAATGTATTTGAAAGGCTCAATCCCAGCTCAGGTGACTCCATTCTTATTTACGGTTCAGGCGTAATCGGCCTGACCTTAGTTCAGGTTGCGAAAGTCCTTAATATTCCTTCAATTGTGGTGGATTTGGTCGATGAGAAACTCGCTAAAGCCACCCAGTTAGGTGCATCTCATGTGATTAATGCGAGTCGCCAAGATGTCGAACAGGAAGTGTTGAAACTGACCGACGGGCAAGGTGTTCCATTGATTGCTGATGCTGCGTGTATTCCATCTTTGTTGCCCCAAATTCTCAAGCTCGCTGCGCCTGCTGGCAGTGTCTGCTTACTGGGCTTTTCGAGTGAACCAAGTGCACTAACACAAATTGAAGTGATCAAGAAAGAGCTCACCATTGTTGGCTCACGGCTGAATAACAAGATGTTTCCCCGAGTGATATCGTGGTTAGAAGAAGGGAAGCTCAATACAGAAGAAATCATTAGTCATGAGTTTGAATTTGAAAACTTTTCCGAGGCGTTTGCTCAAATAGAACAACGCCCGGAGAGCACGATGAAGGCATTAATTTGCTTCTGAAGAACCTCTTACCCTCTATAACTTAAGAGATTATAACTATGAAATTGATTTCGACTATATCGCTTGTTGCTGCGTCAATACTTTCGGTTTCCACTTTTGCAGCGGATTACACCTTAAAGCTTGGTCATGTAGCAAATGAAGAGCATGTATGGCACAAGGCATTTGAGCAATTTGCTCAAAACGTGGATGAAAAATCGAAAGGTCGTTTGAACATCGAGATTTACCCGAACTCTCAGCTTGGCGCTGAGCGTGATGTGATCAGTGGTATTCAGTTAGGTACCGTTGATATGACCATGAGTGGCGAGACTCTGCAAAACTGGGCGCCTAAGGCGGCATTACTTGCAGTGCCATACGCACTACGAGACAGCGAGCATCTGGCTAAAGTGGCAAATGGTGAAATTGGCCAAAGTATTGAGAAAGAAATCACTGCTCGAACAGGGTTAGTGCCAATTGCTTGGTTTGAGCGTGGCGCGCGTAATTTAACCAGTAACAAACCGGTGAAAACGCCAGAAGATCTTAAAGGGATGACGGTACGTGTGCCGAATGTGCCAATCTTTGTGTCAGTATGGAGCAAACTTGGTGCGAAACCGACACCAATGGCGTTCAGCGAGGTGTTTACTGCGCTGCAACAGGGCACAGTTGATGCACAAGAGAACCCACTTTCATTGATCAAAAGTGCATCGTTTTTTGAAGTACAGAAATACGTCAATAAAACAGAGCATGTCAGAAGTTGGATTTACGTGTTAATCGGTCAGCAGCAACTCAACAAACTCCCTAAAGATCTGCAAGAGATTTTGTTGCAGAGCGCTAAAGACATGCAGAGCTACGAGCAGAAGCTGGCGACAGAAGCGGAAACAAAATTGGTTGGAGAACTGCAAGCTAGCGGCATGACATTTGTCGATGTGGATCAAGACAAGTTCCGTGAAAAAGCCCTACCGGCGGTCAAAGCGAGCCTAAAAGGCGAAGTTTTAGACCTATTTGAGAAAATTCAGAAACTATAATCAATAAAATAAGGGGAGTATTTGCTCCCCTTGTTATTCGTAATAATAAAAACTCTATCTAATTAAATATAAATAATTGTTTGATTTTTAATGGGAAATAGCTAAGCCCTAGCGTAGGGCTATATATGCTAAATTTTGTTTGCTTGTTATTTTATAGGCAGCAATGGAATGGAACAATGAATATAACTGAGCCCGAAAAATTGCCAAATCAATCTCGAGGAATGGGCATTATTGCTTCTCTGAGTATTGGCATTGAAAAGTTTCTGAGTGTCATTTCAGTGACCACGCTGGTTTTATTATGTGGCGTGGTACTGCTACAAATCTTTGCGCGGCTATTTCTGGAAACGCCCCCAGTATGGACGGAAGAGCTTTCGCGCTACTTATTTATTTTTCTGGTTGCCTCTTCGGTTGGTATTGCTTATCGAAGAGGGGAACTTGTCTCTGTCGATCTTTTTTACAATGCGCTTTCTGACAGAGGTGCATTGATATATCGATTTACCTCTGCACTCTTTATTGCCTCCTTTTGTATTATTTTAATTCCTTATGCAATTCAGTTTGCCATGATCGGTAAATTTCAGTCATCGCCAACCATGTATTTTCCAATGAGTTACGTGTTTTATTGCACGGTCATTATCTTGGGGAATATTGCTTTGTTTGCAACGCTTTCATTTATTAAAGCTTGCCTTGAATTATTGGATAAGAGGGTCAGCTAATGGAAGTATGGATCTTATTTCTCGTCTTTTTTGCCTTACTCGCTTTAGGCGTGCCAATCGCGATTACATTAGGGGCAGCGTCATTAACCTATTTGTTTTTGATGGAGATCCCCTTCACCGTGGTGCCTCAAAAAATGTATGCCGGAATGGATAGTTTTGTTTTGCTGTGTGTGCCGGGATTTATCCTTGCGGGTAACTTGATGAATCGTGGCAACATTACCGAACAAATCATTAATTTAAGCAACGCAATGGTTGGCCATATCCGTGGTGGTTTGGGGCTGGCTAACGTTGCCGGATCAATGCTGTTTGGTGGTGTTTCCGGAACCGCTGTTGCGGATACCGCAAGCATTGGTGGGGTGATGATCCCGGGAATGTCGAAAGCAGGCTATGACACACCGTTTTCAGCGGCGGTGACTGCCGCGTCTTCGACCATCGGGCCGATTATCCCTCCAAGTGTGCCGATGATCATTGTAGGAACGCTAACGGGTATCTCTGTCGGACAAATGTTTTTAGCTGGCGCTATCCCCGGTGTGTTACTTGGGGTAGGTATGATGATCACGGTTTATATCTTGGCCATCAAACGAAATTATCCTAAAGAACAAAAGGTTGGCTTTAAGCAACTCTTGGTAGAGATGCGTAAAAGCAGTTGGGCAGTATCACTTACCTTATTGATTCTGGTTGGCATCATCGGTGGTTTCTTTACCCCAACGGAAGCATCAGTGGTTGCAGCTTTCTATGCCTTAATCATTGGCTTATATGTTTACCGTGGTTTGAAATGGCGTGACGTACCGCAAGTATTAGTCGCGACAGCCGTCACCAGCTCGTCTTTGTTGATTTTAGTTGGGTTAGCCAATGTGTTTGGCTGGATTTTAACCTCAGAACGCATTCCACAGATGATTGCTGATGCCATTTTAAGCCTCAGTGAAAACAAAATTGTAGTGTTGCTCATCATCAACTTGGTGCTGCTGTTAGTGGGTTCATTTATGGAGACCATCGCGGCGCTAATCATTTTGTTCCCAACCCTACTTGGGGTCGCGACATCAGTTGGTGTGAATCCGGTGCATTTCGGCATTATTGCTGTATTGAATTTGATGATTGGTTTATCAACACCTCCGGTGGGAGTCTGCCTCTTTGTTGCCTCATCCATCGGTAATATTTCGATGGAGAAAGTCGCCAAAGCCATCATTCCTTTCCTCGTATGTAACATCATTGTGTTGTTGCTTGTCACGTATATTCCGGCATTGTCACTCTGGCTGCCTGGACTATTTTATTGAGCATAGGAGAGCAGCAATGGAGCCGTTTAAAATCGCAATCATTGGTGAGTGTATGGTTGAGCTACAGCGTCGAGGCGTCAGCCTTAAGCAGAGTTTTGGCGGTGATACGCTAAATACTGCGTTGTACCTTGCAAGGCTTGCTGATACGAAAAAACTTGGTGTGAGTTATGTGACCGCACTGGGTGAAGATCCATTTTCACAGCAAATGCTGCAAGCGTGGCAAGCGGAGGGCGTTGACACACATTTAGTGCTGCGTTTGAAAGATAAAATGCCCGGGCTTTACCACATTGAAACAGATGATAACGGCGAGCGTCGTTTTTTCTATTGGCGGAGCGATTCGGCCGCCAAATATATGTTTGAGCAACCTGAGTCGACATATCTGATCGAAGCACTTATGACTTACCATGCCGTTTATTTAAGTGGTATTACACTTGCCATATTGACAAAACAAGGGCGTGATACGCTTTTTGAAGTGCTACAAACCTTTAAGCAGCGTGGCGGTAAGGTATTTTTTGATAACAATTATCGGCCGTTATTATGGGCGTCAAAAGATGAAGCAGAAAAATACCATCGTGAGATACTGAAGCTGACGGATATCGCTTTACTGACTTTTGATGATGAGCAAGCGCTATTTGGTGATGAGAAAGTCGAGCAATGCATCACCAGAGCGAAGCAGCTAGGCGTCGCAGAAGTGGTGGTTAAGCAAGGAGACAAAGCTTGTATCGTGGTGAGTGAAAACGGAATGGATCATATCTCGCCAAACAAAGTGGAGAGTGTCATCGATACGACCGCTGCGGGAGATTCGTTTAGCGCTGGGTATCTTGCTCGGCGGCTTACCGGTGGCAATCCTGCTCAGTCAGCGATAATGGGCCATAAATTAGCGGGTGAAGTAATTCAGCATCGTGGGGCGATTATTCCCAAGTTTGCTACCCCAACTATTGATGAAGTGTAGGGAGATTGTAATGAGTACTTTAGATGAACAACTTGCCCGATTTAAGGTAATCCCAGTAATTGCGATTAATCATATCGAGCATGCCATCCCATTGGGGAAGGCATTGATGGATAACGGCCTTCCTTGCGCTGAAATTACGTTTCGTACGGAATGTGCTGCCGAAGCCATTGCCATCATGCGCCGTGAGTTTCCTGATATGGTTATCGGGGCGGGGACAGTGTTGACGAATGAACAAGTCGATCAAGCCGTGGAAGCCGGAGTGGATTTTATTGTCAGCCCTGGTTTTAACCCGAGAACAGTGCGCTACTGCCTAGAAAAGGGTGTGCCGATCGTTCCTGGGGTAAATAACCCAAGCCTCGTTGAGCAGGCAATGGAGATGGGGCTGCGTACCCTCAAATTTTTCCCGGCCGAGCCTTCAGGCGGTGTTGCTATGCTAAAAGCACTAAGTGCCGTTTATCCGGTCAACTTCATGCCAACAGGTGGTGTGAGTATCAATAATGTGGCGGATTATTTGTCAATCTCTTCAGTGTTGGCCTGTGGTGGGACTTGGATGGTACCAAGCCAGTTAATGGAAGAGGGTAATTGGCAAGAGCTCGGACAATTGGTGAGTGATGCCGTACATTTGGCAGAACAACTTTAATTTTCTATGACAGCGCTCCCACTCACCTGAGTGGGAGCATCTTATATTTTCCCTTCTGCGTTGCCGTTTTTCACGGCTGAACTGAATCTGAACAGATAACTCAGTCTTAATTAAGCCACACCATTTTATTCTTGTGTTGAATATTAAACATGAGCACAAGGAGTCTATTATGGGACCGTTAAGTATTGTTGTTATTACACTAAATGAAGAAAAACGAATTGGACGATTGCTGGACGATCTAAGCAAGCAAATGTATCGAGATTTTGAGGTTATCTTAGTTGACTCAAATAGTGACGATGCAACCTGCGATATTGCTAAAGCGTATGCTGCGTCACTACCGAAGTTAGTGATCCATAAAATGGAAAAGCGTGGTGTAAGTCTCGGGCGTAATACTGGTGCGACGCTGGCAGAGCATCAGAGATTATTGTTTCTAGATGCGGATGTGCGATTGGCACCTGACTTTCTTTCTCGTTCAATTACTTTGTTGGAAGAGAAGAAGCTGGAAGTTGCTGGTGTTTACATGAGTGCAAAATCACTCCCGTTAAATCACAAGCTGGGTTATGGACTGTTTAATCTCGGCTTCTTCGCCACACAATTTGTTTTCCCTACCGCGGTGGGTGCGTGTTTATTCTCGACACGTCGAGTTCATGATGAAATTGGCGGTTTTGATGAGCAAATCGTGCTGTGTGAAGATTGTAATTACGTTAAACGCGCTTCGAAGACATGGCGTTTTCGTTTTCTGCCCGTCAGCTTTGAATTTGACCCTCGCCGATTAGAGCAAGAAGGCTCACTAAAAATGGGGGCGACCTACCTTAAAGCGAATCTACGTCGAATGTTCTTTGGTGAAATGCGTAATTGCGAAATGGAATATCAGTTCGGCCATTACAAAGAACAGAAATAAGGTAGAAGGGCAATAAGATGGTAGAAGGATTCGGCCTATTTTTCGGCGCATTGTTTGATGCGCTGATTGGCCCCAATTTATTTGTTCCCGGCGAGCCATTCTTCCTTGCGGCGGGCTACCAGCTCTTTCAGGGAATCTGGACAGGTGTCATCGCAGTTGTGCTTGGTGCATGGCTGGGTGATCAACTCAGTTATTTAGCGGGTCGACGATTTGGCTTGAGTGGTCAAAAACGTTTAGTGCGTTGGCAACCTAAATTGCGTCGTGTGTTTGCGCGTTGTCGCCTGCTGTTGCACAAGAGAGCGAATTATATTTTGGTCTTTTCTCGTTTATTAGGGCCATTAGCTTGGGTCGTTCCATTTATTGCAGGAAGTTATAAAGTGACATGGTCACGTTTTTCGCTATTCTCCATGATTGGTCTGATACTTGGTGTGGGGCAGTTTGTGTTGTGGGGTTACCTGCTTGCACTTGGTGTGGGCTCGTTCACATGGTGGGATACTGTATGGGCATTTGCGCAGGAGCATTGGTTATTGCTCGTGAGTGCTGGTGCTTCTCTTCTGTGTTATTGGTATGGCCGACGTAAGCAATGGCGATTCACTTTGCTAAAAAGTAGTGCTGTATTTGTACTCGGTGTGGCGTTTGCTAATTACAGTTACTTTTTCTGGTATGCCGATGACAATATTGCGCCGCAGAGCGCGGCTGTGGATGTTTTTAATCGTGATTTAAGCTCAGACCCGAGTCATTTCAAAGTGTATGCCGGGCAAGCGTCATACTTCAATGCACAGCCTATCAATGTCGCGTATGTTGGTGACAATCCTGCTGATTTAATGCGGAGCTTAGGTTGGATTGAAAACAAAACGTTTTCACGAAACGAAATCGAATGGAAAGATTACCTTGCTTTGTTGAAAGCCAGTACGCCACCTGTATCTGACCTATTTTGGCGTGGTGTACCTCAAGAGTCTGCTTACCAGAGGCCGGGAGATTTGTTGACGAGAAGCCACATTCGCTGGTGGCAAAGTGGTTTGGATTCAGCAACAGGCGAACGCATTTGGCTCGGTGCGGTTAGTTATGATGATGGCTTAAAGATCACGCCGTACTCTGGCATCGTGACGATTCTGCATAGCATCGATCCGAATGTTGATAAGGAGCGTGACTTGCTTGCTCAGAGCATAACTGGTGACTTGAAAAATGGCTGGGAGATGGGGTATTACAGTGCCAACTCAGTGGCTGTATTAGATAAAGATCACGACTATTTTTCAGATGGGAGAGTACTCGTGGTAGGGAAATCACTGACCCAAACACAATTAGCTGCAAATGTTGAGATTGCAGGAATTGAGAGTTATTAGCCAAGCCCAGCACTTAACGCTGGGCTTTGGTGACCTTCTTAAGTTTTAAAGTTGCTTGTAAGCCCCCCATGCTACTGTCACTGAGTGACAGATCACCTCGGTAACTGTGGGCCATTTCACACACAATGTTTAAGCCAAGGCCAGTTCCTGGTGTGGTTTCATCAAGGCGAACCCCACGTTGAATGGCATGCTTTCTTTGCTGTTGCGGAATGCCCGGGCCATCGTCACACACATGGATGTTGATAAAGTCATTACCCAATTCTTCGCTGTACACACGAATAACTGAACTCGCCCATTTATAGCCGTTTTCCAGTAAGTTCCCGATCATTTCATCAAAATCGGTTGGATCGACAGCGACTTCAAGGTCAGTATCCAGCTCATTAATTAACACCACTTCACGCTGGGCATACACTTTATCAAAGGCCATAGAGATGGTATCGACGCGATCGGATGGGTTTACTTTCACTGAGAGAATATTGGCCGATCCTGCCATACGAGCTCGCCCTAAGTGGTAATCAATTTGGCTCTGGATTTGCTCGACAGGAACAGACAGACGCTGTTTCTCTTCATCACTAAGTGCGGTGATGTCATTTTTCAATACCGATAGCGGCGTTTTCAGCGCATGAGATAAGTTTCCTGCGTGCTGGCGAGCCCGTTCCAATAACTCTTGATAGTGGAAGAGTAACGCGTTGAGATCTGACACCAATGGCGAAACTTCGCTTGGGTAATCTTCCTCTAAGCTATCTCGCTTACCTAACCGAAGTTGGGACAGTTCATTGTGCATTTTGTTGAGCGGTCTTAGAGACCAACGCACCTGCAATTCAACAAAGATAAGCACCCCAGCAAACAGCAAACCGAGAATGATCCAAAGTTGGCTCACCAAACTGGTTAACGTGTGTTCGAGCGGGTCTTCATCTAAACCAATAATGATTTCAACGGGGTGAGTGAAATCGGGTAGGTAAATGGCTTGGCTAATATAGATCAGCTTTTCATTCTTTGCGCCACGGACAATTTCCTTCAATCCTTTTTGTTCCACTTGGATATCACGGTCCCAAAGTGAACGTGATCGTAGAACCTGATTATCTGTTGAGGCGGACCAATAAAGGCCACTGTATGGTCGGTTAAATCGTGGGTCTGAGAGTCGACTGTCTAGCGTGAGGCGTCCATTTTTATCCACTTCAATGTTCGCAGTAATCTCATCCATGGATAAGTTCAACTGGCTTTTGACATCATTGATCAGGTAGTCGTTAACTAATCGTGGAATACCGATACCAGCGGCGAGGATCATGGCGCTTAACCATAGAACAGCCGCCAAGAAAAGGCGGCCTTTTAAACTGAGTCGTTTGAATCGAGAGCGGTTAATTTGCATTGAGTTGGTACCCTAAACCACGCACTGTCTTAATGATTTTCGGGGCGATTTTTTTACGAATGCGGCCAATAAATACTTCGATAGTATTGGAATCGCGGTCGAAATCCTGTTTATAGATGTGTTCTACCAGTTCGGTTCGGGAAATGACCTTTTCAGGGTTATGCATAAAGTAGGCAACGACCTTATATTCCAGAGCCGTTAGGCTAATGGCTTGTCCTTGCCACATCACTTTCGAGCTGCGAGTATCAAGGCTTAAATCGCCAATTTGCATGATAGGGGATGCATTGCCTGATGCTCGGCGCAGTTGGGCGCGAATGCGGGCAATAAGTTCAACCACTTCAAAGGGCTTAGTTAGATAATCATCGGCACCAGCATTTAAGCCTTCAACGCGTTGAGTTAAGGTCTCGCGAGCGCTGAGTATGATGACCGGAGTATTGATGTTTTCGTCTCGGATACTTTTTAGTACAGTAAGGCCATCGAGTTTTGGTAGACCTAAATCAAGCACAATGACGTCCCACTCTTCAGAGGTAGCGCGATAGAGTGCGTCGATACCATCCTGCGACAACTCTGGAACCCAGCCCGCTTGCTCTAATGTCTCACAAACTTGTTCCCCTAGGCGAGGGTCATCTTCTACTACGAGTATTTTCATTATTATTCTCTATTTTTTGATTACGTTGCGAAGGTTACGGCCTTTAATTTCGATCATTTCTAACGTGGCAGCATTGTATTCCACTTTAATGACGTTGTTGTCATGCACTAGTTTAAGTTCATAGATCCATTCATCATCGTCTTCATCCAACTCGACCTTAATAAGGCGGCCATTAAGCTCTTGGTCGATGGTGGCGTAGAGTTCAGAAAACGGTTTAATCAAGCCACTTTGCACGGCTTGATACACTTCGTCTTGATCTTCATCGATCTCCACGCGAGTTCCTGATTTATAGGCATCTTGCACCAGCTCGTGACCGTCTGGCTGATGCTGTGGCTCGGCAAACACTGGTGAAGCGATAAGCCCAATGAGTAGCAGAGACACGATACTTTTTACCTTGTTAATCAGCATATTGATACCTTCAGGGGAAAGACACTCTGAGTATAAATGAACGAGAATGAATAGAAAGTGAACGGTGCCTATTAATTGCTAGGGTCCCTTCACTTTGGCCTCAAAAATTAACGTAGCTCGTCTTCAAAGATTTTATCGCGCATTTTCCAAAATCGTCCGACCTTTCTGGCAATGACAAATTGAGGTGGACGAAAGCGATGCTGGTGGGAGACCACCTTGGTTGGGGAGGCTTCTTCGAAAGGACGATGTTTATCAGCAAGGTGAGGGCGGACAAACTGATCTTTGAAGGTCTGTTTCTGTTTTTTTGTGGTCAGAGGCCAGAACTCATGGACTTGGGCTTGATTATCGCCGATGTAAGTCACTTTGAGCTGTGACTTGCCATTTTGGTCTTTATGCACGTTTAAATCCATTTCAAGGCACTCAAATACCAGTGCGTCTTTAAGGTTTAACGCTTCCTTAAGCTTTTTGTCTGGGTCAACAAGTGTGGCGTCACATTCATGACATATACGAGCGGCAATGTCATTGTCAGCACCACATTCGCCGCAATATTTCGCTCTGAAGCGGTAGCCACAGTGTTCTCGCTCGCCGGTTTCTTCATCGGTAAAAAAACCTTGGCAACGGCGGCCAAAATGTTCCAGTAAGAAACCGTTCGAATCTAATTTTCCCCAGAAGTTATTATTAAACCCGCAAGCAGGGCAGGGAATAGTAATGATTTCACTGTCTGAGTCAGGTTTTGGGTCGCCCACTTCAGGTTGGTATAAATCATAGCTGTTGCCTGCGTAATCAAGCACCAAGCATTCCGTTTTCCCGGGAGAAAGTCGTAAACCGCGTCCGACAATTTGTTGATACAAACTGATCGACTCCGTCGGACGGAGTATTGCGATCAAATCTACGTGTGGCGCATCGAACCCCGTCGTTAAAACCGAGACGTTGACAAGGAATTTGATCTCGCGGTTTTTAAAGCGAGAGATGATGTCATCACGTTCTAGGGTCGGCGTATCGCCAATAACTAAGGCAGTTTCTCCCACAGGCAACAGGCCAAATATCTCTTGAGCATGGCGTACGGTTGCGGCGAATACCATAATGCCTTGTTTGTCTTTCGCAAGGTGGATGATCTGCTCAACAATTTGAGGGGTGGCACGCTTGGCTTGGTCGATCACCATATCCAGTTCCGCTTCTTTATAGCGTCCTGTACTTGCTGGCTTGAGTTGTGAGAAGTCATAACTCAGCACTGGAGCATCCATCATTTTTGCTGGGGTAAGGAAGCCTTCATCAAGTAAGTAGCGAATCGGCAGTTCAAAAATACAGTCTCGGAAAAATCGAGTGTCTTCAGAGCGAACTAACCCACGTGTGTGGTATTGGTAAATCCAGCCCATGCCAAGACGATAGGGCGTTGCAGTCAGGCCCAAAACCTTCATTCCGGGGTTGAGCTCGCTTAAATGGCTGATGACTTTTTGGTAGCTGCTGTTTTTTTCGTCCGGGACACGGTGACATTCGTCAATAACCAATAAGGAAAACTGGTTTTTGAAAGCATCTAGGTTACGAACGACCGATTGTACAGAGGCAAACACCACTTGTTGATCGGTCTCTTTTCGGCCAAGTCCGGCGGAAAAAATCGCGCCTGTTAATCCATAGCCTTCATACTTTGCATGGTTTTGTTCTACAAGCTCTTTTACATGAGCCAGCACCAACACGCGTCCTTTAGCAAGCCTTGCTAACTCGGCGATAACCAGACTTTTTCCCGCACCCGTTGGCAGAACAATCACCGCTGGCGTAGTGTGTTTACGAAAGTAATGGATAACCGCTTTGACTGAGTCGGCTTGATAGGGGCGTAAGGTGTACATTGGGAGTGTGGGTTCATTCAACAACAGGGACATCGGCATTCATCATACCTGACCAAAGCGTGATGAGGTATCCACATTGCTGACAAATCTATCTCAAAGCCCCATTTTTGTATCGGCTGTTTTTGTGATTCTTTCTGTGATTAAGCTTTGTGAGGGTATTATCATGGCGTTTTCTTGGCCTCATTGATAAAGTTCAACATCCACTGGGTGACCAATAACCCGTCGGTGGGCAGTTTCAACGAGGTTACGCCTTTGGCTTGAACAGCTAATGGAATGGCGTCTTTCCTTACCTCAATCAATGCTTTGGAGTAGGGGGCGCAAAATTCAGGATGGGCTTGAATACCCAACGCCTTTGAACCGACTTGCATCATTGATATAGGACAAAAGTCATTCCCTGCTAATACCACTCCGTCTTTTGGCAATGAGAGCACTTGATCTTGGTGGCTAACCAGTAAGTTGACCTGTTTTTGAAAGGGCACCATCCATGTTTTCGGAGTGAGGATTGGGGTGGTAGCAGCGCCAACACCCCAACCAACATGCGCTTTTGCAACCGTTCCTCCGAGGGCTTTTGCTAACATTTGATGGCCAAAGCAGATCCCGATAAAGGGAATATGCGCATGATAAATCTGGCAAATTAACTGCTCCAGTTCATTTATCCATTGTTCGCTATCCAGTACGCTGGACTTACTGCCAGACGTGATATAAGCATCACATTCATGAATATCAGTTGGAAACTCTCGCTTATTGACCCAATAAAACCGTAAATTGAGCTGGTTATCTACAGCGTGCAATAGTTTCTGGAACATGTCTTTATAGCTACCATATTCGCCTTCTAATGCTGGATTTACGTTGTCGCAGATTAATACGCCAATTTTCATTGCCATCACCATTTATTATTGTTGTGATTTTTGACCTGTCAGTGCATACATAAACAGTTGCGTGTATTCTTCCGCCGTAAACGGTATTGGATTACCACCTGCCGCCGCGTCTAGTACCGCGAGCTCACCCACTTTTTTAGCCTCATCGGCGTTAATTCCTATTTCGGTGAGAGTGTGAGGAATATCTAGGATTTCTCGCATGCTTAGGATCCACTGATGAACCGCTTCAAACCCCGGTGACTGAAGTGATAACGCTCTGGCGAGCACCACCATTTTATCTTCAATCTCTGAGCGATTGGCCTCCAATACATAGGGCATTAAAATGGCGTTGAGTAAGCCATGATGCTTGTCGTACAGACCACCTAGAGTATGAGCCAGCGCATGCATCGCTCCCAGTCCCTTTTGAAAGGCTGTAGCGCCCATGCTTGATGCGACCAGTAGCTGAGTACGAGCGTTGATGTCGTTACCGTCAAGAAAGGCGGGGTATAAGAAGTGTTTTATCAGCTTCATTGACTCGATCGCGATGCCATCTGCCATTGGGTGATAACTCGGCGCACAATAAGCTTCCAAGCTATGGGACAGCGCATCCATTCCCGTTGCCGCTGTGATGTGAGCCGGTAGTCCAATGGTAACAAGCGGGTCTAAGAGTACTTGTACTGGCATCATTTTCGGATGGAAAATAATTTTTTTAACGTGGGTAGTTGCATCCGTAATCACCGACGCTCGACCAACTTCAGACCCTGTTCCCGCGGTGGTCGGAATCGCGATCACCGGGACAATTTTTGACTCGTCAGCTTGTGTCCAGTTATCACCAACATCTTCAAAACTCCAAAGAGGTAGAGTTTGGCAAGCGCATAAAGCAATGGCTTTGGCGGCATCCAAACTCGAACCACCACCAAAAGCGATGATGCCATCATGAACGTTGGCATTGTAGGCATCGATTCCGTGATTGACATTGGTATCGGTTGGGTTGCCTTGAATGTCGGAAAAAACCTGTATCTTGATATCTTGCTGCTGACATTGCGTGACGAGGTTAGTCGCGATGTCGAGTCCGGCTAGAAACGGGTCTGTGACCAGCAAAGGTGCATGCATATTGAGCCTTTTACAATGCTCAGGCAGAGCATCTAATACGCCTTCGCCGACACTGATTGACGTGGGATAGTTCCAGTTTGTGAAAGTCATCAGCCTTCTCCCAATGTTTTAATATGGAATGATTTTGGACGAGTTAACATGTCAAAGCCGATCTGAGAAAGCGTGCAGCCTCTGCCAGAGTTTTTGATTCCGGTCCATGCCAGCTCTGGATCGAGATAGTCACAGCGATTGACAAAAAAGGTGCCGGTTTCAACTTGTTCTCCCAGTTTCACACCAAGTGCTTCATCAGAGGTAAAAATAGAAGCGGTGAGGCCAAATTCTGAATCGTTCATTAATCGGATAGCTTCATCATCATCGACGACCGCTTGAATACCGACGACAGGGCCGAAGGATTCCTCCGTCATTACACGCATTGAATGGTTCACCTGAGTTAGGATTTGCGGTGCGAGATAAGGCGTACCAATCGCACTGGCTGGAAATAAAGCTTCATCAATATGGGGCTCGGCACCCTGACTTATCGCGTCTGCAATTTGCTCTCTCACAAAATCAGCCGCTTCAGTACGAACCAGTGGACCCAGAGTGATGTGACTGTCGGTTGGGTTACCAAGTTTATACTGCTTAGCTAGCGTTACCGCTTTTTGCACAAACTCGTCATGGATAGATTGATGAACATAAATTCGCTCGATGCCGCAACAAGATTGTCCTGAATTGAAAAATGCGCCATCAACCAACGTGGCGACCGCGTGTTCAAGATCTGCATCTTGACGTACATAGGCTGGGTCTTTGCCACCCAGCTCTAAGCCAACACCAATGAAACGGCCTGCCGCATTTCGTTCAACCATCGCTCCACCTGCTACAGAACCAGTAAAGGCAACGTAGTTAATTTTTGGGTGTTGGATCAGTTTTTCCGTTGAAGGATGATCGGTGTGCAGATATTGAAACACACCGTTTGGAATTCCCGTATTTTTAAAGGCTTCAACTAAACGTTCTGCACATAATGGGGTTTGTGCTGAATGCTTAAGCACCACACTATTGCCTGCCAATAAGGCTGGAATTACTGCGTTGATCGCCGTTAAGTATGGGTAGTTCCATGGTGCGATGACCAATACAGTGCCAACAGGGACCCGTTTGATGTAGCGCTGGAAGCCAGATTTTTGTGGCAATTGAATATCAGCAAGTGCGGCTTCAGCTTGCTCAATCATCGAAAGGGCTCGCTCTGCGACACCATGGACTTCCCCTTGGGTGTAGCTAATGGGCCTGCCCATCATCATGGTGATCTCTTGAGCAATCTGCTCTTTTTGAGCGACAAAGTTTTCAATTGCTTGTGTGCAAATGGCTTTGCGTGTATCCAGCGGTAAATTTTGCCACTGCTTTTGACTTAATGACGCTGTGCTCACGGTGGCTTCAATCTGCTCGGCAGTGGCAAGCGGGCGTGTTACACAGACCTTATTGTCGATTGGCGATAGGGTATTTTGTTCCATGCGTTTTTAACCTATTCAGTCGTGTCATTGATCAGATGATTTCGAAGTAGCGTTTCAGTTCCCAGTCGGTCACAGCTTTTCTAAACTCTCGTTCTTCCCATTCACGGCTGGCTGCAAAGTGGTCGACGAATTCATCACCTAAGACTTCTCTGGCATGTGAAGAGGCTTTTAGCCGTTGAGCCGCATCCCATAATGTAGGTGGAAGTTTTAGTTCTTCAGGAATCTCTTGGTCGTAAGCGTTACCTACAATAGGTTCGCCCGGCTCCCATTTATTGATGATCCCGCATAGGCCACTGGCCAGCGCGGCTGCGAGTGCGAGATACGGATTTCCATCTGCCGCTCCGATGCGATATTCCACACGTTGGCTTTTGGCAGAGCCGGGGATCACGCGAAGTGATGTCGTGCGGTTTTCAACTGCCCAAGTGGCATGCGTAGGAGCCCAGAAGCCCGGGATCATGCGTCGATAACTATTGACGGTTGGGGCAACCATGCATAAAAAATCGGGCATTAAGCGCTGTAATCCTGCAACAAAGTGACGTTGAAGCGCACTCATATTGTGTTGGCCATTCGGATCGTAGAAAGCAGAGCTGCCATCTTTGTTTTGCAGCGAAATATGAATGTGGCCGCTTTGACCGGGATAGTCATTACTCCATTTCGCCATAAAGGTCGCCATCAAATCATTTCGTTGGGCCAGTACCTTTGTGTAGGTTTTGAAAAGGGCCGCTTTATCTGACGCGTTCATTGCCGAATCGACCGACAGTGCTGCTTCAATCACACCGGGGCCGGTCTCAGAGTGGATCCCTTCGATGGGGAAGTCCATGGTCTGGCTTAAGTCTAACAGTTGTTGATAGAGCTCTAGGTACGTCGAGTTTCGGATCATGGAATAGCCGAACCAGTCGGGCGTAATTGGCTCAAGATCGTGATAATGCTTTTCCCTAACCGAGTGAGGCGTTTCATTGAACACAAAAAATTCATATTCGAAGGCAGCAAAAGCATTCAGGCCTAAATCATCATATTGTTTTAATACGCGGTTCAAGGTTGCTCTTGGGCATACTAGTGATGCTTTGTCATCGAATTCAGCAATAAAAAGCAGCATGCCTTCTTCATCCAAAACATCGCGGCAGGTGTCTGGAAGAATCACCACAGGCGCATCGGGGTAGCCTGTGTGCCAGCCGGTGTAGGTGGTGTTGTCGTAGAGCTGGTCTTTTGCGTCCCAGCCTAAAACCACATCGCAAAACGCAAAGCCGTCATCCAGTGAAGAAAAGAACTTGTCTTTCGACATGTACTTTCCGCGCATAATCCCATCGTTATCGAACAGACCAACTTTGACATGGCTTAAGCCACGTTCTTCAACAATTTTTTTGGCGTCTTCGATGGTTTTAACTGATCTTGCATCCATTTTATTGTCCTCTGGGCACCGGCATGATGCCGGTGCATTCCCTATTAGCTGTAGCGGTACGGTTTTCCTGCTTTTTCCATATCGGCGGCATACTGCTTAAAGATGTCGACGACACGCTTCGCTCTGGGGCTGGTTTTGGCAATCTCATCCCAAAACACCAGAGCTTCTTGTTCAACGGTTTTCCATTCGTCATCCGGAATGGTGGTTAACTCAAGTTTTGTTCCTTCTACACGAAGCTTAGCTTCTCCGCCCCAATACCAATGTTGTCGGTAGTAGTGCGAGCTATCCATGCATAAACGCCATAGTGTTTTCAGGTGTTCAGGAAGTGCATTCCAGCGCTCGCTGTTCGCAAAGAACGATCCGCACCATGCTCCAGAGATGTTGTTGGTCAAAAAGTACTTGGTCACATCAGCCCAGCCAACGGTGTAATCCTCGGTGATACCTGACCACGCAATGCCATCGAGCTCTCCCGTTTGGATCGCGACTTCGACGTCTTCCCAAGGTAAGGTCACGGGAATAACGCCAAAGCGAGACAGAAAACGGCCAGCTGTTGGGAAGGTAAACACGCGTTTCCCTTTGAGATCAGCTAGGCTTCGAATCGGTTTGACGGTAGCAAAGTGGCATGGATCCCACGCCCCAGCGGACAACCAAGTCACACCTTTGACTTCGCCATAGGCTTCCTGCCAGATCTCTTTTAAGCCGTATTGCTCAAACAGGACGGGAACATCAAGGCTGTAGCGAGTCGCAAATGGGAAGTAGCCACCAAATACAGAGACATCAACCGGAGCGGCAATGGAGTCATCGTCACTTTGTACTGCGTCAATGGTTCCGCGTTGCATTGCTCGGAACAACTCACCGGTTGGTACAAGTTGATCGGCGTAAAACAGCTCGATGACCATTTCACCATTGGCAGCTTTGTTAAACGCATCCACAGCAGGCTTAATGACATGTTCGCCAAGGGCAGGTCCGGCATAGGTTTGCAAGCGCCATTTTATGGTTTTCTTGCTGTTAGCGATGGCGGGAGCTCCGACAATTGCGGTCGCACCAACGGCCGAAACCGCTCCTGCTTTTTTAAGGAAATCTCTTCTACTAGACATGGTTTATTCCTCCGTGGAATGCGTTTGCTTGTCCAAGTTAAAGGTCGTTACTTAGGTCATAGTTATTGGCCGTAGTGGTACTGCGGAAGCCATAAAGCCAATTGTGGGAAAGCCATCACCAGAATCAGCCCGAATATCATGATGAGCACGAAAGGGATGATTGAGACGTAGATGTCTTTCAGCGAAATTTCTGGGGGTGCCATCGCACGCATGAGGAACAAGTTGTAACCGAAAGGTGGGGTCATATAAGCAATCTGACAGGTAATGGTGTAAAGCACGCCATACCAAAGCAAATCAAAGCCTAATGCACCGACCAAAGGCACGTATAAAGGCGCGACGATCACCAGCATTGCTGTGTCATCGAGAAATGTTCCCATGATGAGATATGATAATTGCATCAAAAGCAGCACTTGCCATGGTGTGAGATTTAATCGCTCAATAAAGAATGCTTCGATGGCTTTAACTGCGCCAATACCATCAAACACAGCGCCAAAACATAAGGCTGCCAGTATGATCCACATAAACATGCAGCTAATGGCAAGGGTCTTTCTTAAGGTTTCTTCCATGACATTTCGAGTCAGGCGCTTCTTTGCGATCGCAGCGATGGTAGCGGCAACCGCGCCCACAGCTGAGCTCTCAACCAAGCTTGTGACTCCCAGCAGAAACAGCCCCGTCATGGAAACAAAAATCAAAAGTGGTGTGATGCCTGCACGTAATAGCAAGAGCTTCTCTTTCAAGCTAACATTTCGTTCTTCTTCTGGTAGCGCAGGACCCAGCTCCGGACGTAACTTACAGCGTATGACGATATAGATAATGAACAGGGTGGCCATAAGCAGCCCGGGAAATACACCGGCAAGCCAGAGTTGTCCAACGGGTTGGCGCGCAATCATGCCATAAAGAACCAACACCACGCTGGGGGGCACTAAAATACCAAGCGAGCTGCCTGCTTGAATGACACCGGTGACCATAATTTTGTCGTAACCACGTCGAAGCAGTTCGGGCAACGCAATGCTTGCGCCAATCGCCATACCTGCGACACTGAGTCCATTCATTGCAGAGATAATCACCATCAGTCCAATGGTGCCGATAGCGAGGCCGCCATTTAGGTTGCCTGTCCATACGTGGAACATGCGATAGAGGTCTTCAGCAATGCCAGATTCCGACAACATGTATCCCATGTAAATAAAGAGAGGGAGTGTGAGCAGTGGGTACCATTTCATGAGCTTAATAGCTGAACTGAAAGCAATTTCAGAGCCACCATTTCCCCAAAGCAAAAGGGCTGCGATCACTGCAATTGACCCAATGACGGCAAACACACGCTGGCCCGTCAGCAGCATTAGCATCATCGCTGAAAACATAAGAAGTGCGATCATTTCGTAGCTCATGAGTTTGCCTCCGTCTTATTTCCATAAACAACGGTGGCGATATCTCTCAACCAAACTGCGATTGCTTGAAGTAACATGAGAAATACGCTGACACACATTATGATTTTTATCGGTGCCATATAAGGCCGCCATGCTGAGTAGCTACGTTCACCATACTCAAGGGCATAACTGGTACTGGATAACCCTCCGTAGAGAAGGATCGCAAGGTAGGTGATTAACATGATCACCGTAATGCTATCGATGATGGCTTTTTTGCGGACACTCCAATTGCCATAAATAAGATCCATGCGAACATGGCTATGCAGCTGCATGGAATAAGGGCCACCCAACATATAAAAAGCCACCATGACGAATTGGGCCATTTCAAGTGTCCACAAAGAAGGGTAGAAAAACGTTTTGGACACGGATGAATAGAGCAAAATACCGATCATTACGAAAATGAGGTACATGGCAAAACGGCCAATTTTACGATTAATCGCCTCGACAACCTTCACGAACTTAATGATGGGTTTAGGCAATGAATTGATGGGATCCGGCTTCATTAACAACTCCATTTTCTTACTGATAGCACAAGAAACTACATGGCTTCTCTGTATGCTTTTCTGAACTTAAATTGATCATTTTTGTTAATAAAAGGTTAAATATTGATCAATTTGTATCCATAATTACAGAAATTATGATTCTGTCAATATAATTACAGAAAATATTTTTTTAATTTTTGATGGGGTGTAATTTTTGTTACAATCCTATTGTTGGCGGGTCATATTCATTAGGTGGCATGAGAAATATGTTGAAAGTTTCGGAAAGAATTAAAGCGGGTTTTGCTTCGCTCACTCGGGCAGAAAGACAGTTAGCGAATGTGATGTTAGAGAATTACCCGGCATCCAGTTTGGGGACGGTTGTATCGCTGTCGGAGGCGGCAAAAGTTTCTTCTCCAACCGTGGTTCGTCTGGCGAAGAAGCTTGGTTTTTCAGGTTTTCCTGACATGCAGCGGAGTATTCATGAAGAAATAGGGGATACCTTAAAAAGCCCAATTGAGAAGCATGCATCAATCCAAAATGTGGATGAAAAACTGCATTTACTCGATAGGTTTGCCGACATGGCCGTCAATAATATACGCCAAACCGTTGGCCAAATTGATGAAGCCATGTTCAACCAAGTGGTTGATGTGTTGAGTGACCAAGAACGTTCACTTTACATCGTGGGCGGCCGGATCAGCCACTCCATTGCTGAATATATGTTTACTCATATGCAGGTGGTGAGAGCTAATGTCACCATGGTGGGGCCGAATGCAAATTGTTGGTCACATTATGTGATTAATATGAAACCCGGAGACACCTTAGTCGTGTTCGATGTTCGCCGTTATGAGAATGATATTCTTACCTTGGCAGAGCTCGTACGAAGCCGTGGTGTGAATGTGATTTTGTTTACGGATCAGTGGGGCTCTCCGGTTGGAAAACTGGCGCAACATGTTTTTCATGCACGGATAGAAGCGCCATCAGCATGGGACTCAACCATTGCGATTACATTTTTGGTTGAAGCCTTAGTAGAAGCGGTTCAATCAGCGACGTGGTCTGAAACCAGCAATCGAATGCGAGATCTGGAAGGGCTGCTCGATAAAGCAAAATTGTTCAAAAAGTTTGTGTGACTTAAACAATCAATAATCAGTTGTATCGCGAAACCATTCAACTAAATAAAGAAAGGTGTCTATAATACCCGCCCTGATGAGATGAGGTATTCATGCGTTTAGATAAATATTTGTGTGACGCGCTGGGCGCAACACGTAAAGAAGCCACTAAGATCATTAAAAGTGGTGATGTCACCGTTAACGATGTGATGCAAAAAAGTGGTTCTTATAAAGTCACGGAGTCCTGCGTTGTTGAGTGGCAAGGGCGCGAGCTCGCAAAGCCGGGGCCACGTTATATCATGTTGTTCAAGCCTGACGGTTTTGTATGTTCGCATGAAGATGGATTCAACCACACTGCGTTTGTTTTGCTCGATGAAGTGAAGATGGAAGATCTGCACTTTGCTGGCCGTTTAGATGTGGATACCACGGGTCTTGTACTGATCACAGATGATGGTCAATGGTCTCATCGAATCACCTCGCCAAAACACAAATGTGAGAAAACATATCGTGTGTGGCTAGCTGATCCTATTCAGCCTGATTATTGCGAGAAATTTGCCGAAGGTATTGAGCTTCGTAATGAAAAAGAGCCGACTCTACCTGCGCAATTAACCATCATTGATGAGGAAGAGAAAGAGGTCTTGCTGACCATTCATGAAGGAAAATATCACCAAGTAAAACGGATGTTTGCAGCTTTGGGGAACAAAGTAGAGCATCTGCATCGTGAGCGTATTGGTGAGATTATTCTGGATGAAAATCTAGAACCGGGTGAGTACCGTAACCTTACTCAAGAAGAAATTGATTCGGTGTGGAAATAATCATTCTTAAGCAAGAATAACTCTTGTAGGAAATACTTTAATTCCTATTGGGAACTAGTCAATAGCACGAAAATACGTCAAGATCGCATGGTGACTATCAGCATATTGAGCATGCTGATTTTTATTTCGTTTGGTTGCAGCAGGGAGCGCTGCATTCACACGCAACCAATCAGGAGACTTATGTCAGATAACTCTGCGGCAATGAACCCTTCTTCGGCACCTAAAATCAGTTTTTTGCTCTTCCTTGTGCTTGGTGCCATTGGTGCACTTACACCCCTAGCGATTGATATGTATCTTCCGGCGATGCCAACCATCGCAAAAGATCTTGGTGTGACTGCGGGCCAAGTTCAGATCACGTTGACAGCATATACAGCTGGTTTTGCTCTTGGTCAGCTTATTCATGGTCCGCTTGCCGACAGCTTTGGCCGTCGCCCTGTATTAATCGGCGGTGTGTTTTTCTTTGGTATTGCCGCCGTTGTCAGTGCGACAACGCAAGATATCGAATCACTTACGTATGTGCGTGCCGCACAAGGTTTTGCTGGTGCGGCAGCGGCTGTGATCATTCAAGCGGTGGTGCGAGACATGTTTGACCGCGAGGACTTTGCTCGCGCTATGTCGTTTGTCACTTTGGTTATTACTATTGCGCCACTTGTGGCTCCAATGATCGGTGGACACGTAGCAATTTGGTTTGGTTGGCGTTCTATTTTTTGGATTCTAGCTGCGTTTTCGGTTGTCGTTATTATGCTGGTTTTCTGGAAAATTCCAGAAACCTTAGCGGTAGAGAAACGCCAACCACTGCGTTTAGGGGCAACCATACGTAACTACACCAGCTTGTTTCGCAATCCTGTTGCCATGGGGCTGATCCTTTCTGGGGCGTTCTCTTTTGCAGGCATGTTTGCATTTTTAACCGCTGGTTCTTTTGTATATATCGATTTATATGGGGTTCAACCGGATCAGTTTGGTTATTTATTTGGCTTGAACATCGTTGCGATGATCATCATGACCAGTATTAACGGTCGAATGGTGAAAAAAGTGGGTTCACATGCCATGCTTCGGTTTGGCTTAGCTGTGCAGTTGCTTGCGGGTGTCGGGTTGTTTGTCGGCTGGCTACTTGATCTTGGATTGTGGGGCACCGTACCATTTGTCGTTTTATTCATTGGTACCTTATCTACTATTGGCAGTAACTCAATGGGGCTGTTGCTGAGTGGTTATCCGCATATGGCGGGCACCGCATCGTCTTTGGCAGGCACATTGCGTTTTGGTACAGGGTCACTAATTGGTGCTATCGTGGCTGCCATGCCAAATGGGGTCGCGTGGCCAATGATTGTTGTTATGTCTGCCTGTTCTGTAATATCGGCAGCTTGGTATTGGATTTTTGGAAGAAAGGCTTAATGTCTGTATACACAATTGAAATACAAAAACTTGTAAATAGCGCATTAGCTGAGCTACGTGCTGAGCATCAATCAGGGAAACTGGCCGATGCACCAGTCTCTAATAACCATTTTCTGGTTCGTTGGGTTACAAAGGCTTTAAAAGGACAGCGTTTTGATCGCTCTGTGGTCGGGGATTTAACTCGCTGGCAAAAAGCAGGACGTTCAAAAGGTAACGATGCTGGGTTAATTTTTATCTTCAAGCGTATTTCTGCTTTTTACGCCAGTTTCTTTACGGAAGGAGAAACACCAGCAGCAATCACCGATAAACAAATCGAAGCTTTCTTGGATGCTATGGAAGCATCAGAATGGGAAGTTTCAACAGGTGAGCCTTTGGTGAATTGTGGCAAAGTTCAGATTTTTACGGAAGGTCAAAACTCATTAGCCCTTTGCTCGGAGCAGTGTGAAGATTGCTTCGATAATGAAACGCTGGTAAAACCGATGAGTTGGTTTGTCCGTGGCAACCATGCAGAGTTTGTGGAAAAGGCAACCGCAGCGGGCTTTATGGTGCATAAGGTAACGGATTATAAATCGAACGTTAAATATCACGGTGAATACCTTATTTTCCCAGCAAATATGGGAACACAATTGGCTGAAATTCCATTGTCGTTTAAAGCGGATTAAGGCTCGTTTACGAGTCGTTGAACAACCAGCAGTGCCTTTTACTGGGGCTGCTGGTTTGCTTTTTGTGCAATTGCTTTGACCATACCTTTAAAAATAAACAAGTGTGCAGGCATCATGGCAAACCAGTAGAGCAGACCAAGAAACCCTTGCGGGTGCCACCAAGCTTTTATAGTTAACTCGCTTCCTTCGTCGCACTCTTCTAATGTAAATTCCAACCTCCCCAGTCCCGGTCCTTTCATTCCAAATAATAGAGAAAGAAACTGGTTCTCTTCACAGCGAATCACTTTCCAAGAGTCGATATGATCACCCACTTTCAACTCTGGTCCGGGTGGTGAGCAACGAACGGGTCTCTGGCCGCCAAATAATACATCAAGCCACTCTCGAGTACGCCACAACGCATTGGCAAAAAAATACCCTTCGTTGGGGCTGCCGACCTGTTTTACTACTTGCCATAATTGCGCCTTACTCAAACCTGTTTTAATACTGGCTCCAGTTTGTTTTGGATAATACCCGTATCCGGGTTGCCAACGGATGAGCGCAGCAGGATCGAACCCCCATACATTACTACGAATGAACTTACCTTCATGTGCAATGCTTTGTTCGACCATCTCTTTGTAGGAGATGAGTTGTTGGGGGTACTTTTTTTCTAGCTCTTGGCTGTTCGCCACATAATCATGCTCAAGCCCAGCAAGGAGCGCTTGACCAATGCTGGAGGGGACCGAAGTCACCATTCCAAGCCAATGAGAGGCCATTTTTGGGGTAAGTAATGCCGTTGACCATAACCTGAAAGGGCGCTTTGCTGTATCACAAATGATTTTAAATTGTTGTCGATAGCTCAGGGTATCTGGGCCACCTGCTTCATAGATGTGGTTGCATGTAGGATTTTCTTTGGCAAGCTCTAACAGGTAATGGTTTAGGTTATCTAAGGCGATTGGATTTGCTTTGGAGTCGACCCACTTAGGCGCTATCAAAATAGGGAGGTTGTAGACAAAATCTCGCATGATTTCGTAAGCCGCCGATCCCGGACCAATAATGACACCAGCGCGCACTTCAGTGATAGGAATACCAGCCTGACGAATGATCTCGCCTGTCATTCGGCGTGCTTTTAAATGCTCCGAGTTTCCAGTTTGAGGTTGAATCGCACTGAGGTAAATTACGTGTTTGACTGAGCTTCCTTGAAGAGCAAGCTTAAAGTTTTCTGCCAAAGAAAGTTCGTAGTCGATAAAATCATACCCATGAGCCATGCCATGAACGAGGAAAAACACCAGCTCAAACTGAGGGATAAGTTGCTGGGTTTCTGAAAGGTCAGCTAAGTCGAGGTATTGAATGTTGATATTGGCATGCGGTTCGGTTCGTGCTTGTAAATAGTTGACGTGACGGGAAGCTGCCGTGACACAATAGCCTTGCTGTGCGAGTTTTTTTAAAAGTTGTGAGCCAACGTAGCCTGATGCTCCCAATACCAGCACTTTTTTCATCAATATCCCTTATGAAACTCGTGGTTGTTTTATAATCTACACCGTATAATGGTTAACTTGCTTTTCTCAATATTTTCAAGGCGTTGTACGCTAGGTGGTGCTCAAGTGTTAGCTTCTCAAGTTCTCTTCCATACTCGAGGTGATTTTTTACGCCGCCTCATCGCTATCGCACTACCTATTACATTGCAAAGTATCATGTTTTCTAGCCGTGGTCTTGTTGATGTACTCATGCTAGGTCAGTTAGGTGAAGCTGAAATTGCAGCGGTTGGTGTTGCTGCTCGGGCAACTTTTGTTACGACAATTATGTTAGTAGGCGTGACAACGGGGGGAGCCATGCTCACCGCGCAATATTGGGGAGCATCTGATAGAAACGGTGTACGAGAAAGTACCGCGTTAACCTGGCTAGTCGCGATGTTCTTTGCGGCCTTTACGGTTGCGTTATTTGTTCTCTTTCCTAGTCAAATTATGGCGTTAACAACGGATGATGCTGAAGTCATTGCATTAGGGAGCGAGTACCTTGTTGTAACTGCTGTAACAATGTTTGCTGTGGCTTGCGTTGCGAGTATGGCCGTCGGCTTACGGGCGATGCACAAACCAGGTATCAGTACCTTCTTTAGTGGTATTGGTATTGTGTCTAACATTTTCCTTAACTGGGTGTTTATTTTCGGTAAGTTGGGCTTCCCACCTATGGGGATCAAAGGCGCTGCGATTGCGACGGTATGCAGTGGCGCTATTGAAGTTGGTACCTTATATGGCTACTTATATCTGAAAAAACATTTGCTGGCTTTTGGTTGGGCTGACATTCGTGCGGTGATGTTGTGGAGCAAGGTTACCCGTTTCCTTAAGTTATCAATGCCAACAACATTTAATTTTTTAGCATGGGCTGGGGGATTATTTGTTTACCATGCCATTATGGGGCACTCTGGTGTTCAAGGGTTGGCTGCCTTATCGGTGATGACACCTGTTGAATCCATTGCTTTAGCAATGATGATAGGGCTTTCGAATGCGGCTGCGGTATTAGTTGGAAACCAGTTAGGTGCTAAGAATTATGACCAAGTGTATTACCAAGCACTTGGTATGACTGTGCTTAATTTAATCGTTGCGATTGTTGTTGCGATCCTGCTTTATCTTTGTCATAGCTTAGTTTTAGATGCCTTTAGCGCGTTGACAGCGGAAACGCGTGCATTGTCTGAAAAATTTATTGTTATTCTAAGTGTTGGTATCGTTCTTCGTGCTATTCCCATGATGGTGATCGTTGGGGTGCTGAGAGCGGGAGGCGATGTGAAGTTCTGTCTCTATCAAGATTTGATTGCACAGTGGGTCATTGGTATTCCCGTAGCAGCATTTGCTGCAATGAGTTTGGGCTGGAAGCCTGAATGGATTTATGTTCTGTTTCTCACTGAAGAAGTGATCAAATGGGGTGGCTCGCTATACCGTATGAAAAGCAAGAAGTGGATGCGAAATTTGATTGAAAATTAGACATCGCACGACCAGTTATTGCAAATAAATGCATATCTTGTGATCTAGTATCCAAAAAGCTTCCTACTGTGCGTGATTTAGTGTAGATTCTCATACCTCTTTGAAGCAATTGTGAGACAGTTAATGTTACAGCTGACAGACCTGTGTAAAGGCTATGTAGATGGCGGTGAATTTCATCCAGTTTTACAAGGTGCTGAACTGTCTCTTAAGCAAGGTGAACAAATTGCGTTGATGGGAGAAAGTGGGTCAGGCAAGAGTACATTACTGAACCTTATCGCTGGCTTAGACACGGTCGATTCTGGTGAAATTTGCTTTCCAAAATTTACCATGCATCAAGTCTCAGAAAGCAAACGTACCGCCTACCGCCGTAATAACATCGGTCTTATCTTTCAACAGTTTAACTTGCTTCCTACCTTAAATATTGCTGATAACATTCGCTTTTGTCGCCAACTCAAAGGTCTACCTGATGATCAAGGGTTATGGCGTCAGATTTTATCCGCGCTAGATTTAATGCCACTCCTTGGTCGTTATCCTGAAGAAGCCTCTGGTGGGCAGCAGCAACGCGCAGCTATCGCTCGTGCTCTCTACATGGAACCCAAATTGTTGTTAGCGGATGAGCCAACAGGAAGTTTGGATGAACGTAATGCTGAAGCCGTGATGCGTTTGCTCACCACACTTACTCGCCAATTAGAGTGCACTCTATTGCTTGTCACCCACAGTGAGAAAGTTGCCGAACATATGGAAGGTCGTGTGCGCCTGCAAGGAGGGCAGTTGCATGTTATGGCCCGTAATTAAAGCATTACTTGGCCATTACAGACGTTATCCTTTTCAAATTCTTCTTGTCTGGCTAGGTCTTACTCTTGGTGTCTCTTTACTCGTAGGAGTGACGGCAATCAATGATCACGCTCGGCAAAGCTACGAGCATGGCGAAAAGCTATTTTCTAATCCACTTCCTTATCGCATCCGCTCTAAACACGAAAACAATAAAATTCCTCAGGGCTTCTATATTCAGTTACGCAGGGATGGTTTTAACCAATGTGCGCCATTCTCTAGTCTTCGATTGAATAATAATGACGGTCATGATTTGACCTTGGTGGGTATTGACCCGGTTGCGATGCTGCAGCTTCAACCCGGTATCCATCTTGATGATCTATCTACATTAGAGTTGATGAATCCCCCATACCCCATTTTAGTCAGTAACGATTTAGCGAACCATATGGGGTGGGAAGACAACGACTTTATCACTCTGGAAGATGGTAGCCGCTTAGGTCCACTGTATGTTGATCAAAAACACATGCTTAATGGGACGCGTATTATCGCTGATATCTCGTTACTGCGTATGCTTGACCGGACATCGGGCATCTCTGTTATTGCTTGTGGCGAAATGTCGCAGAAAAAACTCAATAAACTAAAAGACAGCTTGCCAAATGGCATGCTGATGTCACGCAGCTCACGTGCAGAACTTGAGTCTTTGACTGAAGCTTTCCATATGAATTTAAGTGCGATGGGGATGCTAGCGTTCCTTGTTGGACTGTTTATTTTCTATCAAGCGATGTCTTTGTCCCTTATTCAGCGTCAGCCATTGGTCGGCACGCTTCGCCAAACTGGGGTTTCAGGTTGGCAATTAACTCAGGCTTTGTCTTGTGAGTTGGTGGTATTGGTTTTATTAAGCTGGGCATGCGGGAATATATTAGGCACCTTGCTTGCAAACCAACTTCTCCCTTCAGTATCTGCGAGTCTAGGTGATCTTTATGACGCGAACGTTGGGCTAGCCATTCAGTGGAGCTGGCGCTCGTCCGGATATAGTTTGGGAATGACAATCATTGGTGCCTTTGTCGCGTGTGCATGGCCGTTGGTGCGTTTGCTGCGCTCGCAACCAATTCGACTGACAGCACGTTTGTCGCTTGTACGATTTGCAGGTACGGAATTTACACTTCAGGCGTTGTTATCGTGTGCACTTTGTGTGGCTGCGATTGCTATCTATCAAGCACCGCAAAGCCAAGAGTCTGGTTTTGCCATTATCGGCTTAATGCTACTCAGTGTTGCATTGTTTACCCCGTATATTATTTGGAAAGTGTTCAATAGTTTCTCTTATTCACTGCGTTGGGTGAAAGTACGTTGGTTTTTCGCTGATGCAGCGGCCAGCATGAGCTATCGTGGTATTGCAACGATGGCATTTATGCTGGCTATGGCGGCTAATATTGGTGTTGAAACCATGGTTGGCAGTTTCCGCGATACGACAGACAAATGGCTGAGTCAAAGGCTGGCTGCGGATCTTTATATCTACCCGAATAATAATGCGGCAGCACGAATGAGCGGCTGGCTTTCAAATCAACCTGAAGTGTCATCAGTGTGGTGGCGCTGGGAAGATGAAGTTCAAACAGATCATGGCCCGTTACAGGTAGTGAGCTCTGGTGCGTCTGAAGGTGAATTAGACTCTCTTACTGTAAAATTAGGCGTGCCAAATTACTGGTACCATTTACACCATTCAAAAGGGGTGATGGTCAGTGAGTCGATGGCGATTAAACTAGATATCCGACCTGGTGACTATATTGATTTAGGCGAACAACTTGGCGGTGGTTGGCAGGTTGTTGGTGTGTATTACGACTATGGAAATCCTTACCATCAAGTTCTATTGTCTCACCGAAATTGGCTGTATTCGTTAGCAGGAAGTGGCAGCGTTGCGCTTGGCGCAGTACTCAAAGATGGAGTTAATCCAGATGGGCTTAAACGTCGATTAGAATCCGTGTTCCGAATCGATTCTGATCGCGTGTTTGATAATAGCCACATTCATAAGCAAGCTATGCGGGTGTTTGATCGTACATTCTCTATTGCGGATACCTTAGGTAATATCACGCTGGTTATCGCCGTGTTTGGCATTTTCTTTGCGACCTTGGCTGGTGAAGTCTCGCGGCAAAGGCACATTGCCTTGTTACGCTGTTTAGGAATGTCAGGCAGAGAGCTCTTGTTGATGGGTGGTTTGCAACTGTTTGTATTTGGCGCAATTGCTGTCGTAATTGCGATGCCCTTAGGTTTGCTACTTGCTCAATTAGTGGTTGATATCGTCATCAAGCAATCATTTGGTTGGACGTTGCAACTGCAGTTTATTCCACACCAGTATTTGCAATCCATCATTTTGGCAATGGTTGCACTCATGATTGCTGGTGCGATTCCTGTGACTCGTTTAATTAAAAATACCCCAATGAAGCTATTAAGAGATGCGCTGTAAATGAAGGCTAGGCAAAACATAAAATCAGTGCTGGTGTTAGTTTTTGTATTTGCATTGCTAGGAGCGTGTCTCGCAATCTATCACGCATGGGACAGAGTCTTTGCTAAAGTGGGGAGTTCTGATGATGTGACGGCGGTTTTCTCACAGGCCCAGAAGAAAGTATTTGAGCCTGTACTACCCAATGAACCCGTGGTATTGCCTGATGACTTTCAATTTCACAATGAATATCAGCATGAATGGTGGCACTTTTTTGCGAATGTGACAGACCAGTTTGGTGAATCTTATGGTATTCAGTGGAGTTATTTCCGCATTGCGAATGATGAACATCAGCGAACTGGGTGGCAAAACCCTCAGCTCTATGTCTCTCACGTTGTGATTTCAAACCAGTATAAAACATGGAAGGAACAACGCATTGCTCGAGGTGGCATTGGCCAAGCGGGAATGACACAAAAACCGTTTCGTATTTGGATCGATAACTGGAGCTGGCGTTCACTTGGTATGACCCCATTTCCAGGGCAGCTACGAGCGGGTACAGATACGTTCCGCTTAGATCTTCGAACCATGGCATCAGGGCCATTTGTCTTGCCTGGTGACAAAGGTTATGTCGAGAAGCATGACTTACTACCTATTGCATCATATAACCTTTCCGTTCCCTTCTTGAATGTAAACGGCTACCTGCAACTGACCAATGGGAAAGTATTGAAAGTTCAAGGTTCGGGTTGGATGAGCAAGGAATGGGGCAGTGGTCTGATGGCAGAAGGTCAGCAGGGTTGGGATTGGTTTGTGATCCATTTAGATGGGGAAAAAACTTTGTCAGTCAATCGCTATCGCCATGAAATGCAACTTCCCCATGTATTTGGCACACTCTCTACCAATGATGGCAAGGTGATTACACTTACGGAAGAGCAATTACAAGTGAATCCGCTGCGTAATACGACGTTATCCAATGGCAAAGTGCTTCCATTGGATTGGGAGATAAAAGTGCCAGCCTATGGGATTGATGTGACCACAAAACCAATGAACACAGAAAGTTGGCTGCCATTTGTGATCCCGTACTGGGAAGGGGCAATTGTGACGGAAGGTTCCCACCAAGCTAAGGGCTTTATGCAATCAACAGGCTATTAAGCATAAATAATTGAGACATGAGTCTAAATAACTTTGAACGCAGCTTTTGACAGGATCAGGAGCTGCGTTTTTAATATTAAGTAATATAAGGATAACTGGATAAGGAATATACGCACTATGATGGTGTTTTTATCGGAAAAACCGAAATATATACTCCGAACAAGCGATTTTTCCTGTAGAAAGGTTATCGATACACTCATCACTATTCTTGGTTAATCGTTTATTAACACAATAAATATAAGGGCGATATCATGAGCGATATTATTCGCGATTTCTTCAAAATGGAGTCTGCTGGTGGCATTCTTCTGGTAATTGCAGCAGCAATTGCGATGACCATTGCAAACACTCCTCTTAATGAAACTTATCAAGCTTTCTTACATTCTTATGTGTTTGGTATGTCTGTCTCGCATTGGATCAATGATGGTCTAATGGCGGTCTTCTTTTTACTTATTGGTCTTGAAGTTAAACGTGAGTTACTTGAAGGCGCATTGAAGTCAAAAGAGACAGCAATCTTCCCAGCGATTGCCGCTGTCGGTGGTATGTTAGCACCGGCACTTGTCTACATCTTGTTTAATGCTGGTGATGCTCAAGCGATTCAAGGGTGGGCGATCCCAGCAGCTACCGACATTGCTTTTGCACTTGGTATTATGGCGCTACTCGGTAAGCGTGTTCCAGTCAGCTTAAAAGTGTTCTTGCTTGCACTTGCGATTATTGATGACCTTGGTGTTGTCGTTATCATTGCACTGTTCTACACCGGTGACCTATCAACAATGGCGTTGATGGTTGGCTTTGCAATGACCGCGGCGCTGTTTGTGTTAAACGCCAAACATGTGACGAAACTGACGCCCTATATGATCGTAGGTGCCATCCTTTGGTTTGCAGTACTGAAATCTGGTGTTCACGCGACACTGGCGGGTGTGGTGATTGGTTTTGCTATTCCATTGAAAGGGAATGCAGGAGAGAAGTCGCCACTAAAACACATGGAGCATGCATTACACCCATATGTAGCGTTTTTCATTCTACCTTTGTTCGCATTCGCTAACGCAGGTATTTCACTAGAGGGTGTCTCAATGTCAGGCTTAACCTCTATGCTACCGCTAGGTATTGCGCTTGGACTATTGGTTGGTAAACCATTAGGGATCTTCTCGTTCAGCTGGGCGGCAGTTAAGTTTGGTGTGGCGAAGCTACCTGAAGGCATCAACTTTAAACATATATTTGCTGTGTCAGTGTTATGTGGTATCGGTTTTACTATGTCGATCTTCATCTCTTCACTGGCGTTTGGTCAGGTAAATGTTGAGTTTGATACTTACGCTCGACTAGGCATTTTGATGGGCTCAACTACCGCAGCAATATTGGGATATATCCTTCTCCATATATCATTACCTAAAAAGTAAACTAAAAAGCGCTCCCAAATGGGAGCGCTTTTACATTCGACGACTTATTTTTCAATTTTGGAGAAAATAGTCCACTCATCAATAACCCTTTCAGTTAAACCAACAACCGTCGCAGTTACTTTTCTATTAACGGCATGAGAAGCAGGATCATCCCCCTCTGCCTCTAACCGCGTTTCTCCGTAACCTACAATACGAACACGTTTAGGGTCGACACCGTAATCGAGAAGCAGCGTTTCGACTGCATGGGCTCTGCGTTTGGAAAGCGCCAAGTTATATTCTGGAGAGCCGACTTTGCTGGCAAACCCCTGAATTTCAATCGATGCGGATTTATATTGTTCAAGAAAATCTGCCATTGTTGCAATTTGTTCAGTGAAGACAGGGTTAATCTCATCTGAGTCGTGGGAGAAGAGAATGCGCAGCTGTCGCTCATCTTCTTCTCTAACCGTTTCTCCACAACCCTCGTTGTCCACTTGCGCACCTTGTGGTGTTGCAGGACATATATCACGAGCATTAACCACACCATCTCGGTCATCATCTTGCAAATCCGCAATCTGATCTGCAGTTGGGGTATCGATGTAAGTGTACTCTTCCTCTGCATTGGCTGTTGCCAGTAGGAGAGAGCAAAGAGTACAAGTGGTGACAAAAAAGGCATTAGTCATAATTAGTACTCCATTGGTCTTGTCCACTCTTCAGGTATATCGACAAGGAGTGCATCCAGTAACCCTCCTGTCGCGTTCATTACGCGGTATTTTGCATACTGCTCAGCGTAATGTGCATCTAAATAGTCTTTCCGTGCTTCAAATAATTCATTTTCGGTGTTGAGTAAGTCCAGTAAGGTACGCTGGCCAATTTGGTATTGCTTTTCGTAAGCAATCACTGTGTCTGATGCGGCATCAACATGGTCAGCAAGGAAGTTTTTCTGTTGTAGAGTTAGGTCAAGAGCACTCCACGACAGGCGCAAGCTTTCTTCAACTTGACGGTACGCGTTTTCCCTTAAATCTTTTGCACGATTCAGTTGGTATGCAGAACGCTCAGATAGGGCACTATCACTTCCACCATTGTACAAGTTGTATCTCATGCGCAGCATCGCAAGGGTTTCTTCACGAGTACCCTCATCACCGGCGGCGTCGTTACGCCATGTCTGACTGGCTTCAATTGAGAAGGTTGGGTAGTAGTTACCTTTCGACTGTTTATATTGGAAGCGGGCTGAATCAACATCGGCTTTTGCAATTTTAATAACAGGGTGATTGTCGAATGCATCATCAAGTGCATCTGTTAATGATAGAGGAATCTTTGAAGCATCAGCGCGAGGATAGATCAGGCCAATGGGCTCTTGACCCACAAGACGTCGGAATTGGGTATGGGTATCAACTAGGTTGTTTTGTGCTGCAAGCAAGTTACCATGAGCTTTGGCAACACGAGCTTCAACTTGCGTCAAGTCTGCTGTTGAACCTATTCCTGAATCGGCTCTGCGTTTTATATCTCTGTAAATATCTTTATGAACAGCAAGGTTACTTTCTGAGAGGGCTAATACTTCGGTTGCTTTTACGGCATCTAGATATATCTCAGTGACTCGTAATGCGATGTCAGAAGCATCTGCTAGGATTTGGAGGCGGATAGACTCGGCATCCGCAGCAGTACGGTCCATGTCATTTAATGTCGCGGACCCATCCCATATCAGCTGAGTCAGTGTTATTGATGCCTCTTTACGGGTTAAATCGGTATCTTCTCGTCCGCTTGAGCTTATCGGGTCAATACCCTCGTAACCTATACCTGCATCTAAATCTAAGCTGGGTAGGTATGCACCGCTTGCGGCATCATGTTGTTTAACGACACTGGCATACTCATTAAATATGCCTTTGATTTCAGGGTTAGTCGCCAGAGTGATCGCGACGGCTTGTTCGAGTGTTTGAGCCTGAGTGTGTAGGCTGAAGGCCACCGAACAGCTTAGCAATATGGATGATTTCCAGTTCACTGTTCTTCCCTCGTTCGTTTATGGATTTTAGTCGGTCAGCGTGTAATGAAATGACCATGCATTCTTGTTATTTAATGGAAGCTTAGATTACTTGAGAGATATTTGAGAATTTAATCACGCGATATAATAGAAAAGATTATTGACTTTGCATTTATTTCGTTTGGACTTTCTTATTATCGAGTTGAATGTCGGTATTTGCTGCCCTAGTTTTACAAGTAGGATAGGTGGTGAAGCTGTGTCTGTTTGTCTGTGAAGATGCGACTCACCTTAATAGGGACAGACGCTATGAATACTGCAACTCTCGCTCCATTCGTGCTTGCGAACACGACGATTGTGATTGATACGAACGGACAAATTCGTCCATTGCTGCCTGGCGAAATTCCGGGACCGGGAGAGGTCATTGTTACCGTAGGGCGTGGAGCTACTGCGGCAACAGAGTCTTCAACAGAAGGGGCTTCTTTTCCTGATATAAGCGCTGAATTTGTGCAGGATGGAGGTACAGGTTTACCGTTGGATCTCGACAGTGAAATTGCGTCGATCATTGAACAAATTGAAGAAGGGGTCGACCCGACTCAAAATGAAGACTTCGCAACAGCCGCTGGTGGACAAAATGGTTCAAGCTTGACTGGTTCAGGCGATATTGACCGAACTGGGGCTGAAACTCAGGCCGAGACCTTTTTCGATACGTCAGGTCTGGAATCTCAAGGATTGTCTGAAACTCAAAGTTTGGCACTCATCGATGTTGTTGAAGAAAGTTTGGTTAGCTCGCAAGCAGTTATTATTGGTGACGATAACGTTGCAGTATTTGAAACTGACGAACCTGTTGTTGTTGAAGGCACGCTTATCGCAACGGATACCGATGATCCTACCTTTATCCCGCAAACAGACACTCCCGGAACCAATGGTCTGTTTTCGATTGATGAATTTGGTAACTGGACTTTTGTCGCAAACAGCGCATTCGATGAATTGAATGTTGGAGATTCTTTAAGTGAAGACTTTGAAGTAACCGCCAGCGATGGAACCGTTAGTACGGTGACTGTCACTATTAATGGTACCAATGACTTACCAGAATTCAGTCCTAACGATGGTGACCAGTATTCCTTTAGCTATGAGGAAGGTACAGCAGAAGGTGTCACTGTAGGGCAGGTATCTGCGACTGACCCAGACAATGAAGTGTTAGCTTTCAGCATTAGCAGCAATATTACCGATGGTGAAGGTAATGATCTTTACCAAATTGATCCGGTAACAGGAGAGATCAGCTTAACCGCTGAAGGTGCAGCTGCATTTTCAAACGACTTTGAAGTACTAAATAATGCTCACAACTTAGTGGTAACTGTTATTGAAGTTGATGGACTGGGAACCCCTCAGTCGGTTGATGTTGACGTTGTATTGAATGAATTAAATATAGACGACAATGCCCCAATCTTTAACGACACTAATGGTGATGGAGACTACGTCTTCAATTACGATGAAAACTCTACTGATGCTTATGTGATAGGTACCGTTTCAGCAACCGATGCGGATGGCGAAGATGTCACTTACAGCATTAAAACCAATGTGTTTGATGCTGATGATAATCCATTGTTTGAAATCGATGAGCTGACTGGCGAAATCAGCCTGACAGAAGATGGTGTAGCTGCATTCAGCAACGATTACGAAACGCTGGCGAATACTCATAACTTAGTCGTGACCGCAACCGAAGTGGACGGATTAGGTGAGGTTAAAACCACCGATGTTGATGTGATCCTTAATGAACAGAACCTTGACGATAATGGCCCAATCTTTAACGACACTAATGGTGATGGAGACTACGTCTTTAGCTACGATGAAAACTCCTCTGATGCTTACGTGATAGGTACCGTTTCTGCAACCGATGCGGATGGTGAAGACGTCACCTACAGCATTAAAACCAACGTTTATGATGCGAGCAATAACCCCCTCTTTGAAATCGATGAACTGACTGGTGAAATCAGTCTGACAGAAGATGGTGTAGCTGCATTTAGCAACGATTACGAAACACTGGCGAATACTCATAACCTAGTCGTGACCGCGACCGAAGTGGACGGATTAGGTGAGGTTAAAACCACCGATGTGGATGTGATCCTTAATGAACAGAACCTTGACGACAATGGCCCAATCTTTAACGACACTAATGGTGATGGAGACTACGTCTTCAATTACGATGAAAACTCTACTGATGCTTATGTGATAGGTACTGTCTCAGCAACCGATGCAGATGGTGAAGATGTCACCTACAGCATTAAAACCAACGTTTATGATGCTGATAACAACCCATTATTTGAAATCGATGAACTGACCGGTGAAATCAGTCTGACAGAAGATGGCGTAGCTGCATTCAGTAATGATTACGAAACACTGGCGAATACTCATAACCTAGTCGTGACTGCGACTGAAGTGGATGGGTTAGGTGAGGTTAAAACCACCGATGTTGATGTGATCCTTAATGAACAGAACCTTGACGACAATGGCCCAATCTTTAACGACACTAATGGTGATGGAGACTACGTCTTCAATTACGATGAAAACTCCTCTGATGCTTACGTGATAGGTACCGTTTCAGCAACCGATGCGGATGGTGAAAACGTCACCTACAGCATTAAAACCAATGTTTATGATGCGAGCAATAACCCCCTCTT
>NZ_JBNJOG010000017.1:0-80048 GCF_050113695.1 Vibrio sp. TRT 17S01 | reverse complement strand
GATACCGAAGTATCTAATTGGATTATCATCAACGAGTGCCCACACAGATTGATAGGTTTATATTGTTAAAGAGCTTTCCATTTGAGCTTCGCTCAAGTGGACGGCCATTTTAGCGAGATAAAGTTTAGTGTCAACCACTTTTTTCAAACTTTTTTCAAGCGTTTCCGCTTGGCTAATTGACCTACTGGCTTGGCTTTCGTTTCTTTCGAAGCGTTGCCGTGTCAGCGAGGGGGCATTATAGAGATCGAGATTATATTGGCAACCCTTTTTTCGAAAAAAAAGACACTTTTCTATCGTTAGAACAGAAATTAAGCTAAAAGGATAAAAACTCGCTGTCATCTTCACCAATTTTTGAATTTTTCAGCAAATAGAGCCACTTTTTTCCAATTAGTGTATTCCACTTCTTTTGTTGTATCAGTCTCTCCACCCGTCATAGTCATAATGAGGCGAATCATCATTTTATCGAACCAACGGTACCTAGGGTAATAAAGCGCACCCGCAAAAACACCGATCATTTCTGGCTGCCACGGTGATTTTTTCAAAAATGTTTTAATGTAAACACTACCCTCTGGCGTATCTTTTCCTTGATCTTCTTTTCTTGCAGTTAGATTGACACAAAAGAAAGCTACTTTTGCATGTTTTAACTGAGTCAGGTTCGAATGGATAAATTGATAGAGCTTTTTATTAAGCTTGCCGTAACGAATGGAAGCGCCAATCATCACTTTGTCATACTGGTTAAAATCAACATCAGTCACTTCATTCAAATTAACTATGTCACATTGATAAGCTGGTAGCTCTTTCTCTATATAAAGAAGGATTTTCTTAGTTTGTCCTTCATTGGTTGAATACAAAAACAAAGCCTTTGACACAATTTCCCCTCAACTTCGCCAAAAAGTAGGCGTAAGTAGAATTAATAATGTAAATATCTCTAAACGACCAAACAACATCGAGACGATTAGTACCCATTTGGCTTTATCATTGACTTCTCCAAAATGTAAAGCCACTTCTCCCAACCCAGGGCCTAAGTTATTTAAGGTGGCTGCAACAGCAGAGAATGCGCTTAGCTCATCCATTCCTGTTGCAATTAGCGCTAGCATGCAGGCAACAAATACCAACGCATAAGCAGAGAAGAATCCCCATACGGCATCAACGACACGTTGTGATAGTGCAGTACCACCAACTTTAATCGTATAGACAGCTCTAGGGTGAACCAGCCGTTTTAATTCACGAGCACCTTGGAGTGTAAGAAGTAATATTCGTATTACCTTCATTCCACCACCGGTAGAACCAGCACATCCACCAATAAAAGAAGAAAATAGCAATAATACCGGTAAGAAGATCGGCCATTCAGAAAAACCTGTAGTGGTAAAACCGGCGGTTGTTGATATCGATACGGTTTGGAATAACGCCTGATCAAATGCATCATAAGTCGACTGGTAAGAGTGATGATTCAGTAAAACAAGGAAACACACTACAAATAACAAAACCTGAATAAAAATAAAGGCACGAAATTCCGGATCTTTCCAATAGTACTTAGGATGAACACCACCAGAGGCAAAGGCGGCAAAGTGAAGTGAGTAATTACATGCAGAAATAAGTAAGAAGACTACGGTGATCATGTTAATCGCATAGCTATCAAAATATCCCATGCTGGCATCATGAGTTGAGAAACCGCCAATCGCGATTGTAGAAAAGCTATGGCTAATTGCATCAAATGGCGTCATTCCTGCAAGCCAAAACGCGGTTGCACATGCAATGGTTAAACTCAGGTAGATATACCAAAGCGCTTTTGCGGTTTCCGCAATTCTAGGCGTCATCTTGGAATCTTTAACTGGCCCTGGAATTTCTGCGCGATATAACTGCATTCCCCCGATCCCTAATACAGGAAGAATTGCGACAGCCAATACGATGATCCCCATACCACCGAACCACTGAAGTAGCTGACGATAAAAGAGAATGGCTTTAGGAAGCTCATCAAGGCCAACGATAACCGTTGCCCCTGTGGTTGTTAATGCTGAAAAAGACTCAAAAAAGGCATCAGTAACCGAAATACTCGGGTTATCTGCGATTAAAAAAGGTAATGAGCCCGCACTGCCTAGTACAGTCCAAAATAAAACCACGATAAGAAAGCCATCACGAGCTTTAAGTTCGTGTTTATGATGGCGATTGGGGAACCAGCATAGTGCACCACAAAAAAGGAGTACAAAAAACGTGGTCACAAAAGGGACACCCGCACCATCTCGATAGATAAGTGCGACTAACGCCGGGGCCAACATGGTCACGCTGAAAAGGGCCAGCAGAAGACCAACGATTCGGATAATTGAACGAAATTGCATGGATTGCTCGACTAGTGAAGCAACGCTTCAGACTTCCTATTTCTTATTGTTTGTTCCGTCCAGTGGAGTTATCAAGACTTTTGCTCCACTCTTATTGACCATCATTTGAGTAAACGCGTCCACTTGACGCACTTCAATCTCGAGCAACAAAACCACTTGATCACTGTACTCAGCTTGCACTTCATTGGCATCAAACTGAGTAAAAAGGGATTGAGCGATGGGCATAAAGCCATAGTCTAACTCTACTCGCAATATTGTGGTTATTTTTTTCTCGATAGTTTGAAGCAGCTTGAGAGCTTGTTGTACTCCTCCACCATACGCTTTAACTAAACCACCTGTTCCGAGCTTAATACCACCAGAATAACGGGTTACCACCGCAGTGATCTCACCAACTCCAGAACCCGATAGTTGTGCCAAAATAGGCTTACCCGCAGTTCCTGACGGCTCACCATCATCACTAAAACCCCACTTCATTGAATCTTCAGGACGCCCAGCTACAAAGCCCCAGCAATTATGTCGTGCCGCATTATGCTTCTGTTTTATGCATTCCACATAAGCCTTCGCAGACTCAATGGTTGGCGTATGGGTTAAGTGGGTAATAAAGACACTCTTTTTAATTTCTTCTTCAAAAGTGATTTCACTAGCGGGTATTAGATAAGGAAGTTCATTCATGAGAGCAGTTGTTTTTTCACAGAAAAGTCAGTGTATCACGACCAAGCAAAAAAACGCGATGGCATGTTTCAATGCACAATGTTAAACACTTGTTTAAAAAATGTATTGAAAATATACAATCCGAGGTCCACACTAGAGTAACTGGTCTAACCAGAATAAAAATAAAACGACTTACCAAGACACAATGACACATTGTAGGTCACGGAGATAAACAATGATTTACCAAGCTAACACCCTACAGGTAAAGGAAGTACAAGATGGTATCGCCGAGCTCAACTTCTGCTCTCCCAACTCAGTTAACAAACTGGACTTGGCCACTCTTGAATCACTCAACAACGCCCTTGATGCACTAAAAGCACACCAAGGACTTAAGGGCTTGATGCTCACCTCAGATAAAGACGCGTTCATTGTTGGCGCTGATATCACCGAATTCTTAGGTCTTTTTGCCAAGACAGACGCTGAACTCGATCAGTGGCTGCAATTTGCTAACAGCATCTTTAACAAGCTGGAAGACTTGCCTGTCCCAACTATCTCGGTACTAAAAGGCCACACGTTAGGTGGCGGTTGTGAGTGTGTGCTTGCAACTGACATGAGAGTTGGTGACAAGACCACCAGCATCGGTCTACCAGAAACGAAACTCGGTATCATGCCGGGCTTTGGTGGTTGTGTACGCCTGCCACGTGTTATTGGCGCCGACAGCGCAATGGAAGTGATCACTCAAGGAAAAGCGTGTCGTGCAGATGAAGCGTTAAAGATTGGTCTTCTGGATGCGGTTGTCGATAGCGACGCACTTTACGAGTCAGCACTCAAGACACTGACCTCGGCAATCAACGAGAAGTTGGACTGGCAAGCTCGTCGCAAGCAAAAGACATCACCACTTACGCTAAGTAAGCTCGAATCAATGATGAGCTTTACCATGGCGAAGGGTCTGGTGGCACAAAAAGCAGGTCCTCACTACCCAGCTCCAATGACAGCCGTTATTACTATTGAAGAAGGCGCTCGCTTTGCTCGTAACGAAGCACTCGACATTGAACGTAAACACTTCGTAAAACTGGCTAAGTCTGAAGAAGCAAAATCACTGGTTGGTTTGTTCCTTAACGACCAATACATTAAAGGACTTGCTAAAAAATCAGCTAAGTCAGCGAGTAAAGACACGCAACGTGCGGCAGTGCTTGGTGCGGGCATTATGGGCGGTGGCATCGCCTACCAATCTGCATTAAAAGGCGTACCGGTGTTAATGAAAGACATCGCGCAACCTTCACTCGATTTAGGCATGACTGAAGCATCTAAGCTGCTAAACAAACGCTTATCTCGTGGTCGCATTGATGGCTTTAAGATGGCTGGTATTTTAGCGTCTATCACACCAAGCCTACATTACGCTGGCATCGAAGAATCAGACGTGATTGTTGAAGCCGTAGTAGAAAACCCGAAAGTAAAAGCAGCAGTGCTGAGTGAAGTCGAATCACATGTCGGTGAAGACACGGTTATCACCTCAAACACCTCGACGATTCCAATCAATCTATTAGCAAAATCGCTAAAACGCCCAGAAAACTTCTGTGGCATGCACTTCTTCAACCCAGTGCACCGCATGCCCCTTGTTGAGATCATCCGTGGTGAACATACCTCTGATGAAACCATCAATCGTGTTGTTGCGTACGCAGCGAAAATGGGCAAATCACCAATTGTCGTTAATGACTGCCCTGGGTTCTTTGTAAACCGCGTATTGTTCCCATACTTTGGTGGCTTCAGCATGCTACTTCGTGATGGCGCGGACTTTACGAAAATCGACAAAGTCATGGAACGTAAGTTTGGCTGGCCGATGGGACCTGCATACTTGCTCGATGTCGTTGGTATTGATACAGCTCACCACGCACAAGCCGTTATGGCACAGGGTTTCCCAGAGCGTATGGGTAAACAAGGTCGTGACGCGATCGATGCACTATTCGAAGCAAGCAAATACGGTCAGAAGAATGGCAGTGGCTTCTACAGCTACACCATAGATAGAAAAGGTAAGCCGAAGAAAACCTTCTCTGAAGAGATCTTGCCGGTGCTCGCTGACGTTTGTGCCGATAAGCAGGACTTTGACGATCAAACCATCATTCAACGTATGATGATTCCAATGATCAACGAAGTGGTACTGTGTCTACAAGAAGGCATCATTGCCACTCCACAAGAAGCGGATATGGCATTGGTTTACGGTCTTGGTTTCCCTCCATTCCGCGGCGGCGTATTCCGCTACCTAGATAGCGTAGGTATTGCTGAGTTTGTTGCAATGGCAAAACAATACTCAGAGCTTGGTGCTATGTACCAAGTACCACAGATGCTGATTGATATGGCGGCGAAAGGTGAAAGCTTTTACGGTGCACAACAGCAAGGTTCTATCTAAGGAGGGATTCTAAAATGACTAATCAAACAAGAAATGTTGTCGTAGTCGATTGTCTACGTACGCCAATGGGTCGCTCTAAAGATGGTGCTTTCCGTCATACACGAGCAGAAGATCTATCCGCGCGCCTAATGAAGGGTATCCTTGCGCGTAACCCGCAGGTGAACCCAAGCGAGATTGAAGATATCTACTGGGGCTGTGTACAACAAACCCTAGAACAAGGCTTTAACGTTGCACGTAATGCTGCGCTACTTGCTGGTCTGCCAATTGAGATTGGCGCCGTGACGGTTAACCGCCTGTGTGGTTCATCCATGCAAGCGCTTCACGATGGTACACGTGCCATCATGACGGGTGATGCTGAAATCTGCCTAATTGGTGGTGTTGAGCACATGGGACACGTACCTATGAACCACGGCGTGGACTTCCACCCTGGCATGTCAAAGACAGTTGCAAAAGCAGCCGGCATGATGGGCTTAACAGCAGAAATGCTTGGTAAGCTGCATGGCATTAGCCGTGAGCAACAAGACGAGTTTGCTGCGCGCTCTCATGCTCGTGCACATGCTGCAACCGTAGAGGGTCGTTTTAAAAACGAAATCCTACCAATTGAAGGTCATGCGGCTGACGGTACCCTGTTCACTCTGGATTACGATGAAGTGATTCGCCCTGAAACATCCGTTGAAGGGTTATCTCAACTTCGTCCAGTGTTCGACCCAGCAAACGGCACAGTAACTGCTGGTACCTCATCGGCACTGTCTGATGGTGCATCAGCGATGCTGATCATGAGTGAAGAGAAAGCCAACGAGCTTGGTTTGAAGATTCGTGCACGCATCAAAGGCATGGCCATTGCAGGCTGTGATCCTTCTATCATGGGTTACGGTCCTGTACCTGCGACGCAAAAAGCGCTCAAGCGTGCTGGCCTCTCAATTGAAGACATGGATGTGGTTGAGCTAAACGAAGCATTTGCAGCGCAATCTCTACCATGTGCTAAAGACTTGGGTCTGCTTGATGTGATGGATGAGAAGGTCAACCTTAACGGTGGTGCGATTGCCTTGGGTCACCCGCTTGGTTGTTCTGGATCACGTATCTCAACAACGTTAATCAACCTTATGGAAGCGAAAGACGCGAAATACGGTCTGGCAACCATGTGTATCGGTTTAGGCCAGGGTATTGCGACCGTATTTGAACGACCATGATCCACAATAAAGATCAAAGCGCTAGCAATGCTAGCGCTTTTTGTTGGATCATTTAACTTTCAACCAATCTTGATAAAGTTGATCACTGGATCCTAGGTAGTCAACCATCCATTGGATCATCTTATGGTTTTCATCTTTTCGCCACACTAAGCAACATTGGCTCAATGGTTTTTCCTCTTCCAAAACCTTTTCCACCAACACACCTTCAGTAATCAGTGGTTGAGCAATGTGACTCGGCATATAGCCGACCCCAACACCATTCTTCAAGCATTCTATTGCGCTGTACCAATTTGGTAACAGCAATCGGCGCTGCTTGGGGTAATGCACCGTGTGTCTTTTTGGCAATACATTTGAAGTATCATCAAGACAAATGGCTGGAAATTGGCTCACAAATGACTCTGTCAAACACTGCTCTTTCACGCATGGATGACTAGGAGACATTACAAATGCCCAGTCCAATGTTCCCATCTCTTTGACTTCAAAATCACCACCTACAGGGATTGCAGAGGTGGCACCAATGACAATATCAGCCCGACCTTGCGCGATCGCTTCCCAAGATCCATTGAACACCTCCATGTTGATCTGTAATTCAGCATGATCAAAGGTTTGATAAAACGCTTCGATCAACGGCTTCATCTTATCGAGCTTCACAACATTATCTAATGTTAAGCGCAACGTTTTCTGCCATCCATGTGCCGCACGACGCGTTTGTGCTTTCACTTCTTCCATTTGGCGTAACATCGCACGCGCCTGCTTGAGAAACAACTCTCCCGCAGGAGTAAGCTCAACTTTGCGGGGTAAACGGCGAAACAACACTACATCCAGCTCTTGTTCAATTTGCCGCACGCTATAACTGATCGCTGAAGGCACTTTGTGAAGCACCTCTGCCGCAGCAGAAAAGCTCTCAACTCGGGCAATAGTGTCGATCATCTCTAACGAATATTTAGAAAATACACTCACATATAACCTTTCAAAAAATTTGATAGATAACTACAAATAATAACGTTTCATTTTATCGAAAGCGAAAAATAGAATAGCAACGCAAATAAAAAGGTTGGCGCCAACACAGATCTATCTATGAATTAATTTCAACGGAATTGCTATGAAAGTATCCAAATTACAACTTTTTTATCTTGCTGCGTTATCTATGTTGGGCTTTGTTGCTACAGATATGTATTTACCAGCATTTAAGGCAATGGAAGCGGATTTTGCTACTGGTCCAGAACAAATTGCTCTCTCATTAACCGTTTTTCTTGTCGGTATGGCCAGTGGACAACTCTTATGGGGACTGGCTTCTGACCGATTTGGCCATAGAAATACGTTAATTGTCGGTATGGCAGTATTCACCTTCGCTTCAATCGGACTCGCATTTAGCGACCAAGTATGGCAATTGCTACTACTGCGCTTCATTCAAGCGATCGGTGTATGTGCCCCTGCAGTGATCTGGCAAGCAATGGTGATCAAACGTTATGAAGCGAGGATCAGCCAACAAATTTTTGCCACCATTATGCCATTGGTTGCTCTTTCACCAGCGCTCGCTCCACAGTTAGGAGTCGTGTTGGCTAACAATTTTGGTTGGCACAGTATTTTTGTTTGCTTAAGTATCGTAGGTATTGTGTTAGCTGCTGCGACCATGGTTCAACCCAAGGAGCAAATTGAAAGTAAGCAAACTTCGGTTAAGCATGACATCAAAGGACTTTTATCATCCAAAGCTTATCTTGGTAATGTGATGATGTTTGCTACTGCTTCTGCAGCATTTTTTGCCTATCTAACCGGAATGCCAGAGATCATGGCTCAATTGGGTTATTCACCCGCAGATATAGGTATGAGCTTTATTCCACAAACCATTGCATTCATGGTTGGTGGCTACTTAGGGAAAGTGTGTGTTGGTAAATTTGGTGATGAAAAGGTACTGCGCCAATTGATTGGGTTGTTCAGTGTTGCTGCCCTGCTGATTTTTATTGCTTCACAATGGCAGTTAACCTCAATTTGGCCAATACTTGCTCCATTTTGCCTAATAGCCGTTGCCAATGGTGCTTTGTATCCCATAGTTGTCAACCGCGCACTCTCCAGTGCAAAGCAGAGCCCGGCAACCGCTGCTGGTCTGCAAAATAGCTTACAAATATGTGTCAGTAGCCTTTCTAGTGCGCTGGTTGCAATGTTAGCCAGCCAAGCTCAGGCGGTGACTGGTATCGCAATTGTTATTTGCATGGGCGGTTTATGGATTGGTTATATCGTATCAAACCGTGAACTATCGCAGCACTTTACCACGCCAGATAATTCACGAGTTGTCAGTGACGAATAGCTAAAACAGTGAGGGCCGTACAATGCGGCTCTCACTCTAGTAAGTGATTACAAACTTTTCAGTCCCCATTTTTCTGCAGTTTGCTTAAAGAACCCCTGTGTTTTCTTTAGCTCAACCCAATGGTTGATATAGTTTATCCATACTTGGTCATCTTGAGGTAACAACATCGCAATAGGTGTGGGCTTACGTGGGGCTTTCACCGGTACGATGGCTAACTGTTTAAACTTCTCCACCAGCGTTGCCGCTTCAACATTTGACGTCACAGAAACGTCAGCACGACGAGCTAGAAGCTCTTGAAAATCACGCGCAGGTGCTTCAATCACAATATGTTGCGCCGATGGAAAGAACTCTTTCACCATTTTCTCTTGTACCGTACCCAACGTAGCAGCAACTTTTACGTCAGGCTTGTCAAAGTCAGCCCAATCAGAAAACTTGGCTAAATCTTTCTTTTGCACCACGGGTACAAACGCAAGATAGAAATACGGCTGACTGTAACCCGCAACCTTAGCTCGAGACATATTCAAAGACGCACTACCGGTAATGTCGTATTTATTGGCTGTAATGCCATTCACCAGTGTTTTCCAGTCTGTTGCAACATATTCAACTTTTACCCCCAGATCTTTCGCTAGTTCAGTCGTGACATCAATATCAAACCCACGATAGCTATTGGTAGCGGGATCTTTCATTGTCATCGGGTTCCAATCTCCCGTCGTCCCAACTCTAAGCACTCCTGCATCCAAAATTTCATGTAAACGACTTTGAGCATTCGCAACCTGACAAATAGAAAGTAAAGACAGGCCTAGCACAACTAAGATTTTTTTCATTGTTTTTCCTTATGTATCCATTCCATATGACAAATTAGGTCATAACACTGATAACATAGCAGCAACAAGGAACAATTATTAGCAAAGACAGGGTGTTGTGTGAACTATCGTTATTTCTGGCTAATTTCACTTTTATTGATAACTGGGTGTTCCGATTATCACTGGGGTTGGTATGTGCTTGATCCTTCCACAGAGCAAGGACTCACCAATATTAAATTTCTGATCGCTGGTTTTAATGACACAATCCAAGTGTCTTTACTCAGCATGCTGTTTGCGATGATGATTGGCTTGTTCGTCGCCCTCCCCGCGCTGTCTGACTATCCAGTATTGAAATGGGTCAACCGCATTTATGTTGAGGTGATACGTTCTATCCCTGTTTTGGTTTTACTGCTTTGGGTGTATTACGGTATGCCAACGCTACTTGATGTGTCCCTCAATCACTTTTGGGCCGGAGTCATTGCACTGACAATTGCAGAAAGTGCATTTATGGCAGAGGTATTCAGAGGAGGCATTCAAGCCATCAGTCGTGGACAACACGAAGCAGCAGAGTCTCTCGGCTTGAATTATTGGCAAAAAATGCGTTTGGTGATTCTTCCCCAAGCATTTCGCCAAATCTTGCCACCACTGGGGAATCAGTTTGTTTATATTCTCAAGATGAGTTCACTGGTCAGCGTGATTGGTTTAAGCGATCTAACAAGGCGAGCTAATGAATTGGTCGTGAATGAATACTTACCGCTGGAGATATATACTTTCTTAGTTCTCGAGTACCTACTGCTCATTTTACTGGTATCGCAAGCAGTGCGATGGCTGGAAAAACGTATTGCAGTACCGAGTTATTAGGCCTCAAAAGAATAAAGCCGCTCATTATGAGCGGCTTTAAATTATCGATTAACTAGTCTTATTTCTGTTTTACTGGACGTTGCCAGCCAGTGATCTTGCGCTCTTGTGCACGAGTGATCACTAACTCACCTTCTGCCACATCTTTGGTCAATGTAGTACCAGCACCAACTGTTGCGCCATCAGCAATTGTCACAGGCGCGACAAGTTGGCTATCAGAACCAACAAATACGTCATTACCTATGATGGTTTTGAACTTGTTTGCACCATCGTAGTTACAGGTAATCGTACCGGCACCAATGTTCGTACGTTGACCGATCTCTGCATCACCTAGGTAAGTAAGGTGGTTCGCTTTTGAGCCTTCACCAATACGCGCATTTTTTACTTCCACGAAGTTGCCTACATGAGAGTCATTACACATCTCTGCACCTGAGCGTAAGCGCGTAAATGGACCAACTGTACATTCTTCACCAACTGTCGCACCTTCAATTACGCTGTATGGACGAACGATAGTATTATCGTCAATCTCACAATCTTTTAAAACACAGCCAGCACCAATACGAACGTAATCACCTAATGTAACTTTACCTTCAATGATAACATTGGCATCAATTTCGCAGTCCATACCACACTGTAGTTGTCCACGAAGATCAAAACGTGCAGGATCGCGCAGCATTACACCTTGCTCAAGCAGTTTTTGTGCTTGCATCGATTGGAATGCGCGCTCTAAACGAGCAAGTTGTGAGCGGTCATTAACCCCTTCAACTTCAATAGGATTCACAGGGTGAACCGCTTCTACGGCGCGGCCTTCTGCGTGCGCTGCTGCAATAACGTCAGTTAAGTAGTACTCACCTTGCGCATTATTGTTGTTAAGGTTTGATAACCAACGACGTAAATCTTCACCACGTGCGACCATCACACCGGTGTTAATTTCTTTAATTAGCTTTTGTTCTTCCGTTGCGTCTTTTTGCTCAACGATAGCAACAACAGGACCGTTACGACGAACAATACGGCCATAACCTGTTGGGTTATCCATAACAACCGTTAGCAGTGCGATACCACCTTCAGGTTTAGCATCAAGAAGACTCTCAATCGTTTCTTCAGAAATAAGTGGTACATCGCCGTAAAGCACTAAAATCTTTTCATCATCTTCAAACTGAGCAGAAGCTTGATCAACAGCGTGTCCTGTGCCCAATTGCTCAGCCTGTAGTACCCAATTCACTGGTTCATTAGCTAATACAGATTGCATTTGCTCACCACCATGGCCATACACAAGATGGATATTCTGAGCACCTAATCCAGCGCATGTATCAATCACATGTTTTGCCATCGGTTTTCCTGCGAGCGTATGCAGAACTTTAGGCATATTAGAATACATGCGGGTACCTTTACCCGCGGCCAGAATGACAGCGCTAAATTTCATAACAATCCTAATAAATATTGAAATCGGAAAATTGGAAGTATTCTATCTAGGTTAGCTAAGGGAATTAACCCCAACAAAAAAATTTCTGTTAAAAAATAAGCAAAAAGGCGGTCAAAAGACCGCCTTTATCATTTTTAAAACGCTACTATTAACTAGCGACGTTTTTTAGTCAGCTCGATAACACGTAGCTGAGCAATAGCTTTAGCCAGTTCACTAGCCGCTTGCGCGAAGTCCATATCACCATGCTGATTCTGAATATTTTCTTCAGCACGACGTTTGGCTTCTTCAGCCTTAGCTGCGTCCAGTTCTTCACCACGAATCGCTGTATCAGCCAGTACTGTAGCAGTACCCGGCTGAACTTCGACCATACCACCAGAAACATAAATAATTTCTTCGTGACCGTGTTGCTTAACAATACGCACCATACCAGGCTTGATAGCGGTCAGCAGCGGTGTGTGACCGTGGAAAATTCCAAGCTCACCTTCGCTACCGGTCACCTGAAACGTCTCAACACGGCCTGAGAAAATTTTCTTCTCTGCGCTCACTACGTCTAGGTGAAAGGTTATTGCTGCCATATCGCCTCCTAGTTAGCCTTATAGCTTCTTCGCATTCTCGATAGCATCGTCAATCGTACCGCAGTACATAAACGCTTGCTCTGGAATGTCATCGTATTCACCAGCTAGTAGACCTTTAAAGCCACGTAGTGTCTCTTTAAGAGGTACGTAAACGCCTGGGTCACCTGTAAATACTTCCGCTACGTGGTAAGGCTGAGTTAGGAAACGCTCAATCTTACGTGCACGAGATACAACTTGCTTATCTTCTTCAGATAGCTCGTCCATACCTAGGATCGCGATGATATCTTTCAGCTCTTTGTAACGCTGAAGTGTCTGTTGAACGCCACGAGCTGTGTCGTAGTGCTCTTGACCAACCACTAGAGGATCAAGCATACGAGATGTTGAATCTAGTGGGTCAATCGCTGGGTATAAACCCATTGCTGCGATGTTACGGTTAAGTACAACCGTTGCATCCAAGTGTGCGAACGTAGTTGCTGGAGACGGGTCAGTCAAGTCATCCGCTGGTACGTATACTGCCTGTACAGACGTGATAGAACCAGATTTCGTTGACGTGATACGCTCCTGTAGTACACCCATCTCTTCTGCAAGAGTTGGCTGGTAACCTACCGCTGAAGGCATACGACCTAGCAGTGCTGATACCTCTGTACCTGCAAGTGTGTAACGGTAGATGTTATCAACGAACAGCAGAACGTCACGACCTTCGTCACGGAACTTCTCTGCCATTGTTAGACCAGTCAGTGCAACACGTAGACGGTTACCTGGTGGCTCGTTCATCTGACCGTAAACCATCGCTACTTTTGATTCTTCAGGATTCTCAACGTTTACAACGCCCGCTTCCTGCATCTCGAAGTAGAAATCGTTACCTTCACGAGTACGCTCACCTACACCAGCAAATACTGATAGACCAGAGTGCTGAAGTGCGATGTTGTTGATAAGTTCCATCATGTTGACGGTCTTACCTACACCAGCACCACCGAATAGACCAATTTTACCACCCTTAGCGAATGGACAAACTAAGTCGATTACTTTAACGCCAGTCTCTAGTAGAGCGATCTCGTTTGATTGCTCTTCGTAGCTTGGTGCTTCACGGTGGATAGAGTAAGTCTCTTCCGCACCGATATCACCACACTCGTCAATTGCGTCACCTAGAACGTTCATGATACGACCTAGGGTCTTAGTACCTACTGGTACTGAAATTGGAGCGCCTGTGTTAACCACTTCAACGCCACGACGTAAACCATCAGAGCTACCCATTACGATACAACGAACTACGCCACCGCCTAGCTGTTGTTGAACCTCAAGAACTAGACGCTCTTTTGATTCTGTAACGTTTAGAGCGTCATATACACTAGGTACTTCGCTCTGTGGGAACTCTACGTCGACTACCGCACCGATGATCTGTACGATCTTACCTGTAGCCATCGTTAATCCTCTAAACTATTTCGTTTTACCTAAGCTTAAACCGCAGATGCACCACCAACGATTTCCGATAGTTCTTGTGTGATCGCGGCCTGACGGGCTTTGTTGTACACAAGTTCTAGATCTTCAATCAAGTTGGTTGCATTATCTGTTGCAGCCTTCATCGCAATCATTCGAGCCGCTTGCTCACAAGCAAGGTTCTCAACTACACCTTGGTAGACCTGAGACTCTACATAACGCACTAGAAGTGTATCTAGTAGAGGTTTTGGTTCAGGTTCATAGATGTAGTCCCATGAATGCTCACGCTGCATCTCTTCGCTGTCCGATTTAGGCAAAGGTAGCAATTGATCGATCGTTGGTTGTTGAACCATAGTGTTCACAAACTTATTAAACACTACGTATAGACGGTCCAATTCACCTTCATCGTATTTCTTCAGCATTACGCTAACAGAACCGATTAGGTCTTCTAAGCTTGGGCTATCGCCCAGACCAGAAACCTGAGCAGCTACTTTCGCGCCACTGTGTTTGAAAAAGCCTGTTGCTTTTGAACCGACTAATGCCAGTTCAACTTCAGCACCTTTCTCTTTCCAAGCCTGCATATCGAGTAGCGCTTTTTTGAACACATTGATGTTCAAGCCACCACACAGGCCACGGTCTGTAGAAACGATGATGTAACCAACTCGCTTCGCTTCACGCTCTTCTAGGTACGGATGACGGTACTCTAGGTTTGCGTTTGCTACGTGACCGATCACTTTACGCATGGTTTCAGCGTATGGACGAGAAGCTTCCATTGCATCTTGAGAACGACGCATTTTTGAAGCTGCTACCATTTCCATCGCTTTCGTAATTTTCTGCGTGCTTTTAACACTACCGATTTTATTACGTATCTCTTTTGCGCCGGCCATCGTTACTCTCCATTAGTTGGTGGCAGAAACTGCCACCGACCTATTACCAAGTTTGGGTTGCTACGAAGTCGTCCGTCAGCTTCTTAAGCTGCGCTTCAACTTCATCGTTGTATGCACCCGTCTTGTCGATCTCAGCTGCGAAATCAGCGTATTGACCGCGAGCATACGATAGTAGAGCCGCTTCAAAATCTAGCAGTTTGTTTAGTTCAACATCTGCTAAATAGCCGCGCTCTGCCGCGAAGATTACTAGTGCTTGGTCAAATACAGACATTGGAGCGTACTGCTTCTGCTTCATTAGTTCTGTCACTTTTTGACCATGGTCTAGCTGTTTCTTCGTCGCTTCATCAAGGTCAGATGAGAACTGTGCGAATGCCGCCAATTCACGGTACTGAGCTAGTGCAGTACGGATACCGCCTGATAGCTTCTTGATGATTTTCGTCTGCGCTGAACCACCTACACGAGATACTGAGATACCAGGGTCAACCGCTGGGCGAACACCCGCGTTGAATAGCTCAGTTTGTAGGAAGATCTGACCGTCGGTAATCGAGATTACGTTAGTCGGTACGAATGCTGAAACGTCACCTGCTTGAGTTTCGATGATAGGAAGCGCAGTTAGAGAACCAGTCTTACCTTTAACTTCACCGTTAGTGAATTTTTCTACGTACTCTTCACTTACTCGAGCTGCACGCTCTAGTAGACGTGAGTGTAAGTAGAATACATCACCTGGGAATGCCTCACGGCCTGGTGGACGTTTTAGTAGTAGAGAGATCTGACGGTAAGCTACCGCTTGCTTAGATAGATCATCGTAAACAATCAGTGCGTCTTCACCGCGATCGCGGAAGTATTCACCCATCGCACAACCTGCATATGGCGCTAGATATTGTAGCGCTGCAGATTCAGAAGCAGATGCAACAACAACGATAGTGTTAGCTAGCGCGCCGTGCTCTTCAAGTTTGCGAACTACGTTAGCGATAGTCGATGCTTTCTGACCGATAGCTACGTAGATAGAGAAAATACCTGAGTTTTTCTGGTTGATAATCGCATCGATCGCCATTGCTGTTTTACCAGTCTGACGGTCACCGATCACAAGCTCACGCTGACCACGACCGATTGGGATCATTGAGTCAACTGATTTGTAGCCAGTTTGTACAGGTTGGTCAACCGATTTACGGTCGATTACACCTGGTGCGATTACTTCTACAGGCGAAGACAGTTTCGCTTCGATTGGACCTTTACCATCAATAGGTTCACCTAGTGTATTCACTACGCGACCTAGAAGTTCTGGACCAACTGGCACTTCAAGAATGCGGCCAGTACCTGTAACTTTCATGCCTTCCTTTAGGTCAGCATATGGGCCCATTACAACCGCACCAACCGAGTCACGCTCGAGGTTAAGTGCTAGCGCATAACGGCCACCCGGTAATTCAATCATTTCACCTTGCATCACGTCCGCTAGGCCGTGGATGCGGATGATACCATCGCTTACCGACACGATAGTACCTTCATTGCGAGCTTCACTAACAACTTCGAAAGATTCGATACGTTGTTTGATCAGATCGCTAATTTCCGTGGAATTAAGTTGCATGCTCCAATCCCCATTAAGACTGCAATGCATCGCTCAGGCGGTTCAAACGACCACGCGCTGAGTCATCGATGACTAAGTCTCCGGCTCGAATAATCACCCCACCAAGTAGGGCCTCATCTATACTGCAATTCAGCTTAACTTTGCGTTCAAGACGCTGTTCAAGTTTGCTGCTGATGTTTGCAAGCTGCTCATCAGAAAGTTCTGTTGCTGAAATAACTTCAACATCAATCTCTTTCTCATGCTCTTGTTTAAGAGTAAAGAACTGTTCACAAACATCTGGAAGGGCCGTTAAACGACCATTCTCTGCCATTACCTTTAAAAGGTTTTGACCATGTGCATCAACTTGCTCGCCACAAACCGCTACAAATATTTCTGCAAGTTTTTCAGCAGAAACAGAACCCGTTAGAAGTTCTTTCATTTGTTCGTTGTTTGCCACTTCAGCTGCAAAAGACAGCATTTGACCCCATTGGTCAAGTTGGTCTTTTTCCGCCGCAAAGTCGAATGCTGCTTTAGCATAGGGGCGTGCGATAGTAGTCAAATCAGACATAAGCGCCCCCAGACTTAAAGTTTTGCAGTAATGTTGTCGAGAATATCTTTGTGCGCATCTTTATCGATTGAACGCTCAAGGATTTTCTCAGCACCAGCTACAGCCAGAGTTGCAACTTGTTTGCGCAGCTCATCGCGTGCACGATTGCGTTCAGCTTCAAGTTCAGCTTCCGCTTGAGTCAGGATTTTCTGGCGTTCTGCCTGAGCTTCCTCACGAGCTTCATCAAGAATTTGAGACTTACGCTTGTTCGCTTGATCGATGATCTCAGTTGCTGTGCGCTTCGCTTCTTTCAATTGATCAGAAGCGTTTGCTTGTGCTAGATCCAAGTCTTTTGCAGCTCGCTCTGCTGCTTGTAGACCGTCAGCAATTTTCTTCTGACGTTCTTCGATCGCTTGCATCAATGGTGGCCATACATACTTCATGCAGAACCACACAAATAGTGCGAACGAGATTGCTTGACCTAGCAGAGTTGCGTTCATATTCACAACAGCTACCCCTCTATATGGACTTAGTGTTAATCAATGACAAACCAGAGTTTGTCTAGAGTTAAACGTGATTAACCTAGTTGACCAACGAATGGGTTTGCGAAAGTGAATAGTAGTGCGATTACGATACCGATCATTGGGATCGCATCAAGTAGACCAGCGATGATGAACATCTTAACTTGTAGCATAGGAGCCATTTCTGGTTGACGTGCTGCACCTTCAAGGAATTTACCACCTAGAAGTGCGAAACCAATCGCAGTACCAAGAGAAGCAAGACCGACGATAATACCTACGGCGATTGCAGAAAAGCTCAGTAAAGTTTCCATTACTATCTCCAATTTATAGTTAGTTGGCTTATGTGCCCGATAAATAAAGCTTTAAAAATTAATGATCAGAATCTTCGTGTGCCATTGATAGATAAACAATGGTCAACATCATGAATACGAAGGCCTGAATCGTAATAACCAGAATATGGAAAATAGCCCACGGTAGTGAACCCATCCATTGTAGCCACCATGGTAGCATTGCCGCACAAAGAATGAATACAACCTCACCCGCGAACATGTTACCGAATAGACGCATACCAAGTGATAGAGGTTTCGCCAGTAGCGATACCACTTCAATCAGTAGGTTAAACGGGATCATGATTGGGTGATTGAATGGATGTAAAGCCAGTTCTTTCGCAAACCCACCTAGACCTTTTACTTTGATGCTGTAGTAAATCATCAGAGCAAATACGCCTAGTGCCATAGCCATGGTGATGTTCACATCAGCTGAAGGTACTACTTTCAAGTAAGGAATACCGAGCCAATGCTCTGCTGGGTATGGTAAGAAATCGATAGGCACAAGGTCCATCAAGTTCATTAGAAATACCCAACAAAAGATAGTCAGTGCGAGAGGTGCTATCAGAGGGTTGCGTCCATGGAACGTATCTTTGACGTTTTCTGCGACAAATTCTACGATCATTTCAACAAAACACTGAAGCTTGCCTGGTACACCTACTGTTACTTTCTTTGCTACTGAATAAAAAATCCCAAGGAAGATCAAACCAGTAAACCAAGAAAAAAACAGGCTATCGATATGTACGTTCCAGAAACTTGTCGCCTCTTCAACCAGACCTAACTTATAAAGAGATAGGTTGGTTAAGTGGTGATCAATGTATCCGGCCGATGTTAGCGCTTCACCTGGCGCAGCCATAACTCGTCCTATTTTTTGTTGTTGATGAATAGCACTGGTGCAAAGATATTAATACCTAGTACCAGCAAATAGGTTAGTTTCAGGGGAACGAGTTCCACCTGCATATACATGTAGGCAACGGAGAAGAGAGCAACCGTGATGAGAATCTTTAGTGCTTCACCTGTGTAGAAAGAGGCCGTGATCCGCTTTGCAGCTCGAGCTCCACTAAACATAAAAGCACACAACGCAAAAACCGCATTAGCGATGACAAAAATGCCCCCACCAACCAGCGCTGAAAATCCCCATTCAGCATTCACAACGACTGCCATTCCTGCTGCCACTAATGTAACCACGCCAGACTGGAGCATTAACAATTGCTTAGCAAGCTCTCGTCCTGGTCTAGCTAACGCAGTTACCATGTATTCGTACCTCTAGTAATATCCACGCTTTGACTACTTAACGTCGTGGAAATTGGCGAAAATTATACGGTGAGTCGAACTGATTGCAATGAAAACACCGCAAAAAGTTACAATTTTGTTTACAAACCTACAACTTTCGCACAAATAATCTTTTTTTACATAATTGATTCAGATCAATTATCTCATTTAGCTCTCGAGCTTGGCAATTAGTCGCTCTAATTTGTGAGGCTCATCAAGACTAATTGTCATTTTAGCTTTGCCATTACTGCTTCGAACGATATTCACTTTAGCCCCCAGTTTTTCACTGAGTCTTTGTGACATTTGTTGAATGTCCGTATCTTCTGGCTCATTTTCAGCTTCAACTTGAGGCTGTAGACACTTTTTCACTAAAGCTTCAGTCTGGCGCACGGTCATTTTCTTCTTCGCAACCAGCTCTGCGACGTCAATTTGTTGCTCACCTTCAAGCATCAAAAGTGCTCTAGCATGGCCCATTTCGAGCATTTTTGCGGCCACCAGTTCTTTTACATCTTGCTCGAGCTGGTTCAATCGCAATGTATTACTTACAGTTGCACGTGATTTACCAATAACATCCGCAACCTGTTGGTGGGTTAACGAAAACTCACCTTGTAAACGATCAAGAGCTTGCGCTTCTTCAATCACATTCAAATCTTCACGCTGGATGTTCTCGATAAGTGCCATTGCGATCGCGGCTCGGTCTTCGACTTTCTTCACGATGCAAGGAACTTGTTTCAGTCCAGCTTTACGTGCGGCACGCCAGCGGCGTTCACCTGCAATGATCTCAAACTTTCCATCACCAACTTCACGAACCACGATGGGTTGGATGATCCCTTGAGATTCTATCGATGCCGCTAACTCTTCCAATGCTTCTGGCGACATGTCTTTACGTGGCTGATAGACACCTGGCTTTAAATGAGAAACGGCTAAATCCGTTAACTCTCCATCAGATGACAGTTCTTGACTGTGCAAGGCACTTTGCTGCTTTTCTCGAGCAAGTGAACTGGTAGAAAGCAGGGCATCAAGCCCTTTACCTAAACCACGTTTAGACATGAGAGTGAATTCCTTTGATTAATTTATGCAGGTACTTCTTCTCGGCGTAGCATTTCACCAGCAAGCGCTAGGTAAGCTTTTGCTCCAGCAGAGTATTTGTCGTAATACATCGCTGGTTTGCCGTGACTTGGCGCTTCTGCCAAACGTACGTTACGAGGAATAACGGTGCGGTACACTTTGTTGCCAAAATGCTTTTTCAATTGATCGGATACTTCGTTGGAGAGTCTGTTTCGAGGATCATACATGGTGCGCAACAACCCTTCGATTTTCAGATTTTCGTTTACCACGGCAGCTAATTTGCTGATCGTATCCATTAACGCAGTTAAACCTTCTAGTGCAAAGTACTCACACTGCATAGGAACCAAAACGGAATCCGCTGCGGCCATGGCATTGATTGTAAGAAGGTTTAGAGAAGGAGGACAATCGATAAAGATGAAATCATAGTTATCGCGAACTTGTGCAAGTGCATTCTTAAGACGAACTTCTCGCGCAAAGACTTCCATCAATTTAATTTCTGCCGCCGTCACATCACCATTGGCAGCAATTAAATCATAATGACCAGAGGTTTTACGACAAACGACCTCTTCAAACGGAGCGTCTTCAACGAGCAATTCGTACGCCGTTGCATCGATTTGATACTTATCAACACCACTGGCCATAGTTGCGTTGCCTTGTGGGTCTAGATCGATCACTAAAACCTTGCGTTTAGTGGCTGCCATTGAAGCCGCTAAATTTATACAAGTAGTTGTTTTTCCAACACCGCCTTTCTGGTTGGCGATCGCTACGATTTTACCCACGATTAACCTCGCTGTTATCCCTTGCGCGATAAGATTACAAGATGACGCTCACCTTCTAACTCAGGAACATTCAAAGCTTTGATGTCAGTCACAGAACACCACTCAGGTAATTGTTCAATCTCACCCTGTGGTAATTGACCTTTAAGAGCAAGAAAAAGACCAGACTGTTCCTTTGGCAAATGATGGCACCAATTCACCATATCTACCATAGATGCAAACGCGCGACTTAGTACACCATCAAATTTGTCTTGAGGCTGATACTCTTCGACTCGACTTTGAATCGGGATCACATTTTCAATATTCAATTCATGCAGAACTTGTTTAATAAATCGAATACGTTTGCCCAGACTATCAAGTAAGACGAACTGTTTTTCTGGGTTCATGATCGCAAGGGGGATCCCAGGTAAACCAGGACCAGTCCCTACATCGATAAAACGTTGCCCATCAAGATGTGTGCTAACAATAATACTATCAAGAATATGCTTAACTAACATTTCCTGCGGATCGCGCACCGAGGTCAGGTTATAAGCTTTGTTCCACTTATCCAGCAGTTCAACGTACCCTACCAATTTTTCACGTTGCACCTGTGAGACCTCAAGGCCTGTTTGGACAAGAAGTGAGTCAAGTTTGGCTTTTAGTGCACTCATTTATGCTTCCTCACCCTTTTTTAGCATACCTTGCTTTTTGAGGTATACGAGCAAAATGGATATTGCAGCTGGTGTCACTCCTGAAATTCGAGACGCGATACCAATGGTTTCTGGCTTGGCATTGTTTAGCTTGAGCACCACTTCATTGGATAACCCCTTCACATCACTGTAATCAAGCTCAAGCGGCAATTTGGTATTCTCATGGCGTAGAGATTTTTCAATCTCATCTTGTTGACGCTTGATATAACCTTCATATTTCACTTGAATTTCAACTTGTTCAGTTGCTTGAGGATCATCTAAGGCTGGTGCAAAAGTATCTAACTGAGTCAGTAGATCGTATGTCATTTCTGGACGACGAAGGAGATCTTCACCGCTTGCTTCACGCGCGATTGGTGTTTTTAACCGTTGGTTTAGCTGCTCAACGCCAACTGAAGTTGGATTTATCCAAGTTTCTTTCAAACGTTGACGTTCTGTTTCCATGTTTTCGATCTTTTGGTTAAAGCGAGCCCAACGGCGATCATCAATTAATCCTAACTCACGCCCTTGCTCCGTTAAACGCAGATCGGCATTGTCTTCACGCAGCAGCAACCGGTACTCCGCACGAGAAGTAAACATGCGGTATGGCTCTTTTGTCCCCATGGTCGACAAATCATCAATCAATACACCCATGTAAGCTTGATCACGGCGTGGACTCCAACCTTCTTTGCCTTGGCTGTGCAAGCTTGCGTTCAGACCTGCCATTAGACCTTGTGCTGCCGCTTCTTCATAACCGGTTGTACCGTTGATCTGGCCCGCAAAGAATAGACCATTAATGAATTTCGTTTCGTAGGTTTGCTTCAAATCACGTGGGTCAAAGAAATCGTACTCAATTGCATAACCAGGACGAACAATGTGTGCATTCTCAAAACCTTTCATTGAACGAACGATTTGTACTTGTACGTCAAACGGCAAGCTGGTGGATATACCATTCGGGTATAGCTCGTGCGTTGTAAGACCTTCAGGCTCAATGAAGATTTGGTGACTGTTTTTATCAGCAAAGCGCATCACTTTGTCTTCGATAGACGGGCAGTAACGCGGACCAATCCCCTCGATCACCCCTGCATACATTGGGCTGCGATCTAGGTTGTTGCGGATCACCTCATGAGTTTGCTCATTGGTGTGTGTAATAAAACATGGGATTTGACGCGGCTGATGCTCACGTTTGCCCATAAATGAAAATACTGGTGTTGGGTTGTCACCGTGTTGTGCTTCCAACACTGAGAAATCCACGCTGCGTGCATCGATACGTGGTGGTGTACCCGTTTTCAGACGATCGACACGGAACGGCAGTTCACGTAATCGATCCGCCAATGCGATCGATGGAGGATCTCCCGCGCGGCCACCAGAAGAGCTTTCCATACCGATGTGGATCTTACCGCCAAGGAAAGTACCTACGGTTAATACCACTGATTTGGCCTGGAACTTAAGTCCCATTTGCGTGACGACGCCAAGTACACGATCTTGTTTAACAATCAGATCATCCACTGATTGCTGGAATAAAGTTAGATTTGGTGTGTTCTCTAATGCTGAGCGTACGTATGCCTTGTACAGAGCACGATCCGCCTGAGCACGAGTGGCTCGAACTGCTGGGCCTTTCGAAGCATTTAATGTTCGAAATTGAATACCGGCGTGATCAATGGCTTCAGCCATTAGACCGCCCAATGCATCTACTTCTTTGACCAGATGTCCTTTGCCTATTCCCCCAATCGCAGGGTTGCAAGACATCTGCCCTAAAGTATCAATGTTATGCGTCAATAACAGAGTTTTTTGCCCTGTACGTGCAGACGCTAAAGCGGCTTCCGTTCCTGCATGACCGCCACCAACAACAATGACGTCAAAAGTTTCGTGATAAAGCATGAACTGACCTCAGGTACTCAATCGAAATAATGGACAGATAAAAAGAGCGCTATTCTACCTTCTTTCCGCTACTGAGAAAATCGCTTTTCAAGCTTTTTACTTAAAGGGCTGAGAAGTAAATATATATAAGATCTATATAGAGATCTTTTATTGGATCTATTATTAGGATCGTCGATCTCTGTGGATAAGTGGAAAATGATCAACAAGATCATGGATCTTAATAAGATCATATTGTGTGATCTAACGTTGATCTAACGGAGGATTAGCTGGGATCAAAATAGCTACTTATACACAGGTAGGAAAAGTGATCTTACTTATTATATGGATAACTATAGGTTGATCACTCGATATCTCTATGTTTATCCACAAACCAAGTGCTCAAATAAGCAGCAGTCAGTTTGTGTTAATTGGGAATTAGTTATTCACAGTGAAAAGAAAAGCGGCAATTTGCCGCTTTTAAAAGAGTTAGAATTTTGAGATGTGCTCTAAGAGCCAGTGTTCTGCTGCGTCTTCTGGTACGGGATGAGCTAAGACATCAATCGTTAGACACTCTGTTAGAGGCGTTGCTCCAATATCTTGAAGTAATTGGTGAGCATGAAGGCCTGCGGCACAAAACGTGTCATAGCTTGAATCGCCAATGGCGACTACTGCATATTTTACTTGGGTCATATTTGGTGGTGTATTTTGTAGCGCTTGAACGAAAGGCTGAATGTTATCGGGGTAATCACCTGCACCATGAGTCGAGGTGACGATCAACCATGTCCCCTGAGGCGGAATATCATTGAGATCGGGTTGATTGTGAATGGTGGTTTGCAAGCTTTTCTCTGTAAGTAGATCGTTGAGGTGATCTCCTACATACTCTGCACCACCTAGCGTACTGCCCGTGATAATGTGGATCATGTCTGTTCCTTTATTGAGTCATACTAACGCCACTACGAGTGCTATGCGTTAGTAGAAAAAGAAACGCGGTGCTAATTCTATGATTAACACCGCGCGTTTTGATTATTTACCGATACAGAATGAGGAAAATATGCGGCCGAGTAGGTCATCAGAACTAAACTCGCCGGTAATCTCGTTTAAGTGTTGCTGGGTAATACGCAGCTCTTCTGCCAAGATCTCACCAGCCATAAAGCCTTCAAGCTGTTCTTGTCCAATTTGAAGATGTTGAGCGGCTCGCTCTAGTGCATCTAGGTGGCGGCGACGTGCCATAAAGCCCCCTTCGCTGTTTCCAGAAAAACCCATACACTCTTTCAAGTGATTTCGTAGTGCGTCTACACCGGCCCCTGTTTTTGCAGATAGGCGAATTAGGGTTGGATCGTTGACATGACAGATCCCCATTTCTTCATCGGTTTGATCGGCTTTATTGCGGATCACTGTCATGCCGATATTACTTGGTAAGCGATCAACAAAGTCAGGCCAAATATCTTTTGGATCGGTAGCGTCAGTCGTAGTGCCATCGACCATAAATAGTACTCGGTCTGCTTGCGCAATTTCATCCCACGCACGTTCAATGCCGATTTTTTCCACTTCATCAGAAGCATCACGTAGACCTGCGGTATCAATAATGTGTAGTGGCATACCATCGATATGGATATGCTCACGTAGAACATCACGTGTCGTTCCTGCAATATCGGTCACGATGGCTGACTCTTTACCTGATAGAGCATTGAGTAGACTCGATTTCCCCGCATTTGGACGACCAGCAATCACCACTTTCATCCCTTCACGCATAATCGCGCCTTGGTTGGCTTCTTGGCGTACAGCCGCGAGATTGTCGATGATCGCTTGTAGATCGGTTGACACTTTGCCGTCAGCTAGGAAATCAATTTCTTCTTCAGGAAAGTCAATGGCAGCTTCGACATAGATACGTAAGTGGATCAGCGATTCCACCAGCGTTTGGATACGTCTTGAAAATTGTCCCTGTAGTGATTGCAGCGCTGATTTAGCCGCTTCTTCTGAAGTGGCATCAATGAGATCTGCTATCGCTTCTGCTTGGGTCAGATCCATTTTGTCATTTAAAAATGCGCGCTCTGAAAACTCACCAGGTCGAGCGGGGCGGATGCCATCTATTTCTAAAATACGCTTGATGAGCATGTCCATAACGACAGGGCCACCATGGCCTTGGAGTTCGAGTACATCTTCCCCTGTGAATGAATGTGGGTTAGGGAAGTAAAGTGCGATCCCTTGATCCAGTTCGTTACCATTTAAGGCTTTGAATGGCAGATATTCTGCGTAACGAGGTTTGAGGCTTTTACCTGTTACCTCCAATGCAACCTGAGCTGCCAGAGGGCCAGAAACACGGATAATACCGACACCGCCACGACCCGGAGCGGTAGCCTGAGCAACAATGGTATCTGTTGTCATATGAGTGCCTTTCAAGCTTTGGCCAAGTGGTTTGGCCTTTATAAATTCCAATTAGCTGAATTGTAATCAGCTCAAATAAAAAAGGCGACCTTTTGGCCGCCTTTCTTGATGATTCACTCTTACTTGGAGTGCAAACCTTTTTTCTCGAGCGCTTTGTAAATCAAAGTCTGTTGGATCAAGGTTACGATGTTCGATACCAACCAGTATAGAACCAGACCTGATGGGAAGAACAGGAAGAAGAAAGTAAACATAACCGGCATAAAGGTCATGATCTTCTGTTGCATCGGATCCGTTACGGTTGTTGGGCTCATCTTCTGAATTAGGAACATGGATGCACCCATCAGCAGTGGCAAGATGTAGTAAGGGTCTTGTGCTGATAAGTCATGAATCCAACCAAAGAATGGTGAGTGACGCAGCTCAACCGACTCCATCAGTGCCCAGTATAGGGCGATGAAAATAGGCATCTGTAGAACAAGTGGTAGACAGCCACCCAGTGGGTTTACTTTCTCTTTCTTGTACAGTTCCATCATCTCTTGGCTCATGCGCTGACGGTCATCACCGATGCGTTCACGCATAGCTTGCAGCTTAGGCTGGAGCATGCGCATTTTTGCCATTGAGGTGTACTGTGCTTTTGTTAGTGGGTACATTGCACCACGAACGATAAAGGTTAAGCAGATGATTGCTACACCCCAGTTGCTAACAAAGCTCTGAATGAATGACAGCAGTGAATGAAGAGGTTTTGCGATAAACCACAACCAACCGTAGTCCACTACAAGGTCTAGGTTTGGTGCTACTTCAGCCATTTGATCTTGCAGTTTAGGGCCGACCCAAAGTGTTGCTTTGAAGTCTGCGCTATCACCACTTGCAATGGTTTTGTTTGGCATACGCACGCCGATATCGCCAAGATTGCCGATAACGCGAGTATATAGGTTTGCACCTGGTTCGTTACGTGGGATCCAAGCTGACGCAAAGTAGTGCTGGATCATCGCTGCCCAACCTTGGCCGTTTGCAAGATTCAAAGAAAGGTTGCGATCTTGCATGTCGTCGAAGCTGTATTTTTTGTAACGCGTATCTTCTGTTGAGTAAGCACCACCACGGTAAGTTGGCATCGTAATGCTACCACCTGCATCCATTAGGTTTTGACGCAAGTGTGCGTACATACCAAAGGTTGCATTGTTACCGGAGTTGTTTGCTACTTTGTATTCCACATCAATCGCGTAGCTGCCACGTTTAACAATGAATGTTTTAGTGTACTCAAGGCCATTCGCTGAATAAGTCATTGGAATACGCAGTTCGTCTTGGCCGTCAGCTAGCGTAAAGCTGTCAGCATTGACTGCGTAAGCTGGGCGATTTGAGCTGCTTAGGTCGATACCTTGAGGGCCAACTAAACCACTTTGAGCAATAAACTGATGACCTTTTTCGTTTTTCAGTAATACGAATGGGTCTTCAGAGTTTAGCTCTGCTGAATATTGGTTTAGGTCTGCATGAACGACGTCACCGCCTACCGTGTCAATAGACAGAGTTAATACATCCGTTGTGACGGTAATAGTTTTAGCAGAAGCTTGCTGGGCTGGTGCTGGGTCTAATTCATCAGCAAAAGATGGTGCAGGTAGAGTACTGCTTGATTGTGCCTGCTCAACCGGCTGAGGCGCAGGGTTCTTAGCTACTTGCCATTGTTGAAACAACAAGAAAGAAACCAGTGCTAGCGCGATTAACAGGATATTACGTTGAGAATCCATCGTTATTTATCTCTGTCTTGTTTTTGGACTGGTGGAACGGGGTCAAAGCCCCCTTCATTCAAAGGGTGGCATTTTAATAGACGTTTGCCTGATAACCAACATCCTTTTACAAAACCGTGAGCTTTCAACGCTTCTATTGCGTAAGTGGAGCAGGTTGGAGTAAAACGACAACGTGGTCCTATTAGAGGACTAATAATCCATTGATAGAGTCGGACAAGTCCGATTGCTAACCACGAGAAGGGCGAGACAGGCGTTGCCATAATTTATCAAACAACTTGAACATTTCGTCATTGCTTAGATCTTGCGCGCTTTTTTTGGCAATCACAACAAAATCTTTGTTTGGAAGTTGATGTTGTTTGTTACGAAAACTTTCACGAGCGAGACGCTTGAAACGATTGCGACCAACGGCAGTTTTAATCTGCTTTTTGGGTACCGCTAAACCAAGTCTTGGATGAGACAGGCTATTGTTACGAGCAATAATGGTGAAATGAGGTGAGCCAGCTCGATGAGCTTGCTGGAAGACGTTTTGATAATGCTCGGGAGTTAACAAGCGTAACTCCCGATTGAACGCGTACGTATTCAAAATAAACTAGTGATTATTTTGATAGGCGCGCACGGCCTTTTGCACGACGTGCATTAATTACTTTACGACCGTTCTTAGTTGCCATGCGAGCACGGAAACCGTGAGTACGCTTGCGCTTTAGAACTGAAGGTTGAAAAGTGCGTTTCATGATAATTACCTTTACTGATCAGTAGTTTTAGGTTCTTAGTTAACCCGGCGTGGGCATTTCGTCTTCTTTATATATAAAGAGGACAACCGACGCCTCTCAACAAAGAGGCGGAATTGTAATCACAGTCACATAAAGTGTCAATCTTTGTGCGACAGCTAAATTCCGGCCGGGCGATTATACGTAGTGTGAGTAAAATCTCAAGGATCGATCGATCCTTATGGTGGATCTTTACTCCATTCCTACCTGACGTAAGAATTTTTGTAAGCGAGGATCCTGTGGATTACCAAAGATATCCTGTGGAGATCCCTGCTCAACAATATTGCCTTCAGCCATGAAGATCACGCGATCTGCCACTTCTCGTGCGAATTGCATTTCATGAGTGACCACCAGCATAGTCTGGTGTTTTGTCGCTAATTCCTTCATTAATTGAAGAACTTCACCAACCCACTCTGGGTCAAGTGCGGATGTTGGTTCATCAAATAACAATAATTCGGGTTGAAGTGCCATCGCTCGGCCGATACCCACACGTTGTTGCTGCCCACCAGAGAGTGCCGCTGGATAACTATCGCCTTTGTCGCTTAAACCAATATCATCCAAGATTTGCTGAGCACGTTTTAATGCTTCTTCTTTGTTCCAACCGCGGACGGTGATCAGACCTTCGGCAATATTCTGACGAGCGGTCATATGAGCAAATAGGGCGTAGTTTTGAAATACAAAGCCTGTTTTACGTCGAAGAGCTAAGATCTCTGCTTTATTGTGTTTTTGGCAATCAACCATGACGTCATCAATCGTAATTTGGCCTTGATCTGCTTGTTCAAGAAAATTGACGCAGCGTAGCAACGTCGATTTACCAGTACCACTGGAGCCGATAATGACGATGATTTCGCCTTGTTTGATGTCGATATCGATTCCCTTTAGAACTTCGGTATCGCCAAAGCGTTTATGAATATTAGAGAGTTTGATCATCGTACATATGCCTTATTCAGTTTTGCTTCCGCCCAGATTTGTACTCGGGTGAGTATGACGACTACGCCCCAATAGATCAGTGCCACCGCTAGGAATGCTTCAAAGAAACGAAAGCTTGATGATGCTTCCATCTGAGCTTTGGCCATGATCTCTGCAACACCCAGCGTAAAGGCGAGTGATGTTGATTTGATCATGTCGATAAAATAGTTCATCAATGAAGGCAGCGCGACACGGGTTGCTTGTGGCAAAATGATACGACGCATAGCCTGAGAGGTGGTCATACCCACAGACAAACTCGCTTCCATTTGGCTACGATCGATACCGATGATGGCTGCACGGATGCTTTCTGCCATGTATGCGGCAAAATGCAAAGTAAGGCCGATTACCGCAGCACTGAATGCGTTAAGGCCAACCATAAATGGAAAAATTTGCGGTAAGCCATAATAAAGCAGGAACAGCTGCACCAATAACGGTGTACCACGAAAGAAGCTGATGTAGAGTTGGCTGAGCTGATCAAGCACAGGGACACGGAAAACGCGGATGTTAGCGATGATCACCGCAAGAGCGAGGGAGAACAATAATCCCCATACGGCCATTTCCATCGTGGTGCCAAGATATTTGAGCAATATCGGCATCAGTTCCAGCATGTAGTTAAAATCAAATCCCATAACTTACCTTTGAGAGAAAAGAAAAGGTGGAACTGAATTCCACCTTTGTATTGTTCGAACTAAAAAAGTTGGCTTATTTGGTGATATCAGCACCAAACCATTTTTCAGAAATTTTCGCTAGCGTACCGTCTGCACGCATTGCTGCCAACGCTTTGTTTACTTCGCCTTGTAGCTTTTTGCCGTTTTCGTTATCTACAAATGGCCAAGCATTTTGAATCGTTTCAAATGGTTCACCTGCAAGTTGCAGTGGTAGACCGGTTTTCTTGATAAGTTCCAATGCTGAAAGGCGATCCATGACAAATGCATCGGCACGACCGAGCGCAACATCATGTTCAATACCTGTGTCGTAGGTTTTGATGTTGATCTTGCCATCTTTATCATAATCACGTAGCAGCTGCTCAAAGTTTGAGCCCAGGTTTACGGCTACCGTTTTTCCTGTGAGATCGTCGATACCTTGGATCGCATCATTTCCTTTACGCACTGTGATCTGTGCGCCGTCAACCACGTACGGATCGGCAAACAAATATTTTGCTTTACGTGCATCTGTCATGGTGATCTGATTTGAAATGGTGTCAATACGGCCAGTTTCTAATAAACCAAATAGGCCTGAAAAGTTTGCTGTGACATATTCAACTTTGTAATCGTTACGTTTGCCAATTTCATCCCAAAGGTCAACTTCAAAGCCTTGTAGCTTATCTTGCTTCACAAAAGTGAACGGGAAGTAGCGTCCAGACATACCCACTTTTACTTCAGTGGCAGCTTGAACCGTTGCGGCAGATAGTGCGATTGCTGCAATTGCAGCTTTAATCCAGTTTTTCATAGTACAGCTCCTTAATATTATGGAGATAAATACTACTGTGATTCAGCTCACTTAGATAAATAACCAAGTGCAATATCCTAGTCCACTGAGTAATAAGTTAATAAGGACTGGGGATAACGCGTGAATATCTCTCAAATAATAGAGACGACTTAAGACAATTCACAGAGTTATCACCAAAACAAAGATCCCGTAAAAATAGCCTAAATGTGGATCAATATGTGGGTAAAAATGGGGCATGGTGTGGGGATCCCCCCTTATTCATCGAAAAAATTGTGAATAACTTAGATCTTATTCACTGGATCGTCGATCATTTGCTGGCGATCTTGGTTATCAACAGGTAAAATTGCCAGTCTTTTCAGATCATTTACTTTGAGTGGGGGCACCGTGTCATCTTCGCTTTGGTTGCAATGCATGCAACGGCTTCAAGAAGAGCTACCAGCTACAGAATTCAGTATGTGGGTTCGTCCGTTACAAGCGGAGCTCAATGACAATACTCTCACTTTATTTGCACCCAACCGTTTTGTTCTAGATTGGGTTCGTGATAAGTACCTCAATAGCATCAATCGTCTATTGCAGGAATATTGTGGTAACGATATTCCAAGCTTGCGTTTTGAAGTGGGCAGCCGTCCGGTTTCTGCGCCAAAACCAGCACCAACACGTACACCTGCCGATGTCGCAGCAGAGTCTTCTGCTCCAGCACAACTGCAAGCACGTAAACCTGTACATAAAACTTGGGATGATGATGCCCAAGCAGTCGCAGATATTAACCATCGTTCAAATGTGAACCCTAAACACAAATTCAATAACTTTGTTGAAGGTAAATCGAACCAGTTGGGCTTAGCCGCGGCACGCCAAGTGTCTGATAATCCTGGTGCTGCGTATAACCCATTATTCTTATACGGTGGAACAGGTTTAGGTAAAACGCACCTATTGCATGCGGTGGGCAATGCCATTGTGGATAACAAGCCGAATGCAAAAGTGGTGTACATGCACTCGGAGCGTTTCGTGCAAGACATGGTGAAAGCGCTGCAAAATAATGCGATTGAAGAATTCAAACGTTACTACCGCAGTGTGGATGCACTGCTTATCGATGATATCCAGTTCTTTGCCAATAAAGAACGCTCGCAAGAAGAATTCTTCCATACCTTCAACGCACTGCTTGAAGGTAACCAGCAGATCATCTTAACCTCTGACCGTTATCCAAAAGAGATCAGCGGGGTAGAGGATCGCCTTAAATCACGTTTTGGTTGGGGTTTGACGGTTGCGATTGAGCCACCTGAACTCGAGACTCGTGTCGCGATCTTGATGAAGAAAGCAGAAGATCACCAAATTCATCTGGCCGATGAAGTGGCCTTCTTTATTGCGAAGCGTCTGCGTTCTAACGTTCGTGAGCTTGAAGGTGCTTTGAACCGAGTGATTGCTAACGCAAACTTTACCGGCCGTCCAATCACGATTGATTTTGTCCGTGAAGCGCTGCGCGATCTACTGGCTTTACAAGAAAAGCTGGTCACCATCGACAATATTCAAAAGACGGTCGCTGAGTACTACAAGATTAAAGTGGCTGATTTGCTGTCAAAACGCCGTTCGCGTTCTGTGGCGCGTCCTCGCCAACTTGCAATGGCGTTGGCGAAAGAGCTGACTAACCACAGCTTGCCGGAAATCGGTGACGCCTTTGGTGGTCGTGATCATACAACGGTACTGCATGCGTGTCGCAAGATTGAGCAGTTACGTGAAGAAAGCCACGATATAAAAGAAGATTACTCGAACCTGATTCGGACTCTGTCTTCTTAATTACCAAAATACCGAGTATTCTTAGTTTCAGTTAACACGATAAAACCGCAAACACCGTTAAGAGCATTATATGAAATTTACCATTGAACGTAGCCACCTGCTGAAACCACTTCAACAAGTGTCAGGTGCGTTAGGTGGTCGTCCGACTCTGCCTATTTTAGGTAACTTGCTACTGAAAGTTGAAGATAACGTATTGTCTATGACCGCAACCGATCTAGAAGTGGAATTGATCAGTCGTGTGACGTTAGAAGGTGAATTTGAAGCGGGCAGTGTTACTGTTCCATCACGTAAGTTTCTCGATATCTGTCGCGGTTTACCCGATGATTCTGTTATCACATTTGTTTTGGAAGGCGACCGCGTTCAAGTACGTTCTGGTCGCAGTCGTTTTTCGTTATCCACACTTCCTGCCAATGATTTTCCAAACATTGAAGATTGGCAGAGTGAAGTGGAAGTCTCTTTAACGCAGGCCGAATTACGTACATTAATTGAAAAGACTCAATTTTCAATGGCGAACCAAGATGTTCGTTATTACCTTAACGGTATGCTGTTTGAAATTGATGGCACAACACTGCGCAGTGTTGCGACCGACGGTCACCGTATGGCGGTTTCACAAACAGCATTAAGCGCCGACTTTGCTCAGCAACAAATTATTGTGCCGCGTAAGGGGGTTCAAGAGTTAGTGAAGCTATTGGATGCACCCGAGCAGCCTGTTGTATTGCAAATTGGTAGCTCAAACGTCCGTGCTGAAGTGAACAACTTTGTCTTCACATCTAAGTTAGTTGACGGCCGCTTCCCTGATTATCGCCGTGTTCTGCCACAGACTACGACGAAAACATTGCTTGCTAACTGTGATGAGTTACGCCAAGCCTTCTCTCGTGCTGCCATTCTTTCTAACGAGAAATTCCGTGGTGTTCGCGTCAATCTTGCGGGTAGTGAAATGCGCATTACTGCCAATAACCCTGAGCAAGAAGAAGCAGAAGAAATGCTGGACGTAACCTTTGAAGGGGACGCGATTGAAATTGGTTTTAATGTCAGTTATGTCTTGGATGTGCTGAACACTTTACGCTGTGATAATGTTCGGGTCTCGATGTCTGACGCCAACGCCAGTGCGTTGATAGAAAACGCCGATGACGATAGTGCCATGTACGTGGTTATGCCAATTCGATTATAGAATGCCTCTATCCCGCCTTATTATTCAGCAATTTCGAAACATTAAAGCCTGTGATATTGACCTATCAGCAGGCTTTAACTTTCTTATTGGCCCTAACGGAAGTGGCAAAACCAGTGTGTTGGAAGCCATTTATTTGCTCGGTCATGGTCGTTCTTTTAAAAGTACGCTAACTGGCCGCGTGATCCAAAATGAGTGTGATGAACTGTTTGTTCACGGTCGTTTTTTGACCTCGGATCAATTTGAGCTACCAATTGGCATTAATAAGCAGCGTGATGGCTCAACAGAGGTTAAAATAGGCGGTCAGTCCGGGCAAAAATTAGCCCAATTAGCGCAAGTGCTGCCATTGCAGTTGATTCATCCTGAAGGGTTTGATCTACTAACGGATGGGCCGAAACATCGCCGTGCATTTATTGACTGGGGCGTGTTTCATACTGAGTCTGCATTTTATGATGCATGGGGGCGGTTTAAGCGTTTAAACAAACAACGTAATGCGTTGTTGAAGACCGCCACCAGCTATCGGGAACTCAGTTACTGGGATCAAGAAATGGCGCGCTTAGCAGAGAATATCAGTCAATGGCGCGCTCACTATATTGAGCAGATGAAAGACGTTGCACAGGTGATTTGCCAAGCGTTTCTGCCAGAGTTTGATATCCAATTAAAGTATTACCGAGGATGGGACAAAGATACGCCGTATCAGGAACTCCTTGAAAAGAATTTTGAACGCGATCAGGCGCTTGGTTACACCTTTAGTGGGCCAAATAAGGCTGATCTGCGGATTAAAGTGAATGGAACGCCGGTTGAGGATGTTTTATCACGAGGTCAGTTGAAGTTAATGGTGTGTGCACTTCGAGTGGCACAAGGACAACATCTGACAACAATGACAGGTAAGCAATGCATCTATTTGATTGATGACTTTGCCTCAGAATTAGATAGCCAACGTCGCAAGCGTCTTGCTGATTGCTTGAAAGAGACGGGGGCTCAAGTTTTTGTAAGTTCTATTACCGAAAGCCAAATTGTCGATATGTTGGACGAGCATGGCAAAGTGTTCCATGTGGAACATGGCGCAATAGAGCAAGGATAAAAAGAGAGAAACTCATGTCTGAAAATTACGATTCATCGAGTATTAAGGTACTGAAGGGTCTGGATGCGGTACGTAAGCGTCCAGGTATGTACATCGGCGACACTGACGATGGCACCGGTTTGCACCACATGGTTTTTGAGGTCGTAGATAACTCAATTGATGAAGCGTTAGCGGGTCACTGTAAAGACATCATTGTGACAATTCATGAGGACAACTCAGTTTCTGTTAGCGATGATGGCCGTGGTATCCCAACGGAAATGCACCCTGAAGAGAAAGTATCAGCTGCAGAAGTTATCATGACGGTACTTCACGCGGGTGGTAAGTTCGATGACAACTCATACAAGGTATCGGGTGGTCTACACGGTGTAGGTGTTTCGGTAGTAAACGCACTATCAGAAAAAGTGACGCTAACGATCCACCGCGGTGGTCATATCCATACTCAAACCTATCACCATGGTGAGCCTCAAGCGCCACTTGCTGTGATTGGCGATACCGACAAAACGGGTACTCAGATTCGTTTTTGGCCAAGTGCTGAAACCTTCTCAAATACTGAGTTCCATTACGATATTCTAGCAAAACGTCTACGTGAGCTATCATTCCTAAACTCTGGTGTTTCTATCAAACTTAAAGATGAGCGTGAAGAAGACAAGAGTGACCACTTCATGTTTGAAGGTGGTATCCAAGCGTTCGTTGATCACCTAAACACCAACAAAACGCCTATCATCGAGAAAATTTTCCACTTCGATTTCGAACGTGAAGACGGTATTTCAGTTGAAGTTGCGATGCAGTGGAACGATGGTTTCCAAGAAAACATCTACTGTTTCACTAACAACATCCCTCAACGAGATGGTGGTACTCACCTTGCTGGTTTCCGTGCAGCCCTAACTCGTACCCTGAACTCGTTCATGGACAAAGAAGGCTTCTCAAAGAAAGCGAAAACAGCAACTTCAGGTGATGATGCACGTGAAGGTCTAACTGCAGTTGTTTCGGTGAAAGTGCCAGATCCTAAGTTCTCAAGCCAAACCAAAGATAAACTGGTTTCTTCAGAAGTGAAGTCTGCGGTTGAATCAGCAATGGGTGAAAAACTGTCTGAGTTCCTAGTTGAGAACCCTGCAGAAGCTAAGATGGTGTGTTCTAAGATCATCGATGCAGCACGTGCTCGTGAAGCGGCGCGTAAAGCTCGTGAAATGACTCGTCGTAAAGGTGCATTAGACCTAGCAGGCCTACCAGGTAAACTGGCTGACTGTCAGGAAAAAGACCCAGCACTCTCTGAACTCTACATAGTGGAGGGTGATTCGGCAGGCGGCTCCGCAAAACAAGGCCGTAACCGTAAGAACCAGGCTATCCTACCGCTTAAAGGTAAGATCCTGAACGTTGAAAAAGCACGTTTCGACAAAATGCTGTCTTCTCAAGAAGTAGCAACGCTTATCACAGCACTTGGCTGTGGTATCGGTCGTGACGAGTACAACCCGGATAAACTGCGTTACCACAACATCATCATCATGACCGATGCTGACGTCGATGGTTCGCACATCCGTACGCTACTGTTGACCTTCTTCTACCGTCAAATGCCAGAGCTTATTGAGCGTGGCTACGTGTACATTGCTCAGCCACCACTTTACAAAGTGAAGAAAGGTAAACAAGAGCAGTACATCAAAGATGAAGATGCAATGAACCAGTACCAAGTAGCATTGGCTCTGGATAATGCTTCTCTGCATGTAAACGCAGAAGCACCTGCACTATCGGGTGAAGCGCTAGAGAAACTGGTTCAACAGTACAACGCAGGTATTAAGCTGGTGGATCGTATGAGCCGCCGTTACCCACGTGCGTTAGTACATGAGCTCATCTACACGCCGCGTCTAACCGCCGAGCAGTGTCATGATGCAGCAGCAGTAGAAGCTTGGACCAAGCAACTTGTTGAGCAGCTTAATGCTAAAGAAGTGGGAGCAAGCCAATACAGCTTTGAAGTAGAGCAGCACGAAGAGCTAGGTTTAAATCTACCTAAGATCGTGGTTCGTACGCACGGTGTGACTCATGAACATGCATTGAGCATTGACCTCATCAACTCGAAAGAATACGGCAAGCTAGCTTCTCTTTCTGAAGCGCTAGAAGGCCTGATTGAAGAGGGGGCTTACATCAAACGTGGTGAGCGTACTCAAGCTGTTTCAAGCTTTGTTGACGCACTAGAATGGCTAATTAAAGAGTCACGTCGTGGCCTAAGCCTACAGCGCTACAAAGGTCTAGGTGAGATGAACCCAGATCAGCTTTGGGAAACGACGATGGACCCAGAAACGCGCCGCATGATGCAAGTCACGATTGAAGATGCAGTAGGTGCTGACCAGTTGTTCACGACGCTAATGGGTGACCAAGTTGAGCCTCGTCGTAACTTCATTGAAGAGAATGCACTGAAGGTAGCTAACCTAGACGTTTAGATTGTTTTCTCTTCGCTGGATGAACTGATTTCTGTGTCGAAGGTGCTCATTTATGCTTATAAACTCCGCGCCTTCTCCTTGAACTAAGTTCATCCAGCTTCGATAAAAGTAATCTAAAAATTTTAAAAGACTGTCAGAAATGACGGTCTTTTTTGTTTTTAAGTGTTTGAAAAATATTGAATTATAAAAATATTTGGAAATAATCCCTTGAAACTAATTTGTCCCAACCACATATCTATTGTTGAAGAGGAAAGCTGTCTTGCTCAAGAGAGAAGAAACAGAACCTCGCGAACCGCTGATAAGGTATCGCTCAAAAGAGGATGACTTTAGAGGCACACAATTGAACTTGATTTATTGCTACGTCCCAGCGTTATGAGAACCCGAGGAGTAGAGGATAAATCCCTTAGTCGGCAAGGCTCGTTCACAGTATCGAACCGCGCAAACTCACGACTAAGACTATTGCTTACTAAAAGGATAGCATTATGAGAACTGTAGATTTCACTCCACTTTACCGCAACGCAATTGGCTTCGATCGTCTATTCAACATGATGGAAGCAAACACCTCGAAGAACACTTCTGGCGGTTACCCTCCATACAACATCGAGCAAAAAGATGAGAACAACTACCGTATTACTATGGCAGTTGCTGGCTTTGCTGAAGAGCAACTCGATCTGACTCAAAAAGAAAACATGTTGATCGTGAAGGGTGAGCGTAAAACAGAAGCGGAAAAGACCTACGTATACCAAGGTATCGCAGAGCGTGATTTCGAACGTAAATTCCAGCTAGCAGACTACGTAAAAGTAGTGGGTGCAAGCATGGAAAACGGTCTACTACACATTGACTTAGAGCGCGAAATCCCAGAAGCGATGCAGCCACGCAAGATTGCGATTAATGGCAAAAACCTTATTGAAGGTTAACTCGTCATATTTGAAGCCACAGCGTTGTTGACTGCAACAATTCCCCCTAATCACATAGGTTCCTATGCTCATAGGGCTGAATTTCTTTGTCGCCTAGCTGTAACTCCAACTATTTAGAGTTAATGGCAATATATTCGGGAAGAAGAGTGAAAGAGCACCATCTAGGTGCTCTTTTTTATTGGATTATTTACAGTGTCATTCCATAGAGGGAGGAACGACCGAGTAGGGAATCTCTATTTACTTTCGCGGTAAGCCTTCTCGATTTCTTCAGCAATGATCTTAATGCCTTTTTGCATCATCTCATCGTCCTGCACGTAGTTCATGCGTAGGCATTGATGTGCATGAGCCCAATCATCCTCTTGACCTATAAAGAAGTATTCTCCCGGTACAATTAACACGCCACGTGCTTTCAATCGTTTGTAGAGTTCCATAGTGGTGATTGGCAATTCATCAAACCATAGCCACAAGAAAATGGCCCCTTCTGGCTTATGGATTCGGAATCGAGAGTCTTTAATGGCTTCTTGTAGCAATTCAACCGCCCTTAGAGATTTCTTTTGATAAAACGGTTTGATGGTATTTTCACTGAGCTTTAATAGATCGCCTTTTTCAATCATATGATTAGCTAATGCTGGGCCAACGCTACCCGGCGCTAAGCTGATGATGCCATTCATGTTAGTCAGTGCTTGGGTAATGGCTTCATTGGCAATAATAATACCGCAGCGCACTCCAGGCAGACCAAGCTTAGATAAGCTCATACACAAAATGGTATTTTCATTCCAGAATGGTTTCACATCTTCAAAGATGATGTTGGGGAAAGGCACACCGTAAGCGTTATCGATGATTAAAGGAACGTTGTTTTCACGGGCTAATTTGTCCAACTTTTGGATTTCATCATTGGTCAGTACATTACCGGTTGGATTGGTTGGTCGAGAAGCACAGATTGCCGCAACAGAGTCATCGACTGTTAGCTGCTCAAAATCGACATGGTATTTAAACAGACCGTTATCTAACAGCTCGATTTCTGGACGGTAGGAAACAAACACATTTTCATCGATCCCAGCGTCACCATAGCCGATGTATTCAGGGGCCAATGGCAACAAAATTTTCTTGTGTGAGCCATCCGGTTGAGTACCCGCAAATAGGTTAAATAAGTAAAAGAAACCACTCTGGCTGCCATTAGTTAAACTGATGTTTTTCTCGCTGATATTCCAGCCATAGGTTTCTTTGAGTAGCTTAGCTAATGCTTTTACAAAGACATCTTTTCCTTGCGGACCATCATAGTTGGCAAGTGCTGCAATCAGTTCGCCACTGGTGAGCATATCTTCACTGGCTTGGTGAAAGTAGTCGAGCATGGCAGGAATGGCGGCTGGATTACCGCCACCGAGCATAATGGCGCCAGGTGTGCGTAAACCATCGTTTAAGTCGTCCATTAACTGTGTGATACCTGAATACTGATTAAATTTTTCACCAAACTTAGAAAACTGCATTACTTCTTTACCTAATTCATTATTGTCATTGCTTTATTTGTGCAAGGTCGGAGCTAGGCCGACCAAAGAGTAATCCTTGAACATACCCGATTGACTTTACGAGTCAAAGCACATTTTAAGATTAGCAAGAAAAACAAAGCCCAACTCCGAGGAGTTGGGCTTTTATTCGGTGAATTAACCTGAAGATTTTATTTTTGAAGCAAAGAAATATCAGCGATCTGTAGGAACAGGTTACGCAGGTTGTTTAGTAGTGTCAGGCGGTTCTTCTTAAGTGCTTCGTCGTCTGCCATTACCATTACGTTATCAAAGAACGCATCAACTGGTTCACGTAGGTCAGCTAGCTTGCTTAGGGCTTCTTGGTAGTTACCTGTAGCAAATGCTGGCTCTAGCGCTTCTGTCATTACTTCAACGCTTTCTGCTAGTGCTTTCTCTGCATCTTCTTGTAGAAGTGCTAGGTCGATGTTTGCTGCTAGTTCGCCGTCGAATTTCGCCAGGATGTTACCTACACGCTTGTTCGCTGCTGCTAGAGACTCAGCTGCTTCTAGTTCACGGAAGTGAGAAACTGCTTTAACTCGTTGGTCGAAGTCTGCAGGTTTCGTCGGGCGACGCGCTAGAACTGCTTGAATGATGTCTACGCTGAAGCCTTCGTCTTGGTACCAAGCACGGAAACGACCAAGCATGAACTCGATAACGTCTTGTTCAACGTTGTCGTTGGTTAGGCGGTCGCCAAACAGTGACTTCGCTTTCGCTACTAGGTCAACAAGATCTAGGTTGTAGCCGTATTCAACGATGATACGTAGTACACCTAGAGATGCGCGGCGTAGTGCGAATGGATCAGAACCTTTAGGTGCTTGACCAATACCGAAGATACCTACGATAGTGTCTAGCTTGTCTGCCATTGCAACTGCTGTTGAAACACCGTTTGATGGCAGTTCATCACCTGCAAAACGAGGCATGTATTGCTCGTTCAGTGCTACTGCAACTTCTTCTGCTTCACCGTCGTGGCGAGCGTAGTGCATACCCATAACACCTTGAGTATCCGTGAATTCGAATACCATTGAGGTCATTAGGTCACATTTTGCTAGTAGACCAGCACGCTTTGATTTCTCAACGTCAGCACCGATTTGCTCAGCAATGTAACCAGCAAGTTCTGTGATACGGTCTGTTTTATCTTTGATCGTACCCAGTTGCTTTTGGAAAATCGCTTGCTCTAGTTCAGGCAGACGGTCGATAAGCGGACGCTTACGGTCTGTGTTGAAGAAGAATTCTGCGTCAGCAAGACGAGGACGAACTACCTTCTCGTTACCTTCGATTACGTAACGAGGCTCTTTTGATTCGATGTTCGATACGAAGATGAAGTTAGGTAGTAGCTTCTTGTTGTCATCGTAGACAGGGAAGTACTTTTGGTCACCTTTCATGGTGTAGACCAAAGCTTCAGAAGGTACTTTTAGGAACTCTTCTTCAAACTTCGCTGTTAGTACCACTGGCCATTCAACCAGAGACGTTACTTCTTCTACTAGGTCATCTTCTAGGTCAGCGATACCGCCAACTGCTGCTGCCGCTTTTTGTGCGTCAGCTAGGATGATTGCTTTACGCGCTTCGTAATCTGCCATTACTTTACCGCGCTCTTCTAGGATCGCAGGGTATTGCTCAGCAGAATCGATAGTGAACTCTTGCTCACCCATGAAGCGGTGACCACGGATAATGCGGTCAGAAGCGACACCAAGGATCTCGCCTTCGATTAGGTCGCTGCCCATTAGCATGGTTAGCGTCTTAACTGGACGGATAAATTGAGTCGTTTTGTTACCCCAGCGCATTGGTTTTGCGATAGGTAGGTTTGCTAGTGCTTTCGCTGCAAGTTCAACTACGATCTCAGACGTTGGCTGACCTTTCACTTCTTGTTTGAACAGTAGCCATTCACCTTTATCTGTTACCATGCGCTCTGCTTGGTCAACCGTGATGCCACAACCGCGAGCCCAGCCTTGAGCCGCTTTTGTTGGGTTGCCTTCCGCGTCAAACGCTGCAGAAACTGCAGGGCCACGCTTTTCAACAACTTTGTCAGACTGGCTGTCTGCTAGTGCTGCTACTTTTAGTGCAAGACGACGAGGTGCCGCGAACCATTTCACGCCTTCATGTGCTAGGTCTGCGCCTTTTAGCTCAGCTTCGAAGTTTGCTGCGAACGCTTCCGCTAGAGTGCGAAGTTGCGTTGGTGGTAGCTCTTCAGTACCCAGTTCAATTAGAAATTCTTTAGCCATGATTACTTCTCCTCTTCCTTACGGCACATTGGGAAGCCAAGCGCTTCACGTGATGCGTAGTACGCTTCAGCAACAGACTTAGTCAGGTTGCGGATACGAAGGATGTAACGTTGGCGCTCTGTTACAGAGATAGCTTTACGTGCGTCTAGTAGGTTGAATGCGTGACCAGCTTTTAGAATACGCTCGTAAGCAGGTAGTGGCAGTGGCTTTTCAAGCTCAAGCAGCTCTTTACACTCTTTCTCGCACTGTTCGAAGAAACCAAATAGGAAATCAACGTCTGCGTGCTCGAAGTTGTAAGTTGATTGCTCTACTTCGTTTTGGTGGAATATGTCACCGTAAGTCACCTTGCTGCCGTCTGGTGCGATGTTCCAAACTAGGTCGTAAACTGAGTCTACTTCTTGGATGTACATTGCCAGACGTTCGATACCGTAAGTGATCTCACCAGTGACTGGTTTACACTCAAGACCGCCAACTTGTTGGAAGTAAGTAAATTGAGTCACTTCCATGCCATTTAGCCAAACTTCCCAGCCTAGACCCCATGCGCCTAGTGTTGGGTTTTCCCAGTTGTCTTCTACGAAACGGATGTCGTGTACAAGTGGGTCAATACTAAGTACTTCTAGAGAACCTAGGTACAACTCTTGAATATTGTCTGGTGATGGTTTTAGCGCTACTTGGAATTGGTAGTAGTGCTGGAGACGGTTCGGGTTTTCACCGTAACGACCATCGGTAGGACGACGTGAAGGTTGTACGTAAGCTGTAGACATTGGCTCTGGGCCAAGCGCTCGTAGGCAAGTCATTGGATGAGAGGTACCCGCACCCACTTCCATATCTAGCGGTTGAACAATGGTACAACCATTTTGAGCCCAATAATCCTGCAGCGCGAGGATCATTCCCTGGAAGGTTTTGATATCGTATTTTTGCATAAGTCAGGTTCGCGCGATTCTCTTATTACTTGTGAATTCGTCTCTTTTTCTGGGTTTTCTACCCTCAACAATGGCGATTCAAAGTAATTACGGTTGAATAAAATAACAATCAAGTATACCCAGATATTGTTAATGGGAGTAGGGGTAATCTTGCTTAATTCATAGTCAAAAATACCTTTTAGTGGAATTTATCGCGTTTATTGTTTCAATTTCTCTTAAAAGGGAGTTTTTGATGAATTTCTGACTTGAGCTTTGGCATTCGCCTCATTAGAATTTCGTCATCTTTGGGGAGTAGCTTACTAAATCGACAGCGTGTTGATTTGGTTCGTTCGTCAACATAATTGGTGCAAAATCACCATGGCGCTCGAGACGCATTGCCAGATGCGTTTAGCAAGACCTTAGATAAACATCACGAACCGGGGTGGGGCGTGAGGTTTGTCTTAGGTAAAAATAATTATCCCTGCCCCCTTTGAGCATGTCGTGAGCGTTTTAGCTATTTCAATCACAACGGTAGCATTAGCAGAAATTGGCGATAAGACCCAATTGCTTTCGCTGTTGTTGGCAAGTCGTTACCGAAAACCAATACCTATTATCATCGCTATATTTTTGGCCACAGTGCTAAATCATGCTTTAGCCGCATGGCTTGGCGTAGTGGTTGCGGATTATTTATCTCCAGAAGTGCTTAAGTGGGTTGTGGTGGTGAGTTTTCTAGCCATGGCGGGTTGGGTGCTTATCCCAGATAAGTTAGATGACGATGAAACCATCTCAAATCGAGGTCCTTTCATCGCCAGTTTTATTGCATTCTTCATTGCTGAAATAGGTGATAAAACCCAAATAGCGACCTCTATTCTAGGTGCTCAGTACTCAGAAGCATTGTTATGGGTCACTCTTGGAACGACGATTGGTATGCTGGTGGCCAATGTCCCTGTGGTATTGATCGGGAAATTATCGGCAGACAAATTACCGCTAGCGATGATCAGAAAAATCACTGCAATATTGTTCCTTTTGTTGGCATCTGGCGCGGCTCTTTTTTGAGGATTATTGAACAATAAATTGCAGTGAAGCTGCGTTAGATCAAACTGTTAGCCAAATTCACTCTAATGCGTGACCAGTGACATATTAGTGTCATAATTGTCATGCTACCTTAATAATGTGAATGATAGCGAGAGGGCAAATTTATGCTTACACGTTATATGGGAATGTCCCCTAAAAAGCAGAGCTATTTGTTTACTTTTGGTCTGGCGCTTTGCCTCTTAGCAATGGCGCTAACAGATATGTGGTTACCGATTGTGGCTGGCTCGTTTATTTTGACTGGATTGACCGTAGAATCATGGATTCGGGTAGCGCATATTATCCCAATGCATGAAGAAATGCGGGCAATGCAGAAGCAGATCCAGAAACTGCAATCGGAAGTTCGCACTTTAGAATATGACGAATAACAAAACGGCAGCCCTTGAGCTGCCGTTTCTTTTCTTTGCTAACCGTATTGGTTATTCCATCCCTTTTTTGATCAAGTACTGATATGGCAGCGTATCGATTTGCGCTGCAATCAACTGATGATCCATAAAACGACAGAAACTCGGAATATCTCGGGTAGTTGATGGATCATCCGCCTTAACCAATAACACATCACCATCGTTCATTGTACGAATCGTCTTCCTGACCATCATCACTGGTTCTGGGCAGCGTAGCCCTTCTGCTTCAAGAGTATGGGTGGCTAATTCAGGATTAAAGCTCATGGTGTTATCTCGTGACCCTACAGGTCAAATGTGACTGCTAAAGAGGGTAGATGATAACGGTGGAGAAAAAATATTCAATAACCACTTGGCAAAGTGATCAATTTGTTTTAACTTAGTTAACAAGTTGGTAACAAATGAAAGAGGTGCGCTTATGTTAACAGCTCTAGATAGACTGACCATCTACTCTGTACTGTGTTTTATTTCGTTTTGTGCACTGGTATTACGTTCATCAACTGAAGCTTCGTTGCTGCCCCTCATAGGAGTTTGTGCAACGATAGTAGGGATTTGGCTCGAGATGCACCTATGGCGAGGTTCATCTGAAGAGCATGAAAAAGGATAGATAGCGTGTCGCTCATTCGCGTTATTTTTTTCACTTGTAACTACGCCAGATTACATTCCGACACTATCCCCAGTTTTCTTGGGCTTCCCCGCTGAAAGGCGGGATTTTTTTTGCCTACGAGTTACAATCACATCATGCCATCCTATTAACTAAGTGACCCTTTGTGGAATTAGAAGACATTTATCGTCGAGATCTCAATCTTCTTGTTGCTTTACGAGTATTGATTGAAGAAAGCAGTGTCAGTAAGGCAGCAAACCGCCTTAACCTCAGTCAATCAGCTATGAGCCGAGTATTAGGAAGACTAAGAGAATTATTAGGTGACCCGCTCTTCACTCGTCAAGGGCAACACTTAATTCCGACTGAAAAAGCACTTGAGATTGATCGTTCGCTTGGTGAGCCTCTTGAATCTTTACGCCAGCTGCTTTCACCTGTTGAGTTTGAACCTAAGAGCTGTGAGCAGACTTTTACCATTGCAACGACCGACTATGCGATGCAGACAATTCTGCCTTTCGCTTTGCCACGCATTTATCAAGAAGCACCTCATGTGTCATTTAACTTTTTACCACTGCAGCATGATCGTCTATCCGATCAACTGACTTATGAAGGGGCTGATTTAGCAATTTGTCGCCCGACAGGGCCGGTTGAGCCGCTGCGTAGTGAAGTGCTGGGTCGTGTAGGAGTATTGTGCTTGCTCTCCAAACAACATCCATTAGCCGAAAAAGAGATGAGCTTGGATGATTACCTCAGTCATCCACATGCAATGATTGCCATCAGTGATGGGGTTAAGGCGTTGATTGAACAAGCGTTAATGGATCAGCCCAAACGTAAAATGGTACTACGTGCTTATCACTTAGAAGCGGCGCTGGCGATCGTCGATACCTTGCCAATCATTATTACCGTGCCTGCCGATTTAGCGTATTTGGTTGCCGAGCGCTATGACTTAGTAGTGAAGCCGCTACCCTTTCAGTTCACGCCGTTTGAGTATTCAATGATTTGGCATGCACGCTGCGAGCACTCTCCGGCTCAAGAATGGCTGCGTGCAGTAGTGCGCGAAGAATGTAGCCGCCTGATTGCCAAGCGAATAGAAGACATGGGGTTGGACTGATCTTTCCGAAAATCGAAATAGCAAAAAGCCGGGCAATGACCCGGCTTTGTTTATTCTATCGAAGAGTTAACGCTTATAGCTTGATAACCACACGACCAGTTACTTGGCCGTTTGTGATGTCTTCAGCGTATTTTGGTGCTTCTGCTAGTTCTACTTCAGTACAAGCTTGTTCGAAGTAGCTGTCTGGTAGTAGTTCAACCAATTTTTCCCATGCTGCAGTACGTTTTTCAAATGGGCATGAAACAGAATCCACACCTTGTAAACGAACGTTACGCAGGATGAATGGCATCACTGTGGTTGGTAGGTCAAAGCCACCAGCAAGACCACAAGCTGCGACTGCACTGTTGTAATCCATCTGCGCCAATACTTTTGATAATACTTTGCTGCCGACGGTATCAACTGCGCCAGCCCATACTTGCTTTTCAAGTGGACGCGCAGGCTCTTCAAATTCAACACGGTCGATGATGCGGCTAGCACCTAGCTTTTCTAGTAGCGGACCGTTTTGTTCAACACGGCCTGTTACCGCTGCCACTTTATAACCTAGTTGAGCCAGAAGTGTTACCGCAACTGAACCTACACCGCCACTCGCGCCAGTAACGAGGATTTCACCCGCTTCAGGTTTGATATCTGCATCAAGAAGAGCTTGTACACAAAGCATTGCTGTAAAGCCCGCCGTACCGACCATCATTGCTTTTTTGCTGTCGATCCCGTTTGGTAGTGGTACTAACCAATCCGCTTTTAGACGAGCACGTTGTGCCATACCACCCCAGTGGTTTTCACCCACGCCCCAACCCGTAAGGACGACTTTATCGCCAGCTTGGTAGCGAGCATCTTCAGAGCTCACCACAGTACCTGCTAGATCGATACCTGGTACCATCGGGAAGTTACGGATGATTTTTCCTTTACCTGTGATAGCAAGGCCATCTTTGTAATTGAGAGATGAATAATCCACATCAATCAACACGTCACCTTCAGGTAATTGCGCTTCTTCGATTTGTTCGATGGTCGCAATGGTACGTTTTTCTTCTTGGTTTAAGATCAGAGCGTTAAACATAACAGGTCTCCGCTGCTGGGCAGCAAACATTTAAAAACTGACAATGAGTGTAGTCTGAAATTAGGTATGACTAAAATGAAACTTTAGCATTATATGTATGCATAAGGCGCATTAACCAGGCGATGATTCAATAAAAAAGCCAGTCGGATGACTGGCTTTATCGATTCACGAAAGGAAAAACTTATAAGACGGATTGTCGGTTTCATCCTTGCACTGGTAACCCAACTCACGTAAGTGCGCGGAAAACTGTGACAGATCCGACTCATCTAACTCAAAACCACACAGTACGCGGCCGTAGTCGGCACCATGATTACGATAGTTAAATAAGCTGATATTCCAGTGTGTGCCTAGCGTACTTAGGAATTTCACCAGAGCGCCGGGGTACTCTGGAAACTCAAAGCTGTATAACCTTTCTTTGAGTGGTTTGGATGGTTTACCACCAATCATGTAACGAATATGAAGTTTCGCCATTTCATCATCGGAGAGGTCGACAACTGGGTAGCCACCTTCGCGCAGATCATGAATGATGTTATCCAGCTCTTCTTGACCACCTTGCAGACGCACACCGACAAAAATATTCGCCAGTGCGTCATCGTTATAACGGTAGTTAAACTCGGTTACCGCTCGGCCACCAATCAAGTTACAAAACTCAAAGAACGCGCCTTGACGCTCAGGAATGGTTACGGCTAATAGACCTTCACGTTTCTCACCCAGTTCGCAACGCTCAGAGACATAACGCAGACCGTGGAAGTTGGTGTTCGCACCCGATAAAACCGTACCTAAGTTTTTACCTTTAAGCTCATTTTGTTCGGCAAACTTCTTAAGGCCAGCGAGTGCAAGCGCACCAGAAGGCTCGGCAATCGCACGTGTGTCCTCAAAGATGTCTTTGACCGCAGCGCAGATTTCATCGCTAGATACTGAGATATGGCCATCAATGTATTTCTGACATAGACGGAATGTCTCTTCACCAATGCGCTTAACCGCAACACCATCAGCAAACATACTGACCTGATCGAGAACGACTGGTTCGCCCGCATCGAGTGCTGCTTTCAGGCATGCAGAGTCTTCAGGCTCAACGGCAATCACTTTGATTTCAGGCATCAACTGTTTCACCAGTACTGCGACACCTGCGGCTAAGCCGCCGCCACCGACTGGGACAAAGATATAATCAAGATGACCGTTTTGCTGCAGCATCTCCATACCAATCGTGCCTTGGCCAGCAATGACCAACGGATGGTCAAACGGAGGAACAAAGGTATAGCCATGTTCTGCCGACAAACGTTCTGCTTCCGCTTTCGCTTCATCAAAATTGCTACCGTGCAGAACAACATTACCACCAAAGCTGCGTACTGCATCGACTTTGATGTCTGGTGTAGTTTTTGGCATCACGATGGTGGTTTTAATACCCAGCTTAGTACCAGAAAGCGCCATGCCTTGAGCGTGGTTACCTGCAGATGCTGCAATTACACCTGCGGCTTTTTGCGCTTCAGACAGGCTTGCCACCATGTTGTAGGCACCGCGTAATTTAAATGAGTGCACGGGTTGACGGTCTTCACGCTTGATCTGCACATTGTTACCAATACGAGCAGCAAGGCGAGGCATCTCCTGAAGTGGCGTTACCGTTGCCACTTCGTAGACTGGAGCCCTTAAGATCTGGCGCAGATAATCTGCGCCAGTTTGCGATGTCAGAGTCATAAGCTAGCCCTCTAGCTTAGATTTATCTCGTACTGCACCTTTGTCAGCACTGGTTGCCATACTTGCGTACGCTTTAAGTGCAAATGAAACTTCACGTTGACGATCAATAGGCTTCCAGCCTAGTTCATCTTGTTTTGCACGGCGTTCAGCAAGCTCTTGTTCAGAAACTTCGAGGGAAATTGAACGGTTTGGAATATCAATTGCGATCATATCGCCTTGTTTAACCAGACCAATAGCACCGCCGTTTGCTGCTTCAGGAGAAGCGTGACCGATAGACAAGCCCGATGTACCACCAGAGAAACGGCCATCAGTCAGTAGCGCACACTCTTTACCAAGACCCATAGATTTCAGGTAAGTGGTTGGGTAAAGCATTTCTTGCATACCCGGACCACCTTTAGGGCCTTCATAGCGGATAACCACTACATCACCGGCTTTGACTTTGCCACCCAAGATGCCTTCAACGGCGTCTTCTTGGCTTTCGAATACCACGGCAGGGCCAGTGAATTTAAGAATGCTCTCATCAACGCCCGCTGTCTTAACAATACAGCCATCTAGTGCGATGTTACCTGACAGTACCGCTAGGCCACCTTCCTGGCTAAAGGCATTTTCCTTGGTGCGGATACAACCTTCCGCACGGTCATCATCAAGGCGATCCCAACGACAATCTTGTGAGAAAGCTTGAGTGGTACGGATACCAGCAGGACCGGCACGGTAGAATTTGAGTACGTCTTGGTCTTCGGTTTGGATAATGTCGTATTTTGCTAGCTGCTCTTTCATTGAAAGACCAAGTACCGTGCGAGCTTCATTATGAAGTAGACCTGCGCGGTCAAGCTCACCAAGGATAGCCATGACACCACCAGCGCGGTGTACGTCTTCCATATGATATTTCTGCGTTGATGGTGCCACTTTACATAGGTGTGGCACTTGGCGAGACAGGCGATCGATATCTTCCATATCGAAATCGACTTCACCCTCTTGCGCTGCCGCTAGCAGGTGAAGGATGGTGTTGGTTGAACCACCCATTGCGATATCTAACGCCATGGCGTTTTCAAATGCGTCAAACGTCGCGATGTTGCGTGGTAATGCAGATTCGTCATCTTGCTCGTAGTAACGACGGGTCAGTTCAACAATGCGTCGACCTGCATTGAGGAATAGCTGCTCACGGTCTGCGTGCGTTGCTAGCATTGAGCCGTTACCTGGCTGAGAGAGGCCAAGGGCTTCAGTCAGACAGTTCATTGAGTTTGCAGTAAACATGCCTGAACATGAACCACAGGTTGGACACGCACTACGCTCGATTTGCTCGCTTTGTTCGTCCGATACTTTCGGGTCTGCGCCTTGGATCATCGCATCGACAAGGTCGAGTTTGATGATTTGATCAGAAAGCTTGGTTTTACCTGCTTCCATTGGACCGCCAGAGACAAAGATCACTGGAATGTTGAGGCGCATTGACGCCATCAGCATTCCCGGAGTGATTTTGTCACAGTTAGAGATACACACCATCGCATCCGCGCAGTGTGCGTTGACCATGTACTCTACCGAGTCGGCGATCAGTTCACGTGATGGCAGTGAGTAAAGCATGCCACCGTGACCCATTGCGATACCATCATCGACCGCAATGGTGTTAAATTCTTTGGCGATACCGCCCGCTTTTTCGATTTCACGTGCAACCAGTTGACCCATATCTTTTAGATGCACGTGGCCTGGTACAAACTGGGTGAATGAGTTCACAACAGCGATGATTGGTTTACCGAAGTCTTCGTCTTTTACCCCAGTTGCGCGCCAAAGGGCACGAGCACCGGCCATGTTGCGACCATGAGTGGTGGTTGCTGATCTATATTTAGGCATCTTACTACTTCCTTATTTTGCCGCGTCTTCTGGGTATACGTAGTCCAACCAACCCCACTTATCTTCAGTGGTGCCATTGAATAGACCAAAGTAAGCTTCTTGTAGCTCTTTGGTAATTGGGCCGCGTTTGCCTGTACCCACTTCAATCTTGTCGATAGTCGCAACAGGAACGACCTCTGCTGCTGTACCTGTCATGAAGACTTCGTCTGCTAAGTAAAGGGCTTCACGTGCAATGTTGGCTTCACGCACTTCGTAGCCACGATCGCGAGCAATTGTCATGATCGAATCGCGTGTGATGCCAGGTAGGATTGCGCTGGTTGCTGGTGGAGTGGTGATCACGCCATCTTTAATCACAAAGATGTTCTCACCCGCACCTTCTGATAGGTAACCGTCAACACTGAGTGCGATACCTTCATCGTAGCCGTGGCGACGAGCTTCACCACCGACTAGTAGCGAAGATAGGTAATTACCACCCGCTTTTGCGGCAGTAGGAATGGTGTTTGGTGCAGCGCGGTTCCAGCTTGAGATCATCGCATCAACGCCTTTCTCTAGCGCTTCCTCACCTAGATAAGACCCCCACGGGAATGCGGCGATGATGAGATCCATTTCTGTACCAACGGGAGGACATACACCAAGACCGACGTTACCCACAAAACCGAGAGGACGAATATAAGCGTTGTCGAGTTTGTTTTGACGCAGCGTTTCGCGCGTTGCTTCCATGATTTCTTCCACTGAGTATGGAATTGGGAAGCGGTAAATTTTTGCAGAGTCTTTTAGGCGTTTAGCGTGCTCTAAATGACGGAAAACAATCGGGCCTTTTGGGGTGTTATAGCAACGAACCCCTTCAAATACGGAAGTTCCATAATGCATTGCATGAGTTAATACGTGAACGTTCGCTTCAGCCCATGGAACCATTTTTCCATTAAACCAGATAAAATCTGCAGTCGATTTTGTTGCCATTTATTGCCTTCCTTATGCACAAATCTTTTGTTGTAAATTGTTATTCGGTAGTTCGTCACTGGCGATTTGGGTGACTTCGACGGTACGCACATCCCATAGTTTTTCAATTTGTTTTGTGATGAATGAGATTGGGCGATCACTGTCGACGATGATTTCTACGCTAGCCACCTTACTTTCGTGGTTTTGCGTGGCAGCAACTTGTTTGATGATGAAGCCACGATGGCGGATCACACGAAGAACACGTTCTAACAGTACCGGTTTATCGTCGGCTTTGATGTCTAGTAGATATCTTTCCATTTTAGGTGTTCTCCAACATGTCCGTGTTTGATGCGCCGGGTGGTACCAGCGGCCATACATTTTCTTCTTCATCGATTAAAACATGAAGCAAGTAAGATGTTTTGCTTGCCAACATCTCTTTGAGGGCAGGTTCAACTTCTTCTTTCTTGGTGATGGTTTTACCCGGAATATCGAATGCTTTTGCCAACATGACGAAATCTGGGTTGTCATCGAGAATGGTTTCACTGTGGCGGCCATCAAAAAAGAGCGATTGCCACTGACGAACCATACCCAAACGTTGGTTATTCAATAAGACGATTTTTACCGGGATCTGACGACGTTTGAGAGTTCCCAGCTCTTGGACATTCATCATAAACGAGCCATCACCTGATATAAGTATCGACTGATCTTGTGGTCGTGCAACAGCTGCGCCCATGGCGGCGGGCAGTCCAAAGCCCATAGTGCCCAAACCCGCAGAGGTGATGAAGTTTTGTGGTTCTCGAGGTTGAATGTGCTGGGCAGCCCACATTTGGTGTTGACCCACGTCGGTAGAGACGATTGCACTGTCTGGCATCATGTCCGACAACTGCTTAAGTAATAGTGGCGCGTAGATAAGATCACCCGGGTGATCATAACGCCACTTAAAACCACTGCGTAGGCTTTCACTATGCTGTACCCATGGTGTGATATCTTGGCTCAGTTCTAGCTTGGGCAAGATATCGTTGATATCACCTCGAACGGGAGCATTGGCCTGACGCAGCTTGTGGAATTCGGCAGCATCAATATCAACATGAATGACTTTTGCATAGGGCGCAAAGGTATCAAGTTTACCGGTGACTCGGTCATCAAAACGTGCGCCGACGGCGATCAACAGATCACTTTCTTGCACCACTAGATTGGCCGCTTTAGTGCCGTGCATACCAAGCATGCCTAAATAATGAGGATCATGACGCTCAATGGTTCCGAGACCTTTTAAGGTACTGACTGCTGGCATTGGGTTAAGGCGCAGAAACTCACGAACTGCATCAGTGGCTTTACCTAACTGAACACCACCGCCCACATACAACACCGGGCGAGTACTTTGGGACAGTAACGCTTGAGCTTTAGCGATATCTTCATCGCTAGCCACTGGTAAAGCTGGGGGAGTAAAGGGAGGAAGAATGGAAACTGGTGCTTCACCAAGCTGAACATCTTTGGCGATATCGACAACCACTGGACCGGGACGACCCGTTTTTGCCACTTCAAACGCTTCAGCTAAGGTTGGTGCTAATTCGTTGATATCAGTAACTAGGTAACTGTGTTTAGTACATGACAGAGACATACCAATCACATCCATCTCTTGAAACGCATCCGTTCCTATAAGCGAGCTTGCGACCTGACCGGTGATAGCGACAATAGGCACAGAATCGAGTAGGGCATCCGCTAGGCCCGTCACTAAGTTGGTTGCGCCTGGTCCTGACGTTGCCATACAGACGGCCACATCTTGAGTTGAGCGAGCCATACCAATAGCTGCCATCGCGGCACCTTGCTCATGGCGACATAAAATATGCTCAACCCCACCATCATATAAGGCATCGTAGATTGGCATGATCGCGCCACCTGGATAACCAAATACGGTTTTGATTCCCTGTTGCTGTAAGGCTGCAACGACTAACTGGGCTCCTGTCATTACTTGCCTCCTAGACTACTGTTGTAGTTCTGTTTTGTTGTTTTGCACGTCATGTGCGCTCCCATTCTTCCTGTCACTTGGGGTAATCACACCCAATGAGTCGTATTTTTAAGTCTGCTAGTTGTAAAAAACCCCCGGACTTTTCAGTGCGGGGGTTTTTTTTAATCTTGTGTTTACTTCTCGCCCACAAGCCCCCGCGCGGTGCCAATAATGACCACGATAATCAGGAGAAGCAGTGTGTTTAGGCGAGTGTTAACGTTCATCGTTATTCTTTAATGTTGTGTCGCGTAAATATGGTACGAAAATGTTTGCGTCTCTAGTGGTAACACAGAATTCCGTTAAATGACAAGCAAAAAGTCATTCTTTTTTCACATTCTTTCAGCAACTGCCTATGCCACATAACAACTTCAATATGTAATAGCGTGTTTTTAATCATTGCAATGCATATGAGCTGAAAACGAAGCAAATAAGGTTGAAGGTAAATGGTGAGGCAAGAAAATGAGATTTCCTCATTTATTATCAGATAAATAAGTGAGCAGAGTTATTAACTAGAGTAAATAGAAATACTATTAATGCATTTGAGATACTTATTGTTTTCTGCGTGGGTTATTTGAAAGAATTATAAAACGTTATTCACTAATTCATTTTTATAGCGAAGAGAAAATAACGAGAAGGATAGCCTTCTCGCTACTTTTTACATCAATTATTTACATGACGCTGTAAAGCCATTGTTGATGCGATCTTGGCCTGTTGATTTCCCAGCTTCTAATAAATCTTTTTTCGCCTGTGAAAATGAAGTTTTTCCTGCAGAGGCTTTTGCAAGAATATTGGCCATTGTATTTACATTATCGGTATCACCGATAGAAGCATAATGAGCACCCAGTGCTAGTGCTGAAGCGCTAGCCATAAAGTCATTGTCGCTGTTTGCTTCTTGTTTTAGGTAAGCGATACCTGACATATCACAATGGTTCAATGCTTCATTTGCTTGAACAAACTTTTCACCAAGCACCATTTTTGCTGCAGACTCTTCAATGGTACTACAACCCATAAGTGTAGAAGCGGCAAGAATTGAAGCGACAAATACTTTAATGTTTTTCATATTATTTCCGTTTTATTAATTGATTAAATATAAAAATTAGATCAATTAAAATTGAGCTTAATTAAAAAAATACCTATATAAGATTCTATCCAAATTGGTATGCAGTCATTTCCTTTATTAATAAAAAAACAAATCCTCTCAAAACATTCAATAATGAAAATTGTTCTCAATTGCAATTCTTATTTTTGATGCATATTTTTAGAATATATCGTTAGCAGATTTTTACGTTTGAATTATAAATTGACGAATTGTTTATGGTTTGTTGGTTTTTTTGGCTTTTGTATTTTCGTTTTCAGAGGTCGTTTTCTGTGTTTTTGTCGGCTGTTCAGAAAATAACCATGCTTTTTCCATCTTATTTTTCTGGTTAGATCCGCTATACAACAACCTCTGAGTATGCGGAGTGATCACGCATTTAATACTGCTGTATGAATGGGGAATAGGATGGGATTAGCAATAGTGCATAGTCGTGCCAGTGTAGGTGTTGAGGCTCCAGAGGTGACGGTTGAAGTACATATTAGTAACGGCATGCCGGGGTTTACTTTGGTTGGGCTCCCGGAAACCACGGTGAAAGAGTCTCGCGATCGCGTGCGTAGTGCCATTATCAATTCCCGTTTTGAGTTTCCTGCTAAGCGGATCACGGTGAATTTAGCGCCTGCGGATTTACCAAAGGAAGGAGGACGTTTTGATTTGCCGATTGCGCTGGGTATTTTGGCAGCATCTGAGCAAATACCAACAACGAACTTACAAGGTAAAGAGTTTATTGGTGAGTTAGCTCTCTCTGGTGAATTGCGTCCCGTCAAGGGAGTATTGCCTGCAGCATTAGCGGCGATTCGAACTCAACGTAGTTTAGTGGTCCCCCATAATAATGGCGATCAGGCTGCACTAGTGGGGAAGGAATGCCACAAATCTGCACAAACATTGCTGGAGGTATGCAGTGATTTATGTGGTCAGCAGGCATTAGGTTTACACATCCAGCCTACTACAAAGGCCACTCCGCCATCGGGGCGAGACTTGCAAGACATCATTGGTCAGCAGCAAGGTAAACGTGCGCTAGAGATCGCAGCGGCGGGCAATCACAATCTGCTTTTTCTCGGTCCTCCCGGCACGGGTAAAACCATGCTAGCCTCAAGGTTGTGCGACTTACTGCCTGAAATGAGTGATGATGAAGCGATGGAGACGGCGTCTGTTGCTTCGCTCACCCAACAAGAGATCCATGCGAACAACTGGAAACAACGACCGTTTCGATCGCCGCATCATTCGAGCTCGATGGCGGCATTGGTGGGTGGTGGCACAATTCCTAGACCCGGTGAGATCTCTTTGGCGCACAATGGCTTGCTGTTTCTTGATGAAATGCCTGAGTTTGAACGTAAAGTGCTTGATTCGTTGCGAGAGCCGCTGGAGTCCGGCGAGATCATTATCTCTCGGGCACAAGGAAAAACTCGTTTTCCTGCTCGTTTTCAGTTGATTGGTGCCTTAAACCCCAGCCCGACGGGTTACCATGAAGGCGCTCAAGCTCGGACAAATCCACAAACGATTTTGCGCTACTTAAGCCGTTTGTCTGGCCCGTTACTTGATCGGTTTGATATGTCTTTAGAAATCCCGGCGTTACCGAAAGGCACTTTGGCAGAAGGTGGTGATCGCGGAGAAACTACACAAGCGGTGAAAGAGCGAGTGTTGATTGCGCGAGAGCAGATGTTAGCGCGTGCTGGTAAAGTTAATGCGTTACTGGGAAGTCGAGAAATTGAACACTATTGTCATCTAGAAAAAACCGATGCGCAGTTTTTAGAAACCGCTTTACATCGCTTAGGGCTTTCCATTCGCGCGTATCATCGGATCATCAAAGTGGCTCGAACGATTGCCGATTTAGCTGGCAGCGAAGCCATTCGCCGAGAGCACTTAGCGGAAGCGCTTGGTTATCGTGCGATGGATCGCTTATTGAAACAGCTTACCGCACAAGCGGTATAAAAGGTGGATCACTAACCCGTGCAAATAGTTTAATAATCACCATCTGTAATGGAATGCTCTTGATAGATAGATCAAAGCAACAAATCTGACCATATCATCAAAGATTCCAAACTCTGGTGGGGTTTGTATAATTACACGCTGTTTTATTGATCATTAACGCGCGCTTTATTAAATTCTATGCTGTCTTATCTGTTACTTGTATTGAATGCGGCTCTGGTTATCCTTAACTCCGCGTTTTGTTCTCTCGCTATTTGTATCATTGCTTTATTTAAGCTGATATTGCCCGGACAACGATTAAAAGCCTATGCCACAGCGATGGCAAATAAAATGATGTGGGTGTGGGCAACCGTCAATGCTTGGATTTTAAAAGCTTCGAATCGTGTTGAATGGGATATTCAAGGGGTTGAAGGACTTAAAAAAGACGCTTGGTATTTGATGATCTCTAATCACCTCAGCTGGACCGATATTGTTGTATTGTGCTGCGTGTTTAAAGACCGCATCCCCATGCCTAAGTTTTTTCTTAAACAGCAATTGTTGTATGTGCCGTTTATCGGTATGGCTTGTTGGGCACTTGATATGCCCTTTATGCGCCGTTACTCGCGTGAATACTTGCTGCGAAACCCGGCTAAACGGGGGCAAGACTTGGCAACGACGCGTCGTTCTTGTGCCAAATTCCGCAATACGCCTACAACGGTGGTTAATTATGTGGAAGGCACTCGCTTTACTGAGCAAAAGCAGGCGAAAAGTAAAGCGGGTTTTGAGTTTTTGTTACAACCCAAGTCTGGGGGAATTGCTTATACATTGGCGGCGATGGGGGAGCAATTTGATCATATTATCGATGTCACTCTGGCTTATCCCAAAAACACAAACAAGCCGTTTAAAGATTTGTTGATGGGGAAAGTGACGAAAATAGTGGTGCATACTGAGCTGCTGCCTGTGGATGAGAAAGTCACTGGTGATTATTTCAATGATAAGAAATACAAACGCCAGTTTCAGCTATGGCTGACGGATGTATGGCACAAGAAAGACCAAAAGTTAAAGCAAATTAATGAGCAATAAAAAAGGGAGCCTTGGCTCCCTTTTTGTTTGATTACTTTTGCGTGAGTAGGTAGTTAACCAGCTCAAAGTATTGATCCATTGAGAACCCACGTGGTGGTTGAACCAAAAACTTATTGTTCACGACAACGGCTGGTACGCCAGAGAGACCACTGTTTTGAAATTGCTTGTCAAAGCGGCGAACCATGGAATCAACAGCAAAGCCTTTGAAAGCAGCGTCAAACTTCTTCGCATCCACGCCTTCATCTAAGAAGATTTGACGTAATTCTTCATCATTCTTTGGTGCTTTACGCATGTTGTGAATGCGGTTAAACATCACTGGCACCATTTTATCTTCTACTTTTAGTGCAACCATAGTGGCATAGGCTTTACTCATGGATAAACCCATATTCCCGCCCATGAATGACACGTGATTCTTTTGCAGCTTGACCCCTTCAGGCAGCTGTTTCTTCAACTGCTGGATCACTGGCTCGAAGGTATTACAGTGTGGGCAGTAGAATGAGAAAAACTCAGTTACTACTGGTTTTTTTGAGGCTTCAAGGTTAAGCACTTTGTAGTGCTCACCCGCTTTGAATTGAGCGGCATGAGCGCTAAGGCTCATCATGAGAGTTGCAAAGAGTGCAAACAGCTTTTTCATTATTTTCTCCATAATAGTTATTCTGGTCTGCTTCCTGGTTCAATGAGCCTCAGTTTACCATTGAGGCAGCAGTGACAATGGCGGTTCATCCAATGCCGCAATTTGTTCCTTAAAAGCCAACACCTGACTCTCCCAATATTTTGCATCAGCAAACCATGGAAAAGCGACAGGAAATGCAGGATCTTGCCAGCGTTTTGCTAGCCATGCCATGTAATGCACCATACGTAGACCACGCAATGGCTCAATTAGTTTCAACTCTGAGTGGTCAAAGTCACAAAACTCTTGGTAGGCTTCCAAAATAATGTCGAGTTGCGCCAGTTTGTCATGACGTTCACCATTAAGCAGCATCCACAAGTCTTGGACAGCAGGACCATTACGTGAATCATCCAAATCGACAAACATGGGACCATCGCGCCAAAGGATGTTGCCCGGGTGACAGTCTCCATGGAGGCGAATGATCTGGCTGCTGTTTTGCCAGCGTTGCTCCAGTGCTTTGATCAGCAAATCCAAGTCATTGAAGAACGCATTTTCGAGATGCATCGGAATGAAACTTGATTGCTGTAAAATTTCTTTTGGCTGGTAGAGGTATTCGTGTAAACCAAGGGTTGGGCGATGTTGAAATTGGGTACGGCTGCTCACTTTATGGATGCGACCTAAGAAACGTCCAACTCCTTCTAACTGATCGAAATTATCCACCTCAAATTGACGTCCTCCCACGCTCGTAAAGAGGGCAAACCAGTAGCCTTGATAATGATGCAGGGTTTCGCCATTGATGCGCACGGGTGGGGCGACAGGGATTTCTGACTCGACTAATTCTAGCGTGAAGTCATGCTCTTCTTGAATTTGTGCTTGGCTCCAACGTTCAGGACGGTAGAACTTCACCACATAGCGTTGTCGCTCTTCGTCGGTGAACTGATAGACGCGGTTTTCATAGCTATTTAAAGGTAAAAAGCCAGACTCGGCGCGGATACCGATACTCTCCAAGGCATACCACATGAAATCTGGAGTTAAAGCATCAAAGTTAAAAGCAGTATTTGGCATAAAAACAAAAAGGCCCATTGCTGAGCCTTTTCCATTAAGTTTGGGTAGTCGGCCAGGCTAGAGTTTTTTGATAAAACGGCTTTCTACTTCAATTGTAAAGTCTTCGCTGTCCGACAGTATAAACTGAATTGTCGAAATTGGTGAGTTGAGACTATCAGGAAGAACTCCAAGACTCATTGGTAGATTCAATACTTCACCCGGCAGCACTTGCACCGTTTGTTTGCCATACCAAGAAACATCACTCAACCCAGTTACATCTAGCTTATATTGCTGGACTTGCTGAGTTTTATTGATGATTTTTAAGGTATAAGTATTCTCAACCTCGCCAGATGAATTGACTCGGAACAGCTGGTTGCGATCGCGTAATACGCTGAGCCCAGCCGGGTCGACGCTGGCGATTTGGACGAAGAATAAGGCAAACATAACCAACAACACAGCACCATAGCCAAGTAACTTCGGTCGCATGACCTTGGTATGGTGGCCAGATAAACGGTGCTCGGTGGTGTAGTTGATCAAACCTTTCTCATACCCCATGCGATCCATTGTGTTGTTACATGCATCGATACAGGCGCCGCAATTTATACACTCATATTGCAGACCATCTCGGATATCGATACCGGTAGGGCACACTTGTACACATAAATCACAATCAATACAGTCTCCCAAGCCCATGGTTTTAGGATCGGCTTTACGTGAGCGTGGGCCGCGTGCCTCACCGCGTTTGGCGTCATAACCCACGATAAAGGTATCTTTATCGAACATGGCAGATTGAAAACGCGCGTAGGGACACATATGGATACAGACGATTGAACGCATCCAACCAGCATTGGCGTAAGTACAGCCAGCAAAAAATAGCACCCAAAACACTGGCCAGAAGCTTGCCTCGAAAGTGAAAAAATTCACCACTAGCGCTTTCATTGGCACAAAGTAGCCAACAAAGGTCAGGCCGGTGATTAATGCAATGGCTATCCAAGCTAAGTGCTTAGCCGTTTTTCTAAGGATGAGTTTAAATGTGGGTTTGCTGGAATCTTGCTTACGCCTTTTGTTGGCACTGCCTTCTAATTTTTCCTCGAACCAGATGTACATAAAGGTCCAAACGGTTTGAGGACATAGATAACCACACCATACCCGACCTAAAAAGGTGGTAATGAAAAAGAGGCCAAAGGCCGCAATCATAAAGAGTAGTGCCAGCAGCGTAAGATCTTGTGGATACAGGGTGGTACCGAAAAAGTTGAATTGCTGATGGCCGATATCGAGCAAAATTGCTTGCCTTTCACCATAGGGAATCCATGGGGTGAGTGCAAACAGCAGCAGTAAAAACCAGCCACCATAGCGGCGAAGTTTTTGGAAAGTTCCTTTACTTTCTCGAACATAGATGCGGTTACTCGGATTAAAACGGTCGCCTTTGCTTTTGTGAGCTTTAGGGTTAAACGTTTTCGGAGTCACATCTTTGATGTCGATTTTATCCTGACTCATTGTGCTTCCTTCTTGGGCATGCGGTGTGATTTCTTTTGTTCACACTCTTTGCGACATTATTTAATAGTTTAGGAAAAGGTTGTGGCGAGCGATTATACAATTAATAACAATTTGATTTCTTTAACGCTATCAACCTTTAACAACAAAACAGAACTGCTGCTGTAATAAAACTTGGAATAGAGTTTTATGGGATTTGAGAGGTGGGGAAATAAAAAGCGCGTCATAAGTGACGCGCTTGACTGAGAGGGGGGGCTTACTCGATGATGCCGCGCGCTCGAAGGATCGCGGTTTTGAAGTCGTCTTCTTGGTCTTTTTTCAAACCAGGAATCATTTCATCTTTGCTGCTATTACGCATTTTTAGATGATAGATCAGAACGTCATCGGTTAAATCTTCTAGCTTACCGTCGTAACCCGCTTCATTTGCCAGCTTTACAATGAACTGCAGTAGGTTCATATCTTGATCTTTTTGCCATTCTGGCTCGAGCAGTTCGAGTAATTCCTCGATACGGTGACATTTCATGAGCTTTCTCCACAATAGTTATAATGATTTGCGGGTTAAGGTAACAAATCACCGCCGTGAAGGTAAGAAAAAAGCGCAGAGATCTGCGCTTTTAATTATGCAGCTTTAACCACTTTGTCTTGCGTAGACGCCAAGATGACATCACGTTCAACTAAAGTCATTGCTGGAGCCACTTTTTTTGCGACTGGCGCTGCGGCAAAACCACTGCGACGACGCATTGCACTACGGTTTGTGTGCGAAAACCTGACTGCTGTTGGGCGCATTAAGTTACCTAACTTGTCAGGCATATCCATTGCCAATGTAATGGCCTGATCAATTATGAGTTGAGCTTCATCGCTGAAGGGTGGCTCTTCTGGCTCTCGCCAATCCAAAGTAATCAATCAGGATTGATGATATGCATGCATATCAAGGATAGATTAGCACCATATAAGAATTTGATCGATATATCGTCAGCTATATTGCTGTGTGGCAACTAAAATTGTGTGAGATAAGTGGTAGCCATGAGACAGAAAAGCAGATTAGCATAGAGAGATGAGTTGTATTGCTCTGGTGATATGAATGTCAGTTTACCAAGGAGGAGAGCATGTCGTTTTTTAAGAAAACCCTCGCCAGTTTCGGTATTGGTTCGGCAAAAGTAGATTCTGTGCTCCAGCAAGAAACCCTTTTTCCAGGCCAAAAGGTCGCACTCACTATTCATGTGTATGGTGGTTCGGATGAGCAAGACGTAGACAACATTGATGTCAAACTCTGTTGTCGTTATATCAAGGAAGTGCCGGCCAACAACAATGACAACGATCGTCATGGTCGAACAAAACGGGCACCACAAACGTATGTATTGGCCAGTTGGAAATTGCCTTATGCGTTTACCATCGGTGCTGGTGAAACCAGAGACTTTAACGTTGAACTGGATGTGCCATGGAATACGCCAGTGACGATCGGAGATGCCAAAGTTTGGCTCGAAACCGGTTTGGATATCGCTATGGCTATCGATCCAACAGATAAAGATATTCTCACGGTCAGACCTGATCCATTGATGGATGGGATTTTTACTGCATTAGAAGAGCAGGGGCTGCGGATCCGTCAAGTTGAGTGTGAAGCGGTGGATGGTTTTGAACTGCCCTTTGTTCAGGAATTTGAATTTGTACCGACCACAGGACCATATCATGGACGTTGGCGTGAGTTAGAAGTTGTTGCGTATCGGACGGAGCAAGAGCTAAAGCTATGGTTTGAAGTTGATCGTCATCGCGATGGTGCAAAAGGCATGCTGGCGAGTCTACTTGGCATTGGCCAACTCAAACGTGAATTGAGTATTCCATTGCATACGTCTGGAGAGAATGCGGGTCAGATGGTGCTGGATTACCTAGACTCTTCCACGTAACAAAAAGTTAAAACATTTTAGCTTACAAGTGTAAGCTAAAAATGCGATACTCTGGAGTAATCCCTCTAATTTTGCTCCAGAGTGCTCGATTATGTCCTCATCTTCATCTGCTCCTTACTGTGTTAAAGAAGAGATTGCCAATGCCGTCACCCATGGTATCGGAATGATTTTTGGCATTGTTGGTTTAATCTTATTGCTGCTTAAGGCGGTTGAACACAACGCTGATGCACTCACCATCACCAGTATGAGCATTTATGGTGGCAGCATGATTGTGCTGTTTCTTGCCTCAACGCTCTACCACGCAATTCCTATCGAAAAAACAAAACGCGCGCTCAAGACCTTTGATCACTGCGCCATTTATTTATTAATCGCTGGCAGCTACACCCCTTTCTTGTTGGTGAGTTTGCGCACGCCATTGGCAATTGGTCTGATGATTGTGATTTGGAGTATTGCTTTAATTGGCATCATCATGAAAATCGCATTTGTTTATCGCTTCAAAAAGCTATCGTTGATGACGTATCTTTTGATGGGTTGGTTGTCGCTGATCGTGATTTATCAGCTGGCATTAAACCTTGATGTCGGCGGGCTCACCTTACTGGCGGCGGGTGGGATCACCTATTCACTTGGAGTGGTGTTTTATGTGGCGAAGCGCATTCCCTTTAATCATGCAATTTGGCATGGCTTTGTACTCGCAGGATGCGCTTGCCATTTCTTGGCGATCTACTTTTATGTGGATCCGGTTTAACGGGTGATCACTTCGATAATGCGAGCCGACAGTTTAAATTGTTCGGCGTTTTTCACAGGCAGTTTGATCTCTTGCCCTTGCTTCGACTGCTGTGGTCGAAGGTAGGTATCCGCCATTCGTTTGATGGATTTCCACACTGGTATCGTTTCAGTTGCCAGTGGATACCCGTCGGCACTCATTAATGTCACTTCTATGGCAACGAAAATGACCGAAGAAGAGCTCTGATTCGTTAAAGACGCGGGGATGTGTAATTCTCCGTCTTCATAGCGAGCTGCTCCCAATAATACATCCACACCGTAATCAGAAAGTTGCATAGTGTTTCTTTCGCTGCCCACCGTCACTAGGGTGGTATTCGCTGTGATGCTTACTGGTGGAATTGCTGCAACTTGGCTTGTCTCTTTTCCAGATGATGCCGATGCCGCGTGGATATATTGCCAAGTAAAGTCATCATTCAGTTGAACTTGGCGACCATCCGCCAAGGTGACAATTTGTGATGCTAAAATGCATTGACTGGCAAACCAAGTGCCGAGTATCAGCCATTTTTTCATTGTGATTTTCCTTATCTTCGCCAGAAAGCCGGGAAGAAGAGCACAAGTAATGTGAGAATTTCGAGCCTTCCCATTAACATTCCCAAGCTTAGCAGCCATTTTGCCGTATCGGGTAGCGGGGCAAAGTTGCCTGTTGGGCCAATCACGTCCCCCATGCCAGGTCCGACATTGGCGACAGCGGTAATGGCTCCAGAAATGCTGGTTACGGGATCCAGTCCAAGTGCACTCAGTCCACCCGCTAAAACGATGATGGTAATGAAGAAGGTGAGACCAAAAGCGACCACGGAGCGAACAATATCATCATTGACAGGGCGTTGATTGTAGCGCTGGACAAACACCCCAGAAGGATGGATGAGCTTCATCATTTGCTTGTTTAAGAGTGTCATCGCGATTTGAAAACGGAACACTTTGATACCACCCGATGTAGAGCCAGAACAAGCCCCCGCCATCATCAGAAACGCAAATAACGTCGTCGGCAATGCGCCCCAAGCGGTAAAATCTTCCAGACCAAAGCCTGTGGTCGTAACAACGGAAACAATATTAAACATTGAAACCCGCAGAGCATCCATCATGGCATAACCGTCTCGGATCACCAGCCATCCGGCTACGATCAAGCTTGAGCATAGAAATAGCCAAGTAAAACCACGTACTTGAGCATCACTGACTAAAACATTGAGTCGGCGTTTATGCAGTGCGGCGACAAACAGTAAGAATGGCAAACCACCGAGGAACATAAACAGTGTTGCAACCCAGTGAGCACCGTTAGAGAAATGGTTCATCGAACCATCTGATGTTGAATAACCGCCGGTCGACAGTGTGGTGAAAGAGTGGTTAATCGCTTCGAATAAGCTCATGCCCGTCAGTAAGTAACCGAGTAAGCACAATAGCGTTAAGACCAAATACACAGCGACGATGTTTTTTGCGACGGTTTTCGCTCGTGGGCTGGATTTGTCTGACCAATCAGATGATTCGGTGTGGAACAGCTTCATGCCACCAACGTTAAGCATCGGTAGGACCGCAACGGCCATAACAATGAACCCCACACCGCCTAGCCATTGCAGGATAGAACGCCAAAGCAAAATACTCGGCGCCATATTATCTAACCCGCTGAGTACCGTGGAGCCCGTTGTGGTGATGCCAGACATGGTTTCAAAATAAGCATCGGTAAAGCTGATGTGATTAATAAACACAAAAGGCAAGGCAGCAAAGGCACTGGCAATGGTCCAAACCAAACTGGTGATCAAGAACATATCACGCACACTTAGGCGAAAGTTCTCTGTTCGGCCAAAGGTTAAACAGCCGAAAGCCGCGATATGGGTGATCAGTATGGCTTTACCAAACTCTAAGAAGCCACTGGTGCCACTAAAAAATGCCACCAGTGTCGGGATGTACATAAATAGGGCTAGTTTGGAAAGCACTAACCCAATAACAAATAAGACAGGACGAAAGTTGACCATACGTCAACACCTTACAATTACAGGAAGAACGGACTAGGCTGGAACAGCGCCTCGACATCTGGGACATATTTCTTGTCCACAAGGAACATCACCACATGATCATCCTGTTCAATAATGGTGCGATCGTGAGCGATCAGTACTTCTTCGCCACGAACAATAGCGCCAATGGTGGTACCCGGCGGCAGTTTAATATCGCCAATGGCACGACCCACAACTTTGGAGGTGGTTTCATCACCGTGAGCAATGGCTTCAATCGCTTCTGCTGCGCCGCGGCGTAATGAAGATACGTTGACGATGTCAGCACGGCGAACGTGGGTGAGCAGTGCCGAAATCGTGGCCTGTTGAGGAGAGATCGCCACATCAATTACGCCACCTTGCACTAAGTCGACATAGGCTCCGCGTTGGATCAATACCATGGCTTTCTTCGCGCCCATCCGTTTGGCGAGCATGGCCGACATGATGTTGGTTTCGTCTTCATTAGTTAGCGCGATAAACACATCCACTTGATCGATGTTTTCTTCTGTCAGTAGTTCTTGGTCGGCAGCATCACCACAGAACACGATGGTATTTTCCAGCTCTTCAGAAAGTTTTTCGGCGCGCTGGTAGCTGCGTTCAATCAGCTTAACGCTGTAAGTTTGCTCTAAGCGTTTGGCAAGGCTGGCTCCGATGTTACCACCACCGACGATCATAATTCGGCGATAAGGGCGTTCTAGCCGTTGCAGCTCACTCATCACGGAGCGAATGTGGTTACTGGCCGCAACAAAGAACACTTCGTCATCAGCTTCAATCACAGTGGTGCCTTGAGGGCGAATCGGTCGACCTTGACGGAAGATAGCCGCTACGCGGGTATCAATATGCGGCATATGCTCACGCAGTGCAGACAGCGCATTCCCTACAAGCGGTCCGCCATAGTAGGCTTTTACAGCGACAAGGCTAACTTTTTGATCCGCAAAACTGACCACTTGCAATGCACCGGGGTACTGGATTAAGCGCTCAATATAGCTAGTTACAAGCTCTTCTGGTGCGATTAAGTGATCAACCGGTACGGCCCCGGATTGGAATAAGGCTTCTTTTTCGGTCAAATATTGTGGTGAGCGAATCCGTGCAATGCGATTTGGAGTGTTAAACAGAGAGAAGGCGACCTGACATGCTGCCATGTTGGTTTCGTCCATGTTGGTCACGGCGACTAACATGTCGGCATCTTGTGCGCCTGCTTCGCGCAGCACATCTGGGTGGCTGGCGTAGCCGTTTACAACACGTAAATCATATTTATCTTGTAACTCGCGTAAGCGGTCACTGTCTTTATCCACTATGGTGATGTCGTTGTTTTCGCCAACGAGGTTCTCAGCCAGTGTACCACCGACCTGACCTGCACCAAGAATGATGATTTTCATACTGTTTTCTCTATGTTTACCACTGTTTATTCCCCAGAAAACATGGGGAGGCACTCAGAGTGAGCGCCAATGTTTGGTTTACTGCTTGCGCAGTACCGCGTAGTAGAAGCCATCCATATCGTCTTCACCCGGTAGAATTTGTCGACCTGGGTTTTCGATCTCGGACCCTTGAAGCTGAGCTTCTGGGGTACGCTCTAGGAATGCTTTAACCTGATCGCGGTTTTCCTGTGGTGTGATGGAGCATGTTGCGTAAACCAAAGTACCGCCGGGTTTTAGCTGTTGCCACATCGCATCTAAAATTTCACTTTGCAATTCGGCCAGCGCTTGAATGTCTTCTGCTCTGCGTAGCCACTTGATGTCTGGGTGACGACGGATCACACCGGTCGCTGAGCAAGGCGCATCCAGTAGAATGCGATCAAATTGCTCCCCTTGCCACCAATCTTTTGGTTTACGTGCGTCACCGCAAATTACCTGCGCTGTTAGGTTTAAGCGTTGCAAGTTGTCGTGCACCCGTTTCAAACGGTTTTCATCACAATCAATCGCAACAACTTGAGCATTTTGGGTTTGCTCTAATATGTGAGCCGTCTTGCCCCCCGGTGCGGCGCAGCAATCAAGAATAAGTTCGCCATCTTGTGGCTTTAGGTAGTCAATCGACAGCTGTGCCGCCGCGTCTTGTACTGATACCCACCCTTTTTCAAAACCCGGTAGGTTGTACACGTCACATGGCGTGGCTAACTTGATGGCGTCTTCAGCTTGTGAGTGCGTGGTGTGCTCAATGCTTGCATTGCTTAGGAGTTGAACATACTCATCACGTGTATGGTGCTGGTGGTTTACGCGCAGCCACATTGGTGCTTTGTTGTTATTGGCTTCAACAATGTTTTCCCATTGCTCTGGATAGGCTTGTTTGAGCAGCTTAAGTAGCCAGCCTGGGTGACCGTATTTGCCTGCATCATGGCTAACTGCAAATGCATCCAACTCTTCTTGGCTGCGTTGATAGTTGCGTAGCACGGCGTTGATCAAACCACGTAATCGAGGCCCTTTCAGTGCCTTAGTTCCTTCAACGGTTTCCCCCACGGCCGCATGCGCTGGAATACGCATAAAGCTGAGTTGATAAATTCCCACTAAGATCAGGTGATGGAAAACGCGTTGTTTGCCTTTGAGTGGCTTATCCATCAATTGACCAGCGATAGACTCTAAACGAGGTAGGTAGCGTAGTGCGCCGTAGCAAATCTCTTGCAGCAGTGCATGATCGCGGGGTTTGATGTGTTGTTGAGCCGCAGGAAGAGCGTTGGAAAGTGACTGACCTTTATCGACAACCTGAAAAAGGACATTGGCCGCAGCAGCGCGAACATTCATAAGATCACCATAAAAATATGAGGGCATCTCTGCCCTCTAAAAGTTCTGATAAATTAAGGATTATTCGGATTCAATGGAGCTAAGTACGCTGCCAACTTCAAACCAGTTAGCGCGAGCATTGAGAATATCCTGTACTGGCATGGCTTTTTTGCCCGGCACTTGTAATTGCTCTAGCACTAAAACACCTTTACCCGTTGCGACATAGATACCGCTTTTATCCGCTTGGATAATGGTACCAGCAGGTTTTGTGCTGTCTTGCTCAGCAACATGGCTTTGCCAGACTTTAATGCTGTTTTCTGCCGCCTCAAAGTGGCTCATCGGCCATGGGTTAAAGGCGCGAATGCAGCGTTCTATATGTTCTGCGTCATCGTGCCAGTTGATGCGTGCTTCTTCTTTGCTTAGCTTTTTCGCGTAGTTCGCCAGCTCATCATTCTGCTTTTCAGGAATGGCTTTACCTTCCGTGATATCTGCTAAACATTCGACTAATGCATCTGGGCCAAGCTCAGCCAATTTCTCATACATGATTGCGCTCGTGTCGGTGGCTTCGATAGGCAAGGTTGCAATCTTAAGCATATCGCCAGTATCTAGACCAATATCCATCTGCATGATGGTGACGCCTGTCTCTTTATCTCCCGCCCAAATTGAGCGTTGAATCGGCGCTGCACCACGCCAACGAGGTAAAATAGAACCATGAACGTTGATACAACCAAGCTTTGGTGTATCGAGTACCGCTTGAGGAAGCAATAGGCCGTAAGCCACAACAACCATAAGATCTGCATTGAGGTCAGCAAGCGCTTGCTTTGCTTCATCTGATTTGAAGTTTTCTGGTTGGTAAACCGGAATATTATGCTCAAGGGCAATGTTCTTCACTGGGCTTGCAGTCAGTTTTTTACCTCGACCAGCAGGGCGATCTGGCTGCGTGTAAACAGCAATAACTTCATGCTCCGAAGACAACAACGCCGCCAAATGACGGGCGGCGAAATCCGGAGTACCAGCAAAAACAATTTTTAATGGTTTGCTCAAGGTACATTCCTTTTGTGAGTTAGCGGTTAAGCTCTGTTTGCGTTTTTCTCGTTGTAGCGCTTAATTTTGGCTAGCTTGTCTTGAATGCGCTTACGCTTCAGAGGCGAAAGGTAATCGACAAAAAGTTTGCCTTCTAAATGGTCAAGCTCATGCTGCACACAAATCGCTAATAGATCGTCAGCATCAAAGGTGTACTCTTTGCCATCGCGATCTAGGGCTTTAACGCTTACTTCCGCTGCGCGAGGAACCAGCGCTCTAGCACCTGGGACAGAAAGACAGCCTTCTTCAATGCCATCTTCACCGCGTTTTTCAGTGATCTCTGGGTTGATCAGAACTCGTGGTTCATCACGGGTTTCAGAAATATCGATCACGACAATACGTTGGTGAATATCAACCTGAGTTGCTGCTAGGCCAATACCTTCTTCGTCGTACATGGTTTCTAGCATGTCATCGACGATTTTTTGGATCTCTGGAGTCACGGCTTCTACCGGCTTTGCCACGGTACGAAGACGATCATCTGGGAATGTTAATACTTGTAATACAGACATATACACTCGAAATGTTGAACTGTGCCGAATCAGGATAAACCTCGTTGGCTCAATTCTAGACATTTTACAACCCAAATGACAGCATCATTACGTTTTTTGAACAGGTTTCTCTTTCTTTGCCCGGGTTTGGGCTGAGACCTTTTTACTCACAATGTAGTTAAGCTAGCCAAGGATTTGCAGGTATGTCTCGTATTTTGAGTTATTCCGCCAGTACATTACTTTCATTAGTTATGTCCGCCTCAGTATTTGCAGGCGAAAGTGAAGCACCTCTAACCGTCAAGGAGGATGCCCCTAAAACCTATACCGTGATTAAAGGGGACACGCTGTGGGATATTTCGGCGATGTATCTTGATAGCCCTTGGCTCTGGCCTCGCTTGTGGCAAGTTAACCCAGATATCGATAATCCACATTTGATCTATCCCGGAGATAAGCTGAGTTTGATTTGGCGTAATGGCCAGCCTGTCTTGAGCTTAAAGTCGATGGTGAAGCTAAGCCCCAAAGTTCGTGTTTTGGAAAAAGAAGCGGTACCGACGCTTAATAAAGGTCTTGTACTTCCTTATCTCGAATCGGATCGTTTGATCGACAAAGCTGAGCTGGATAAAAGCGAACGCGTTTTGGGTTCAAGTAAAGGTAAAAAATATCTAACGCAACAAGAGCTGCTATACATCAGTGGTAGTCATACACATACAGAATGGAGCATTTATCGTCCGGTTGCAGAGTTTGAGCGCGATGAGCAGGTGATGATCGCATTAAAGCGAGTCGCCAGTGCCAAATTGGTCGAATCGGACGAGGGAATGACAGGCTTGTCTGTACTCAATCAGGTGCAGGAAGTTCAGGTGGATGATATTGCGCTGCCTGATGTGGGTATTGAAATCCTCAATCTTTCAACCACGTTTTACCCAGTACCATCACCTGAGAACAGTGTGGCCCATATCCTAGGGTCTCTGGATGGTAGCCAGTATGTGGGCCAGAATCAGGTTGTTGTGATCGATCGTGGTGAAGAAGATGACTTGCGTCAAGGCAGTATGTTTGAGCTGTATGAGATCGGTAGTCATGTGGTTGGTAAAAAGCATCAGTCGCAACAACTGAGTCAAGCAAGTGATGACAAGCTAAAATTACCAGATACCAAAGTGGGTAACTTGATGGTGATCCGCCCATATCCACATTTCAGTTTAGCGCTGGTGACGCAGAGTACCCAACCGATTGGTAAAGCAACCGAGGCTCGTGCTCCAATCATCGAAGCAGAGACCGTTGCAGTGGAGCCTGTCGCTGAAAGTGCCAATTAATGCTATGAATCAGCAGGAGTTGAGCGCTTGGTTAACGTTGCATTTTACCCCGGGACTTGGGCCTAAAACGATAAGCAAACTGCGCAGCGCCAATCCATTAACAAAAATCGTGGCTTCTAATGCCACGATTTTGCGTTCTATGGGATTAAAAGAGAAGCAGATCGCATTCATCCATACTCAAGCTGATGCGCTGGTGACATCAGCATTGCAATGGTTGGATGCTATGCCAGATCGCCACATCATCACACTTGAATCACCAGAATATCCACCGCTGCTAAAACAAATTCCTGCTGCGCCACCAGTGTTGTTCGTTCAAGGACAAATAGAATGCTTAATCCAGCCTCAAATTGGTATTGTCGGTAGCCGTAATGCCAGTATTGATGGTCAGCAAGCGGCAACCCACTTTGCTGGAGAATTAGTTGAACAAAATATGATTGTGACTAGCGGTCTGGCGCTTGGGATTGATGGCTTTGCTCATGACGGTGCATTGCGGCGCCAAGGTAAGACGATTGCCGTATTGGGATCTGGCCTTAATCATATTTATCCGGCACGACATAAAAAACTCGCACAGCGTATTTTAGAAAACGGTGCGTTGATTTCTGAATTTCATCCAGATACTAAGCCAAGACCAGAGAACTTTCCGCGCCGCAATCGCATCATTAGTGGCTTGTCGATGGGGGTGCTGGTGGTAGAAGCGGCAGAAAAAAGTGGCTCGTTAATTACAGCGCGCTATGCCGCAGAGCAAAGCCGAGAAGTGTTTGTGGTGCCCGGGTCTATTCACAATGTGATGAGCCGAGGTAGTAACCTATTGATAAAACAAGGTGCTTGCCTCGTTCAGAATATTGAAGATATTTTAAATGAAATTGATCACCTGTTAGAGTGGTCTAAATCAGTAACAGTGCCAATTCAAGCTTCACTTTTTGAACAAATTGATAGCAAAGAAGAATTGCCATTTCCTCAGCTGTTAGCTAACGTAGGAAGTAAGGCTACACCAGTTGATATTCTTGCAAGCAGGACCCATATACCTGTTCAAGAAGTCATGATGCAGCTCTTAGAGTTAGAGCTCTTAGGGCATGTTGTTGCAGTTTCAGGTGGCTATATTCGAAAGGGGAGGGGCTAGCTATGATGATGGATATTCTTATGTATCTATTCGAGACTTACATCCATAGCGATGCGGAGTTACAGGTAAATCAGGACGAGCTCGAAGAAGAGCTACAACGTGCTGGTTTTCACCAGCAAGACATTTATAAAGCCCTGATCTGGCTTGAAGAGCTGGCTGCGTTGCAGCAAAGTGATGAGCATTCGGCAATTTCTGTCAGCAGTGCAGCGTCAACTCGAATTTATACGAATCGAGAGCGTGAACGCTTGGATATAGAATGCCGTGGCTTTCTAATGTTCCTTGAGCAGGTCAATGTACTTACCACAGAAACTCGAGAAATGGTCATTGATCGAGTCATGGGGTTAGAAACTGATGAATTTGAATTGGATGATCTAAAGTGGATTGTTCTGATGGTGCTGTTCAATGTGCCGGGGAATGAAAACGCTTATACGCTAATGGAAGAGCTACTGTACACCAAAGAGCAAGGTATCTTGCATTGAGCTGATTTTCCATTATGAGCCATAAAATCGATAACACCTTGTTCAGTGCTCACGAACATGCACTAGAACATGAGCCTTGTCCATCCTGTGGCGGAGAGCTTACTCTTCGCCATGGTAAACACGGCCCTTTTCTGGGCTGTAATCAATACCCTACCTGTGAGTACATTCGCCCTTTACATCAAAATGATGGACATATTGTTAAGGAGCTCGGGGTTGCCTGTCCGGAGTGTCAGCATGAACTCGTATTGCGCCAAGGCCGATATGGCATGTTTGTAGGGTGCAGCAATTACCCTGACTGCCATCATATTGAATCCCTCAATCAGCCCGAACCAGAGCAGTCGGCTCAAGAAAGCCATATGTGTCCTGAGTGTGGTAAAGGTCATTTAGTTGAACGTAAAACACGTTTTGGAAAAGTTTTTTACGCTTGTGATAACTACCCAAAATGCAAGTTCGCGGTGAACCTGCCCCCAGTAAAAGGCCACTGTGAAGTATGTGGCTTCCCTTTGCTGGTTGAGAAGAAGCTAGCAAGCGGTGTGAAGCTGCAATGTGCTAAGCGTAAATGTCAGCAGGCTCAATAATTCTACTAAGTTCTATACGATATTTTTTGCTAGCTTGAGATAAGCAATTATCTAATTGGCTGTCTTATTATTGAGTACTTCTAAGTGATAACCTATGGCGAAATTTTAACACGCCCTGATTCCTATGCTTTTATGTCGAATGTAGCGGAGTAATAGTGGATTTAGATGGGTAATTGTGTAGGAAGTTGTTCATGAGAATTGGTTTATCTAGGTTTGGGTATCCTGAAAAGCGTTGTATTACAGGCACATCACATTATGAGACTGTGAACCTTAGGAACTTTAATGCTGCACGTTATCTCAGTTTCATCAAGCAGAAGTTATCTATTCCTCAGGATATGTATAAATTTCACCCTTTCTATGAAAGAAAAGACATTGATGCTTATCTGTTTTTTAACGACGTGAGTCCAACCCGTAAAAACTGGGTCAGTATCTTTGAGACCATGATACCAAGACATCACTCTGTTATTGATTTTCATCGTTTTAACTCTATTGATGCTGCATTTCTATCGAATGCTTCTCTTAAGGGGCGTATTGCTACGATGGCAAATGACAGCTGTCTCGGTATCAATGCGCTATCTGAAAGTGCGAAAAAGATACAGTTAGCATTGCTTGACTTTTATCCTGAATATAAAGAAAAGATAGCGAATAAGCTGACGGTTACCCATGCACCTCAAGAACTAATCCATAATAGTGTCGAAAAGAATTTTAATGACTGCCTTGAGTTTATCTATATTGGACGCGATTTTTACCGAAAAGGTGGAGCCGAAGCTGTACTTGCCTTTGATGAATTAGTAAATGAGGGAATTCTTGGACATTCGGATTTTAAGTTGACCTTGATAGGTAGCTTTGATTTACGTAGTAACTATGCGTTAGGTAAATTTGATGATAGCACTGAGTTTCATAGTCGTGTGGAAAAGATAATCGACAATCACCCTTCTATGACAATGCTAAAAGAAGTCCCTAATCAACAGGTTATTGAAATGATCAAGAATCATCATGTTGGTTTGTTACCAACGTGGGCGGATACTTATGGTTATTCTGTGTTGGAGATGCAAGCTGCAGGTTTGCCTGTAATTACTACGGATGTTCGAGCATTACCTGAAATTAACTACTCAGATCTATTGATTCCGGTAGAACAAAATCAATTTAAAGAAATAGTGGTCACTTCTAATCAATCGCGAGAAGAGCACCGACGTATCATCATTGATGGTATTAAAGAGCGTGTGAAAGCTGTGTTTGATGATCGTAGTCTCATTAGTAACCCCAATACGCTATTGGACAAGATGAAACAACATCATGATCCTGAAACGTATTACGCCGCACTTTATAAGCAAATATCTCAACGCTAAACAAAAAAAGAGATGCTTTAATTAAAGCATCTCTTTTTATTGGATGTCACGGATGTCTTTATTTTAGAGCTGGAAATTTATCAATACCTAAAGAAAGAGCTAATGCATTTAAGCGTCGTTGAAGCTCACCAGAATAGTCACCGCATACGTTAATGTGTCCCATCTTACGACCAGTACGTTTTTCTTTACCATACCAATGAACGTGTACCCCTGGCTGGTGATATACCGCTTCTGGTAACGCATCTTCGCCAAGGATATTAATCATCGACGTTTCACGGATCAGTTTTGTGCTGCCTAAAGGCATGCCACACACAGCACGTAGGTGGTTCTCAAACTGACAGGTTTCTGCCCCTTGTTGTGTCCAATGACCTGAATTGTGTACGCGTGGTGCAATTTCATTCACTAGCAAAGAACCGTCTACATCAAAGAATTCTAATGCCAGTACGCCCACATAATTTAAACTCTCAGCAACAGCAGTAAACATTTGTTGTGCTTGAGCCTGTAGCTCAGGTGCGTCGATGGCCGTTGACAGACTCAACACCCCATTTGTATGGATATTTTCTGCCAGTGGATAGACTTCAACGGTACCATCTTTACCTCGTGCGCCCACCAAAGAGACTTCTCGACTAAATGGAACAAACTCTTCAGCAACAATTGCCTGTGTCGGTGTCGCTGCGATACATTCCGCCATTTCCATCCAGATGGCATCGGTTTGGGTGGCTTCTTTTAAACGCCATTGGCCTTTACCATCGTAACCACCCAAAGCGCTTTTGAGCACCATAGGCATACCCACATGCTCTATCGCACGATCAAAGTCTTCGCGTGTTTGGATGACATAGTATTTGGCATTACGCACATGTGCGTGATCAAGAAGTGCTTTTTCTAAACGGCGGTCGCCGCCAGCTTTAATTGCTTCTGTGCTGGGTAGAAACTTACCACTCGCTTCACAAACACCAAGTACATCATGTGGGATATGTTCAAATTCAGCAGTGATCACATCCACTTGTTCAATAGCGTTTTCTAGGCTGTGACCGAGAATATGTTGAGTGAGTGGGTGAACCACATGACCGCTTGTGACATCGTAAGCGGAAATTTGAATATTGAGTGGAGCTCCTGCCAATGACATCATTCGAGCGAGTTGACCAGCACCTAAAACCAGTACATGCATGGGATTAATCCTCGGCTGGGTTTGGATTGGCAAGTACGGTCTCCGTTTGCTCACTTCGGAAAGCTTCAACTTTAGCCATAATAGCCTCATCATGAATGCCGAGAATTTGCGCCGCTAGGATCCCGGCGTTTGCAGCACCTGCTTCACCAATGGCAAGAGTTCCAACAGCAATACCTTTGGGCATTTGTACGATTGAAAGTAGAGAGTCCATGCCTTTTAAAGCTCGTGATTGTACGGGAACGCCAAGTACGGGAATACTCGTGAATGCAGCAGCCATACCCGGTAGATGGGCGGCACCGCCAGCGCCAGCAATAATCACTTTAATACCACGCTCTTTAGCGCTGGAAGCATAATCGGCAAGAAGTTGAGGAGTACGGTGTGCAGAAACTACTTTTGTTTCGTAAGGTACGCCAAATTGATCTAGCATGTCAGCGGCCAGCTTCATGGTTGGCCAGTCAGATTTTGAACCCATGATGATACCGACTTTCATCTCAAACTCCTTCAAGCTACAAAATTGGGTGAGCAGATAAATTTTGTGGGCATTATACGGGGTTTTTAGCCTTAAGCAAACGTTTGCGTGCTTGGTCTAATTTAGGTTGATACATTTTATAAACAAATAGATTTAGTCTCTTTGGTTGATTATTTGTAAACTTAACAACATAACAGCGAATAAAGACATAGGAAGTACTTGGTGGATAATTTTGAACAAGCACTCAACGCACTCCAACAAGGAGAAGTAATTGCCTACCCGACAGAAGGGGTATTTGGGGTAGGGTGTGATCCGGACAACCCTGAAGCCATCCAAAAATTGCTGACTCTTAAGCAGCGTCCAGTAGAAAAAGGTCTCATTTTGATTGCTGCCAGCTACGAGCAGCTATTGCCATATATTGATGAAACCCAGTTGACCGCTGAGCAGCTAAGCACCGTGCAAGCTACGTGGCCTGGCCCTGTGACTTGGATTATGCCATGTAGTGATAAGGTATCTCATTGGGTTTCTGGGCAATTTGATTCAATTGCAGTGCGCGTAACGGATCATCCTTTGGTGCAAAAAATGTGTAATGCGTTTGGAAAGCCGCTAACCTCTACCAGTGCCAATCTTACTGGGCAACCTCCTTGTATGACGACAGAAGAAGTTGAATTGCAATTAGGTGAGCGACTTGTGGCGATCTTACATGGTGAAACCAGTGGTCGTAACAAACCCAGTGAAATTCGCGACGCCAAAACATCCCAAATATTAAGACAGGGTTAACTCTGCATTTTTAAGGTAAGGAAAGCATGTCAACAATCGATAAACACGCCGTAAAACAGTTTCTAATGGAGCTCCAAGACACCATTTGCCATCAATTGGAGCAAGAGGATGGCCAAGCGGAGTTTATCGAAGATGCTTGGCATCGAGAGCCGGGAGATAAGCTAGGAGGAGGCGGTCGATCTCGTGTCATGCGTGAAGGTGCCATTTTTGAGCAAGGTGGTGTGAACTTTTCCCATGTGGTTGGAAAAGAAATGCCAGCTTCAGCGACAGCGCATCGTCCTGAGTTGGCTGGGCGCCGTTTTGAGGCGATGGGGGTTTCCTTAGTCATGCACCCCAAAAACCCTTATGTGCCCACTTCTCACGCTAACGTGCGTTTCTTCATTGCCGAAAAAGAAGGCGAGGCACCAATTTGGTGGTTTGGTGGTGGGTTTGACCTAACGCCATTCTACCCCTTTGAAGAAGACTGCCAATTCTGGCATAACACAGCAAAAGAGCTGTGTGAACCATTTGGGCATGATGTTTACTCTGAACACAAAGCTTGGTGTGATAAGTATTTTTACTTGCCACACCGTGAAGAAACACGAGGTGTCGGTGGCCTATTTTTTGATGATCTAAATCAGTGGCCATTCGACAAGTGTTTTGAATACATAAAAGCCGTTGGTCATGGTTACACAGCAGCTTACCTGCCAATCGTTGACCGCCGTAAAGAGACACCCTATGGAGAACGTGAGCGTCAATTCCAGCTGTATCGCCGAGGCCGCTATGTGGAATTTAATTTAGTCTATGATCGCGGAACGCTATTTGGTTTGCAAAGTGGTGGACGAACAGAATCTATCTTGATGTCGATGCCGCCTTTAGCTCGATGGGAATATGGTTATCAAGTTGAATCAGGTTCCGCTGAAGCTGAGCTTTACGAGCGTTACCTCAAACCACGAGATTGGTAACACTTTCCTCCTGATATGAAATAGTGATAGGGTCAACTAAGTTAAGTTGACCCTTTTGCATTTTGGTAGGTAAGGATATGACACAGCAAGTAGACCGTTATGCCGTTTTTGGTAATCCGATTGGACACAGTAAATCGCCTTTTATTCATGCGTTATTTGCTCGTCAAACAAATCAACCATTGATCTACAGTGCTGAGTTGGCGCCTGTTGGCGAGTTTTCCAGTGCTGCTAAAATGTTTTTTGCTACGGGCGGTAAAGGTTGCAATGTTACCGTACCATTTAAAGAAGAAGCGTATCAGTTTGCAACCCGTCTGACAGAACGTGCTCAGCTTGCGGGCGCGGTGAATACACTCAAGAAGCTGGATGATGGTGACATCATTGGTGATAACACCGATGGGGAAGGGTTGGTTCAAGATTTACTACAACATCAAGTTCCCCTTGAAGGCGCACGAATATTACTGATCGGTGCAGGGGGCGCGGCAAGAGGTGTTATCAAACCATTAATCGATCAAAAACCATCTCAAATTATAATCACCAACCGCACACTTGCTAAAGCGCAGCAACTTGCAGAGTTATTCTCCCCTTTCGGGAAAATAGAGGCTGTAGCGATGGAAGACATTACAGACAGCTTTGATGTAGTGATTAATTCGACGTCTGCAAGTTTAAGTGGTGATGTACCAGCGATCTCCAACCACATATTCGCTACACATACCTATGCCTACGACATGATGTATGGTTCTGGTCAAACTGTCTTTAATCAATGGGCTTTGGAGAGCGGCGCAGGAGCGGCTTATGATGGTCTTGGCATGCTAGTTGGTCAAGCGGCAGAAAGCTTTATGTTGTGGCGAGGATTAAGGCCAGGTACAAAACAAGTTTTACGAGAATTGCGTAAGAACTTAGAAGGTATTTAACGTGAATCAGTCAATCTTATTTCCTGACATTCAATCATGGGATGCGGAGCTACGGACAATCCGATTTCCTGCTCAATACAGTGGTGCGCTTATAGAGTGCATACTCACAAGCGCAGAGCTGGAAAAAATAGCGGGTACAAAAATAGAGGGGGAACAGCAAGCCCTTGAGATTTTCAACCAAAACCGCTTTGAGATTGAGGAGCTTGCCGAAACACTGATCGAAGAAGAAGTATTTACACCGGAAGGTGTTATTGAGGTGGTTAGTTAAGCTCTTTTACTTGGTTTAAATAATCATCTTTATTTTGTACATAATTGTCGGCAGACTTTTGTAAGAAAGCTCGTTCTTTGTCAGTTAAAAGGCGGGCTTTCTTTACCGGACTACCTACATAAAGGTAGCCACTCTCTAAGACCTTACCCGGTGGAACCAAACTTCCAGCACCAACCATCACATCTTGTTCGATAATTGCAGCATCCAAAACAATTGCCCCCATTCCCACTAGAACTCGATCTTTAATGATGCAACCATGCAGCATGACTTTATGACCAACAGTAACGTCATTACCAATAATCAATGGATAACCATTAGGGTTCTCCTCATTTTTATGAGTAACGTGTAAGACACTGCCATCTTGAATATTAGTGCGTTTACCAATGTGGATGTGGTTGACATCACCTCTTGCCGCGACTAAAGGCCAAATACTAGAATCATCCCCAATTTTAATGTCACCCACTAACACTGCGCTGCTATCTATATATACGCGTTGGCTGATTTGCGGTTGGATACCTTTGTAACTGCGTAGTGAGCTCATTTTTTATCCTTTATTAGTAGTGTTCTAGCCTATTACGACATAGAAAAGTAATGAAAATAGGTACTTTTGAATAGAAAATACTCAAACAGCAAAAAAATCAAAAAAAACTGCAAAAAGGGCTTGCCAATGTGATGGTGATCTCTATAATGCCCCCTCGCTGACACGGCAACGCTTCGAAAGAAACGAAAGCCAAGCCAGCAGGTCAATTAGCCAAGCGGAAACGCTTGATAAAAAGTTTGAAAAAAGTGGTTGACACTAAAACTTAACTCGCTAGAATGACCGCCTCTTCCGAAGTGATGTGAGTCACAAAGAAGAAAAGCTCTTTAACAATATAAACCTATCAATCTGTGTGGGCACTCGTTGATGATAATCCAATTAGAAGCTTCGGCTTC